>CAZXNT010000001.1:0-170226 GCA_964642155.1 uncultured Candidatus Saccharibacteria bacterium
AGAAACTTTTTGATTCCGTTCAAGAAGTGATGGCGAACAAGAGCAAACCGAAATCACCAAAATTGAAACCTTACATTTTTAGAGGATTTTTTCGTTGCGGAGAATGTGGCTGTTTCATTACTACCGAAACGCAAAAAGGGCATAACTATTTACGATGTACGAAACGGAAAAATCCTTGTTCGCAAAGGTATGCAAGAGAGGACGCCATCACTTCTCAAATCAGAACGGAAATACAAAAAGTTTCTTTGTCTTCCGCTTGGGCAAATGCTTCAATCAATTTTTTCGAAAACGAAAAAATTAAAACTGCCCAAGCGGAAAGCTCTTTCGCCCAAAAAGCGAGAGATGAGCTTGTAGAAATAGAAACAAAACTTGATCGCTTGCTTGATTTACAACTGGACGGCAATTTGTCGCAAACGGAATACACTGCAAAAAAGTACAAGCTCGTTCTCGCTAAAAAAGATTTGGAAGAAAAAATCTCCGCTTTTGGGCGAAAGAGCAATAATCGGTTCGAACTTGCCATTGCCTTTCTAAAAGAAGCCAACCAAGCCGAAAAATACGCTCAACAAGAAAATCCCGAAAGGATTCGGGATTTTCTCAAAAAGATTGGTTCGAACTTCCGCATTGCCGACCGCACTTTGGTTTTGGATTTCAAAAATGCCTTTAAAATTGCGGAAAAATACCATGCCGAGGCGCAACGCGCCGAGGCAACTTCTTACGATTTTTCTGAAAGTACAAATTGGCGGAGAGGGTGGGATTTGAACCCACGATACCGGTTAAGGTATGCCATCTTTCTCCCGCACATAGCGGAAAGGGCGAGATTCGAACTCGCGGTACCTTGCGGTACACAGTCTTTCCAGGACTGCCGTTTAAACCACTCACGCACCTTTCCGCTATGTGCGGGATTGCGGTTTATAACTAAAATTATACTAAATTTTAGATAAACCGAGAACAATATGGTACACTATGCCGCTATGCGACCCCTCCATTTTAAGTAAAATTATTATTTTACAATTTATTACGTTCCGCTTTTTCTTTTTCTAAGACTTGTGAATAAGTTTTGACGCGATTTTTCCCCTCTCCTTTGGCTAAATACATCGCTTCATCTCCCCGTTTTATTAATTCTTCGAAGCCAACGCCGGACTCAAAAGAACTAATGCCGATGCTTAAAGAAACTTTTAAACTGGAATATTTCGGATTGTCTCTATATTTTTCCTCAATCTTCTCCTCAACCGCCTTTCTTAATTTCTCGGCTTTCTCCACCGCTTTTTTTTCATCGGCGCCCAATAAACTTATTACTATTTCTTCGCCTCCCCAACGACAAGCCGTATCGCTTTTCCTGATATTTTCTTTAATAATCCAAGCCACTTCTTTCAAAATTTTATCTCCAAAATCATGCCCATAAATATCATTAACTTTTTTAAAATAATCAATGTCGCAGAATAAAAAACTGACAGATTTAAAACCTTCTTTTCTATTTTCAGTTTCTGTTTCCGGGGAAATAATACTAAACACATCTTGTTGCGATTTTTCCGTAAAAAACTTTCTTCCTTTTAAACCAGTCAATTCATCGTGCATTAAGTTTTCCACCTCATCTTTCAATTCTTTATTCTCCGCCCTTAATCTTTCAATTTTCTGCTTTAAAACTTCAACATTTTCTTCTTCATTATTAATTGAATTGTGCTTTTTTTCTATATTATTCATATTTTTAATCCTCTTAATGCTTTCAATCTTTCTTCAACCGGCGGGTGGGTCATAAAAAGTTTATGCAACCAATTAACTTTTTTACCTATTCCGATGCCGTGTGTAAACGGGTCGTCAAACCAAAGATGAGATGTTGTGTTTTTAGCAACCGGCAATGGCGTCGGGTCAGAAGCGATTTTCTCCAAAGCGCTCGCCAAGCCCTCGGGATAACGGGTTAAAAGCGCGCCCGAAGCATCCGCCAAAAATTCCCTTTTTCTAGAAATCGCCATTTGCATCAACATAGCGGCGATGGGCGCCAAAATCGCCAAAACGATTCCGACAATCATCATAATCGCCTGCGCTTGTCCTCCACCTTCTCTGTTTCTACGTCCTCCCCCGAAAAATGTTGAACGCAAAAATATATCGGAAAGAATGGAAATAAACCCGACCAGAACAACCACGGCGGTTGATAAAAGCATATCACGGTTCCCAATGTGCGACAATTCATGGGCAATTACGCCTTCCAATTCTGTTTTGTTTAACTTCCCCAAAAGCCCTTTTGTCACCGCCACAACCGCGTGTTCCGGATTTCTGCCTGTGGCAAAAGCGTTCGGCTGGACTTCATCAATAATATAAATCTTCGGCAAAGGCAAACCGGCGGTAATCGCCAGATTTTCAACAATATTATAAAGTTCAGGATTGTCCTTTTTTTCAATCGGTTGCGCCCGCGCCATTTTTAAAACAATTTTATCGGAAAACCAATAAGCGACAACGTTCATTACAATGCTGAAAAAAACGGCAAAATATAAAATTGACGAATTATTATAAACTCCGCCGAAAAACCAGCCAATACCGATAACAACAATTAAAAAAGCCGTAAAGAGCAGCCATGTTTTGCGAATATTAGAATCTTTTTGATTATATAGTGTCATAGTTTTACAATGTCTTTGATTGTAATCGCTATCATCAATAAAATTAACAAAGCAAGGCCGATACCGTTAGCCATTTTTTCAAATTTCGGATTCAGCGGCGAACCTTTTATTTTTTCAATCGCCAAAAAAAGCAATCTTCCGCCGTCCAACGCCGGAAAAGGCAAGATATTAATTACCGCCAAATTCAGAGAAATCATCACCAAAAGCTGAAGCAAATAAACAATTCCCAAGGTGCCGGCTTGCGCCGTAAGTTTAACAATGCCAACTGGTCCCGCGACTTGTTCCATACTCGCTTTACCGACAATTGCTTTGGCAATTAAATTAAAAATCGCGACAAAAATCATTTTTGTCATTTCAATGGAAGTTTTTAATCCCTCCCAAAGACTTTCCCCTATATTTTTTTTAGGCAATCCAGCGCCAATCAAACCGATTCCCAAGGCGCCTTCGCCGTTAGGCGTATTTTCAATAATTCTCGGAATAACTTTCAAATCTAAATCATCGCCGTTTCTCCCTATTTTTAAATTAATTTCTTTACCCCTATTTTCATTGATGTAATTGATAAATTCCTCAGTGGTGTTGTATCCGATAATTTTATCATTAGCTTGAAGCCTGATTTCAGCCGCCGGACTGTTCGCTTTAACATCGGTGATTATGACCGCTTGCGGAACGCCGATTGAAAAAACCAAAGAAATCACCAGCCAAGCGAGCAAAAAATTGAATAAAACGCCAGCCGAAATAATAATAGTCCGTTGCCAAATTTTCAAAGACGCGAAATTTCTTTCCATTGACGAATCCCCGCCGTCCTCGCCAAAAATCTTGACGAATCCGCCAAACGGCAAAGCATTCACGCTGTAAACCGTTTCCCCGATTTTTTTGCTCCAAATTTTTGGCGGGAAACCAAAACCGAATTCTTCAACCAATAAGCCAAATTTCTTGGCAGCTAAAAAATGTCCGGCTTCATGAACTAAAATCAAAATTGATAAAAATATTATGACGAAAATGATTCCAATTAACATATTTATTCCTCTATTTCTTTTATTTTTTTCTCCAACATCTCTCCAATATCTTTATTCGCCTTGTCAATTGATTTTTGAATCTGTTCTTTCAATTTAAATTTTTGGTCTTCGGTAATTTCTCCTCTTTCTTCCTGCTGGCCGATTTTTTTATTCTCTTCATCGCGCAGATGCCTAATTTTAATTTTCGTTTCTTCAGATTCCTTTTTAACCACTTTTACCAATTCTTGCCGGCGTTCGGCTGACAACGGCGGTAAATTAATTCTTATCAAATTACCGTCCGTATTGGCGCTCACATTTAAATTTGACGACTCAATCGCCTTGACAACAATAGAAACCGCTTGCTTATCCCAAATTGAAATTAAAATTTCTCGCGGTGGATTAATACTAATTGAACCCACTTGTTTAAGCGGCATTCTCTGCCCGAAATAATCAACTAAAATATCTTCCACCAATTTTGGCGAAGGCCGACCGCCGCGCACAACGGCAAACTGGCTTTTCAAATATTCCAAAGATTCTTTAATTTTTTGTTCCAAATTTTGAATCATATTTTACTTAAAAACATCAATAATTGACGCCAGCAGATGTTGCGGTACGCTTAAAATCGTATAAATAATTCCCGGTACGTTTTTCAAATAACCCTTAAAAAAAGAAATGAGAAATCCTCCCCAAATTATTATTAAAACCGCGATAGGCATTTTAATTGTAATTTTTTATTCGTATTGAACCTTTTAATTAAAGTTAACCGCTTTAACGCCTCTTTTAATTGACTGATATTTTTCACCGGGTCTTTCCGCAGTTCAGCGATTAAACTTTTAAAATACTCATCTATTTTATCCTTTTCAATAATTTCTTCAAGCCCCATTTTTAATATTTTAATTTGCTCTTTTTTTTCCGCATCGGTCCGTGTCAAGTCCGTATTAGTCAGCGCTTGAGGGAAATAAATTTTCTGCAAACGCGACGTCAAGGGAGGCAAAAGAGAACTTTCGTCTTTGGCAATAAAAATAATCAAACTGGCTTCCGGCGAATCTTCAACAATTTTAAGGACCGCGTTTTGCGCTTCGGGAGTCAAATTGTCGGCATCTTTGATTATTACCGTCCTTTTTGGAGATAAAACCGGTTTTTGATATAAAAAATTTCCGATTTTTTTTGATTCATCAATTCCTATTATGCCTTTTTCATCAGGCGAAATAATAAAACATTCTCCCAAAATGTTTTTTTCCAACGGCTTGAATTCTTTATTTTCCAAATAATTAGCGAGCGATAAAGAAAAAATTATTTTCCCCCCGCCGGCTTCGCCAAAAAAAAGATAAGCATGGCTCAATTTATTGCTGTCAGCCAGTTTTTTAAATATTGTCAATAATTTTCCGTTACCAATCATAAAAATTAGAAATCAATTTTCAATTTGCAATTATCAATTTTCATTAAATTTACAATTTTACAATTTTCAAACTTAATTTATGTTTAAGTAAAATATTGTAAATTGATTCATTAAAAATTTATTGGAAATTAGAAATTGAAAATTTGTTTAAACTATCTTTTGTTCAACAACGCTCTCTTATATGTATCCAAATGAGTCAAAATTATGCCGGAACCGCGGGCAACGCAAAACAACGGCTCTTCGGCAACATAAGCATTAACGTTAAAAATTCTTTTAAAAAATTCTGCTAAATTCATAATTTGCGAACTGCCGCCGGATAAAATAATCCCCTTTTCCATCACATCGGCAACAAGCTCCGGAGGAGTTTCATTGAAAACTTTTTTAATCGCCGCCGCGATTTCCATCAAATAAGGATTAATGGCTTCGGCAATTTCATTTGAATTAATAAGAACGTCTTTAGGCATTCCAGTGATTAAATCCCTCCCCCTGACCTGACAGCTTAATTTATTTTTCATGGGCAATGCCGAACCGATTTCAATTTTAATATTCTCAGCGGTCTGTTCGCCAATCGCCAGCGAATGTTTCTTTTTCAAATAGTCGGCTATCGCTTGGTCAAATTTGTTGCCCGCTATCCTCACGCTTGCCCAGGAGACAATTCCGCCTAAAGAAATTATCGCCACCTCCGCCGTGCCACCGCCGATATTAACAATCATATTTCCAGAACGGGCGTTAATAGGAATACCCGCGCCCAAAGCCGCTAAAATCGGTTCTCTGATAATATACGCTTCCTTGGCGCCGGCTTCTTTCGTCGCGTTGATAATCGCCCTTCTTTCCGTTTGAGTTATACCGGCCGGAGCGGAAACAACTACATCGGGCCTGATAATATTAAACTGACCGATTGCCGAAGAAATAAAATATTTCAACATTGCCCTAGTAATGTAATAGTCCGCGATAACGCCATCCCTGAGGGGCTGATACGGCTTAATATCGTCCGGCGTTCTGCCAATCATTTCTTTCGCTTCTCTGCCAACCGCCATAACTGAATTTTCCGGCATACTTAAAGCCACGATGGTTGGTTCGTTAATAATAAACCCGCGTCCCGGAACAAAAACAACTGTATTAGTCGTTCCCAAATCTATACCGATTTTTCTAATAAACATCCCTCACCCTTCAAAGATCTATTTTACTCTTGCTATCTTATAGGATAGCAAGAGTAAAATAAAATTCTTTAAATTATTATTTTATTAAAATTATTTGCCTATTCTTTAATCCTTCTCCTTTTAAATATTAATAATTTTTAATCTTTGAAGGGTGAGGGATTAAATTCTTTTTATGCTTGCTCCCAACTTATTTAATCTTTCATCTACTTTTTCATATCCCCTGTCAATTTCTTCCACGCCGTCTATTGTTGATTCGCCTTCGGCGATTAAAGTCGCAATCAAATGAGCCATTCCGGCGCGCAAATCCGGAACTTTTAAATTTCTCCCCCTCAACGGCGTTGGTCCGGAAATTACCGCGCTGTGCGGATGGTTCTCGCCGTTAAAACGGCAATTCAATTCTCCCAAACACTTTGAGAATACTTTAATGTTTGCGCCCATAAAATTCAAGTCCTCAATGTAACCGAAACGATTTTCATAAACAGTTTCATGAATTACTGAAACGCCGTCCGCCTGCGTTAATAAAATAGTAAACGGCTGTTGCCAATCTGTCATAAATCCCGGGTGAGTATCTGTTTCCAATTCAATCGCCGAAAGGCCGTCGCCTCTCCAAAAAACAATACCATCGTCTTCAACGCGATATTTCCCGCCAACTCGCCGCAAAGCGTTTAAAAACGTTATTAAATGTTCATGAATCGCTCCTTTAATTTTAATTTTATTATTAACGCCAGCGACTCCCAAACAAGCGAAAGAAGCCGCTTCATTTCTATCCGTTATAATTTTATGCCTCACCCCTTTTAATTTTTTAACTCCTTCTATATAAATCATTCTGTCTGTTCCCAAGCCGATTATAGCTCCCATGTTTTGGAGCATTTTTATAAGGTCAATTATTTCCGGTTCAATCGCCGCATTTTTAATTGTAGTTTTTCCTTTGGCTAATACCGCCGCCAAAATCGTATTTTCAGTCGCGCCGACCGACGGATAACGAAGATGAATTTTCGCGCCCCTTAATCCATTGGGAACCGAAGCAATAAAAGAATTTTCCGAAACTTCAATTTCTGCCCCCAAAGATTTTAAAGCGCTTAAATGAATATCAACCGGCCGATGGCCGATTTTATCTCCTCCTAAAACCGGCACTTCGGCTCTCCCTTCGCGAGCCAATAACGGGCCAAGCGCTAAAATTGAAATTCTATTTTTTCGGCTTAAGGCCGAAGCCGTTGCGCTTTTAATGGAAGGAGTTTTAATTGACACCACCGAACCGCTTTGTTTTATTTCGCTACCAAAAGCGCGGCAAAGGTCAAACGTAATTTCCGCGTCCCCTATTTGCGGGAAATTTTCCAAAACGCATTCCTCATCAGTTAATAAAGAAGCGATTAGTGCTTTAGTCGCCGCGTTTTTTGAACCCTTAATTTCAATTTCGCCTTCTAATTTTTTATTGCCTTGAATAATGAACCTCATAATGATATTATTATTTAAAATTGGCTTTTACGCAATTGATTATTATGATATACTTAAAATCAAGGTCGGTTTAAAAATATGAAAATAAAAAAATGGAAGAAACAAAAGGAAAATATATTTGGGGATTATTAAGAATAGGAATCGGCTGGATTTTTTTCTGGGCTTTTATTGATAAAGTTTTCGGACTTGGTTTCGCCACGATAGCGGGCAAAGGATGGATTGACGGCGTCTCGCCGACATTCGGATTTCTTAAATTCGCCGCCAAAGGACCGTTTATTAATTTTTATCAGGGATTAGCGGGAAACCCGATTATAGATTGGCTATTTATGGCGGGTTGCTTGGGCATCGGCATTTCGTTTTTACTCGGCATTGGCATGAGAATCGCCACTTATTCCGGAATATTGATGTATGTCTTGATGTATACTGCCGGTTTTATTTTGCCGGAACATAATCCGTTTTTAGACGAACATATAATGTATCCTCTTCTTATGCTGGGTTTAATGAAGATAAAAGCGGGCCGATGGCTCGGCTTGAGCGAATGGTGGAGCAATACGGCTCTGGTGCGAAAATTTCGCATTTTGGAATAAAATAAATAGGCAATGTTTTTAAAAATCAGAAAGTTCATAACTGAATACACATCCGGTTTGCCTCTTTTTCTATGGTCGGTCGCCGGAATCGGCATGGCGGCTTTTGCTTTTTTATTCAGAAATAACGAGTATATATATTTTGAAAAACTGAAATACATTTTTTTGATTTCAGCCACATGGATAATCTTAAGCGATATTTCAAAAAAAAGAGGATTCCTGAATAAAACTGTCCATTTTATAATTGACAGCGTCGTTTATATTTTTCTCTATACGGGAATCGTCTATTTCAGCGGAGGAATTGCCGGCGGGCTTAGTTTTGTTTTTTTTCTTGGCGCGGTATCGGCCCCGTTTTTCGGCAATAATCTGCAAACCACCGTTTTCTTGATTGCTCTTGGAATAGCCAGATTTTTTATCTATCGTTTTACCGCCACGGAAATAAATTTATACAACGATTTTTTAATATCCCTGGAAGTTTTGTTTTATTTCATTATGGCCGGAGTCATTAGATTTTCTTTGCTGGAAATAAATAGGGCTGAAACGGAAAAAAGATTGCTGGCAGAAAAATTTGTAAAAGAATGTGAAGAAGATGTGAGAGTAAAAACAATGAGTCTGAAAGAAACGCAAAAACAATTAAAAAATATGAATACGGAACTTGAAAAAAGAGTTGTTGAGAGAACGACCGAATTGGAAGGATTAAAAAGTAATTTGGAAAAAATGGTGGAAGGAAGAACAAAAGAGCTTAAAGAAAAAGTAAAAGAATTGGAAAGATTTCAAGGCCTGATGGTCGGCCGAGAAATGAAAATGATAGAATTAAAAAAAGAAATTGAAAAAATAAAGGCAAAATGATAAATTTTATAAAAAAATACACTACCGGAGTTCCTTTTATGATTTTTTTGGCGTCCGGCGCGCTCATGACCGCTTTTTTTATCATTCTTTACACCTTGAAAGTATATGGTCATATAGACATAGACAGACTTATTCATGTTAATTTTGGAAAAATAAAGTATGTTATTATTTTGTCAACGATTTGGTTTATAATAAGCGATATTGCGAAAAAAAAGCAGTTGTTTCCCCAAATAATCCATTTTATTCTTGATAGCGCGTTCTATCTGACGGCATTCGGGCTTATTATTTATTTTACCAGCGGCCTGCATGGCGGATTATTCCCCATATTTTATCTTAGCGTCATAGGCACAGCTATGTTCAGCTCTATTGCCGAACTTACGGTTTTTTTAATTGTTTTAAGCGCCGAAACATATGTCATTTATTTTTTAACCGAGAAAATTAACGATTTATATCATTTAGGAGTGATAACGGTTTATGTGCTGTTTTATTTTATTGTCGCGGCGACAATAAAATATTTTTACAAAGTTATTTTGGAGGATAAGGAAAAATACAAAAAACTGCTTGAATTGACGAAAGAATCTGAAATAAAAGCCAAAATAAACGAAGAAAAATATTCTGAACTTATAGAAAGCACCCCTCTCTGTATCAAGGTTTTTGACGAAAACAGAAAAATGATTTTTTTGAACAAGGGCGGAAGAGAAGAACATTTTATTAAAGACACTGACGATATAAGCAAATGGGACTGGGTCGGAACGGTTAAAAAAGAATACCAAGCCGAGGCTATAGAAAAATTTAAAAACGCGTTTACGAAAGGAGAAAGTGGCACCTTAGAGTTTGAACACACGCCGGAGGGCTCCACACACGAGTGGTGTTCAAGCTTAATTTCTCCGATTAAGGATAAAGACGGCAAAGTGAAATCCGTTTTATTTTTGTCCAGCGATATCACCGCCCTAAAAAGAGCAGAGTTGGAAGCGAAACAAAATGAACAAATGTTTAAGACTCTTTTGGACGCCACCCCTCTCTGCATCAAATGGTTTGACAAAAACGGAAACTTAATATCAATAAACAAAGACGGCCGGGAAGAGCATTTTTTGGAAAAATTAAACGATGAAGAAATAAAAAAATGGGATTATATGAGCTGTATTGACGCGGATTATCGCGACAAAGTTAAAGAAAAATTTGAAGCGGCGCTAAAAGGAATCAAAGAGAATATTTTAATGAAGCACATTCCCGGAACGTCAAAAAGCACATGGTGCCAGAGCGAATTTATTCCGGTAAAAAATGAAAGGGGAGGGGTTGATTATATGTTATTCTTGTCCAAAGACGTTACTCAAGAAAAATTAATAGAAGAAAAAAGAAAGAAAAGCCAAGAAAGAATGGAGGAGACAAAAATAGCTCTCTTTAACATCCTCGAAGACGTAAAAGAATCTGAAAAAAATCTCAAAGAAGAGCGCGATAAATCACAAGCCATTATTTCATCAATCGGCGAAGGGTTATTGGTTATCAACACCAGATACGAAATTATTTTAATAAATAAAAAAGCCGAGGAACTGTTGGAAATAAAATCCGCGGAAGCTCTTAATAA
The DNA here is from genome assembly GCA_964642155.1 of uncultured Candidatus Saccharibacteria bacterium. Classification (GTDB taxonomy): domain Bacteria; phylum Patescibacteriota; class Minisyncoccia; order UBA6257; family UBA9933; genus JAJYWO01. The sequence continues at coordinate 10,640 of CAZXNT010000001.1, forward strand.
AGACATCAGAAAAATTTTCACGATTTTTAAAAAAGACCAAGAGTTGGCATCGGAAGAATATCCAATAACAAAAACATTTAAGGATGAAGAAACAATCATGGTGAGGATTGAAGATGATTTTTATTACAAAAATTTATCAGGTAAAAAATATCCGATTGAAATGGTAATTACGCCGCTAAGAGGCAATGGCATTACAGCGGCAATAATTGTTTTCCAGGATATAAGCAGGGAAAAAGACCTTGATGAAGCGAAAAGTAGTTTTATTTCAATCGCTTCGCACCAGTTAAGAACCCCCCTTACGTCAATACGCTGGTACACAGAAATGTTAAATTCTGAAGATGTCGGACCATTAAATGAAAATCAAAAAAGTTTTGTAAGCAGAGTTTACGGAAGCGCTTTAAAATTAAATGAGGTTATTAATTTACTTTTGTCTTTAGCAAGAATTGAAAGCGGAAAAACAGGAAAAGAAATCAATAAAATAGAACTTATTGCTTTCACTAATGACATACTTAAAGAACTTGAGTCGCAGTTTAAACAAAAAAACATTGATGTCAAACTTATTCCTCCGATAGAGATAATGGCGGATATAAATTATGACGTCTCAATGTTGCGGCAAATAGTGACAAATTTGCTTTCCAATAGTATCCGCTACACTAATAACAACGGCAAAATAGAAATTAAAATAGAAAAAGATAAAGATAAAATAATTTATTCCGTCAAAGACGACGGTATCGGCATCCCCGCTAACCAACAAGATAAAATTTTCCAAAAATTTTATAGGGCGGATAACGCTTCCACCGCCGTGCCGGACGGCTCAGGGTTAGGCCTTTCGTTGGTTAAAGCGCTTATTGAAATGAATAAAGGGAGCGTTTGGTTTAAATCGCCGACTGTCTGGACCGACGAATCGGGCAAAGAAGAAAGCAAGGGGACAACCTTCTATTTTACCTTGCCAATATAAAATGCTATAATTAAAAAATGGAAATTAACAAGAGAATTTTAATAGTGGAAGATGATTTGCCGACAATCGAGGCACTGGCTTTTAAATTAAGCCAAAGAGGCATTATCGTCGGCACCGCTTTGGACGGCGAAGAAGCTATAAAAAGGATTAAAAGGGAAAAATATGATTTGATTCTGCTTGATTTGCTTCTGCCGAAAAAAAGCGGCTTTGAAGTATTGCAAGAATTAAAAAATGACGGCCAATCAAAAAACGCCAAAGTAATCGTTCTTTCCAACATGGGGCAAGAAGATAATGTTAGAAAAGCAATGGAGCTCGGCGCCAGCGATTACATAGTTAAATCGGACATCAATATCAATAAACTGACAGAAAGAATTATTCGCGAATTGCAATGACTTTAAAAACGCGCCGAATTATATTTTACGGACTTTTTTTTGTTTTTTTCCCCATAAGCATCGGGGTAATTTTTTATTCCCAGGGATGGCGATTTGACTTTGAAAATTTCGGAATAAAAAAAACCGGCGCCGCATACATTGAAACAACACCTAAAAACGTTGTTATAAAATTAAACAATAAAATAATTCCCGACCAATCAGGACTTATTAGAAGCGGCACGCTTATCCCCGATCTTCTGCCAAAAAATTATAAAATAGAAATTCAAAAAAACGGCTATTGGACATATCTCAAAAATATTAAAGTTGAGCCGTCAATGGTTTCCGAATTAATTGACACGATTTTAATTCCGCAAAAATTTGAAAAAATAACGGCAATTGAAAAAATAAAAGGCGGCGAAATTATTACTTTAAGCGCCAAAAAAATTATCGTTAAAAATCCGCAAAATAAAATATATTATCTTTATAAATTTAATGAACCGGCTACGGCGCTTAATATCAACGCCTCTTTTAATAATTCGCTTAAAAAATCGGAAGTGATTGAAAATGTCGCGCTTCATCCGTTTAATGACGACCGCTTGCTTATAAAAAGCGTAAACGGGCTTTATATTTTTGACACGAGGAAACTTCAAATTGAAATTGTTTTCCAAAACGAAAAAAACAATAAAATCTTAGCGTGGTTCGCCAATAATTCAAGCATTTATATCGTGAAGTCAAAAATTCCAGCTGTTTATTCATATAATTTAATAACCAAAACTGAAAATGAACTGGCCGAATTGCCTGAAAATTTACCCGTGATTATTAAAACGGAGACTTCCGATTCCGGTTCTGAAATCGGCTTCCTGGGGAAATCCGGTGCCTTATCAATATTTAACATAAAAGACAAGAAATTCCGGCAAATAGCGGATAACGCGAAAAAATTTTCTTTTTCGCCGGATAGTAAAAAATTGTTTTTTATCGGCAATAACGGAAAAATAAGCGTTTATTTCATTGAAGAGTGGTATAAAAATGCTAAAAAGAAAACGGGGGATGTTGTAAATTTCAGTTTAAAAAATGAGGGATTGATTAAAAACGCTTATTGGTATAAAGATTCTTATCATTTATTCATTAAATACGACGATAAGGTTGATTTTATGGAAATAGACGACCGCCCGCCGTTAAACCAATATCCTATTATCGCCGAATCGGAAAGCGATTATTACAACACCAACGAAAATCTTTTATATTTTATTCAAAACAAAACTCTTTATTCCGTAAAAATATAAACTTTATATATCCCCTTTTCTTATTTTTTGCCTGATTTTTTCAACCAGCGAATTAAAAAAATAAAGATTATGGAAAGTCAAAAGCCGCAAAGCGGTAATTTCTTTAGCTTTTAAAAGATGAGTAATATAGTTTCTGCCATAATTTCGGCAAACATCACAGCCACATTTTTTATCCAAAGGATTCTTATCTTTTAGAAAAGCCGACTTATTCATATCCAATCTGCCCTTATCAATAAAAGCGATTCCGTGTCTGGCGTAATGAGTAGGCATAACGCAATCAAAAGTGTCTATACCTGATTTAATGATTTTTAAAATATCTTCCGGATGGCCTATGCCCAAAAGATGGCGCGGTTTATTTTCCGGCAATTCTTTAATCACCCGATTAATCATCTTAATCATTAAATTTTTGCTGTCGCCGAATTCTCCGCCAATGCCAAAGCCGTCAAACGGCAAATCGGCGATAAATTTCGCGCTTTCTGTTCTTAAATCCTTAAATTTTCCACCCTGAATAATTCCGAAAATGGCTTGCCGTGATTTTTTAATTTTTAAACATTCTATCGCCCACCTATGCGTTTTTTCCAAAGATTTTTTTGTATATTCATAATTTGCGTTCGGCGGAGTGCATTCGTCAAAAACAAAAATGATATCCGCGCCAAGCGCTTCTTGAATTTTTATTGATTCTTTCGGCCCGATAAATAATTTCTCGCCGTTAATCGGCGAACGAAACCAAACTCCATTATCGGTAATTTTTATATTTTGAGGCTGCTGACCCAATAATACTTTTATCAACTCGTTTGTTTTTGATATCTTCCCGACTCCCAAATCTTTTCCAAACCCCAAACTGAAAACCTGAAAACCGCCCGAATCCGTCATTAAGGGCCTATTCCAATTCATAAATTTATGCAAACCTCCGGCTGATTTTACTAATTTTTCTCCTGGCTTTAAATGGAGATGAAAAGTATTGGAAATTAAAATCTGGCACTTAGCGGCTTTGGCTTCCTCGCTGGTTAAAGTTTTAACAACCGCTTGTGTGGCAACCGGGACAAAAAACGGCGTTTCAATTTCGCCGTGGGAAGTTTTCAAAATCCCCAATCGCGCCTTACTGCACTTCGATTTTTTTAAAATTTTAAACTCCATCCCTCACCCTTCAAAGATCTATTTTATTCTTGCTATCTTATGGGATAGCAAGAATAAAATAAAATTCTTTAAATTATTATTTTTATTAAAATTCTATTATTTTACTCTTTAATCCTTCATCCTTTAATTTTTCAATCTTTGAAGGGTGAGGGATTATTCTTCCCCGTAAATAATTTCTTTCGGCGGAATCAATTTCGGGTCAGTCGGTAAAGTGAAATAAAAAATGCTACCGCGATTCAATTCCGACTCAACCCAAATTTTTCCGCCGTGCCTCCTAATAATATTTTGAGCGATGTAAAGCCCAAGTCCGGAAGCCGTAGGAATCGTTTTAATGGCGTTATTCCCCCGAAAAAACTTGGTAAATAATTTATCAATATCTTCCTTGGAAATTCCCATACCCGTATCTTTAATGGTGAATTGAATATAGGGCTTATCCGCAAATTTTTCAATAATTAAAATAATCTCTCCGTTTTTAACGTTATATTTAACGGCGTTGTCCAAAATATTCAATAACACAGTGCTTAATCTTTGAGAATCGACGTTAATTTCTATCGGCTCATCCGGTTTTTGAAAAATAAGTTTAAGTCCGAGTCCGACGCACACTTCCTTGGTTTTAGAAACTATTTTTTCAACCAATTCAATAATGTTTAATTTTTCAAAATTATAGCCAAAACGCCCTTCTTCTATCTGAAAAACATCAAATAAATCATTAACGACTTTAAGCATATAAGAAGAAGCTTCCAACCCGACACCGACCATTTTTTTCTGCTCATCAGATAAAGAATCTTTTGCTAAATTTTCCAAAACCCAATTGATGCCTGTGAGAGGTGTTCTTAATTGATGGGTGGCAACGCCGATAAATTCGCTTTTTGAACGCAACACTTCAACTTCGCGCGTGCGGTCCCTGATTATTTTTACGAACCCCAAAAGGTTACCGGCTGGGTCAATGATTTTATTGGTAATCACTCGAAATTCCATTATTGGCTCTTTAAAAGAAATATCAATCACCTGCGGATAAGCGCCCGCTTCTGAACGTTTTGTTATTGACGGCGCTAAAGAAGGAAAAAGAATTTGGCTTAAAAGTTTGAATTGTAGCTCTTTTATCTGTTCCGGGGCAAAGCTGATATTAATAACGTTCTCATGCTTTAAATTAAAAATCTGCTCCGCGGCTTGATTAAAAATCAAAATTTTAAAATCAGAATCATAAGCGATAACGCCGTCACGAAGAGTTGTGATAACGCTCGTCAATTCATTCCGTTCAATTTTTATTTCTAAATTTGACCTTGCCAGCCGAAGATTATTAACTAAAATTATTGCCACTAAAACAATAAAAAATCCGGCGGAAAACCAAAGCGCCAAAATCGGTAAATAAAAAATTTCAATCGCAAAAATAACAAAAACTAACGGCAAGAAATACCAAAAAAGCCGCATCTCCGGAAGTTTGGCGTATAAAACAAGTTTTTGAAAAAAAATATTCATTTTATTCGCGGTTATTTTTTAATGTTGACAACAAAATATCAATTCTATGCATATCCCTCGGGAAAAGCGTTGCTTCGCGGATATTATCCAAATTAAGCAATTTTTGCGTCAATCGCTCCAAGCCGATTGCCAATCCGCCCTCCGGCGGCATTCCGTATTTAAAAGCCTGTAAATAAAAACCGAAATGTTCGGGATTTAATCCCCATTTCTTAATATTATCAACAAGTATTTGGTAATCGTGAACGCGTTGACCGCCGGTAGTTATTTCAATCCCCCTGAACAAAAGATCAAAGCTTCTGGTAAAATCCGGATTTGCCGAATCGGGAAAAGTATAAAAAGGTCGCTTTTCGGTCGGGTAATGAGTAATAAAAATAAAATCAGAATCAAAATTCTCTTTTGCGTACTGGCAAATCATCCGTTCGCCTTGCGGGTCCAAATCGGGTTCTTTTAAACAATCCAAAGAATATTTTTCGCTTAAAATTTTCTGCGCATCTTTTAATTTTAAAGACGGAATCGCTTCGGGAATTTCAGGCAATTGAACTTTAAAAAATTCAAATTCTTTGGCGCAATTTTTTGCCAAGTGATTGATAATATAAATAAGCAATTCGTTTTCAAGCGCCATTATATCCGTATGGTCATTAATAAAGCCGAATTCCAAATCCAAGCTCGTATATTCATTTAAATGCCTAGTGGTGCTATGTTCTTCGGCGCGATAAACATTGCCGATTGTAAAAACCCGCTCAAAAACGCCAACCATAATTTGCTTATAAAATTGAGGGCTTTGGGCGAGATAAGCCTTATTGTCAAAATAATCAATTTTAAAAACATTAGCCCCTCCCTCAGTGGCCTGAGCGACAATCTTAGGAACCTGTACTTCTATAAAATCTTTGCTTATCAAAAAATCCCTGAAAGCGCGGACAATTTCTGCTTGAATTTTAAAAATGTTCCTATTTTTTTCAGTTCGTAAAACGAACGGCTGCCAATCAAGGCAAGTTTCCAAAGAAATATCGCTTGCCGGGTCAAAAGGAATTTCTTCGGCGCGACTTAATATGGTTAATTCATCAACCACCACTTCAAATTCACCCGTTTCAATTTTGGGATTTTCCATCCCCTTCGGTCGGCGACTCACCTTACCGACTAATCTTATAACCCATTCCGAACGCAATTCTTTAGCAGTTTCGTAAGCCGCGCTGGACGGCAAAAAAACAACCTGACACATGCCGCTCCTGTCCCGTAAATCAATAAAAATCAGTTTGCCATGGTCGCGCCTTACATTAACCCATCCCTTTAATTCAACCAATTCACTTTCTTTATTTACAATTTCTTTAATTAAAATCCTCATTGTTAAATAAGTTTACCCCGTTAGAAATAAAACGTAAACATTATTATTTCTTTATAGAAAAACAATTATGATTATTATAATACATAAATATAAAAAAAACAGCGTTAGTGATTTCTAACGGGGCTTATCACCTTTTCTTGAAAATGTTAATTTCATTTCCGCTAATCGTTAATTTTACAGCTCCGTTTTGGTCAGTACGGAAAATTTGGGAACCGACTGCCGCCAATCTATCCAAAACTTCTTTTGTGGGATGGCCATAAGAATTTTTTCCCACTTCAATGACCGATATTTTTGGATTAACCGCTTTTAAAAAATAATCGCTTGAAGAATATTTTGAGCCGTGATGACCAACTTTTAAAATATTTGCCTTAATATCAAAATTATTAATCAGATATTTTTCGTTTTTCTCTCCTATATCGCCCGTGAATAAAATATTTATTTGCGCTTGCCTGTCGTTATTAACAAATTTTATCGCCAATGACGTATCATTCAATTCTTTGCTCCGTAAGAAATCCGCGTTCGGCAAAAGAATTTCAAAAAAATCGTCCTGATTTTTTATTTTATCTCCTTGCGCCAAAACAAAAACCGGTATTTTATTTTCTTCAACGATTTTCGCCAATTCTTTCCATGATTGCGCCGTGCCGGCGCGGCCGTTGTAAATAAAAGCGCCAATTTGATAACGTTTTAAAACGTCAATAAAGCCGTTAAAATGATCTGTTTCCGAATGAGAAAGGATAAGTAAATCAATATAGCGGTCGGTTGGCCGCAAAACTGATTCCAATTCATTAACAACCTTACTATTCGGGCCGGCATCAATTAAAACTTTAATTCCGCCGGGCAAAATCACCAACTCACTGTCCCCTTGCCCGACATCCAAAAAATAAATTTCCGTATCGCTATTTGGTTTGTTAAGAATTATTGATTTCCAGACAATAAAATCAAAAACCGCCAAAAAAATCAAAAAAAGAATAAGATGGTTGCGATTAAGCATTTGATAATCTCGCGACAACGATATCCCAATTAATCGCCTTTATAAACGCCTCAATATAATCGACGCGTTTAATACCATAATCAAGCATATAAGCGTGTTCAAAAACATCCATTACCAATAACGGAACGCATCCGGAAAAATGTCCCGTGTCATGTTCGTTCACCCAAACATTAAATAATCTGTCTGCCACCTTATCATAATATAAAATTATCCAGCCGATTCCCCTCATCACCCCCATTGCCCTAAAATCTTTTTCCCAAAATTCATAAGAACTGAATTCTTTTATAATAGCTTTTAATAAATCTGATTGCTCGTTAATTTTTTGCGGCTCTTTTGTTAAATTGCCGAAATAAAATTCATGCAAACGCATCCCGTTGAATTCCCAACTCAAACGCCTGTTCAATTCCGCAAACTCCGGAGTTCCATATTTTTCTTCTTTTTCCATCGTAACCAATATCTCATCAAGCTTGTTAAAATTATTAACATAACCCTGATAAAGGGTGAAGTGATTTTCCAATAATTTATCGCTAAATCCGGCCAAACCCAAAAGATGATTAAATTTTTTCGTTTCGTATTGCATATGATGCTATTTTAGCATAAATATGGTGGCTTCCAAAAGGAATTTCCTGCGCCAATAAAACAACATCGGGGATTTTGAAGCCAAAAGTTCAATAGTTTTAATCGGCGAAAGATTAATATTTTTAGTGTGGGAGAACATTGTAAAAAAATCCAGCGGGAGCTGAAGGAATCGGACCTCCGACCGCGGTTTTGGAGACCGCTGTTATGCCACTTAACTAAGCTCCCAAGAAACCGAAGAATTACCTCTTTGCTTCTTTATGCGCTGTTGATTTGCGGCACCAAGAACAAAATTTTTTCAATTCAAGTTTTTTTTCAATCTTCTTTTTATTCTTGCGAGTATAATAATTCACCCGCTTGCAAGTCGCGCATTTTAACTTTATTAAATTTTCGCTGAATTTTGATTTCGCCATATATTTATAAATTTCTGAGCCGATGGGGAGAATTGAACTCCCGACCTACTCCTTACCATGGAGTTGCTCTGCCGCTGAGCTACATCGGCAAACATATTAATCATTTTAAACAGACATCTTGCAGTAAGCATCGGGCTATCGCCCTCTGCCGCTGAGCTACATCGGCAAACATATTAATCATTTTAAACAGACATCTTGCAGTAAGCATCGGGCTATCGCCCTCTGCCGCTGAGCTACATCGGCAATGAGCCTACTATTGGCGACAATATTTATTCTAATCTTTTTTGTCCAAAAGTCCAGAGTCTGATTCTTTTTTTTCCCATCTATCCTTATCCCTTCCATAACATTTATCCATAACCGACTTAAATCCTCTATCAATATTTAAATCTAAGGAATTAGCAAGGCATATTAAAGTAAAAATAATATCTGCCATTTCTTCTTCTATGTCTTTTAAGTCTTCCGTCGACTTCTTCTTTTTTGGTCCAAATCGATGATTGATTTCGCGCGCCAATTCACCTGTTTCTTCGGTAAGACGCGCCAAAATCTCCAATGGCTTAAAATATCCAATTTTATATTGCTTTATCCAATCATCTACTTGTTTTTGATAATCTTTCATAAATTTATATTTGAGCCACCTCCGAGATTTGAACTCGGGACCTTCACTTTACAAAAGTGCTGCTCTGCCGCTGAGCTAAGGTGGCATTACTTTATCAACGCTTCCAATTCTTCCAACATTTTTTTTCCGTCGCCTTTTTCAAAATGCTCCCTTACTGGTTTTAATAATTCAATTAAATAATCCGCTACGAATTTTTTCAAATCCTCGGGGTGGAGCTCTTTATTTTTTCCGCCCGAGGTGGATCCGCCTTTGGCGGAAAATATCTTTTTCAATTCGTCAATGCCGCGAATTTCCAAATTGCCGCCGTGTTCTGGCTTGCGCTCTATTATGATTTTTTCTTCTCGCGAGAAAATCAGATATTTTGCCCAATCAATAATCGGATTGAATTCAATTTCGCCTTCCGGACAAAACGCTTTTTTGATTTTTCTTCTGATTTCCTCTTCGCTGTCATGAATAAAAACCGCGCTGTCCGGCTTGGACTTGCTCATTTTCATTGACGTCTGCAATTCTCCTTTATTAGAGCTCTCTAGTATCGGCCAAACTGCCGGCTTGTTCAAACCCGCAAGCAAATGTGTATGCACTGCCACCGGTTTTATCGGCTTATTGTTAATTTTCAATTGGGAAATTTTCAATTGCAAAGCCGTATCACGAGCAATCACATTGGCTTTCCGCTGGTCAGTTCCAGCATGAGAAAAATGAAAACCACCTGCAAATATATCCGCCACCTGCATTGCCGGATACATCAATTTGGCAAAATCAACCTCCTCGCCTTCTTTTTTTCCCAAAATCGTGATGCTTCTTTTCATCCGCGCCAATGTCGTATTTTTGGCCACATCAAGAACCGTCAGCCAATAATCGTCGTTTTTACAATAAAATTCTGACGCTAAAATAAAATTCAAATCTTTCGGATTGCCACCAAGACATTTATAGGCCACAATCAATCCTTCTTTAAAATAATTAACCGCGATTTTTTTAATAGATTCCAAATCGCCGCCGAGCTTATCGTTTATCCAAGCGTGGTAATCAGCTAAAAAAATATGAATTTTTACTCCGGCATCGGCAAAATCCTTAACCTTTTGCATACAAACCAAACCGGTGCCTAAATGAATTTTTCCGGAAATTTCAAAACCAATGTAATGCTTTAACGGCTCTCCACTTTTCAATAAAAACTCCAAATCATCCGGAGTGAGAATTTCTTCCGTTCGACGGGAAATAAGTTTAATTTTTTCTTGTAAATTCATTTACCAATAAAAATAACATAGAAATTCCACTTTTAAAAGCGGAATTTTTATTATATCCAAAAGTGTCCAGGGAGCAGGATTCGAACCTGCGAAGGCTGTGCCAGGGGTTTTACAGACCCCCCCCGTTGACCGCTTGGGTATCCCTGGTATTATTCTTCCTTTTTATTTTCGTCGGTTTCCGTCAATGAAGCGAATAAATTTTGTTTTTCTTCTTTTGCACCGCCATTACCGCTCTTTTTGAGCTTCCGAAGATGGCTTGTCAATAGATTATCCCACTTCATCAACAATAATTTAATTTTTCTCAATGTTTTTTCAAGACTAACGGTGAAAAAAACGTCCATCCTATCAAACGGCACTTTAGCTATCAATTTATCCAATCTTTGATGAAAAGTTTCTTTTTTAAAAGATTCTTCAATATCGCCCACGCGTGGCGCCGCCCGAGCGATTAAATAAATTATCGCCCCCAAGCTGAGCATTATAAGAATTTGAAGAATAAAGTTGTACATCTAAATTAAAGTTCGTATCGGCAGAATTTTTCCACCTTTATATTTTCTCCAAGTTTCGCGATAACGCTTTTAACTAAATTTTCAATAACCAAAGCGTCGTCTTTGACATAATTTTGCTTCATTAAATCATCAACATCCGCCGGACTCATCGCCACGATATGCATCGCCAAATCATGCGCCAATTCTTTAAACATCGGATTTCTGGCGACAAAATCGGTTTCGCAGCGCAATTCCAATAAAACTCCCACCCTTTCATTATGAATGTAAGAATGGAGCAATCCGGCGCCAGTTGTCCTTTCTCCTTTTTTCTCGGCTCTAATCAAGCCACGCTTGTGGATTAAAGACACCGCCTTATCAAAATCACCGCCAGCGTCTTCCAAAGCTTTCTTGCATTCCATTACTCCGGCATTGGTAATTCCACGAAGTTTTTGAATTTGATTAATCATAATAAAACTTTCAAACTCTTAAACTTTTAAACTTTCCATTATTCTATTAATTATCCAATTAACACTCATTTTTGCGTGGTCATTCGCCGGAATCGGATAATTTATAAAATCCGGATTGTCATCGCTATCAATAATCGCCATAATCGGGATATTCATTTTTCTAGCTTCCCGCACGGCAGTCATATGCCCCTTTAAAGACGTATCTATTATAAACAACGCCTCAACCGGCCTTGTCAGATTTTCCAATCCGCCGAACATTCTCTTCATTCGAAAAATGTCTTTATTAATCATCACCCTTTCTTTTTTCGTATATTTGTCAAATTCTCCTTTTTCAATTCCAGCCTGAATCTTTTTGAAGTGCTCTATGCGCCCTGAAATCACCTTAAAGTTTGTTAATAAGCCGCCAACCCAATGATTTTTTACTCGCGGCAAATTAAATTTTTCCGCCATCATTTCCAAAGCCGACTGACTGGCTGGTTGCAATCCGACCAACAACACCATTTTTCCGGATTTTATCTGATTTTTTAAAAACTCGGACGCAACATCAATCATCGGTAAAGTTTTTATTAAATCAATAATCTCCATTCCGTTGCGAGTGGTAAAAATATATTTTTTGAATTTCGGATTTGTTTTTGTCTTTTTGTGGCCATAAACAACGCCTGCTTTTATCATTTCTTTAATAATCTCCGCGTCAATTTCCTTTTCATTGTTTTCACTACTAATAGTGGTTATTTCCTCCGCTAATTCCATATTTGGTTGTAATTGCGCGCCATTTATCATAACTTAAACATCTTACTAAAAAAATAACGCTGTTGTCAATGTGGTGATAAAAAAAATTCGGCGTCCCCGCTATGCGGGGGGTCGGATAAAATTATCGTATCAACCCCTTTTTTGCCCATAAACAAAAAAGGGGTAAAGCCATAGTCAGAATTCACTACTGGGTCAAGATTTATAAAATTGCTTATTCGTGGTAAAATTTCGGTAATGAACCAAGAAAAAGACTATCTTCAAATTTTGAAAGAACGCGCGAAAAAATCGCGCGTGTATAAAAGCTACCAGTTTATCGGACTTACAATTTCCCAGCTTCTAAACGACGAAAAGCACAAATCGCTCTATATTAAACTGGCGAAAAAACATCCCGGAGACCATCTTTGGGCAATCGCCAAAGACGTTTCCGAAAGAAAAAACATAGCAAATAAAGGAGGGTATTTTATGAAAGTTTTGGAAAAAACATACCCGTATTTATTTAAAAATTCCAAGCCACAAATCGTCCCGCCTTTGGATAAGACCCCGTCAATGGCAATGGCAAATGATAAAAAAACTAAATAGAGCGTTTTTCCAATTCTTCGTCAATCATCCGTTTCCGCAAAATTTCACGCGCCATTGTTCTTCGTTCGTCGCCCCCAGACACGCCTTCCTTTTCCAAATCATTAGCTATTTCCACAAGCGCATCCCCATCTATATCCTCATCCTTAATTTTCACGTCTATTTCTTTTCCAATAATTTCCGCCAACTCTTGTTTTGTTATTTTTTCTTTATTCATATTTAAATAATATTTAAAAAATAAAAGTTGTCAATTACATTATTCTGAATATTTTTGTATAACATCCTCAAGTATTTTTTTTGCTGCTGAATCTTGAATTTTATCCAAAGCTCTTTTTGCCTCTCTAATATAGAAACCTCTTAGATTATTTCCATGCGAGTCTTCGCAGGGATTATTGATATGTTCAATCAGAAATAAAACTGATTCCATGTCCGTTGCTTTTTCTTTTTTTTCAAAATTTTTCATAATTAAGGCAAATTTATTTTCAGAAATCAAATTTTTCTTCTTTTTTCAATTTTTCTGTTTCTTCCAATCTTTTTTTATATGCTTTTTGAGCATCTAAAATTTTTTGCAATTTTGGTTTTCTGATATAATAATTTAAACGATCTTTTACACATTCTTTAAAACGCTTTTCTAGTTCTATTTTGTCCACTCTACTAAGAGGATATCCCGCCTTACTATCATTATTAACATCCTTTTTTGCCCCTTCTTCCGCCTGTTTTAATTCTTCTTCGCTATGGGATTCATACCAGTTTTTAAATCCAAGATTAAAAAGATTCTCCTTAATTATTTCTTTTTGTTTATCTATATTATATTCTTTACTTTTAATTATTTTTTCATTTAAATCAACGATGTCGTTTATTAGCATATCTACGCGAGATAGATTGCCGTCTTTATCAATATATTCTAAAACATACTTTAATTTTTTATCGTTTTCGCCAGTCTCGTTTTCTTTTAACCAACCACGAGTCTCTAAATAAATAAACGACCCCTTATTGTCTAATAAATCTTTTTTTGTATTTTCATCAATAGCTTCATTATTAGGCAAGGTAATATTTTTATGTAATTCTATATAAGTGCCTAAATCTGCCACTTCCCTTGATTCAAGTTTCCCCAATGATTCCCTTTTCTCCATGTTATTTTCCATAATTTTTTATTATTTTAATGCTTTAATCACAATATGTCAATAATCTGACCATTTTATTGGCTAGTTTTTCCAGATATACATTGTTAGGCGATGTAATAATAAATTCTTTTTTGCTGATTAAGCAAAAATAAATCAGGGCAAATTTATTTTTTATTTTTCAATTTTTTAATCTTTTAATTTCTCTAATTTTCAAAAAATTATTTTTTGAAACTATTGGTCGACCGATTCTTCTTTCTATTTGCTTTCTGGCCGTGCCGGCGACTTCGCCGCCAAGACGGGCATCATCTTTGAGCCGCGGTATTCCTTTTGAATCTTTAGTGCGGTGGATTTCGGTTGTTGTTCTTTCGCCAAGCATAGTTAAAATCAATTCAAAGTCGTCCATATGGTCGCGCAAATTTTCTCGTTTCAGTCCTTTTAGTTTCTTGTATTCATTCGGTTTTATTCCGAAAGCCGCTTGGGAAATTTCGGCGGTCAATATTTCGTAATCTCTATCATTTTCCGCGCCCCGTTTTTTCCATTCATCAGTCAGTTCTTCACGAATGGCAATACCTCGCATTCGCTTTTCAATCCAATCCTCGGGATAACCTTTGAGTTTGTAGAGTAATTTTGTTCTTTTTGTTGCTAGTTCGGGATTTTCAATTTCTTGTATGCGTTCGTAACCGACTTTTGCCAACCAACGTTTCAACGGTTCGGCCTTAGGCGAGGGAATTGATTGGATTATGCGAAACATCCCTTCGGTATTGGCGCAATCAGTTTCGTATTTTTTCCCGTCAGAAGCCTCTAATTTCAGTTGTAAACAAACTGTTAACAACTGAAATTCTCGACTTTTTAGCACTCCCCAATACTGTCTTGGCGCCGGACTATCGGTTAGCGCTTTAATCACATCCACAACCGAAAAATACCATTCTTTATTAAAAATAGTTCTTCGAATTTTTTTGCCTTTGAAAATGGCGATATGATTGGTTAGATTCTGTGTTTTTTCCATAAACACATTATAGCAAGTTTTTAGACTTGCTGAAAATGAAAGTAAATCGGGGCAAATTTCATTTTTTATTCCTTTTTTTCGCCACGATAGTCTTATACATTCCAACTTCTTTAATAATTTCAATGTTATATTCTGCGCCTATATTCTCGACAATCTCATTTATATCCAATCTCTCACGTTCGTCGTATTCATAATGATCCAACCATTCTTTTTCTGCGTCATGTAAACCATGTTTTTCGCCATAAACTTTTTTGATCGCACTAACTTCGCTATCATATAGTTGTTTATGTTTTTCCGGGTCAGGATCGGCAATTTTTTCAGCACTAATAAATAAATCCGGAGACAATCTTAACAGCTCCTTCCAGAAAAGTTTGCGAGCTTCTTTGGGAATATTATGGATTGTAGCTCCGGTTACGATAATTGGAAACTCGCCTGTGTTAAATCCCATTTTTGTTGCATCCATTTCAATTAGTTGTATTGAGTCTCCAAGTTTTTCTCTTGCCGCTTTTAGCATTTCTGGATTCAAATCAATCCCAACAATTTTTTTACATCCCGCATTTACAAAGAATGCGCTTGTTTCTCCGTCTCCGATACCGATATCAAGAATCGGCATACGTTTAAAATTTGGTTGCAGTTTTCTTGCACTATCAAAAACCGATTCTTCAAATTGTTTGTAATCTAAACCTTGCTCAGCAAATACTTCAGTAAAAAATTCTCCGTAATTATTGGATAATTTTTTAAATCTGTCCGCATCATTCGACGTTGTTTCTGGTATTTTTGGCAGTGATTCTTTGTCCATATTATCAATCAATAAAAAATACAATTTGCCCGAATAATTTTTATTCAGCAGAGCAAAAGAATTTATTTATTTCACTTAACGTTTCGGCATATCGGAAGTTACGTAGCAATTTGGGTGTAGCGTAGCGAAACCAGATATGCCGTGTTAGGCGATACTATTTTTTAGATTTATTTATATCTCCTTGTATCTTATCAACTATATTTGCTAGTATAGCATCTGATGTTTTAAAGTTTTTGTCATAGGGATAATAAAAATCGCCCCATTTCGCATCAACAAATTCCATTCCATTAAATAATCTGGGCTTAGAATATCGAGGAATAATATGCAAATGCACATGTTTAATGAAATTACCCAAAGAGCCGTAATTAAAAAGATCGGGTTTGAAAATTTCAACAAGGGAATCTCTTGTACTTTTACTGATATTAAAAAGCTCTTCGGCTTCATCCTTGGTAATGTCAAACAGGTCTTCCGTGTGTCTTTTTAATATAACCAAACAACGACCAAGATAGGCTTGGTTATTACAAAGCTCTGAAGTCCAGTAATCATACTCTTTTATTACTAGATTTTTATTATCCCTATGACAAAATTTACATGTCATATAAATAAATCTAAAAAATTTTTCACTTAACTCGTTTAAAGACGACGTGTTTTCGGATAATGTGCGTAAACGCATTTTATCCGAAGTCATCATAAAATTTAATTAATGTTATCGACTGATTAAATAATATCATTGGAAAATATTTAAAACAAGTCGAAAACGAATTAAAATTGAGAAATTATAGCCCAAAGACCATTTAATCTTAAATTCGCGAAAACCGCCAGCAAATTACCTGTTGTCCTTTCAAGAAGCGAAATTCATCTTATAATAGGCGGAGTCGCGAACGCGAAGCACCGGCTTTTAATTTCTCTCGCTTACGTTTCCGGACTGCGGGTAAGCGAAACGATAAATCTAAAAATAAAAGATATTGACTTGGAGGAACTGGCGATTCATCTGAAAGGCGCAAAAGGGAATAAAGACAGAATTACGATTTTCCCGGAAAAAATAAAAAAGCGAGAAATTGGACATCTTCTCGCTTTTGAGTTATGCAGTTTTAAAACTTTTTCATAGATTTCTCCCTCTAATCTTTTTGACTAGCATAAACACCTCCTTAATTTTAAAAATTAGAATTGGGCGGGAGTTGGGGCTCCAGCATTTTATTTACGTTACTGTTACTGATTGGCACTTTTTGCAAGTAATGTCTTTTTTTTCACCATTACCTCTTGCCACATAAATTCCCAAATCAGCTCCGCAGGCAGCAGTTATCAGCGTTTGTATGCTAGTAACCTTATAAACAAGCTTATGAACGTATGGTTTTTTACTGAAAGCCATCTTACAAAGTTCCATAAATCCTCCTTTTCTGCTAGTTTTTGATAGCTCAATTCTGATTTTTTATTTTTAATTTTAGAGAACTGTACCTAATCTATGGATTTTAACGCTTATTTGCGTTAATATTATTATACATACAATGAAAATTTTAACAATAGACAATAAAAAAGAAGAGAAATTTTTGTGGCGGAAAACCGCGGATTTTGACTTCCAAATGTTTACTAAAAAAGAAATAAACGAATTGATTAAAAAGATGAAGGAAATAATGCTCCAAGCTAACGGCATCGGACTTTCGGCAAATCAAGTCGGCTTGAATTTAAAAATGTTTGTCGCTTTAATTCCGAAAAAACCTTTGAAACGGGACGAAAGAAATAAAATCATCATACCTTCTCCCGACGAAGCGAAATTCTACGCGATTTTCAATCCGGAAATAATAAAATTTTCCAAACAAACAGAAGTAATTGAAGAGGGTTGTTTAAGCGTTCCCGGAGTTCTCGGCGAAGTGGAGCGACCGAAAAAAATTACTATAATTGATTTTGACAAAAATGGCCGCAAAATAAAAATCAAAGCCGACGGGCTGACTGCCAGAGTTTTCCAACACGAAACAGACCACCTTAATGGGATTTTATTTATTGATAAAGCAAAAAATATTAAGAAAATAGAAATATGAAATTTGTATTTTTTGGAACACCGGAATTTGCGGCGATTATTTTAGAAAAACTTATCAAAGCCGGCTATATTCCCTCGACTGTTATTTGTAATCCCGACAAACCGGTTGGCAGGAAAAAAATAATCACGCCTCCGCCGGTAAAAACGAGAGTTATGAATTATGATTTAGGAATTAAGAATAAAATACAAATTTTACAACCAGAAAATCTTAAATCATACATCTTAAATCTTAAATCTTTTAGGCCTGATTTTTTCGTAGTAGCGGCATATAGCCAAATAATCCCAAAAGAAATTTTGGAAATCCCGCGGTTTGGAACAATCGGCGTCCATCCCTCGCTTTTGCCCCGCTCGCGGGGCGCCACTCCTATTCAAACCGCAATCTTAAACGGCGATAAAATCACCGGAACAACGCTTTATTTAATGGACGAAAAAATTGACCACGGCGCTATTATAGCGAATTCAGAATTCAGAATTCAGAATTCAGAATGGAATTATGAAACATTAATGCGGAAACTGGCGGAATTAAGCGCGGATTTACTAATTGAAACCCTGCCGGATATTGAAGAAAAAATAAAAAACGCGGCGGCGCAAAACGAATCTCAATCCACTTACACCAAAAAATTCTCAACCGAAGACGCTTTTATAAAACCCGATGACTTAGAAGAAGCAAAAAATGAAGGCGGGAAAATCGCACTTGAAATAGAAAGAAAAATCTGGGCCCTTAATCCAGAACCCGGAACTTTCACTTTTATGGATAATAAGCGTGTAAAACTTCTAGAAGCGAAAATCAGCAATGGGAAATTAAAACTGACAAAAATCCAAGTTGAAGGCAAAAAACCAACAATATTACTATATTAAACGCAAGAAAAAAATTTTTCTGAAACCTAAACGGAAGCGCAACCCAGCACATAACAAGTTATGTGCTGGGTGTGAGCGGGTTGAAGAAAAATTTTTTTCTTGCGTTATATCTCTTTCTTTATCCCTGTTCCTGCCGGAATTAATCTGCCGATAATAACGTTTTCTTTTAAGCCTTTTAGTTTATCTTCCTTACTTTCACAGGCAGCGGCAACAAGCACGCGCGCCGTTTCCTGAAAAGACGCCGCTGATAAAAAGCTGGCAGTGGTGAGAGAGACTTTTGTAATTCCCATTAAAAGCTGTTTTGCCAAAGACGGATTCTTGCCTTTCTTTTTCATTTCTCTGTTGGCCTCCATTAAAAGGCCTTTTTCCACTATTTCGCCGGGAACAAAATTCGTGTCGCCGGATTCCTTAATCATCACACGCGAAAACATTTGCTTGACGATTATTTCAAGATGCTTATCGTTGATGGCGCTTCCCTCAGAAGCGTAAATCCTTTGCACTTCGTTAATAATATAACGCTCAGTCGTTTCTTTTCCTTTAAATTTAAAAAGCTCCTGCAAATCAACGCTTCCCTCGCAAAGCTGGTCGCCGATTGAAACACTGTCTTTCGGTTTGACGAAAATCATAGCCGCCGATGCCACCGGATATTCAACAATCTTTGATTTTTTCTTTTTATCAACGATCTTCAATAAAATCACTTTAAGATTTTTGCGCTGTTCAATATCTTCAATCACGCCATCCGCTTCCGCCAAATAAGCTTTTCCTTTTGGGATACGGACTTCAAACAATTCCTGGATTCTTTGTAAACCGTGCGTAATGTCAACACCCGCCACGCCTCCGGTATGGAATGTCCTCAAAGTAAGCTGAGTTCCCGGTTCTCCAATTGATTGAGCCGCTACCACGCCGACTGCTTCGCCGATTTCAATTGGCCGAGTTTTTGATAAATCGTATCCGTAGCATTTTGAACAAATACCCGAAGCTGCTTTACATTCCATAGGAGACCTTACTTCCACTTGATCAATTGAAGAATTTTCAACTGCTTGAGTGGCTTGCCGGCTTATAATTTCTCCTGACTTAATCAAAACTTTATTTCCAACCTTAATGTCATTGAAGCTGGTTCTCCCAAAAATTCTCTGGCTAAAAGAAACGCCATAATCATCGCCGTCTTTGCGAACAATAGTTCTGCCCTTCGTCGTTTTGCAATCTTCTTCCCTTATTATCAAATCCTGAGAAACATCAACTAACCGCCTGGTTAGATATCCGGCCTGAGCGGTTTTCAATGCGGTGTCGGTTAATCCTTTTCTGGCGCCGTGCGTGTTAATAAAAAATTCCAAAACGCTTAATCCTTCTTTATAAGACGACTTGATCGGCAATTCAATCGTTTCTCCTTGCGGGTTCGCCACTAATCCTTTCATACCCATCATTTGAATCGGCTGAGACCATGAACCGCGGCTTCCAGAATCAATAATTGAATAAACCGAGCCGTTAGGGTCAAGAGTTTTCGGCACCACCTTGGCGATTTCATCCTTAGCCTTATCCCAAGCGCTGATAATTCTCACGTGTCGTTCAAAATCGGTTAAAAGGCCCTCTTCAAATTGCTCCTTTATATTATTTACTTCTTTTTCAGCCACGCTTACAATTTTATTTTTTTCCAAAGGAACAATTAAATCATCCATCCCCCAACTAACGCCGGAATAAGCCGAATATTTAAACCCTAATTTCTTGATTTCATCCAAAATTTTCCAGATGTCTTCCAATCCGTATTTATCTATAAGTCCTGAAAGTAATTTCCCAAGCTCTTTTTTATCCATTGTTTTATTAACAAATCCAAAATCTTCCGGAACGATTTTGTTGAAAATCAATCTGCCGACACTGGTGACTGTCAATTCTTCCGTTTCCGGCAATCTCACTTTAATCAATTCATTAATTTTAACGCTGTTGAATTCGCAAGCCATAATCGCTTCTTCCGGGCCAAAAAAAGTTTTCATCTTTTTGGTTTCTTTCTCATTCTCATCTTTTATCTTCGTCAAAAAATAACAGCCCAAAACAATGTCTTGCGTCGGCTGAGCAACCGGATCGCCGCTCGCCGGCTTTAAAATATTACGAGAGGCAAGCATTAATTCAGAAGCTTCTTTTTGCGCTTCTTCAGAAAGCGGCAAATGAACGGCCATTTGGTCGCCGTCGAAATCAGCATTAAACGCCGCGCAAACCATCGGCGGAATTCTAATCGCCAAATCTTCGATTAAAACGACTTTAAACGCCTGAATACCCAAACGGTGCAAAGTGGGCGCCCTATTAAGCAAAACTTTTTTATCTTTTATAACTTCTTCTAAAATTCCCCAAATTTCCGAAGTGGCGGCATCTATTAAACGATTGGCATTTCTAATATTATAAGCCATGCCTCTTTTGATTATTTCGCTGATAATAAACGGCTTAAAAAGTTCCAAAGCCATTTTTTTTGGTAAACCGCAAGTATCAAGCGGCAATTCCGGTCCGACAACAATAACCGAACGCCCCGAATAATCAACGCGCTTTCCAAGTAAATTTTGACGAAAACGACCTTCTTTTCCCTTAAGGATATCGGCTAAAGATTTAAGTGGCCGACGCTGAGACGACATTTGTTGCTGACTGCCAAAACGAGCGGAATTGTCAATTAAAGAATCAACGGCTTCCTGCAACATTCTTTTTTCATTAGTAACAATAATTTCCGGCGCTTTGATTTCTAAAAGTTTTTTCAAACGATTATTACGATTTATCACTCTTCTATAAAGGTCATTGAGGTCGGAAGTAGCATATCGGCCGCCGTCAAGCGCCACCATCGGTCGAAGGTCCGGGGGCAAGATAGGCAAAATAGTAAATATCAACCATTCCGGCCGCATTTTATTTTTTATAAATGAATTGATTATCTTTGACTTATAAAGAAGTTTTTTCTGGCGAATTGAATCTCTGCCACTTTCTATTTCTTTCTCTATTTTTGCCGCTTCTTTTTCCAAATTTATTTTTTCCAAAATTTTTCTGATTGTTTCCGCGCCGCTTCCGGCTTCAAAAACTGTAGAGAATTTTTTTGACAAACTGAAATACTCTGCTTCGTTTAAAATTTTGCCAACCGAAATTGAAGCAAGCAGATCTTTGGTTTTTTTTGCTTCTTCTTCAAATTCTTTGCTTTTTTCTTTGACAATTGTCTTTTTTCTCGCCTTAAATTCCTTGTCTATTTCTTCAAGAATTTCTTTCTTATTATCTTCATTAACCGACATTACGATGTAAGCGGCGTAATAAATGACTCTTGCCAATTTTTGAATAGGCGCATCAATAAACAAACCGATTCTTGACGGCACGCTTTTTAAAAACCAAATGTGGGACACCGGAGCCGCTAAAACAATATGTCCCATTCTTTCACGCCGTACGGACGACTTAATAACATCAACGCCGCATTTGTCGCATTTTATCCCTTTATAGCGGATTTTTTTATATTTGCCGCAATAACATTCGTAATCTTTAGTCGGACCAAAAATGCGCTCGGAAAAAAGTCCGTCGCGTTCCGGACGCTGGGTTCTATAATTAATGGTTTCCGGTTTTATCACCTCGCCGTGCGACCATGATAAAATTTTTTCCGGAGACGCTATTTGTATTTTTAATGATTTAAAATCCATAACTTTGAAACTTTTTTACTCCTTTGGTTCTATGTCCAACCCCAGCGCTTTAATTTCATTTAATAAAACATTAAAGGCTGAAGGAGTATTCGGATTTTTAATTTTTTCATTTCTGATTATCGCTTCAAAAGTGGCGGTTCTGCCCAATACGTCATCTGATTTGATCGTTAGAATTTCTTGAAGAGTATAAGCCGCTCCGTATCCTTCTAATGCCCAAACTTCCATTTCTCCGAATCTCTGCCCTCCAAATTGGGCTTTTCCTCCGAGCGGCTGCTGAGTAATTAAAGAATAAGGGCCGATTGACCTCATGTGAATTTTATCTTCAACCAAATGGTTAAGCTTCATTATATAAATATAACCGACTGTTACCGGAACAGGAAAAGCGTCTCCCGTCCTACCGTCAATAACTTTTAATTTCCCGTCAGTCGGAAAACCGGCTTTTTTAAGCTCATCTTTTATTTCATCTTCCGTGGCGCCGCAGAAAATCGGCGACACCGCGCGATAACCCAATTTGCCGGCCGCCAAACCCAAATGTGTTTCCAAAATCTGCCCCAAGTTCATTCTGGAAGCGACTCCGAGCGGATTCAAAATAATATCAACCGGCGTGCCATCTTCAAGATAAGGCATATCTTCCACCGGCCTGATTTGCGAAATAACGCCTTTATTGCCGTGCCGACCGGCCAATTTATCGCCGGCTCTCACTTTTCTCAATTGCGCCACTTCCACCTGGATTCTTTTAATGATTCCCGGCTCAAGTTTATCTCCATGGTCGCGCGAAAATATTTTTACTCCAACCACTCGTCCGGATTTTCCGTGCGGCATAACCAACGAAGTGTCTTTAATATCGCGGGCTTTTTCTCCAAAAATCGCTCTTAATAATTTTTCCTCCGAAGATACTTCCGCTTCTCCCTTGGGGGAAATTTTCCCCACTAAAATATCATTTGCTTTTACTTCAGCGCCAACTCTAATAATTCCTTCTTCATCAAGGTTTTTTAATTTTTCCTCAGAAACATTGGGAATGTCGGAACTGGTCATTTCCGCACCAAGTTTTGTCTCGCGAACATCGCAATAAAAATCTTCTATATGAATGGAAGTAAATAAGTCGTCCCTCACAACTCTTTCGGAAAGAATTATGGCATCCTCAAAATTGGCTCCTTCCCATGAGATAAAAGAAACAAGAAGATTTTGTCCTAAGGCCAGCGCGCCGTTATCAATGGAAGCGCCGTCCGCCAACACGTCCCCTTTTTTCACTTTCTGCCCTTTCTCCACCAACGGTTGCTGCGAAATACAAGTGAAATAATTTGACCTCTTAAATTTATAAAAATTATAAATTTTTTTCTTTCCAGAAGAATCTTCAACAACAATTTTATTAGCGTCAACTTCAACAACCGCGCCATCCGTCTGGCTGATAACCGCTCTTCCCGAATCAACGGCGGCTTTTTCTTCCATACCGGTTGAAACCAAAGGAACAGACGGCTTTATGGAAGGAACCGCTTGACGTTGCATGTTTGAACCCATAAGCGCTCTGTTGGCGTCGTCATGTTCCAAGAACGGAATCAAAGCAGTGGCCATACTAGTCATTTGGTTGGGCGCCACATCAATAAAATCAACCTCTTCTTTTTGGCAAACCGTCGGCTTTCCTTTATGACGTATTTCCACAACTTCGTCTTTTATTTTATTATTTTCTATTTTAGTGCTTCCTTGAGCGATTTTATATTTTTCTTCTTCAATGGCGTCAAACCAAACAATTTCATTCTGAATTTTGCCGTTTTTAACTCTGACGTACGGCGTTTCCAAAAAACCGAGATTATTGATTTTGGCGAAATTTGACAACCGGTTTATTAAACCGATATTTTGGCCTTCCGGAGTTTGAATCGGACAAATTCTGCCATAATGGGAAATGTGAACGTCGCGCACTTCAAAACCGGCGCGCTCTCTTGTAAGGCCACCCGGCCCCATTGAAGAAAGCAAACGCTTATGTTCAAGCTCGGCCAAGGGATTTATCTGGTCCATAAATTGGGATAATTGAGAAGTGGTGAAAAATTCCCTGACAATCGCCACTAATGGCCTGGTATTGACTATTTGAACCGGCGTTAAAGTATTAATATCCAACGTTGACATTCTATCGGTGGCAATTCTGCGCAAACGCGCAAAACCTATGCGTAATCGGCTTTGAAGAAGTTCCCCCACTGACTTAACGCGGCGATTTCCCAAATGGTCAATATCGTCCGGCTCAGCCGCGGGATTATTATTCAGACGAATT
The DNA here is from genome assembly GCA_964642155.1 of uncultured Candidatus Saccharibacteria bacterium. GTDB lineage: Bacteria > Patescibacteriota > Minisyncoccia > UBA6257 > UBA9933 > JAJYWO01. The sequence goes on from CAZXNT010000001.1 coordinate 35,060, forward strand.
ATTTCCTTAATGATTAAAATTATGTCATCAACGTTAAGAACGGGTTCTTTCTTTTCCTTAATATCAAGACGTTGATTGAATTTAAAGCGTCCCGGGTCAGACAAATTATATCTGTCTTTTCTCTCAAACATCGCGTCTATTAAATTTTTGGCATTTTCAAAAGTCGCCAAATCACCGGGTCTTAATCTTTTATAAACCTCGGCGTAAGAATCCTGAATTATCTTACTGCCGCTTTTTTTAACGGTAGTCTCAATGAATTTAATCTGACCGTTGTCAATGTCGGAAAAGAATTTAATAACATCATCATTATTTTCAAATTTTTTCTGTTTGGCAATTGAAGCGAATACTTTCAATAAATCCGAAGCTGCGGCTTTACGATGGCGGTCTATTTTTACTCCGATAAAACCATCGGGGTCGGTTTCAAATTCAAGCCAGCTTCCGCGATCGGGAATGACCTTGGCGCCGAAAAGTTTACGACCGCGGTAATTTTTAGCGGTAAAATAAACTCCCGGCGAACGAATAAGCTGGGAAACAACCACTCTCTCAACTCCATTAATTATAAATGTTCCGCGGGAAGTTATTATCGGAAAATCTCCGATATAAATCTCTTGCTCCTTAGTTTCTTTGGTAAAATTATTGACTAATTTAACTTTGGCTCTTAGTGGCGCTTCAAATGTTAAATCCTTGGACCAAGCCGTTTCTTCATCATACTTCGGCTCGTCAAAATAATAATCCATGAAATAAAGTTCCAATTCTTTGCCACTTGGATCTTTAATCGGAGAAATTTCATTAAAAAGTTCTTTGATTCCTTTTTGAACAAGCCAATCCCACGAGGAATGTTGAATTTCCGCCAAAAACGGCTGTTTAATTAAAGCGCCCGGATGAGATGAAAAAATTTTAGTTTGCAATTTAGCCATAAAAATAAAAATCCCTCCCTTCTGGTTTCGCGGGAATATGTTTTAGATTATTTGTTGTTTAACAAATATTTAGCACGATTTATATTATGTTTTTCCAAATTTTCCGAAAAAATAGTTTTTTTAGTTTTGGGGTCGGAAAGGTAAAACCAGTATCCGGAATCCTTTTTTTCAATCACCGCTTTTATGGCGTCCAAACTTGGATTGGCAATCGGCGTCGGAGTCAACCCCAATCTAGTATAAGTGTTGTACGGCGAATCTTTTTTAAAATCATTTTTCACGAGCAACGGACATCCTGAAAATCTTCCGAAACATTTATTATATAAAATAGTAGCGTCAATTTGAACGGGCATTCCGATTTTCAATCTTTTCTCAATAATTCCGACCACTATCCGACGGTCATTATTATCGGGAACTTCCTTTTCCAGATAAGACGCAATAGTTATCAATCTTAACACACCGCTGTTTTTTTTGTCAACCCCCCACATAGTTTGACTAAGCAAAGCAGCTTCCGCGCTATTCCCGATAATTGACGATAAACGAATAACCGCCATTGCCTTATTTTCAAAATTATCCAAAAATTTTTCGATTACTGAATCAATATTTGAATCCTGGCGGAAATTATAAGTATCCGGCAATAAAAATCCCTCCAACAAAATCGCTTCGGATAAAAAATCATAACGGTTTTTTAATTCTTCAAATTTTCCGTAATTTATCAAATCGCCATCTTTGATAATATTCTCTTGCGACAACTTATCGTCAATTTCTTTAAGAGTCATTCCCGGAAAAATCAGTACTGGAATATCCCTTGGGCCGATTTTTAAAATACTGACCAATCCCGGAATTGAAACCGGAGAATTGAATTTATACCTGCCGTTCTGCAAACGATGCGCGCTGGCGCTTAAAAGCGCATAAATCTTAAAAACGGTTTTTGACCGGATAAGCCCGGACGCGTAAAGTTCATCCGTTATTTCGCTAAAACCGTCCCCCTTGGCAATATTAATAATAACCGGCGCTTTATCCGATTTTAACGCCGGTTGTAATCCAATTATAAAAAAATTGACGCCAACGCCAATCAAAACTGCTCCAACAATAAAAATACTTATTAAAAAAGTTTTCATAATAATAGCTTATTTGCGGACAACGATGGATTGAATAATGCCTAAAATAATCAAATTAGTCAATAAACTGGAACCGCCATAGCTCAAAAACGGAAAAGTGACCCCAATAACCGGCATAAAACCTAAATTAGAGCCGATGTTTAAAATAAACTGGGTAATAAAAAGAATGGCCGATCCCAAGCAAATAAACCGATTAAAATTAATTTCCGAATCAACCCCAATTCTGATTATTCTGAATATTAAAATAGTAAAAGTCGCTATCGCCAAAAAACCGCTGATTAGCCCGAATTCTTCAATTAACGCCGCGAATATGAAATCCGTCTGGGCTTCGGGTAAAAAACCCAATTGGACCTGCGTCCCCTGCCCAAAACCTTTGCCGAAAAATCCGGCGGAACCAATAGCAATTTTTGATTGGATAACGTTGTAATTTATTCCCAGCGCGTCTCTTTCGGGAAAAAATACGCCTACAATTCTTTCTTTTTGATAATCTTTCAAAACACTGAACCACATCGCAGTCGCGACAACAAAAAAAATCAATAAAGAAATAATTATATGTTTCGGCCGCAAACCGGAAACCAAAAGAAATCCAAACCATATAAAAAATAAAATAATGGCTGTTCCGAAATCCGGCTGAATTGCCACGAGTAAAGCCGGAATAAAAAAATAAACGAATGAAACCAATAAATTTGAAACTCTCGCTATGGAAATATGTTTTTTCTTAAAAAATCCGGCAAAAACGATAATCAGCGCGAGCTTGGCGAATTCCGAAGCCTGAAACTGGAAAGAACCGACCATAAGCCATCCTTTAACTCCACGGACAACCGGCGCGAAAAAATAAGTGACGATTAAAAGCGCTATTATAATAAAATAAAATCCCAAAGTAATGCCGCGATAATTAATTAATGACCGCCAATCAAAAGCAATTATTAAAAAAACAAACGCGATGCCGATAAGCCAGAATAAAAGTTGTTTATAAAATAAATCCGGCTTGGCGCTCGCTAAACTTGACAGTCCGACGGCTCCCAAAAACAAAACCGCGAAATTCAATTTCCAATCCTGTTGCTTGATAATATTCATGTTCTATATGTTTAAATTCCCGTTAGCCGTTAATCGCCTGTTTTTCTTTCTTAAATAATTTATATATCCGGCAATGGCAATTATTACGGCGTTATCGGCGCAAAATTTTTTTTCTGGAACAAAAAGGTTAATTTTTAATCCTTCATTCTTAATTCTTAATTTCAAATTTTTCTTTAAAGAAAAATTTGATGCCACGCCCCCTGAAATCATAATTGATTTAGCATTAAATTCTTTTGCGGCGCGTAAGGTCTTTTTTATTAAAACATCAAAGGTGGCTTGTTGAAAACTGGCGGCTACATTTTCAATTTTAACATTTTTATTATCTCGCAAATAATAAAGAATGGAAGTTTTAAGGCCCGAGAAACTAAAATCATAATTTTTTTGGTTGAGCATCGGTCTCGGAAAATCTATCGCGTTGGGATTTCCTTTTTTTGCGAGTTTCTCAATTTCCGGACCGCCGGGATAAGGCAAATTCAACAATCTTGCGACTTTATCAAACGCTTCGCCTGCGGCGTCATCGCGCGTTTCTCCTATTTTTTTATATTTTACTAACGAATTCATTTTAATTAAAATCGTATGCCCGCCGCTTATAATAAGCGCGATTGCCGGAAATAAATTTTGAAAATTAGAAATTGAAAATTGAAAATTGACTCTTTTTTGCTCTAGTAAAAAAGAGTAGAGATGGCCCTCTAAATGATTAATGCCGATTATATTAGATTTGAGGTTTGAGATTTGAGATTTGAGATTTTTCGCGAAATTTATGCCGGTCCAAAGCGCCGGTTCAAGTCCGGGACCGACGGTAACGGCAATAATATCAGGTTTTAGGTTTTGGGTTTTAGGTTTTAGGTTTTTAAAAAGTAATGGCAAGTTTTTAAGATGTTCGCGTTTGGCCAAATTCGGCACCACTCCGCCGAATGGCCGGTGAATTTTAATCTGCGACGCCACTAAAGAATTTAGAATATAGAATTTAGGATTTAGAAGTCCGCCTTTCGCTTCAACTAAAGCAATGGCGGTTTCGTCGCAAGATGTCTCAATAGCGAGAATTTTCATAAAATTATGATGAACTATAAACTTTTTCGCCACGCCCTCGCAGGAGGCCAAATTTTCGCCCGCGAAGCGGACCGAATACTATTTAGCAAATGACTTTCTCAACTTTTCGCGGATACGCGTCATCAAAGTTCGTTTCGGCACTAATGCCAATAATACATCGTTTTTGAGTTTTAAGCCAAAGAATCCGCGAAAAGTGCTCATATTTTCAATTTCCTCTTGTTCTTCAATTTCTGCTTTTAATTTAGCAACTTCATTGAAATAATTTTCTCTCTTTCGAACTGTAATATCAATCTCTCGTTGTGTTTCAGCTTTGTCAAATTCTTCTATCTCAAACACCCTACCATACATTGCTGGGAGCGAGCCCATTTTTTCTTCGAATGCCGCCTCTTCGTTTCTTTCTAGTTTTTCTAATTCCTCTTGAGCGATTTTTCTATTTTTTCTTGCGGCAAGTCGTCTAAGCCTTCGGTTTTCAAAATAAAGATAGGGGGCTACAAGTAATGTAAAGAGTCCCCCAATTTGACCTGTAATTTGTAAAATTTGTAGTAATTTATCCATCTGTCGGGATTTCTTATCTTAGTTGCATTTTTTCCATATTTTAATATTTAAATTTATACTTAAATGGATCTACCGTTCCTTTTTTACCGGTGAATGGATTGTAATTATATTTTGAGGAATAATTATCAAATTTAGTTTTATTGGGTGAGGTTTTATAGTATGGCTGGACATAAGTGCCATTGCTTTTAAAATATCCTCTCGCCCTTGTTGTTTTAGCTTCTGCAAACACTGGTAATGCCAAGATTAGAATAATTGCTACAAAAATTATTATTGTGATTTTTTTCATATTATTGTATTGAATTTATTTTATTAAGATATTGAATTCTTAAGGATTCTTGCTCAAGTTGCAAAAGTTCTATTTGCCGATTTGCTTCTCGTGCTAACTCAATTTTTCTGCCTGCTATACCAGAAGCTGATATACCTTCCTGTCTAAGATTTTCTGTGTCTTTATAGTATTTCTGATTGACAGCTAGTATCTGTGCGTCAATTTCATTTATTTTTTGTTGATATTCAGCGAGCAGTGAATTAACCTGATTTGTTTTATTCTGTTCTTTCTGTAGCATCTGTAATTCGGCTTGGCGAGCCGCTTCTTCTTGCTGTTGATTTTGTGTGGAATTATCTTGATTGTTTTGGTTAAAAACATTGTCTATGAGGCACTGGGCGTCTCCGGTCGAGGGGCAATAAAATCTTTGTCCTGCCGGACAAGGTGTCCAATATTTACCATTACATGAAATAGTATTTGGTGGCGCGATATTTGCTGACGGAGATATAGTTGTTTTTTGATGTTCTACATTATTTGTCGCGGCTGGTGGCAGGGATTGTTTTTGCTGATTTTGAGGTTGGGCTGGTTTCTTTTTTAATTCACTAACTTCATTTTGTAGTTTTTCTATTTCGGATGCCTGCTGATTATCTTTTTCCTGCTTTAGCTCCGCTACTTCATTTTTCAACTTTTCAATTTCACCTTTCAGTTCGGCGATTTGTTTCGTGGCTTCTTCTTGGCCTTTTCTGCTTGCTTCGATTGCCTGCGTGATCGCCTCCTTCGCTTCTTCGGGGACTTTAATTAAAATGGCGGCTAACACCTCTTGATTTCTTGAGTTGTTGTCTACAATCGAGTTGAGCAAAGTTTCCGCTTGCCCTTTGTCTTTAACTTCTTTTGATTTTTCCGTCGCCAAAGCAACATTGCTTTCATAGTTGGCGATAGCTGTTTTAACTGCGTTCGGATTTTTTTCTTCCGCAACGGATTCTATTTCGGCCAAACGCTCGTCAGCGTACTCCAGCGCTTTTTGGGCTTTTTGTTCTGGGTTGAAAGTAAAGAAAAGACTTATATTTTCAAAAGTGGTATCAAAGAAATAGAAAAAGCTTCCGGGTTTAATTCCGGCACTTGTTACGGCTGAAGCAGGAGCGGGTAAAGAAAAAACAACTACTAACAACAATACTAATATTGGAAATGATTTTTTCATATTTTCAGACGCATTATTAATTTTTTATCCATTCTTTTTGTGGGATTCCCGACTGTTGGATAATACCCTTTAATGTTCTTGGTTTTAAAACTCTTTTACCATGAAAAGGAATGCATACTTGTCTAGATTGACCACTATAATTGCCAAAATAGAACATATGACTGCCCTTAGTGTACGTATGAAAGAAATTATATTCTTTTAAAAATCTTACTGCGTCTTCTGCTGTCCAATTGAAAAATCCTCTCGTCATAATCAATAAAAATTCGCGTTTAATACGCTGGCGCTGAAAGTCCTTGTAAAATTTGCTTCATATTGAGAATCCCCGAAGAAAAAACATTGTTTGTTTGTTTTTTGTTTTCCTGGCTATTTTGCCACATTTCTTCGTATTCGCTATTAGTCGCTTGATTTAAAATGCTGGGTCGAGATTTTATTTTTTTAGCCGCTTCAACATAGCCGGAAAACGCTTCAAATAACAATAAAATCGCTTCTTGAGGAGTATCGCCCGATTCCACTATATTAAATTCAAGACCAACCGCGTACCAAACATTACCTTCTTTAAAAACAAGGTAGCGAACTGACCCTTTTTGTAAAGTATTTTTATATTTTTTCATATAATCAATATATAATATATTGATCTAAAAAACAATCGGTAAATTAACCTTCGTAGTCCCAACGGGATTTGAACCCGTGTTTTCAGGATGAAAACCTGATGTCCTGGACCGAACTAGACGATAGGACCAAATTACATCTTATTTTATCTAAGCTGCGCGTTAAACTGATTTGCTGTTTGATGGTAAATTTTTTTCTGAATTTCGTCAACTTCCAACGAGGTCAAAGTCTTGTCATTACTTTGATAAACTATGCGATAAGTATAACTGATTTTATTTTTTCCTCCGAATTTTTCAGCATTTTCATATTTATCAATTAATTTCACTTCCTCCACTAAATTTCCGCCGATATCCCTTATTAAATCAAAATAATTATTAGGAATAAAATTATTATCAACCACAAAAGAAATATCTCTTGTTATTGAAGGATATTTACTTATCGAAACATATTTATTCCCCAACTGAAGCTGTTTTTTTATTTTTGGATTATTGGACCAAAGTAAGCGGATATCGGGCAAACTCATGCTTATTATCGCCAGTCTTTCCAAGCCAAAACCAAAAGCCCAGCCATTGTATTCATTTGGGTCAACTCCTAAATTTCTAAGAACATCAGGGTGGACAATGCCAGAACCTAAAACTTCCACCCATCGGCCTCCTACTTCTATTTCCATTTCGCAACTTGGATCAGTATACGGAAATTTATCAATGTTAAATCTAAATTTTATTTCTTTACTGAAAATAGCCCGAGCAATTTCAGTTAAAACCGATTTCAAATTATTAATGGTAATAATCTCTTTAGATTTCGGAGAAAGATACCAGCCGTCAATCTGATGAAAAACATTCATGTGATTTCTATCTATTTCGTCTTTGCGATAAACTTTCCCATAAGAAAGCGCGCCCATTGAAAGTTTATTTTTAATTCTTTCTTTGACTATTTTTGAATTTAAATAGTAATACCACATTATCGTTGTATGAGTTCGTAAAATATGTTTGTCATCAACATAATATGTATCTGAACGATTTCTTGCCGGGTGGTCAGCCGGGAAATTAAATAAATCAAAACAAATATCCGCCGAAACTATTTCCGGAGTTTTAATTTCATCAAAATCAGAAAAATGGCTGATATTTTTAATGCGCCTTACAAGTTCAGACAAAGGGTTTGATTCATCGCGCGTTAAATCAGAATAATTTAAAAAACGAACCATTCTTTGGGCCTCTGAATCGTCTCTTTTTTCTAAATCTTTTTTAAATTTACCCTCTTCCTGAGACTTAATTTCAATATATTGTTTTTCCGTACTCATTTTATTAAATTAATATGCCTAAAAGATATATCTTTAATAATTTAAATAAATATTATATAATATTTAAGAATAAATACAAACCCCGCGCTAAAAATAATGGAAAATATCAAAGACATCACCGTATTCGCCAAAACAAACTTCCGCAATAAGGACCGCTCTTTTGGCATCAAAACCGTTGACCGCCGCCAGCATATGTACGTCATCGGAAAAACCGGCACCGGTAAAACCACTATGCTTTTTAACGTGGCTCTTCAAGACATTATTAATGGCCGGGGAGTTTGCATTGTGGACCCGCACGGCGAATTCGTTGAAACAGTTATGAAAAGAATTCCCAAAGAACGGCTTAAGGATGTTGTTTATTTCAACCCGATAGACGCCGAACATCCGATAGGATTTAACGTATTGGAAGTCTCTGACCCGAAATACAAACACTTGGTGTCTTCGGATTTAATGGCGATTTTCACCAAAATCTGGGCGAATGTCTGGTCAGCCAGAATGGAGTACATTTTAAGTAACTGTGTTTTAGCTTTAATAGATACGCCCGGCACCACGCTTTTGGGCATACCGAGAATTCTTGTTGATAAAGATTATCGCCAGCGAATTATCGCCAATATTAAAGACCCGGTGGTAAAATCATTCTGGATAAATGAATACGAAACATGGCGCGACCAATTCCGAAATGAAGCCATTGTCCCTATTCAAAACAAAGTCGGGCAATTTCTTTCAACTTCACTCATCAGAAATATAGTCGGTCAGCCGAAAAGCACTATCAATATTCCCGAAATAATGAATAACGAAAAAATCCTTTTGGTTAATCTTTCAAAAGGAAGAATTGGAGAAGACAACGCCGCGCTTCTGGGAGCGATGATTATCACAAAAATCCAATTGGCGGCAATGGAAAGAGTAAGAATCCCGGAATCCGAAAGAAAAGATTTTTATCTTTATGTTGACGAATTCCAAAATTTCGTTACCGACTCATTCGCCAATATCCTTTCTGAGGCAAGAAAATATCGGTTAAATTTGATTATTGCACACCAATACATCGGTCAACTGGCGACTAAAGATTCAACTGTTGTACGAGACGCCATTTTCGGCAACGTCGGAACAATGATAATTTTTCGCATCGGCGCCACGGACGCGGATTTTCTGGAAAAAGAACTGGAACCGGAATTTACCATTGAAGACGTTGTTAATCTGCCCAATCGCCAGATTTATTTAAAACTTATGGTTGATGGCGTTACCAGCCGGCCATTCTCTGCCAACACGCTACCACCTCTTGCCGTAACGACGCTCGACAATAATCACGAAGAGGTTATTGAAATGTCGCGTAAATTGTACTCTAAGCCAAAACGCGAGGTTGAAGAAGAAATTTCCAGATGGAGCGGATTAGCAACAGAAAGACCAATAATAGAAAGAAAATTCGGTGGCGAAAAAAATGAAGGGCGGGAAATTAGAGGAACCAGACCGGCTTTTGGAAGAGAGGGTTTTAAAAAATTTACGCATGCCGGGCATTTGGGAGAAATCGGCATAGAATTTGAACCGCCACGGCGAAAAACTTTTGGAGAGGTTAAAGCGCCATTAAAAAAAGAAATTTCTTTGGAAGAATTGAAAAAACCTGATTTGGTAAACCCCGTTAGAAATAGTCCCGCTCAGCGGGACGCGATTTCTAACGGGGTAAAAAAATCGCCGGAACAAAAAGAACCGGCAATAAAAGAATTCGCCAAAAAATCAATAAACGAAAATCAAATAGAAGAATTAAAAGATGCCATTAAGAAAGCGATAGAAGGAGCTTAAAATTTAGGCCTAATTTGCGGAGGAATATTCGGCTTATCGCTTATCGGCCTGATTAAAATCAGGCGTAAAAGTTTTAATATCACCAACACTAAAATAAAATATCCCGCCATTGCCGAAAGAGTTGTAAAATCAATTATTCCCTTCTCAAGATAAACATTTGGAAATATGAATTTAAACGGCGCCGCTATAAAATCGGTTATTTTATAAAGCAATTCCACGATAAGCGCTTTTGAGCTGGCTGCTAAAAATTTCAAAACTACTCTAACGCCCAAAACAATTTCTAACAAACCGGTCAGATATTTAATTATCGCGGAAATATAATAATATTTTTCCATTTAATAAATAATAATATATTCTTAAATTTTACGCAACCTCCGCTTGATAACACTTCTCGCAGTATACTATCTCTTTTCTCTCGGGTGCATAGGTAGTTTCAAACTCATTGCGACAGGGTTCTGTTCCGTGAGTATGAGTAATGGTGTTTTGATAAACTCCGTTGTCTGATTTAGTGCCATTACATTGGCACTTTCTTTTCCATAATTTGAAAGGGTTTCTTTGTTTGATTCTCTGATAATGACGGCAGTTGGGACATAATCTGGGCAAGGGAAGATTCATTTTACGGTAAAATTCCAGTTCTTGGGGGATGATTTTGAAGGCAGTTGTGCACCCCGACGCATCTTGGTCGGGGCTCCGACCCCTTTGGGCGTCGGAGTTGTTCGCGCATTGAATAACTTGGTTTAATATATCATCTTTAACATCCTTTATATGATCAGGGAGTTGATCTGATTTTATAGTTATTGGTATGTTCCTTTCTTCCGGGTCTTTCCAGCTATATCCTTGTTCTATGGCTTGTTCTTTGGTCAAGGGGAAATATTCTTGGGCTATGGTTTCATTATACGCAAACGGACTTAATTCCGGCGGGAAAAATTCTCCATATTTGTATATCCTACCTTTTTTGTCCACATACGGCATAGAATTCATATGTTCTATGATTTGAGTCCTGAGCTTGTCGAAGGATTCCTTGGTATATTGTTTGTTGAGAATGCAGTATTTACCTTTTCGCACCATACTGCATCCAAACATATAATCAGATGAAACGACTGTATCGCAATATTGTAAATAATCACCTATCCATGAACCAAAAGAAAATTTTGTATTGCTAATATTTTCTCCACAATTAATTGATTCATACATTAAAGAAGCATTATTTCCCCAATCGCCATAATCATAACAATCTTTACTAATCGGCATATGCGCCTGAAAACAATATTTTAAATTTTCTCCTCCAACAATATCAAATGAATAAAAAATATTTTTACTATTAGAAATATAATCGCCGGAAACATTTAAATTTAAGAGTCCATTAGTATTGGGCTTATTTATAGAATTTAACCAAAAATCTTCTGACTTTTTTTTATATTCTCTAATTATTTTAAAAGACTTAAAATTTAAATTTTCAATAAATTTAGAATATTCTTCTTTTGAATATGGCTTATTAAAAATATGATAATTTTTATGCCTTAAATTTGTACAACTAAAACAATTTTGACAGTTTTTAAGATTTTTTGAGAAATAAACATCAATACAATCCAAACAATTCATTGAGAAAGAACACTTATAACAATTTTCGCAATTAAAAAGCTCATAAGATTTTTGTGTATTAAAAACCCTATAGCAATCCATGGAATCCTGAGATCCCACTATAATTGACGAGTAAGAGCAATTTTCGTTATCTTCGGCTTGTATTACTAAATAACAATTTTTTAACGGACCGGTATAATTAGTGTATTCGCTATTTATACTGCGTAAATAATCTATTAATAAACTTATCCTTGGAATTTTATTTAATAATTCTCTAAATTGTTCAAAAAACGGCTTAGAAAAATCATAATCCCTGCCATAATCTAAAGCATTCCATTTATCCGACAACCAACAAGACGGACAATAAACAGGAAAAGAAGTATTCTGGGGATAAACAGCTATTATTAATTTATCACATAAATCGCATTTCCTTTTATAAAAAGTTCTTTCATTTTTGAAGGTCATTCTTCGTATCAACCTGCACTCCGGACAAAAAGTCGGCGCCGGCACTTGCAGTTTTTTATACATCTCAATATCTTCAATAAAGATATCAAAATTAACACTGCATTGTTTGCAAGTTTTACTGTGGGGTTGAAGATTATCTAAAATCTCACCCAACGCTTTATCAAATTGTGGGGTTTTGGACATAAAAATTATTCGGATATTTTATTTAATACACGTCTGCAACCACTCCTTGTATTCCTTATTAACTCTAAAAATATTGATTACGGCTATGCAAGGAAGTATTTTTTGATGATTTTGTTCGTGAATTAAATTTTCAATCTCCTGCACTTTGGCTTCTACGGTTTTTATTAAAACAGTTATGCCCGGCTGGCTGACCACCCCTTCATCTCCCTGATATAAAAAATTTACTCTTGATAAATCAACCGTGCCTGCCAATCCTTTTTCAAGAATAAGTTTGCTTACTTTTTTTGCTTCTTCTTCATCGGAATATGTAACGTGGATAAATACCATATTATTACACTATTGGCTCTTCCGACGGCAATGAAATTTCCGTGGAAGATTTATTTTCGACCTTTGAAATTGGAGCATCGGAGTTTCCGGCGGAGGACGGCTTTGTAGCCAATCCCTCTTCTTCCGCAATTTTTCTTTTTACTTCTTCAATTGACGAACAATAAATTTGACGATTGTATTCAATGATTTTATCTTTATAAGACGGATGCGTTGGCGGTAAAATTTTTAAAGTTTCAGCGGAAAACGGGTCAGCAGTGCCGCCGTCAATGGTCATTTTAATGTAAAATTCCTGCATTCCCAGATTTATCATGTCTTTTGCCTTGAAAACCGGCGTCATTTCTTTTTCAAAAACAAGCGCGTCATCGCCGCCAAGCCGAAAAATTACCATTGTCGCCACATTGCCCAAAAAAGTCGCCATTATTTGCGGCTGAAGCTGAGCGCGATACTGATGCGCCACTATTAAAGCCAAGCCGTATTTTCTCGCCTCAGTAAGAATATTGATAAAAGTATCCGTTACCACGTTGTAAAATTCATCAACATAAAAATAAAAATCTTTTCTTTCTCTTTCTTTAATTGCCGACCTTGCCGTGCCGGCTTGATAAATTTTTGTCACAAACATTGAGCCAAAAAAACTGGAATTTTCTTCTCCTAATTTCCCTTTTGATAAATTTATAAGCAGAATTTTCTGCTCATTCATTATTTTTTCAAGGTCAACTTTATTTTCTTTTTGACCGAAGATATAACGCAATAATGGATTGGATAAAAACTGACCAAGTTTATTAACTAAGGGAATAATGGCTTCGGTGTCAAATTTTTCCGACCAATCGGCAAATTCAATCGCCCAAAATCTTTTAACCATTTCGTCTTGGATATATTCCACAACTTTTTGGCGATAATTTCTATCATTAAGCAATTTCAACATTCCATGCATAGTTGCGTCTGGATAATCAAGTAACGCCAAACAAGTAAATCTAAAAACGTGCTCCAATCGCGGCGTCCAATTAGCGCCAAATTGTTTTTTTAAAACTTCAATTAACCCTTGCGTTACTTGATGTTTCATTTCCGGCTCCACATTTTGCAAAGGATTAAATGAAACCGGCCAATTTGTGTCAGACGGGTCAATTAAAACAACATCCTTTATTCTGTTTTCCGGAATAAAATTAAGAATATCTTCTATAATATCGCCGTGCGGGTCCATTAAACATAATCCATGGCCATAATTAATATCTTGCCTAATCATTAATTCAAGCATTTTTGACTTCCCCACTCCGGATTTCCCAATAATGTAGAAATGGCGTCTGCGGTCATTCCTTTTAATTCCAAAAACATATCTTTTGCTTTCAAATTCTGATTCGTAGTTGGTGCGACCGAAAAAACAAACCTCTTGAGGGTCAACTTGTCCGTAAATCGGCAAATCCGAAGGCGGCGATGCGTATTTAATTATTTTAACTTTATCTGTCATTTACTTTTTATTATAGCACTTTACCTCAAACAACCTCCTGTTGATAGCATTGTTCGCAATACACAATTTCTTGTCTATCTGGGCTGTAAGTGGTTTCAAATTCATTGAGGCAGGGTTCTGTTCCGTGAGTATGGGTAATGGTGTTTTGATAGATATTGTTTTCTGATTTTTCTCCAGCGCATTGGCATTTTCTTTTCCATAATTTTAAAGGATTTCTCTGTTTGATTCTCTGGTAATGGCGACAATTGGGGCACAATCTAGGTAAAGGAAGATTCATTTTACGGTAGAATTCCAGTTCCTGAGGAATGATTTTGAAGGCTTCTGTACACTGCTCGTTGCAAGTTCCTTTATGCTGACATTCTATAATTTGATTAAAAATATCGTCTTTGACATCTTTAATATTGTCGGGTAATTGAGAATTTAAAATTGAAAATTGAAAATTTCTAACCTCCGGGTCTTTCCAGTTATAGCCCTGTTCTATTGCCTGTTCTTTAGTCAGAGGGAAATATTCTTGAGCTATTGTTTCGTTATACGCAAACGGACTTAATTCCGGAGGAAAGAATTCACCGTATTTGTAAACTACTTGTCCTGAGCTTGTCGAAGGATGCCTTTTTGAGATATAGGGCATATCATTCATATGCTTGATAATTTTCGGCACCAATTTTTCGTATTCTTCTTTACTATATTGTTTATTCAAGATGCAGTATTGCTTGTTGCGAAGGCCGATGCAGCCAAAGAGGTTAGAGGAATTGTGACAATTATAAGAGTAATAGACATCCTGTCCTCCCCATATAACAACACCAAACATTAATCGTGAAGCCTGAACTCCTGTATCAATAACTTCATATAACATTTCTCCATTTACTCCAACGCCATAACCATCATAGCTATCTCGTAAATCCAACGCGTTCATAACAAATTTACAATCCCTCACATTTCCCACAACATCAAAACAATTCAAGCAATTAAAACTATTGTTAACCGCATCACCTGTAATTTTTTGAGAATGTGAAATATTCGCCGATTTTCTTAATGCTTTTAATTTTAATTCATTAAATTTATTTTTAATTTCTTTTAAAAATTTAAAATGACCTATATTAAATTGTTCCAATTTATTAAAATATTCTTCTTTTAAATAGGGTTCGTTAAAAATATGGTATTGCTTATTTCTCAAACCCACTGATCCAAAAACATTTGAACAGCCTTTGCAATCATAAATAAACGAACAATTGTTGCAATTTTCGGAATCTTGAGCAAAAAAGGTTGAATATAATTTCGCGGAACTTATATCCTCATAACAAAGCTCACAATTAATAACCGCAAAATTATCCGCTGAATCTTTTGATTGGTTACATCTGGATGAATACATTATATTCTCCCCATCCCACGACGCGGAAACTAAATAACCGTTTTTAAAATCTCCTATATGATTGCAAAAATTGCTGTTTATTGATCTCCCGTTAAACAAAGCTGGCATTGGCACATGAAGCATTAAATCTTTAAATTGCTTTAAAAAAGTGTTTTTAAAATCCAATTCTATACCGAAATTCAAAGCGTCCCAATCATCAGACCACCAAATATCTCTATTATAAACCACAATTCCAGATTGTGGAGAAAAACATGAAATAAGATCTTTTCCTGTTTTAGCGCACTTATTCCTATAAAAACTTCTTTCGTTTCTATATGTAAATCTCCTCTGTATCCTGCACTCCGGACAAAAAGTCGGCGGAGGAACCTTTATTTTGGCGTAGAATTCAAAATCTTCGAACTCAATTGTAAAATCATTTTTACAGTTTTGGCATTTTTTTATTTCTTGATTCATAATTTTTTATTCATAATCCATAAATTATACCACTTCTCTTAAATAACACTCTTCACAAACAATTTTTTTATATCCCCATTCTTTTGGATAATAGGAAACAATATTTTTTTGACAAAACGCGCATTTGGCCTCAACCGGATTGATGCAGAACAAATTTTTTATTCTGCTTTTGGTGCGCACATCAGGATAGTGATGAGGCAAGGGAATGGAATGTTTTTTGTAAAATTCAACTTCTTCCCGCCTTAAATTAAACGGTCTGCCTGTTTCTTCGCACAAAAAAACCCTACCAGCCATTTCATCACCCACAGTGCTTATATCATCTATAAATGGATTTATGGTTAAGTTAGAAACATCAGCATCTTCAAGCTCTTCCCAATTTCCTTCCGATTTAACAACTTCTTCTTTTACCTTGGGGAAAAATATTCCGGCTAAAGAAAGATTATATCCTCCGTGCGCCATTTTATAAGGAAAAAATTCGCCATAAGAACCATCATTTTCCATCGCCTGCTTGATTTTAGCCACCAAATCATAATAATCTTCTTTGGAATACTGCTTATTTAAAATGGAATAGCTTTTATTTTTCAACCCAACGCACCCGAAACAATTTTCGCACCCGACACAGGAATCAAGATATTCACTGTCACGGCAATTTATACAATAATTAGAGTGCTTCATATTGTATATCTCAGTCATTTGATTTACGTCATACGCCAATTCTCCTTTATAAACCCCAGTCGAGTCATTTACGTCCTTATTCATCGCTCCTCTGAAATAATAAGAACAATCCTCCGATTTTTCCAAAAAATAAGAATTTTTACATTTTTTACACTCGCTTAAATAATTACCGCTTGAATTAACGGTTTTGGTATTGAAATTATTTTTATGAACCGCTTCTTCCTTAATTTTTTTCTCAAAAGTTTTCTTTAAAAATTGAATCGTATTCCAAGAATTTAAATTATATTCCTTCAATTTCTGAAAATATTCTTCCTTGGAATACGGCTGGTTTAAAATATAATATTCTTTATTGCGCAAATTCCAACACATAAAGCAATTTCTCATGTTGTGGCAGTCATACAAAAACGAGGCGTCAAAACTGTCTCGCGTATCAAAAGCGTATTTTACATTATAAAGCTTAAAACAATAGGAGCAGTCGTAGGATAGTTCAGAATCATAACAATAAGTTAGATCATATGAATCGCGACAATTTAAGGTTCTGTATGAATATAAAAGATTTTCGCAATTTGCCAAAGACCGACAAAGATAGCAATTTTTTGAATCCCACACATCATCGCAATAATCGCAATTTTGATTATTAGAGCCGAATTGGTGCGGTTTGGGCGCTTTTGTTTGCAATTCATAAAGCTGGTCAAAAAAAGTTTTGGAAAAGTCGTATTCTAAAAAAGGCGGTTCCCAAGCATCCGAATACCAATGACTCGATTTATATACCGGAAAGTGCACGTTTGACGGAAAAATAGAAATTATGCTTTCTCCGCTCAAATCGCATTTTCTTTTGTTAAATTTGGCAAACGGCCAAAAAGCCAGCCGTTTTTGTTGACGACAACTTGAACACATTCTCGGCGCCGGGACTTTTATTTTAGCGTAAAACTCAAAATCCTCCGGCTCAATGGTAAACTGGTTTTTACAGTTTTGGCACTGTTTGGTTTCGGAAATCATATCAATTCCAATTCAATATTTAAAAGTTCTTCCATTGTTTTATGATAAATTTCGATTATTCTTTTAGCTTCTCCTATCGGCAAATGAAAATCGGCTTCGTGGGCAAGCCTATTCCTAACTTTATGCGCTTCCCATAATTCATTTATGTTTTTAAATTCGCTCGGATGAATTGATTTTAATCGCTCTCCCATATCTTGGCCCGGATGGCCGTGTTCTTTTAAAATTTCGTCAACCAAACTGTCGGCTTCAATAATCGCCAAACGCAAATCGCGCTCATCGCCGGATTTTATTCTTTCTAATAATTTACTCCATTTTTTATGAATTAATTCTCTATGCTTGATTATCTGCCTATATTTACCGTCAGTTACTTTCAAACCCTTAAGAAGATTAAGAGTTTCCGAAGGATTCAATTTTTGCCTGAATGCCGAAGATTTTACCATCAGCCAAATAATGGCGATGACTAACGCCAGTATTAGAATAATTAAAATAATTTGCAAAGTTAATATCATAAAATTTACTCTTCTTCAAATATCGGTAAACCCGCCGGCGGACCCATTTTCTTGCTTTCTGTCCGTTCAATATGCGGAGATGTCAAAACTTGTTCAGCCGGGATATGATAAATAGTCGCGAGTTCAGAAGTGACAAAAATTGAAGTTTTTGATTTATTATTAAAATCAAAAATATACGATGTCATAAATCTGCCAAAGAACAATTTTTCCGGAAATAATCTATTCTTGAAATTATATAATAATCGTTGTTTTCTCGCTTCAACTCTTTGGTCAATAAAAACATGAGGAGAATAAATCCATCTTGATCTAGTCTCAACCAAGGGATTATTCTTAAAAAAATTTAAAGAAGAAGCATATTGGTTAAAAGCGCCCAAAATGCCCTTTCTCGCAAAATTTGTATTATAAATAGAATTTGGAGCAATATAAAGAAAACGAATTAAGCTTTCAAAACCGTGCTTGGAAAGTTTATTTTCAATTTCTTTCATGGCTTCGTAGTCGCTGATATTTGCCGGCTCTTTTTTTGCCGGTTCTTTCGGTTCAGACCAAACGGGATATTCCGTCGGCGCCCATAAAAAATTTTTCGCCCATTCATATATAATTTGATTAAACCCTCCTTTTTTCCCTTCTTCTTTGCCGAGTTTTTTATTTACAAAATCTCTTCCCTCATTTTTCCAATCATCATTAAGCGGAGCGATTAAAATTTGGATAAAAACGTTTTCTTCTTTATGAATCCCAGCCAAAACTTCAATGAGTGCTGAGAGAGGATCAACTATTACTTGTTTTTGGTCATCAAGTTTTGCAGGTTGATTAAAAAAATGGTCGTAAGTAATAATAGGATAAAAATCCTGTTTGCCTAAATTAAACTCACTGCCAAAAATATTCTCATTACTCTCATAAAATTCTTTTGTAGAATTAGGTAATTTGTTAAGATAATCTTCGGCCTCAATAATTTCAATATTGGGATATTGCGCGTGCATTCCCGCTTCAAACATTTTTTGATTTTTTTTCGGCGTTCTGATATAAAAATGGATTTTGCCGCCAAGACTCGCTATTTCCAGACTCCACCATAAAGTCACCTCGCCATCAGTATATTTTTCTAAAAAATTTCCGGGTTCATTCTTTAAGCTATGCAAATTTATAAAAAATTGCTCCATTGCCTTCGGCGTTTTCAAAACTTCACGAGGAATTTTTAATTCCAAAACCGCCCATTTAATAGTTTTTTTATAGAGTGACTGCTTATAAAAAAGCCATGCCTGCTCAAATATTTTAAAAAGCGCTATTACCAACGCTAAAAGTCCCAATAAGAATAAAATTGAGTAAATTAAAGATTGATTTGACTCAAAAAAAGCCATTTATTTAACACTATATTTGCCGTCCGGCATTCTTTTAAAATGCCTTCTGTTTTGGAGATTGAGCAAAATAGTATTGTCTTTAAGGAACCTTTCCTGCTTTACCAAATCAACAACTTCTTCTTTATGAAGCGGCCCCTTTGTTTTCAAAATCCGCATAATAACGTCTTTGGCGATACCCGGTTTCAAACCGAATTCCGAAAGCCCGTACATGCCCCGTCCAACCAAAACAAAACGCGGGTCTTTTATCAATTCATTATGAATGGTTTGATAAAGGGCGTGGCGCTTATTAAGTTTAAGTTCGTTTATTTTTTTCGCGATTTCTTTGAAATGCAACGGAGCGCTGTGCTTTTTTAAAATCAAATAAGCTCTCGCCCGGGCGGTTTTGGGAGTTATTTCTTCCCAATGCGTCAAACCAAAATCGCCAAAAGGACTCACTCCGAATTTTTTTGAAATTGAAGCGTAATTCAAAGCGATAAAATCTTTAACATTATGGGATTTGACGACTTGCGCAAAAAGTTCATCAAATTTTTTATGAGTGATAAGTTCTTCTTTTTTATCGGCAATAAATTTTTCGAGCTTATTAATAAAATCAACGGCAAGCTTCTGTGATTCCTTATTTAAATACCAAAAGCTGTAAAAATTCTTTTCTTCAATTTGATGAAGAGGAGTTTTAAAAACTTCAAAAATAAATTTTAATTGTTCGCCGGTGATTGTGTTAGTTTTAAATAATCCCCTTAATTCATTAAGAAAAACATTTTCTCTCATCACGCCGCCGACTTTTTTAAGGTGGTTGATAGCATCTTCAATTATTCTGCCGGCTGCCTGATTTTTTTTAAGTTTTTCGCTTATTGATTTCAAGCTGGCACTTTCAATTTGCCTCACCCTCTCGCGAGTTAAGCTGTATTTTTTGCCAACCGTAGCCAAAGTGCGCTTTTTGCCGTTCAAACCAAATCTTTGTTCAATAATATCTTTTTGGCGCGGAGAAAGTCCAGAAATTAAATCGTTGATTATATTATTTATATTTTCCATTTTTATATATTATAAAGACAACACGGTTAATATGTCAACCCCCCACATAAATTTATGTGAGGGTTAAGTGTTTTAACGATGTGGGCGCAAGAAGGATCGAACTTCTGACCTTTCCGATGTGAACGGAACGCTCTACCACTGAGCTATGCGCCCGATATTTTTAATTTAAAACAAAAAGACGCTCTTATCAAGCGTCTTCTTTATTCATAATTCATACTTCTTAATTCCATTACTTCAATTCCACCATTGCTCCTACCCCCTCTAGCTTTTTCTTAAGCTCTTCAGCTTCTTCTTTTTTAAGTCCGATTTTTACCGGCTTTGGAGCGCCTTCAACTAAATCTTTGGATTCTTTTAAGCCAAGCCCGGTCGCTTCTTTAACGGCTTTAATAACGTTAATTTTTTGATCGCCGACTGATTTCAAAATAACATCAAAAGAAGTTTTTTCCGCCACTTCTTCACTTCCCGTCGCCACTCCTCCGCCAACAGCCATTGCGGAAGCTGAAACGCCGAATTTTTCTTCCAATGTTTTAACCAATTCCGCCAATTCAACAACCGTTAATTTTTCAATTTTTTCAATTATATCTTTAAATTTTTCCATAAAATTTTAGCATCTTATTTATTTTCGACCATTTTGTCCTTCGGTTTAACTCAGGACAACCTCTTCGAGCCTGAGCCTCAGAGCCGAAGGCCTGAGCCTGTCGAATGGGTTGATTTCTCATTTAACACATACAAAAACATTCTCATTGGCGCAACTAACATTCCAACCAATTGCCCCAATAATACTTCTCTCGACGGCAATTGGCCAATTCGTGTTACCATCGCGCCGTCAAATGAATTCTTTTCCGCCAAATCATAACCACCCAAAATTTTAAAATTCTTGTTTTTTATTTCTTTGGAAAATTTATAAATCAAACCGGCGATTTCGGAAATATCTCCTTGCGTGGAAATAGTCCCAACCTGCAAATCAAATTGCTCCGGGTCAAAATCAAAACCGCTGTCTTTCAAAGCGATTCTTAAAAGTTTCTTTTTAAAAACTTTTAATTTCGCTCCAACGGAACTTAATAAACGGCGCAATTTTTTTATATCCTCAACCTTCGTTCCGCTAAAATCAATAAAAGCTAAAGTTCGGCTTTGTTTAAGCATACTCTTACTTTCTTCTATTTGCTGTAATTTTTGAGATTTAGTAAGCATTTTAAATAAAAAACGGCTTTTAAAGCCGCAGACAAAAAATACGTTATCCTCGAGAGGTCTTACTGCGCCCTCCATAGCTTTAGCGAAGGAGGGTTGTGCGCCTCTTGTCTGCGGAATTTATATTATATTAGCAAATAGAATTTTAATGTCAATAACCTTAATGGCTAATAGCTATTCCAATATCCCGTCCAGATTCACGTCATACAAAATCTTTTCGGAAACAAGTTTGTATTTTATTATTTCTTCCGGCTTAAACCACAAATTGATTTCTTTCCCCGCATCTTCAATTGAACCCGAAGCGTGAATCAAATTACGAATCGCCCTGTTATCAGCATCCGACAATTGGTAAGAATCCAAAACAAAATCGCCGCGAATAGTGCCGACATCGGAAGTAAATGGCTCCGTGCCGCCGACTAATTTCCTCGTTAATTTAACAGCGTGAACTCCCTGCCAAACCATGGCAATCACCGGTCCGGAACACATAAATTTTTTCAAATTGTTTAAAATAATTTCCGTAATTTTATAAGGGTCATCGTGCGGCGGCTCCAATCCCTTATCGCGATAACTTTTAATTGTTTTTTCGCCGGTTATCCGCCACCATTCCGGGTCAATTGTATAATGCTTTTCAATAAAATCATTATCCGGAACAACCATTTTTACTGCAACTAATTTCAAACCAACCCTTTCCAGGCGTTTTATAATTTCCCCGACCAAAGACCTCTGAATCCCGTCCGGTTTTATTATTACTAATGTTTTTTCGTTTTTCATAATGCCAAACTATAAACTTTGTTATCATATCTATTCACAAACAGCAATTGGTTGTCAAACGGCGTAAAATGTTCGGCATCCAAAGCCGGTTCAGCTTCGCCGTAAAGCCCGCTAAAAGTATTTTGATTAATGTCAATTTCGTAAATCGCGTCCGTTGAATAAGCCGCTCTTTTAAGGTATTCGTCCGGCAATTTCGGCTCCTGAAAACTGGTATACGATTGCGGAATAGCGCAGTAAATTTTCGCCAGCCCGATTGAACATTTATTCGGCAACGTGGAAAATCCCATATTGGCGCGATTTGTTCCATTCTTATCAATTAAATTTAATTTCCCGTTGGCGCCTTTGCTGTCACTTTCAAACTTCAAGCCGAATTCACCGTTATCTTTCGCCCAATTCAGCATTAAACCATTACCGGAGATAAATGGGCTTATAGTTTTATTTTTAACGTCAATCGCGAAAAATTCACTATTGTATAAATATGACGGCTTTTGAAACAAAATTATTTTATCATTATTAAACCAGTTTAAATCAAAATCCTTCTGCGTCAAAGAAAAAATTTTTAATGTTTGTTTTTTCTTGCCGACTAAATCTCTAATCATTAAATTGCTTGTTATTTTCGCTCCGGCTTCAAGATAGGCGATTTTTGTTCCATCCGGAGAAAATGTCGCAGCTGAAACTTTTTCCAACGGCTGCCACATTTTTGAAATCAAACTAAAAAGTTCAAGTTGCGGCGAAGTCAAATTTCCATAACGGACAATCACCATTAAACCGTCATTGTTGGCTTCTATTTTTTGCAAATTTTCAAAAGTCCGGTCGCTTATCATCTCATCTTCGCCTTCTTTTGCCCTAAAAATTTGTCCGCTTTGATTAAAATAAAAAACTTGCTTTTCCAGATTTTTAAGAGTTGAAGTTGCTGAAGACGCGGAAGAAGTGGAAGTAGCGGCTGTGGAAGTGGCGACAGTTTTCGCAACAACCGAAACAGTCTTGGATGTCTGGTCTTGTATAAAAACTAACGGTCCGCCGGTTGCCCAATAATCAAAAACCGGCTGGTCGCTGATAATTTGCAATTTTTTCTTTTCGCCGGTTCCGGACGCGATTCCGAATTCTCCCACTTGTTCAACTCCGGCGCCGGGAGTTAAAATTTCTTTGGATTTTTTATAAGCAAAATACGCGCCGATTCCAATGGCGATAATTCCCAAAACAACGCCAATTATGATAAATATTTTTTTCTTGGTCATTTTTTATTTAAAATTTAATCCAATAACTTTATTAACGATTATTATATCATTTTAAAACGATGAAATACATGACTAAATTATCGCAATAATTGGCAATTAAAATTTTTCCCAACGCTATCATTACATCCATTTAATGGACATTGACAACTTTGTTGACATTTTTCTAAATTAGGATAACTACTCATTGTGTGAGTACTAGTTATCCCAATCGCATTCGTGGTTTGATATTTACACTCATATCCTACGTTATATCGAATCGGTTCTTCTTTTTTCGATTCTTGCTTTTTTACCTCAACCGGCACTAACTTTTCCATTTCCAAATTCACCAATCTTGTGCCGCCTATTGTCCGCAAAAGCAAATTTGCGCCCAATAACAGAACCAAGCCCCAGACAGCGCCGGTAATCCAGGAAATGGCGTCTGCTTGCCCTGATGGATTCCCCGCGGAAACCGTGTATTTTATGCCGCCAAAAATTATAGCTCCCAAAGCCGCTACTCCGACTGCGGCTAAGGCGTAATTATAAAAATTTCTTACCAAACCAGCGATGTCGCCGACCTTACCCTTACACCAAGGATATTGCTGATCGCAAGAAATATTAGATTTAGCAGTTTGATTTTCTATACATTCTTCATATTCTCCTGCCAGAAACTTTAAATCTTCACTACACGCCGCCAATGCCAAAACCGGCGCTGTTAAAATTAGAATTACAAAAAATATTAAAAAAAACTTATAAAAATTCATATTATCTTACGCCACCGCCCCCTGTATAAGGAGTCACTTTAATATTACCAATCCCTCTTTTTGCCGCTGCTTCATTTGTATAAAAACTCGTATGAGCAGAAGTAGCATAACTTACATTAAGACTATTACTCGTTCCCGTATTTTCATTTACAAGTGCCACACCATATTCATTTTTATTTGAATTTACAAAATCATAGTAAGCCTTGTTATAAGTTATATCCAAAGACGGATATCCAAACCCTTGTTCTTTGTGTTTAGCTGCTGATTCGGTGCCGCCAGTTGCTTGAATTTTTGCCACTTCAGTTGGGTTTATTTTACGAAAATCTTCCACTGTCCTTATATATAAATCTATCGTATCTCTTGGCATACCGTTGAGACTTGTTTTACATTGAGAACTACTTTGATCAGCACAAACTCCGCTCACACCGGCACTACTAGTAACTTTAATACCCGCTGTATTTAATTTTGCTATTGCTTCATCATGATTATAAAGTTTTTTCTTTTGATCTTCTGTCCAATTACTCTTATCGGTTTTTTTATTAAAAAGTTCCGGATTAGTATCATAATATCCTCCAAAATAACCTATCGCTAACTTACTTTCTCCAATCACTGTGCTCCCTTGTTTTAGCGCCTCCACTTGTACCTCCTTTAATTTCTCCAATTCTAAATTAGTCAACTTCGGGTTTATGGTCCGCAAAAGCAAATTTGCGCCCAATAACAGAACCAAGCCCCAGACAGCGCCGGTAATCCAGGAAATGGCGTCTGCTTGCCCTGATGGATTCCCCGCGGAAACCGTGTATTTTATGCCGCCAAAAATTATAGCTCCCAAAGCCGCTACTCCGACTGCGGCTAAGGCGTAATTGTAAAATTTCCTCACTAAATCAGCTATATCACTAGGCTTATCATCACACCAAGGATATTTATATTTTTCAAGCGCGCCTCCGCAACCTACGGTAGATTGCGCTTGTGATTTTTCAGCTTGTATACACTCTTCATATACCCCTACTCCTTGAGATTCTAAGTCTTCTTTGTTGCACGCCGCCAACGCCAAAACCGGCGATATCAAAAACAAAACCGCGAACATAACGAATATAAATATAAAAAAAAAATGGTAATTATTTAACATCTAATTTTATTTGACTGCTCGCGAATTCCATTTCATCGGCAAGATTTTTAATTATTGCCTGGATGTTAATACCGAATCCCGAAGGCGCCAAATTATCTATGTTTAATTTTAATATGTCTGCGCTTCCAGAAGCGCTTTCCGCCGATTGGCCGTTAACCGTCCAATCAAAAGACAATTTACTCAAATCATCAATATTAAAGAAAAAAGGATAAACATTGAATATATTGGTTCCGTTCGGCAGTTGACGGTTGGAATACGGCGCGCCAATAACAGTCTCCGGACTTGCCAAAGGAATTATAATCGTTTCGCCGATTTGTTCTCCCGCGTAATCAACAATAACAATACGCACGTTAATATCGTCATTCGCGTAATTATCAACGCCGAAATAAAAATTTTTTATCCCCAAGCCGTCGTCTTCATTTCTTTTTAATTTGTCATTCACATACCAGCGAACTTTATTTTTTGACAAATCAACAATCCTGCCGTTTTCAATCAAATCAAAAGAAACATACATCCAGCTTCCTTTGGTCGCCAAAATCTTGCCCTGATACCACGACGGCGCGTAATTTTGCGACCGCCAAGTGGTTAAAAATCGTGGCTGTGAAACAGTTTGCGCGCTTCCTGTTTGGCTTATAAAGCCTATTAGACTTATCAGAATAATAAGTCCTATTAATCTCATGTGTCCTATTTGTTTTTTCATTTATTTTAAAAAATTATAACATTATTTTAAATTTCCTAAAAGCTTTAAAATTTTATCCCTCTGTTGTTCCGTCAATTTATTGTTAAGCCAAATAACGATACCCAAAGTAATTGTTCGTATGGGCAAAAATCCTCCAGTGAAAGAATCAGCGGTAAAACCCACAATCAATGGCACTATTTTTCTTTTAACTATTTGTTTGACAACAAAACCGCCGCTTACGTCTCTAAAAATTGACCAAAACAAAGTAATACTGGATACAAAAAAACCATATAGTAAAGCCATGATCCATATTATTTGTCCAATCACTGGGACGCCGAAAACAAAAGCGGAAAATAATTCAAAAGCGTCGGAGGAACCAGCGAGTATCATAAAAATGATAATTTCCGGCAAAGAAATTTTCGCTTTTTCAGAATTTTCGAGTTCTAACTCCAATTCATCTTTTTTATTTAATTTCTCTAATTCCATAATAAATTGTTATGAATACCCTATTTACTCTCCCATCTCTAAAAGTTCTTCCGGCTTGGTGGTAATTATTTTATTTTCAAAATACGACGCCAAAACCGCGATTGCCACGTGATTCAAACCGGCAAAAAACAAACCCTCGCCGACATTGGCTTCCACGAGTAAATTTCTTTCCGCGTCGGACAAAGCGAAAGTTTTTTGCAAAACATCCATTGACGACGGAGCTTGTTTCAATAAAAGCTGAATTGAAGAGTTGGTGATAATCGGCCGTCCGTAAGGCGAATCCAAAAAATCTTCCACGTTTTGCGTGATGGTCGTAACACCCAAAAAATATTTACGGCAGCGTTTTACCAATCCGAAAAGGAAAGACGCGCTGTCCTGATATTTCATCAACCACCACGCCTCGTCAATAATCATAATCCGTTTTTTAAATTCCGCCCGAATAAGATTCCAGACAAAATTAAGCACGATATAAATGGCGATGGGCCGCAATTCTTCTTCAAGGTCGCGAACCGAAAAAACAATCAACCTGTTTTTAATGTCAACGTTAGTTGGACGATTGGTAAATCCGGCGTAAGTGCCTTTGGTAAATTTATAAAGCCGGTCAGCCATTCCCCGTCCGCCTTCCATATTGCCGAGAATTGTTTCCAAATCTTCCAAAAGTGGCGGCTGAATGTCTGAAAAATCTTTTGTTTCAACGGTAATCCCGCGCGAAGCGTATGTTTCCGTTATCGCCCTATCTAAAATAGCGTCTTCTTCAGATGTAATTTTTCCAAACATTAATTTTAATAAACCGACTAAATTTAAAATATGGGATTTAAAAACATCCCCCGGCTCTTCGCCCTTAGGAATGATGGGAATTTCAAACGGATTAATAGTGCTTTCGGATGTTAGAGAAATTTTAAAAAAACTTCCCGCCACGGTATTGGCAAGTCGTTCGTATTCGTTTTCCGGGTCAATTATCAAAACATCCGTGCCCATTGCCAAGGAACGCAAAATTTCAAGTTTCACGGCATAAGATTTTCCGGCGCCAGCCTTAGCAAAAACAACCGAATTGGCGTTTTCCAAAGAAAAACGGTCAAAAACAATTAAAGTGTTGTTGTGACGGTTAATGCCGTATAAAATTCCTTCATCAGAAGTAAGATTTGTTGAAACAAACGGAAAAATGGAAGAGGCCGGCCCGGAATTAAGCGGCGTCCATGTTGTAAGCTTATCCAATCCCAACGGCAAAACCGAAGTAAATCCTTCAATCTGCTGAAAAACCGTCGGCTTGGCGTAAATCAACTGGCTTTCAAAAAGAGCGTTTATTTTCTCTTCAATCCTAAAAAGCTCGTCTAAAGAATCCGCCTGCAAAGTCATATAAACTCCCACATTAAACATTTTTTCCCTGCCTTGCTGAAGAGTATCGCGCAAAGTTTCAATATCCTGGAAAGCGGTTTCCAACATCGGGTCCCTGATAAGCCCTTTTTCTTCGCGCTCCATAAGCTGAGCTTCAATTTGTGAAGTTTTTTTACGCAAACTTTTCATCGCCGCAACGGTATTAACCGGATGGGCAAAAATAGAAATATCCATCAATTCCGGAAGATTGACAATTTTATTAAACCATCCGGAAGACAAATAACGCGGATAAGTGAAAAGAAATATAGTCTTCACGAATTTGTCGCCAAGCTTAAGATATGCCGGAAAATTTTCAATCGCCGCCGGCGCAATGACGTTTTTAATATCTTTCTCGGACGGCGTATATGATTGTGGGATTTTTATATTCATATATTAATTTTCAATTTACAATTTTCAAGCATTTAATTTAAACATTGTAAATTGATTCATTGTAAATTTATTGGAAATTGATAATTAAAAATTGTAAATTATTGTTCTTTAGCTATTTTTAATTCCTTCCTCTCCACTTTTGCCGGATTGTAATAATTATAAAACAATTCTATCAGCTCTTCATTGTTTAAGGCGACTGCCCGAAGCCCGATTTGATTTAAGCCGTCTATCACCTGTTCGGTTCTTTGGTTTAATTGAATTGTTTTTTGCTCCTCGCCTTCGTCTTTTTTATTTTTATCTTTTTTCTTTTCCCAAAATTTCAAACCGAAAAGCAAATCTGAAGTGGCTCCGGAAATCTGAATCGGGTCGTAAGGCACAACCGCGAAAAAAGTTTTTGCCATTACCGCGTTTTGTTCAACAAACGATTTGATAAATTCCATGTATTCTGAAATTTGATTTCTTAAAAGCTCGTTTTCTTCCTGCTCTCCCCTTTTTTTAAGATTTTCAATATAAGCGTCTATGTTCATTTTGCGGGAATGAATGACAAACTGCATTGAAAAATCCAGCATGTTTAAAAAATTCTGGAAGGCGTAAAGAATAATATTTTGTTCTTCTTCCGATTTAAGGTCAAAATTTATTCCGGAAACCATCAAAACGCGACGCAATCCGCCGTTTTTCAAAATAACTATTCCGTTTTTAATTTCCGCGATATCAACAAATTGTTGAGTCGCAACACTTTGTTCCTTTGCCATAAATGTATTTTATCTATAATCTACCCTTCTCGCAACTTCTTTTTCACCGGTTATTTTTCTGACTGCTGAAAATCTGTCTTTTGCCTGCCTTTCCAAAAACGGCATCCCCTTTTCTCTCTTGGCAATCGGCTCTTTAGTCGTCATTAAATTCGTCCAAAGCCTTTTTACACTCGGCATTTGGTTGAAATATTCCTTAACACTTTTTCTCTGAGCCGTTGGCATCCCGGGAATTTCCAAAATTCTTTCTTCAGCTTCCCTTTTCCAAATATAAAGTTTCGGTTTCCAAAAAAATCCAAAAGCGTAAAAAATTATTTTCGGCAGTGGCTGGCCGTTATATTTAATAAAGGCCAAAGACGCGGCAATCGCCAAAAATACAGCAGTTGTCATAAACCAAAGCCAAGTCTGAAAGAAAAAAAAAGTGATAAAACCTACGCCGCCGGCGGCTGCTAAATACAAAAACTGCCTCATCGTCAACGGCCCAACGATTTTATTTTCCATGTCTATGAATTGAGGAATCTGAAATTGCATAATTATACGAAAGTTTCAAAGTTTAAATATTTAATAGTTTAATAGTTTAAATGTCAAAACTTTAATACTTTTAAACTTTTTTATCATCATTTAAACTTTCTTCCTTTTTTAAACTTTCATCTTTTTTAAAACTTTTAAACTTTAATGCCTTTAAACTTTCTAATAATGATTTAAAAAATCCTTTCTTTTCTTTTTTTAAACTTTCGTCCTCTTTTAAACTTTCACCCTCTAAAACTTTATCGTCGTCTTTTATTTCTTCTTCTTTCGGCAATATTTCTTCCGGCGTTTCTTCCACAACAGCCTGCTCTTCTTTTTTATCTTTTTTAAGTTTAAATAATTTTTTGAAAAAACTTTCTTTGATTTCCGGTTTAATTTCCGATACTAATTCTTCTTTTTTAACTGTTTCCGCTTCAACCATCATTAACGGTTCTTCTTTTAAATTTTCCTTACTACTATCAATGGTAGTAAGAAATTCTTTCGGTTCTCCATCGGATATTAATGGAATATCCTTTTTTTCTTCTTCTACTTCTGTAAAATCCACCACTTTAATTGTCGGCTTAATCGCCTGAAGAATATTTTTGAAAAATAATCTTGGTTTTGATTCCGTTTTTTTAACTTCTTCCGTTTTATCCGTATCAGTCTGCGTTAAGTCTGTATTGGTCTGTGCTTCAACAAGTGGCGTAATAAGCCCGACATCGTAATGCACCACCCGTTCTTCCGATTCCTTTTCCAAACTTTCCGGCTCCTCTTTATCGCCGTACCCCACTTCCCCGATTACAGGCGCGGATTCTTTTCTCACAGCCGCTTCTTTGCCGTTCAAAAATCCAAACAATTCTCCAAGCGACTTCTTTTTCGTTTCTCCCAGTACTGTTTGCAATCCTTCTTCTTCGTGCAAAACAACCGGTTTATCCGCCATAGCTTCAGCGACGGCGGACCCTTTTAAACTTTCAAACTCTGAAACTTTATCAATATCTTCAAAACCTTTTTCTTCCGCTTTCGGAACAATTAATTTTTCTTCTTCGCCAACACCGACAATCCTCATTGGTTCCACTTCCGCCGGCTGAGCATATCTTACTTCTTTAGTGATTTTCACTCCGCCGGTTTCACGGCGAATATCTGTCACAACACTTTCTTCAATTTCCGGCGCCTGCGTTTCTTCTTCGGGTTTTTCAGATTCCAACGGCAACGCGTATGCCTTGTCAATTTCGCTTCTAATAGGCGCGAAAATTTTCCGGTCAATTTCTTTGACAATCAAATCAATAATTTCAGAATGAATGCCCGTCGCTTCTTTAATTTCTTTCGCCAAATCTTCGGGATGAATAAAGCCCATAGCCACAAAACCAGTTAATCCGGAAATTTTATCGCTTTTTTCGCCCATTACATGATTTTTCTTGCAAATTTCCAAAATCATCTTAGCTGTATCAAAAGAACATAAAATTTCCAATAAACGCATTGGTAAAACATTCCACCTATTTTCAATTTGTTGCTCAGTAATTTGAAACATAAATTTTATTATTTTTATGGAGTGGGTGCGGTAGCCGCGGTAGCCATGGTTGAAGGCGCTCCTCCTTCAAATATTCTGAAATTTTTAAAAATAGTTTGGATGTCTTTTTTGTCGAGATTGGGATTTGCGTTTTCAAAATCGGCTTGAAAATTATTTACTACTTTATAACCTCCCATATTGGGCAACATTGAAGAAATAATAGCAAAATTATGGCCGAGAGCGATGGAAATTTGTTTAGCTAATGATTTTTCATCGCTGTCCCTAATTCCCAAATTGCCATAAATTCTTTTAAGAGCTTTACCGATATCAGCGGCATCGGATTTTTTAAGCCCTCCATAAAATTTCTTCGCTGCGACTGCAAATTCTTTGCTATCTGTGCCATGTTCCTTACGTGCATTAACCATTTCATTTGATTCTCCTATTTTTTTCTCAACAGCATTAAAATCCATTTTACTTCTTGCATAAAGATTCTTTATTGAATCAGGTATAAGATTATTTTTCAGCCAATTATGTTTTGCTAGGTCGTCGTCCCTTATATCTTCATATTTACCAGTTCCCCTTTCTCCTACTTTAGTTTGAATTTTCCTTCCTGTTGGAACTTTTATTTTATTTCCTTTATCATCAGTCAAATTCGATTCTCGCATCTCATCAGTCTCTTCCATTATAGGCTCCATTATTTCTTCTCTTCTTATTCCTCCAGGAATATTTACTTTGGGAAGATTATTTAATATATGCTCGCTTAATGCCACCTTCCGCCCGCCAGGCATCAACATACTATCACTTGATAATTGAGCCATTGTTTGAGCCATTGTTAATTTTGACACTTCACTCTTATATCTTTCAGGTTCTCTTTCAGCAGGAGCGGATAAATTTGCCAGAGTACGAGCTTTAAGTCCATAATAATATCTTCCGAGCATGCTCCTGGATTTATCAGAGGCCTTTTCAGACGCTTCTATTGATTTATCTCCCCACTTCGCCGCGCCTGCTAATCGACTATATCCACCACGAAGACCACCCAATGTTTTCCTCCCCGCCCACGCGCCGGCGCCTTTGCCGGCTTTTTGCGCCAGATTCATTGCTATATTCGCTCCGACAATACCCATTAAATTTGCCACATAAAGTCCGCCCAACATAAAACCAATTAAAATTAACATACTGCCAACATTTTCTAAAAATCCTTGCTGTCTAAATGTTCCACTCAAAACTTTTTGGACGTCCGCTTCTTTGAGTATTGGCATAAACTCAATTGATTTAATTGATAAATACATAAAAAAAGACATTACTGGCATAAAAAAAGTCCATCGCAAAAAATTATCCCACCACTTCTTCCATAAATGTTGCGTTGACGGTAAAATCCAACACAACCAAGCTAAAGGCGACAAAACCAAAATAAATCCCAATGCCACATATCTTATTAAAAGCATTACAAAAGTTGCGAGTAAGGTAAGAACTCCTAAAAAGCTGAAAATTACGGAAAAAAATAGACTAGCAATCATAGTTAAAAATTCTGTGCTTAAGTTATCAAAACCCCCTTTTTCTTTTGCTGCTGTAAGTGCTGTATTCAAGTCACATTTACATGTAAATTCCGCTAAAATTCCAGCTCGCCAAGTACTAGCTCTTTTTGTTGTACCTTCTTCTGCTCTTAAACATGCCCCATTTGTCGAATCTACAAAATTCTCTTCTATCCAATTACAATTTTCATCGCCAACATTCATCAACCGTTGATTATTAAAAACTGACCCTAAAGTATCGGCTGCTGTTCGTGGACCTAATTTACTCGCGTCTTGAAAATATTTTGCCGTGATATCAGACACACTAATAAACGCACCGGCAATCACCAAGCTAAAATTCACTAAAAGCGCGGTGACAATCAATTTCCAAAGAGTTTGTTTTATGGCGTAATTTTCCAAGCGAAAAATTGTGGCAAAAGCGATAATAATAATCGCCAAAACAAAACCGAGATTAGCAAAATTTAAAACTATATCCCAACCAACTCTAACTGCTTGGTTATTTAAAATCCCTTCGTTAAAACCTATCGCCCATTGCACTAAATATGCGCTGAGGGCAAAAAATACTCCTCCAATAAAACCGATTATATAATTTAAAATATATGTCGTGAATCCGATTGCGCCGCTTAAAATATAATCCATACCATCTGCATGCGCTTCTTCCGGAACAAGCACAACAATAATCGCAACTATTGCAATTAACACCGTCAACCCTATTTTTTTATTTTTTAAAAAATAAAAAGTCATTGCAATATTATGTTATCGCTGAATGTGTTTGAATAAGCGTTTGCCGCGTTGCGGAACCTCACATAAACCGTTTTTAATCCGGCTCCGGCCGTTAAGGTCCAATTTCTCGTCGTTGAATAAGCTTCCCAAAAAGAGTTAAAGAAAACTATATCATTGGAAATCATCATTTCCGTAACATTAACTATCCCGGAAGTGCTGGAAGCGGCGTTTAATCTTAATACTATATTGACATCCGTGGTTGTGTCCGCTCCGTCATTTATCGCAATCGGAGCGCTGCAAACCGCCAATCTTGCTGAAACAGCGCTGTTTTGAGCAATCGCGGCATCTAATCTGGCTTGCGCGTCTCTTATCGGGTCGTAAGTTGGATTAGTAATTTGTCTATTGGTCATATTCTGATTGCTTCTATTTATAAACTCGTTATAACGTTCTAAAATTACCGACCATGCCGCCGTGTCTGACGGGCTAGTCGCTCTAATGTCATTAATCAGCTGGTCGGCTTCCGATTGAGCGTCGCCTTGAGCCAAAAGATTGTCCACTTCGCTTTGAGCTGTTGCGATTTCATTCGCGCCGACTGAACATCCGCGAGATTGCATATCTTGAAACATCGCGAGTGTTGAACTTGCGTAAACTAATGTTTCTTGAGTTATGGATGACGTATCAACGCCTATGCCATTAGCCGCCGCCCTTCTAACTTCACCAATCATCATTTCTTTATCTTGCCCCTGCTCGCTCGCCCTCATATCGGCATATTCTTCGGGATAATAATCCGGTTCCGCGTCCTTGTCCGATTCTTTCATTTCAGATAAACCTTTTTCCAATAACCGGTTAATCACTGCGTTAACCAAAGCCGAAACCCAAGAGCTGATATTGGCGGCCCATGCCGAATCGGTTGTAATGGCGCTGCCAACCGCGTCGCCAACAAGAGCGCCGGGCGTGGTTGTTTCCATATTCTTCGGGTCGCAATACGCTCCGGTTGTGTCTTGTTTATAACCTTTATCACCCATCTCTTTATCAAATTGACCCCTTTTTTCTACACCCTTATCACTTTGCTCCCAATCTTTCACGCATTTATTATAATCATCCTGCTTTTTTTTCACCGTTGCCTCATCATCAGTTCCCTTAAAAATTGGACTAGCGCACGCAGAATCAGAGTTTGCAGTAGCATCCCAAGTAGTTCCCCCTCCTCCAGGTTGAACCTTGCCTTTATAATCCTTAGAAAATTCTGCCTCTTCTGCCGTCTTTTTACACCTTTCCACTCCTAAAAATCCTTTGCCTGACAACGCTTTTTGGCCGGCGACTTGAACTGCTTTGGCTTGTTTAAGCATTTTTTCGTCTTGTATCATCAGTGCCGCGCCGAAAAAATTATTTTGCGGCTCCCAACTCGCCAAATATCCCTCCCAACCACCGACTGAAAAATCAACATAAAAATCCTTAATGTTTTTCACGGCTTTATCCAAGGTGCAAGAAACTCTCTGGCTGAATTTCGGCACCGGCAAAAACGCCAATTTCAATTGCAAACCGAACGGCGAACAAAGGTCCGCCAAAAGAAGGTCTCTTGATATGGATTCAAAAGCAATATCGCCGGCGTCTTTCAAAAATCCGTCCCAATCGGTTATAAATTTCGGGTCGCCGCCGCCCTGAACCCATTTGACGGTTTGGTCAACGATATAATCTATAATGCGTTTAGCAACGATATCGCGCATCACTTCTTTCCAATTTGTTTTTATCCATTCAAATATACTTCTCCCTAACTTTCCAGCAAGTATTAGGAAATCAGTAACTATGTTTGAAAATGCCGCTTCCGCCTTATTAGGAGTCAATTTAAAAAATCCGGTTCTTAAAAATCCCGGGGAATTAAAAACCAGCAGAAAAATAATTAGAAAAATTATTGTTTTAGAAAAAAAGTTCATTTGATTTCCAACGCTTTTTCTTTATATTCTTGTTGAATTTTAAATTCCTCGTCAACCATATCAGGAATCATCTGCACTAATAAATCCGCTCTTATCGGGTCTTGCTTAAAAACCGTTATTCCCCGATATAAATTTTCAAATTTTTTAAACAGAACCAAATATCTTTTATGAAGAGCAAGCCAATCAGAAGGAACCTCCGTATTTAAAAACCCGTTGAACATATTTTGATAAGTGTCGGCAAGATTATTGGCTTTGGAAATATCTCCGACAATCAAACTCTCTAAAACTTTAATCGGATTTTTATAAAGATTGTTTGAATTATTATAAATTATATTGATGGTCGCTTCAAGATAAATCATCTTCTTTTGGGAAGAATTATCGGAAGAAATTTTTAAATCTTTGTCGCTAATGGAATAATTTTCCAACAAAAGCGACGGGTCGCTGATTTTGGCGAGCGTTTGCTTAATCAACTCCTGTCCTTCCTGGCTTTGCGGGTCAAAACCGCTTGAAGGGTCAATACCCCTTTGGTCTAAATCTTTCATTTGCGTAAACATTGATTGAGCGACAAATTCCGTTAAATTAATCTGATCGGCAACTTGGCTATTATTTAAATTTTCCGCCTGCCTGCTGGTAGGTATGGCCTTAATTTTTTGAAAATTATCTTTCACCCATTGAAGCGGATTCTTGCCGACCAAATCAACAAAATTTCCGGAAAAACCGTCCTTTGATTTCGCGCCGTCCGGTTTAATTCCGGCGCCGGATTTAACAATAAAATACGCTCCGACCAAACCGGCAATAATGATAAAAACCGCTTTTGCGGAAATAAATTTTTTCATTTTTATAACATAATAATAATATAAAAAGCTATTTAAAGCAATGAAAAAAAGTGTTAAATATTGGATTGACATTGAATTGGACGCTGATATAATTTTATAAACATTCACAAACATGCCATTAATAATAAAAATTTTAATCCCAGGTATAATTATAGCGGTGATAGCCGCCGGTGGCGTAATAGTTTGGAAAATGTCGTCGCAACCGACTCCGGATTTGACGGCCGTGGCGGTTCTTAAAGCGAACGATATTGACAATTCAATCGCCGTCCCTTTTGCAACGCCCGTGGTTCTAAGTTGGGAATCCAAGAATGTCGGCGACTGCCTTATTTCCGGCGATTGGTATAGTCCGGTTTCAAATTCCGGCTTTCAATCTGTCGGCGAAATTAAAAAATCAACAAATTATGTTTTGGTCTGCGTTGACAACGAAGGCAAGGATGTTTCCGATTCAATTGCCGTTAATATTGACGAGAAAACAATTCCTCAAAACGTTTTACTCACGGATTTGTTTAAAGATTTCCGATATCTCTGGAAAAAAGAACTTTGCTTGGGATTAACAAACGACCCCGATGTCGTGGCTTTGCAAACCGCCTTATTTTTTGAAGGCATACTTTCTCCTCAGGAAAAAATCACCGGAAATTACGATAACGACACCTTTTTGGCCGTTAAAAAATTCCAGGAAAATTACGGCATTGTTCCGCAAACCGGCTGTGTCGGTCCTCAAACAATAGCGAAATTGAACGCGCTTTTTTATTATTATAATTACAGCGACCAGTCCGCCTTCCAAGAATTGAGTCAAAAACAAATAACAACAACTCAACAAAAAATATCTTTATATCAACAAACAAAAAGCGCGCCGGCAACGGTTCCCGCAACTCCCATTGTTCCCGCCCCCACTCTAACTCCCACCTCAACTCAAATTCGTCCGCCGATAACCGCCCCGACGACTCCAACAATAACTACCCCCACTGCAAGACCTATTGTTGACCTGAAAGTTAATGGTTTAAGTCGCAGCACAACCAGCGTCAAAAAAGGAGAAACTGTTACCCTTACTTGGACGTCAAAAAACGTGAAATCTTGCGTTGCTTCCGGAAGTTGGACGGGAACAAAACTGATTTCAAACACAACCGGAGAAAAAACAGAACCCATTAATAAATATTCCACTTTTAAATTAACTTGCGAAGGAGAAAATAACCAAAACGCCGCTGATTCGGTTTATGTGAGCATACCTTATGTTTATACCCCATCAACAACTGAAACTGAAAAAGCTCCTGTTATTGATAAAATAGAACCATATGCGGTTGTTCTTAATCCCGTTTCTCAATTATATGATGGAACAATAAAGATTATAGGGTCTGGATTTTCTCCTGGCTCAATAATTCATTTTGCAGGAAGAGATATAACTCCTGGCCAAGGTTCAACAGAAAACACTTTAAAATTTAGCTTACCATTTTTTCTCCAACATGGGGAAATTGCCAACCCTAAATGTCCTTTAAATTATCAGTATCATGAAATAACAGTTGAAGAAGGTGGACTTATGGGTGAAGATGGACTCATTAGTAATAAAGAAACTTTTTGTATTTATTTTGGTAATTAATTCAGCTATTAGATAAAGCGATGATTCGCTCAACGCTCAAATTCTGCGGCCTCGCATTCGGCTCAACACCGATTAATTTTAATTTTTCAATAATTTCTTCTTTGATTTTTGTCTTATTTATAATTTGTGGTTCATTTTTATTACATTGTGCCTGCGATAGCAGATCTAATGTAATATTATTTTTATTTACTTTATCTCCCGCTATCCTATCGGATAGCGTGCTATCCGATAGGATAGCTGTATTTTTGCCCGCAATTTCTGACATTAAATTATTTACAATCGTCTTCCTCGGCTGTTTAAAAAGAATTTTGATAAATTTATAATATTTCTCATTATTACATTTCAACCGCGATAGCAGTTGAAATGTAACCGGCGTTAATTTAATAATCGCGCTATCCACTTTCGGCGCCGGTTTAAAATCATTACGCGACACATAACCGATAATTTTCGGCTCAGCCCAAATCTGAACGCTAGCTGCCAATAAATTAATTTGCGGCGACTTGGCGCAAACGCGCTCCGCCACTTCTTTTTGAATTAATAAAACAATTAATTCCGGCTTGCCTGCCCCGCTGTGCCCCGTAGTGAGTTTTGCTCTACTACTGGTGTAAGAAGCTTGCTTTTCTTCAGAGTACTCCAACCCGCCCAAAATCCTGAATAAATAACCAGTTATGTAATAGGGGATATTACCAACGATTTTATAATTCTTAATTCTGAATTCTGAATTCTGAATTAAACGCGGAAGCACTTTCAATGCGTCACCTTCAATAATTTCTATATTTTTATCTCCCTTAAATTTTTCTTTAAAATCTTCGGCTAATTTCTTATCTTTCTCAATCGCAATAATTCTACATTCTGAATTCTGCATTCTTAATTCTTTAGTAAGTTCCCCATGCCCGGGCCCAATTTCAATCACAACATCGCCGTCTTTCAATTCCAACGCTTCAACAATTTTCCGCAATTTCTCCTTATTTTTCAAAAAATACTGTCCAAGATAATTTCCCATTAATATCTATCATATCTATAAATATTTCATCAAATTACATTTCAACCGCGATAGCAGTTGAAATGTAATTTAAATTTATAATTTATATTATATAATTTGATTTAATTAAATTCAGAAAAAATTTTTTCGTCATCTATTTCGCCAACAGTTATAATTCTAATATGATTTTTTAATTTTTTATTAATAATTTCTTTATATAATTCTTTTGATAACGGCCATTTGCCGATAAAAACGCTTTTTTGAAACGGCCGATATCCCAACCCAAATAATTTGAATCGCAACCATTCTCTTTCTTTTTTTATTTTTTCCGGAATATCAAACATTACAATTCTCCATTTTCCATCCCATTCTTTTTTTTTATTATTTTGTTGAATTTTTTTAAAATATTTTAATCCCAATAAAGTCAATTTATATTGTTCATCATTTTTTTCAATTAATCCTTTTTGTTGTAAACGATATAAAATAACTTTTGCGTTATTCTTTTTTAAATTTTTAAGAAATTCTTTAATCTCAATATAATCGGAAATAAAATCTCTACTATTCCTCATCCCAAAATCAAAAGCTCCGCCCACTCCCATTCTATTACTCATTAATATTCCTTCTCCTGTTTTAATAATTCCTTGCCCAATTCCAAAAATAACTGCCAAACTTGCCGCTCCTAAACTATATGGTAAATCTTTAAATTGTTCTTTAATTCTTTTTCCTCCTTTCATCTTTCTATTTTATTACATTTCAACCGCGATAGCAATTGAAATGTAACCAAGTAAATCAATACTCAATATAACGCTCTTCGTCGTCCAGAAAATCGCTTAATGTTTCAAATTTATCGCGATTATTACTTGTAAACTCCACTGTTTCCGGAGCGATTTCATAAAGAAAACGCGAGGGGAAATTATAGAAATTTAAAAATAATTCTTTTTTGGCGCGTGTCATCGCCACATACATCAAACGGCGCTCTTCTTCAATTTCTTCATCATTATGATATGACATTTGGTGCGGCAACAGTCCTTCATTACAACCAACGATAAAAACCGCGTCAAATTCAAGCCCTTTGGCCAAATGAATCGTCATTAAATTTATAATATTTTGAGATTTATCTACTAATAGGCGAGATTGAGAATCTAAAATTTGAGATTTTTTTATGGCATCACTTGATTGAAAAAGCGAGATTTTTTCAAGAAAATCTTGCAAATTATTGAATTCCGAAGCATAATAAATAAGTTCATTAATGTTTTCCTCGCGTTCGCGAAAATTATCGTAATTCTTTTTTAATTGGTTTAAATATCCTGTGATTTCCAAAATAAAGCTAATTAACTCAACTGGCGGAAGTTTTCCGGTCATTTTCGGAATTTTATCTTGAATTTCCAAAAATGGTTTTTTCAAAAAATTGGTTTTTATTCTCTCAAAACTGACCGTATCGTTCGGATTAAACGCCCAACGAAGAACCGCCACAATGTCTTTAATTTCTTTGCGTTCATAAAATTTCACGCCGCCGAAAATCTTATAAGCGATGTCGTTTTCAATAAACGCGCTTTCAATGGCGCGCGACTGCGCGTTAGTGCGATAAAGTATGGCGATAGATTTATTAGAAATTGCCTCCCTTCGGGAGGTCTCCCGCAGGGAGAGAAATTGGAAATTGGAAATTTTTTCCGCTATCCACTCCGCTTCCCCGTCTTCATCATAATGTTCAATCGCTTTTACCAAATTGCCATCGTCATTTTCCGTCCAAAGATTTTTATGCTTTTGAAATTTATTTTTGGCTATCAAAGAAGAGGCAGCCTTGATGATGTTGCCGGTTGAACGATAATTTTGTTCTAAAAAAACGGTTTTTGTTTTCGGCCAATCTTTTTCAAAATTCAAAAAAATTTTAAAATCCGACCCCCTAAATTTATAAATTGACTGTTGGTCGTCTCCGACAACGCTTAAATTTTTATGTCCACTAGCCAATAATTTTACAAAAACATATTGCGCCGTATTTGTATCCTGAAATTCGTCAACAAGAATATAACGGAATTTTTTCTGATATTTTTCAAGAATATCCGGATGATTTTTAAAAATTTTTACCGGCTCCGTGATTAAATCGTCAAAATCAAAAGCATTATTTCTCCGCAGGGTCGTTTCATATTCCTTAAAAAGAAATTTGACAGTATCATCTTCACTCTCGGGATCGGATAATTCACTTTTAATCCGTGAAAATTCTTTTCGTAAAAATAACGGGTTAACCTCCTTCTTTTTTTCGTATTCCGAAAAATTAAGATTTTTAACAATTGTTTTTATGAGCCGGAGTGAGTCATCGCCGTCAAAAATGGAAAAATTCGGCGTTCGGCCGACAAATTTAACTTCGTTTTTTAAAATTCGCGCCCCGAGAGAATGGAAAGTGCCGATGAACGGCTGAACTTTATTTTTTATTCTTAATTCATTATTCATTATTCTATTTTTCATTTCTTCCGCCGCCTTATTGGTAAAAGTGATGGCCACAACGCTCTCTGGATCAACTCCGGAAGCCAAAATAGCCGCCAAACGGCTGGTTAAAGCCCTGGTTTTCCCGCTTCCGGCTCCGGCAACTATCAAAATCGTCCCCTCTAAGTTTTCCACAGCCTCCTGTTGCTTTTTGTTAAGGCTTTGATATAATGGGTTCATTAGTACAATAGTAAGCAAAATTAAATATTTAGCAAATAAAGCGGAAAAAATGAGATTTGACTGCCTCGCTATGCTCTGGTGGGGACTTTTAATTTTAGCGGTCATTACGGTAAATTTCGCTTCAAATAAGGCTAATTTGAACGTTTCTTTTGTTAAAAACAGTCTCGGTGGTCCGAGCGAAGAATATCAGCGCCAACATCAAGACGCTCTTTTGGCAGCCACGGCATTAGCGCAAGGAATTCCGGAAGAAACTTCCCAAAACACCTATTCCGACGCTCTTAATACCAAAAATTCTCCAATTAATCAAAAAATCAATAAAAAATCAAATAAATTACGGATTTCCCCTCCGACTATCGGCTGGAATTGGGGACAATTACACACTTTTAACGCCGTTGACATTGCCAACCGTTGTGGCACGCCAATATACGCGGTAAAAGACGGAATTATCACTGAAATAAATGACGATAATAGTTGGAATAACGGTTATGGAAATTCCATTACTATGGAGCATTCAAATAATATTGAAACGCTTTATGCGCACCTTGAAAAAGTTCAAACTCAAATCGGCCAATACGTAAAAGAGAAAGAGCTTATCGGTTATATGGGCAGTACCGGCAATACGGACGGCCCGACTGGCTGCCACCTCCATTTTGAAGTTCACGGCGCGGAAAACCCGTTGGCAAATTAACTCTTCTCTCTCACCCTATATTGAAATGCCTCCGCCAAGTGATTGCCTTTTATTTTTTCCGAATTTTCCAAATCGGCGATTGTTTGAGCGATTTTTAAAACTCGGTAATATCCCCTGGCGGAAATAAAAGATTTTTCCATTATATTTTTTAATACTGATTCCGCGTCATCGGCCAACGCAACTATTTCATCAACCATTTTTGAACTCATTTCGGAGTTTAAATAAATTTTCGGCCTAGTTTTCACAAAACGATTCTTCTGAATTTCACGCGCTTTTAAAACCGCCTCTTTTATTTTTTTATTAATATTATTATCGCGGCTCGGCGCTTCTTTTCTTAATTCTTCTATTTTTATTCGTGGCACTTCAATTTGAATATCAATTCTATCCAGAAGCGGACCGGAAATTTTCTTTTGATAACGAAAAACTTCGTTCGCCGTGCATTGGCATTCTTTTTCCGGCGTTTCAACTCCGAAATAACCGCAAGGGCAAGGATTCATCGCCGCCACCAAAGAAAATTTCGCCGGAAAATCAAGTGAGCCCTTGGCGCGAGAAATACAAACATTACCGCTTTCCAATGGCTGACGTAAAGATTCTAAAAGGTCGCGGCGAAATTCCGGAATTTCATCAAGAAACAAAACTCCCCGATGCGCCAAACTTATTTCTCCGGGCTTGGGATTCGCTCCGCCACCAATAACCGAAACCATTGAAGCTGAATGGTGTGGCGCCCGAAACGGCCTAAAATTCACGAACGGATTATTGCCCAAAGCGCCAGCAGCGCTGTAAATCTGCGTTGTTTCAATGATTTCGTCTAGCGAAGGCAAAGGTAAAATCGAAACTAAGGCCTGAGCCAACATTGTTTTGCCGGCTCCCGGCGGTCCAAACATTAAGATATTATGTCCGCCGGCAGCCGCTACCGTTAAAGCCCGCTTGGCGCTTTCCTGCCCCTTAATGTCCGAAATATTAACTAACGACTCTTCATTTGTTGAATCAAATTCAATCTTGAACGGCTTTTGAAAAACCATTTCTTTTCTTTCTTCAAGAAAATCAATCAATTCAATTAAATTTGAAACTGGAACAATATTTATTCCTTTTATAATCGCGGCTTCAGCCGCGTTTTCTTTCGGTAAAAATAAAAATTTAAATCCGAGTTTTTTTGCCAAACGGCTGATGCTTAAACTTCCGGAAATCTGCCTTAATCCCCCGTCTAAAGAAAGTTCGCCGATGAAAATTTTATCCTTAGTTTCAAAATTTTTAATTTGTTTAGTGGCCAGTAAATAGCCGGTGGCAATCGCCAAATCGTATTGCGAACCGGTTTTTTTAATGTCAGCCGGCGC
Source organism: uncultured Candidatus Saccharibacteria bacterium (assembly GCA_964642155.1). Classification (GTDB taxonomy): domain Bacteria; phylum Patescibacteriota; class Minisyncoccia; order UBA6257; family UBA9933; genus JAJYWO01. Next base: position 78,380 of record CAZXNT010000001.1, read on the forward strand.
GAGATTAACCGTAATTTTTCTGTTTTCTTTTGTCGGCGGCTTGATGCCGGAATTTTTTAAAGCCGAACTTACGCGCTCTTTCGCCTCTTTCAACGCCCTATCTGCCAAACCGACTATATTAAACGAATGAAGACCGACGTTAATGTCGGTCTCCACTTCAATAAGCCTGGCGTTAATTCCTTCAAGTTCAGCTGAATAAACTTTAGAGAAATTTTTCATAGTATTCGCGAATAATGCCAATTTTTTATCAATAATGCGAATAAATTATTAGCATTATTTGCGAGCAATTCGCATTATTAGCGATTACTCTTGCATTCCCGGCACAATTTTGATTCCGGGCTTATTCCAAGAATTTCCGCGGAGATTTCTTTTTTACAATTTTCGCAAACTCCGTATTTGCCATTATTGATTTTTTCCAAAGCCGATTCAATATCAGATAAACGCTCTTTTAAAGTTTGGACAATGGACATCACGTTGCCGTATTCTTCGGATTCATCGGTTTCTTCATCCGGGTCCACATCGCTGCCGAAATCGGCAATCCCTTTGTGTTTTTTTAATTCTTCCAAAACTTCCTGTTTTTCTTTTTCAAGTTTTTGTTTAAATTCAATGGTATTCATAAATTATAAATTACAACAATTTCAATGCCAAATTATACGCTAAAAATCCCAATCCCGCAACCGCTATTATCATGATTACAACTATAATTATTATTTTTAACGAAGACTTGGCTTTGGTAACTTCGCCGGCTGTCGCCCTCACTTCTCCCGTAGACGCGAAAATTCCTTGTTCCGAACCAACATATCCCGGCACGCCAATATTAATTTTCATTTCCTCAACAGCCGCCGGTTTTTTATCTTCGGCTAATTTTACAAACTGCATAGAAGTCGCGTCGCCGCCGCTGGCTTTAATCGCCGCAATGTCGGACTTCATTGTCCTGATTTCAATATCCTGATTTTGAGAATTATTTTCCATTTTTGAATTATATTCAAATTTTTAAAATCACGCAAATTATCTTCTTCTCCTGCCATGAAACGCTTTATGAACTTCGCGAAGTTCTTTATTGGTTAAGTGAGTATAAATTTGAGTTGTTGAAATATTGGAGTGGCCGAGCAATTCCTGCACCGAGCGCAAGTCCGCTCCGCCGATTAAAAGGTCAGTGGCAAATTGATGACGCAACTGATGAGGAGATATTCTTTCAAAAATTCCGGCTTTACGACTGTAAAAATCAACTAATCTTTGCGCCGTTCTCGGTAAAATTCTACCGATAATTTTAGAAGAATTTTTATTCAAACTGATAAATAACGCTTCTTCAATATCTCCACGCTTATCCAAATAATTTTTAAGCGCTTTTTTGGCGCGTTCGGAAAGAAAAACTACTCGTATTTTGCCGCCTTTGCCACGAACCGTGATTTCACCGCGGTCAATGTCTATGCGCCTATCCAGCGAACAAAGTTCGGAAATGCGCAAACCGGTTGAAAACAACATTTCCAAAATAGCCTTATCCCGCAAAGATTTTAAATCATCTCCCTGCGGCGCGTTAAGCAACCGTTCCATGTCTTTATACTCAACTATCTTAATCTGGCGTTCGGGAATTTTCGGCAATTCAATTTTATCCGGCGACAAAACATTATAATCATTTTTAATCAAATATTTTAAAAAATTCCTTAAAGCGATAATATAATAAGATTGCGTCGTTTTTTTAAGATATTCTCCCTTTTCATTCTTCATTCGTGCCAAATGCAACCGAAAATTTTTTATCTTATCAACATCAATGTTTTTTTCGCTTTTAATTCCGCTAAATTTAAAAAAAACTTTAAGATAACGCTCGTAATTTTCCCGCGTTTTTAAAGAACGATTTTTTTCTATTTCAAGATAATCAAGATAATTTTGAAAAAGATTTTTAATGTCCGCCATTTATTTTCTTTTTATGGCGCACTTCGCCGCTTTAATAATACTTTCCACACCCAAGCCATATTTTTCAATTAATTCTTCGGGCTTGCCGCTTTCGCCGAAACAATCCTGCATTCCGATAAATTCCATCGGCACCGGATAATTCTTTGCCAAAACTTCCGCCACCGCTCCGCCTAATCCTCCTAAAACATTATGTTCTTCCACGCTCACGACAGCCCCGCATTTTTTCGCAAGTTCAATGATTTTTTTATCGTCAATCGGCTTAATGGTATGATTATTTAAAACAATTGTTCCAATGTCTTCTTTTTCCAATTCTTTCGCCGCTTGCAAAGCATTATGCAAAACAGGGCCACAGCCGATTATAACGACTTGCGGTTTTTTAGATTGCCAAAAAATTTCCGCTTTTCCGGGAACAAACGGTGTTTCTTCGGTCGTAATAACCGTTGTTTTCTCGCGGGCAAAACGCAAATAAACCGGTCCCCAGATTTGCGCGACGGCGATTGTGGCTTTTTTCGCTTCAATCGCATCACAAGGAACAATCACTTTCATATTCGGCATCGCCCGCATAGTGGTAATATCTTCAATCGCCTGATGAGTAGCGCCGTCCGGCCCCACGGAAACGCCGGCATGCGCACCGCCGATTTTCACATTAGAATCGTTATAAGCGATTGTCGTTCTAATTTGCTCCCAATTTCTGCCCGGAGAAAAAACTGCGTAAGAAGAAATAAAAGGAATTTTTCCGGAAACGCCCAAGCCGGCCGCTATTGCCGCCATATTCTGTTCAGCCACGCCCATTTCAAAAAATCTTTCCGGAAATTTTTTCGCAAACCAATGGCTCCGCGTCGATTCTTTTAAATCCGCGCATAAGACAACAACATTTTTATTTTCCTCGCCGGCAATTAAAAGCCCTTCACCGTATCCGTCGCGCGTCGGTTTTTTTGCCGCATCCTTTTCAAAAATTTTATTATTTAATTTTATTTCTTGATTAATCATTAATTTAAAATTACATTACGACTGCTATCGCAGGTGTAATGTAATTATTAAAATTTTTAATTATTATTCATGTTCGGATTTAATCTGGCCTCCCAATGTCCGTAATTCATTTAATGCTTTTTTCGCCTGTTCTTTATCCGGAGGAATGCCGTGCCACAAATAATCCTGCTCCATAAAACTCACGCCCTTGCCGGGAATTGTATGTGCGATAATTACAGTCGGTTTTTCAAAAATCGCCTTAGCTTCATTACAAGCGTCAACAATCTGTTCAATATTATGACCGTCAATTTCCAAAACATGCCAGCGGAACGCTTCGTATTTTTCTTTCAAAGATTCCAATGGCATGACATCTTCGGTAAATCCGTCTATCTGGATATTATTTCTGTCAATAATCGCCGTAATATTACTTAATCTGTTTTTTCCGATAAACATCGCCGCTTCCCAAGTATTGCCACAATTCTGCTCGCCATCGGACATTAAAGAATAAATCCGATGTTTTTTATTATCTAATTTAGCAGCCAAAGCAAAGCCTGCGGATTGCGACAATCCCGAGCCCAAAGGCCCGGAAGTTGTTTCAACTCCCGGCAAAGCGCCGCGGTGCGGATGCCCCTGCAAGCGCGAATTTAATTTTCGCAAAGTTTTCAATTCTTCTATATCAAAATATCCGACTCGCGCCAATGTCGCATATTGAACCGGACAAATATGTCCGTTTGATAAAATTAATCTATCCCTGTCCGGCCAAACCGGATTTTTTGGATCATGATTTAAAATATGAAAATATAAGGCTGTAAAAACATCGGCCATTCCCAAAGGCCCGGCTGAATGACCCGAACCGGCCTCAACGAGCATTTCAATAATGTTCTGGCGAATTTGATTCGCTGTTTCTTCTAAAAATTTAAGTTTTCTTTCGTGTAATAATTCCATATTTATATCGCCGCTAATTCTTTATAAACCTCTTGTGGATTGCCGCTTTCCCAAATATACGAACCGACCGCTAAAATATCAACTTCGGCTTCTTGGCATAATTTCGCGGTTTCCAAATTTATGCCGCCGTCAACTTCTATTATAACATCGGAAAATTTTTTCTTCAAAAATTTTATCTTATCCAAAACCTGCGGCTGAAATTTCTGACCGGACAATCCGGGATTAACAGCGAGTATTTGCACAAAATTCCTGCTTCTATTGATAGAAGCAGATAAAAAGGGAATTAAATTTTCAACCGATGTATCGGGATTTATCGCCAACCCGATTTCAACGCCACTTAAAACTTTTAAACTTTGAAACTCTAAAACTTTAACTGCTTCCAAATGAACAATTATTCTTCTCGCCCCAGCCTTAATCCAATCGCCAATAACCACTAATGGATTTTCAACCATTGAATGAACTTCGAGATTAATTTTCAATTTCCAATTTTCAATTTTCAATTTCTCTAAATCTTTTAGTTGATTCCAAGTTTTATGCGCAGTAAATTTGCCATCCGCGATATCAATCTGAACCCACTCCGCGCCAAATTCTACGGCTTTTTTTAATTTTTCCGCAACGCAGGCAAAATCGCCGCAATTTATCGTCGGAATAATTTTCATTCCAATTAATGATACCGTAATTAAAACAAAACAAAAAGACCGATTACTCGGCCTAGTGGAAATTTCTAAATTTATTTTTCATTATTATTTTGACATTTTTCATGTCAAAATAATCGGTTTCTTTAAAAAAATCATAATTCATAACGGAAAAAGGGGAGCCGTGATATCCGTCATAATCTATCGCTCCGAAAAGATGTCCGATTTCATGAGCTATAATCCGCTTTTCAAAAAAAGCGTCATCGCTTACTCCCACTAACGCATAATTTCCCAAATATTCAGCCACACCCATCCACCAAAGATAATTTGTCTTTTGATCAGTAAAAGCCACAACAATGTCTATTTCTGGCATTATCTGGAATTTCCTTTTTACTTCATTAAGCATTGCCCTTTTATCATCACTATCCGACTCCGAACTCCATTCTTCAAAATCTTTCAAAATAAATTTAATTCTAAATTGATTTTCATAAATAACCGAGACTTCATTAAATAAATCAACTATTCTTTCTTCCGAATTTTTATTTTTTTGCTTATATTTGTCATCAATAACAACTTTAACAATAATAATTCTAATATATTCATTGCCTATTCCCAAATCTTTGTAAGTAAAAATTTTTTCCGCGACGCAACCGAACATAAAAATAACAAGGGTTAAAATGACTCCCAGTCTTTTCAAAAATTTCATTTTCTGCCTCCTTATTTAAAAATTAAAGAACGTTTATTTTGTCTAAGATTTAACACAATAAACAGGATCGTCGCAATTCACTCTATAAATAATTCCATCTTCATCATTTTCGAATAAGAGATTATTTTTATCTTCTAAAATAGCGCCTAAAATATAACTTTGACCGTCATCGCTGATACTATATGAATAAAATCGAATTGTTTTATCTTTATCTTTAATTAAAATGTCTTTTAAAAAATGCAATGAATTAGCTATGACGAGTGATTTCCCGTCAAATTTCAAATAGTCGCTTTTTGAAGCACTTGGATAATATTTTTTTGCAAGGTAATAATCGTTTAAATAAATCTGAATTTTGGAAAAATCAGACATCACCTGTTGTGCGGGATGCGCTTTTTGTTTAATTTTATTAAATCCAATACCAACTACTGACGCAAACAACACAAACAATATTATTAATAACGCTATAATCGCTCCAAATGTCGCGCAAAAAACAAAAAATCTCTTTTTAGTTTTAATCGGTTGATTAACTAACTCCGGCTTAAGCGAAATTAATGAGCGATATAAAATAAAGGAGTAAGCCACGGCAAATGGCAATAATAAGAATGTGTATAAAATCTCATCTACTAATACTAATAAAGTATTATCTATAATATTTTTGTTAAAAATATCAAACGGGGAAATAATCACAAAACTAATACCAGTTATTATTAATGAACAAATTAATATTCTCCAAAAAATCTTCCACCAACAACCAGCCACATAATCTTTGCTTCTTAGAAGCGCTTGTAGACCATATAAATTTTGGTCAATTAAAATATAGGCGGCAAAAATGAACCAGACGCCAAAAATGAAAATTGGAATAATCCCCATTACTAATCCGCCTAAACCAATAAAAAAGCCAAGAACAACAAGCCATAAATAAGATTTGAATTTTGAAAGAGCTGATTTATAGGCGGCAATTACACCTAAGGATTCATCACAAAAAGCGCAAATTAAAGCCAACGGAGTAAATAAAAACAAAATAATAAACCAGCTAATCAGAATTATAAAACCTATTATTACTAAAAATATGTTGCTTTCAAAAACATAGGTGATTTGCAATAGTACCGAAAAAACAAATGGTAGTAAGCTAATAAAAATTAGTGTCTTAAAGCGATTCTTATATATTAACCAAGAAGACCCAAAAAGTTGACGGATAGAAATTAAAGATTTATTTGTGTTATTTAATTTTTGAGCTTTGAATTCGTCCATTTTTAATTTAATTATATTGTTTCCGCCGCTTTCAAAACGTGCTTTTTCAGCATTGCCACATATCCCCATTCGTTATCGTACCAGGAAAGAATTTTCACCAAATTCTTTTAAAAATTAATTAAATGTCATTACTCTCCTGTCTCCTGTAAAAACATTGTTAAAAGAAAAATTTTCAAATGTGGCGGTATTTAATTCTTTCCCAAATTTTTCTTTAGCCCCTATTATCTCAAGATAAAGCGGCTTTCCGCTTTTATCTAAATCCAAAAACATCTCCTTCGCGACTTCAAGAGTTCTAAAAACCTTGCCCTTTTTAAATGTGATATTTACGGCGTCAACTGCCGCATCATAGGTTATTTTCATATTTTTTTATTGAATTTTTCATCCCAATATTGAGTTATTATGACAATTATATCGTTTTCTTTAATAAAAACAACTTTTAAATATAATTTCCCGAATTTTTTATAAGCTATTTTTCTGTTTGATAAACTTGGAGAAATTATATCAGGATTTTTAATGGTTTGAATAATTTTTTGTTTTAATATGCTCCTTTGCTTTAATTTTAATAAAGAATGTGTGCTAAAAATAATTTTCATATTTTAAAATTTAACTTTACAAATTCTCCGCCGCTTTCAAAACGTGCTTTTTCAGCATTGCCACATATCCCCATTCGTTATCGTACCAGGAAAGAATTTTCACCAAATTGCCGTCGATTACTTTGGTAAATTTTAAATCAACGATCGCTCCGTACGATTCAGAAATAATATCCGAAGAAACAATCTGGTCTTCAACGGTTTTTAAAATTCCCTGCCATTTTTGAGATCCTGTGGCTTTTTTCAAAATATCATTAATTTCTTCAACCGAAGTTTTTCTTTTGGAAATAAAAGTGATGTCCGCGATGGAACCGGTAATCATAGGCACGCGCAAAGCAATGCCGTCAAATTTTCCTTCCAAGTCTTTAATGATGCGATTGGTAGCAATGGCCGCGCCGGTAGTTGAAGGAATAATATTTTGCGAAGCGGCCCGGCCGCGCCGAAAATCGTTGCCCTTCACCGGACTGTCAACGGTTGTTTGAGTATTAGTCATTGCGTGAATAGTGTTTAAAACTGCTTTTTCAATTCCCGGATTTTCATTTAAAATCGCCATAACCGAAGCAATGCCGTTAGTGGTGCAGGAAGCGTTGGAAGAAATTTTAACGGATTTCAATTCATCGTCATTTATGCCGATTAAAATCGTCTTGCCCAAATCGCCGTCTGCGTCTTTTGCCGGCGCGGTCAAAACAACTCTTTTGGCTCCGGCGTCCAAATGCGCCTTGGCTTTTTCATAAGATTCAAAAACTCCCGTTGATTCAACGACAATATCCACGCCCAAATCTTTCCACGGTAATTTTGTCGGGTCTTTTTCCTGTAAAAATTTTATATTGTCAATCGGAGTTTCAAAACGCCCGTAAACCGAATCGTACTTAAATAAATAACGCAGATTTTCAACGTCGCCCAAATCATTTATCGCGACAATTTCAATCCGCTGGCTAACGGATGGGTCGCTTAATATCTGCCTAAGGAATAATCGCCCAATCCTTCCAAAACCGTTTATCGCTATTTTAATTTTTTTATCCATCTATTAATTTTAAACCTTTAAACTTTTAGATTTCACGCTTCTATTATAAATCCGTTTTTCTGAATAGCAATACTTTTATCATCACTGATTTCCGTATTCAAGATTTCTTATTTTTTCAATCCGCCTTTTATATCTTTCTCCTCCGGAAAAAGGCGTGGACAGCCAGACACTAATGATTTTCTTGGCAATTTCTTCGCTTGTGAATTCCGCTGCCAAAGACAAAACATTCGTATCATCATCCTTGCGGCTCAAATACGCCTGGTCCGGATTGGCGGCCAAAACCGAACGAATATCTTTAAACTTGTTTGCCGTAATATCAACGCCCGCGCCCGAACCGCAAATTAAAATTCCGCGTCGCGTAAACATATCCTGTGCCACTTGCCTCGCAACCAAAACCGCGAAATCCGGATAATCGTCGTTTTCATCGTACTTGTCATTGCCGACATCAATTACTTCATAGCCCCGCTCTTTTAAAAATTTTTTTAAGGCGTCTTTTAATTGAAAACCTTGATGGTCTGCGCCGATATAGATAAGCATAAATTTAGCCACTAGGGTTTAACCAATAACCACTAGTGATTTTTTAATTATAATCAAAAATTTACAAAATGAAATGCCACTATACCGAATGCCACGGCAACATTTAAAGATTCTTTCCTACCTTTCATCGGAATTTCCAGAATTTTATCGGCTTTTTTCAGGATTGACAACGGCAAGCCCTTAACTTCATTGCCCAACACCAAAGCAATCTTACGAGACTTAGTCTCATAAGATTTAATTTTATAATACGGAATTGATTTTTTACTTTGCTCAACAGCAAAAATTTTATAACCGTCCTTTTTAAGTCGGTCAATTAAACGGGCTGTGGATTTAAAATGTTCCCACCCTACGTATTTCTCCGCGCCAAGTGAAACCTTTACCAATTGTTCGCGCGATCTGCCGAATTCATCAACCGGTTTCGGCGTAATGCCGCATAAATATATTTTTTTAATTCCAACGGCATCGGCGGTGCGAAATATGGAACCGACGTTATAAAGAGAACGGATATTGTGGAGAATAAGAATCATCTTAATGATATTGGTGAAGTAATAATAAAATACAAATCTTTTTCGCCATTATAAGGAACATAACTGTCACTATCCCAATAAACAAAATGGCCATTAATCCATGCGTCATTCTCGGAATACCCTAATTTCCAATTTTGTCCGGAACCTCTAAATACAAAATTAAAATAATACCATTTCGAAGCGGCGAGAGTGATACGCGGAAAACTGAAAGTATTGATTCCGGTTGTTAAATCAGACGTTGTAAATGAATGATTTACCAAAGATGAACAATTAACATAATTAACGTCGCATTCATAAAAATAAAAATTGTGATTGTCCTGCTGGCCAATATCTTTCATATAAATACTTAAAGAATTAATTCCGCCGCTTAAATTATTCCCCAAAAATTGCCGATAATAAGAATACTGTGCTTGTGTCGTATTTATATAATCTATTTGTTGAGCGAATATAAATCTTTCATTTAAAGAATACGGTATATTTATTTCTTTGCTAAAACTGGCAAGCGATTCATTTCCTGATTGGTCAATAGCCACAATAGAAAATTTATAATTGCGTCCAACTTCATTAATTGCAATTGTTGTTGAGGTCGCGGAAGTGATTATTTCCGGTAAAACCAAAGTTGAGCTAGAAACCAAAGAACTGATATCAGTAATTCTATAAGTCGGGGCCGATGAAGAAGCGTTAAAATATCTCGGCTTATCCCAATTTAAAGAAAATGCTAATGTACTGGTTGAATAATTCGCTTCAAAATTTTGCGCCACTGATTGAGAAATACTCGCAGGAAGTTCAATCGGCGATTGTGGCGAGCCGGTTTTTATTAAAAAATATAAATCTTTTATTCCCGCGTCAATGTACGCGCTATTATTATCATATTTTGTCGCTTTCCCGTAGATATAAGAAGAGCTGTTGTTTGAGCCGTAAAAATAAGAATAATTTTGATAAATTTCAAATTTGAGTTTGTAGTATTTTGACGGGTCGAAAGTGAATGATTGCTGAATGGGAATCGTATAATCTTTATCAATATTAAATTCAAAATTTAAATTTGGACAATCGCTTCCGTAAATACTGCCATTGGCATAGGTGGCGCCGGGATTATCGCGAGTGCAGGTATTTGAAGAAATTTTTATAAGATTGCTATAATCTGATTCATTAGATTGCCAAAAAGTCGCGTTAATATAATAAGTTTCTATCCAATATCCGGAGGAAGGCAGTTTTGCATGAAAAGTTATGCTTTGGGGCGATCCCAATAAACCATTGCCAAGATCTTGATCAAAATGGCCGTTGCCATCGCCTTGATCAAAAACGAATTTATCAAGCTGTTGAGCAATAATTAAAGTTGAATTTGGAATTGAGATTTCTTTTTGACTTGATGTTGAATTAAAATTTTCTTTGTCAAAAGCTTGAATTGAAAATAAATAAGTTTTACCGAAATTATTTTCATTAAGTGAAATTATGGCCGCTGTTGAAGTCGTATTAATTTCCGCAAAAGTCGAACTACTATTACTAATATCGCTAATTTTGTAAATTATCGTTGAAGTGGCGCCGAAATAATCCTGCGATACATTCCAATTAAAATTTAATTCCATCGTGCTGGAACTGTATTGAATTGAAAAATTTTGCGGCGTTATCGGAGCGTTGCGCGGCTCAGGAAAATTTTGTGAATTTTGCGGCTCCGCTGAATTTCTTAAAATAAAATCATCCGCACTATCAGTATCATAACCATTACCGGAAAATCTATGCTCGCCGGAAACCATTAAATCAACAGTTGAGGTTGAAAACGCTTTTCGCTCCAATGATTGACCGTCTATAAAATTAACCGGATTATAATTTGCTTGGTCAATAATCGCATCATTCTCAAACAATAAAATGCTTATGGTTTCACTGCCGCTGGTGGAAAGAGAATATGAACGATTTAATTTATCGGCGATCGCATATGTGCTACTGCCATAATTGCTTAAGCCAACCAGAAAAAAACTTTTTGCGGCAATTATCTGGCTAGATGAAAAACTGGAAAGTGAATTTGTGCTCGTGGCTGACCCTGTTTGTCTTTTTAAAGAATAATTGCCGAGTTCAATTGAAGAATCTGTCGGATTATATAATTCCACAAAATCAAAATTATTTCCTGTTTTATCGGGATAAATTTCGCTGATAACAATATGATTGACGCCTGCCGGTGCCAAAGAATTAATTAAAATAGTGGTTGAAGTGGCGGTTGACGAAGCGTTTTGATTGTCAAAAACAATTAAATCGACTTGGTAATTGCCGGCTTGAGAATAAATGTGAGTAGTAGTAGCGGTTGTTGCCGAAGAAGTCGCATTATCGCCAAAATTCCATTGATAGGAAATAATTTGACCGTCAATGTCAGTTGAAGAAGCGGCGTTAAATAAAATTAAATCGCCAACTTGAGGATTTAAAGAAGTATAAATAAAAGAGGCGACAGGACTTTGATTGTTTTGCAAACAAGTTCTGAATTGTGTTTTCGGACTCGGACAAGTCTGAATTTCAAAATCTTGCGCATTATTATCTATATCAATAAAATCTCCACTTTGAAATTTTCTTTGAATACTTTGACCGTCCGCGGAATTTGTCGGAAAAACCGAGTTTTCAATAAAAATATTTTCCGCTTCGCCCCACGCAACGCTGTCAATAATCTGTCCCGTGTCATTCGCGCCGTAACGAATGGCAATGCCATTATTATTGCTAATTGTCTGCGTAGTGGTTGAATTCGAAACAACAGACATGTCACTACAATCGCTGTTTGCCCATAAATAATAACTATTGGCCGGAATAGAATCGCCACTCGTCCATGATTTAATTAAAGTGTCGCTTGCTCCAGTTTGAGTTCTTTTAACTAAACGGTAATTTTGAAGATTAATTACAGCGCTGTTTGGATTATAAATTTCTATAAAATCATCGTGCGTGCTTGACGCTGAAGCCAATTGAATTTCGGTAATTAAAATTTTCAACGGCTCCGCACTTGTTTGCATATTATTCTGCGTATTACTGTTGCTTCCTCCACTGCTGCCACCGCTACTATTTACACTCGCGTTTCCGCTTCCGCTTCCGCCGGTATATCTAAAAACAATGGTGTTTGTTTGACCGCTTGTTTGATTACTTTGCTCATTGACGTTAATTACAATTTCTTCTTGTTGTTTCTCCTGATTTTTTATTTCTTCTTTTTTAATTCCTTCTTCATATAACAAATCACTGCCGATCGGCAGTAAACTGTTATAGTCTAAAATTTCATTTTTGATTTCTGTTGAATTATTGGTTTCTATTATTGAAGAAGTGGCTGTTTCATCAGAATTCGCATTATCAATAGCATTATCCAATAAAGAAATTTGTTGCGGCTGTTGCGATTGATTAATCCCCAATAAATTGCCGATTGTTGATTTGACTTGGCTAAAAAGATTTTTTGCAGTTTCAATCGTTTTTGTTAAAAATGATTTATCTTCAATTTTTGTAAAATTCGGATCATTTTTCGCTTTTTCAACTTCTTGAAAGAAAAGATTAATAACTCCGGCGCCATATTGAACAGATTTAGTGGAAAGACGAGACCAGTAATCATTCACCACTCTATCTTCATCTTCTATTTTTAAAACAATATTAGATTTTGTTTCTGATATAAAACTATTGTGATAATTTTTATAAACAAATAAATAATATAAATTATTATCTTCGTCGTATTTTGCCGCATAATAATAATCTCCATCTTTTTTCAACAATCCTTCTGTATTTGGCTGCGGCAACTCATATCCACTCTGTATTCCAATCGTATCTTTGCTATAAAAATTATTATTTGAATATTTCGCCAACCCGTCAAAATAAGAATTTAAATCGGAAAAAATAAATGGGGGCTTATTTGACAATCTTTTATTTAAATCAGCGTCGGGGTTAGAAAGAATAAATTTAGCGGTGTAATTTTCATAAGGACTATCTTCGGGATGTGGATCGTTCCTTGTGTGATCTGGAACAGATGCATCCTCAACTAAATGTAAAATGTGCCCCAAGATAAGCATTGCTTTTTCTTTCTCGCCTTGCGCATAAAATTTAACAGCTCTTTCCCAAATAAAATCAGTTTCCGTTGTTAAAGCGCTGATTTTTTTCTGCTGAATTGCCGTTAAAACTGAAGCAATTGTTGTTGGAACTTTATAAGTTAAGCTGTTTTGATTATAGCTATCTTGCGCCCAATCTTTAGATTTTTGCCAAGTGCCTAGATTAATCATGGGATCTATTGCCGGATCGTACGTTAATCCTCTATTTTTTACTGGATCATAAAAATGATTCATCCAGCGCGGAATATCATCTTCTTGACGAACTCCATCTAAAAGATATGGAACTAATTCTTCATTGATTTTATTATCTGAAAATTTTTGATTATAAAATTTAACAGCCTCATTGGTTAAATAAGCATGAGTTTCAATGCCATAAGCAAAAACATTATTAATACTAATAACAAAAAATCCTAATATAAAAATTGGGATTAAAAATTTTATATACTTTCTATTTTCCATATTTTAGAATTTTTATTTAATTTTATTTCTATTAATAAATCAATTTCTCCATTTGAATTGTAAAGTTTAAATAAAGCCCCGTCATCATCTTTAAATGTTAATTTAATTAACGATAATTTAGATATCATCTCTTCTAATCTATTATTTGTTTTTAATTTCTCTAATCCTTCCTTCAATTTTGGGTCAACGCTCCCGTCGCTTCTTAACACAAAATATTTACTCGCCAACTCAATATCTTCTTTCTTTAACGCCTCAATAAACATTTGCAAAGTTTCTTCCGGAGTTTTACCGCCATAAATATCTTCTTCCATCGCTTTATTATAATTTTTTTCCCAAGTAAGATATTTTTCATAATTTTTCTGCGTTTCGCGTTGATATTTTGCCTGCGGACTTAAATATTTCCCCCATAACAAAAAACCTCCAATCGTAAAGATAATAATTCCTAAAAAACCTATTACAAATTTTCGGAAATTCAACTTATTTTTAAATTCATTATTAATTTGATTATTCATATGATTTATTAAATTTAATTATTTATTATATTACTTTTATTAAAAGATGATTTTCTTTGTCTCATTCTTAATGTCGCAATAATAAAAACAAGAATTAGTTCAAAAAATGATGATGTTATTATATAAAAATTTAAAATGTTTTCTAAAATTTTAATTTCATAATCAGAATAAGAAAAAATTAAGATGTGAATAAATGGGAATATAAAAAGGGTTGCTATGATAATTAATATTGGTAAAACAAAAAAATTAAATTTATTAGATAAAATTTTTGACATCCATTTAATAATTAAAGCTGGCAATCCTATAAATAATATTAACATTATAATATATTGAGGGCTGAAATTTAAATTAAAAATATTTTTAAAGAAATTTTTGAGTATATTTAATCGTGTTTCATTTTCTAAATTTGGAAATATTATAATAAGTAATAAATTATATAAAAATATAATAAATATAAAAAATAACAAATTAGTTAAAATAATTTTAAATTTCCAAAACTTGCTCTTCGGCTTATTATTCTTATTTAAAGAAATTAGTATTTTTTTGAACATAATTTTAATTACTAATTATATTTCTATTATTTTCCAAATATTATTAGGATAAAGACCTATTCTAATATAAATTGGCTCGTCAATAAAAAATTCTTTTCTACCAGGAATATCATCTGATGAAAAATATCCATTTGTAGATTTTTTAAGTAAACTAAGATATTTATCTATAAATTCTTTTGTCACTTTATTTAATTTTTCCAATTCTTTTTCCTGATATTTCTCTATAAAATATTTACTCGCCAATTCGTAATTTCCTGTTTCAACGGCGCTTATGTACATTTGCAAAGTTTCCTGCGGAATTCTACCGCCATAAGTGTCCGCCATGGCTTTTTGATAATCTTCTTGTTTAATTCTTTCCAATCTTCCAGCTAATTCTTCAACCGCTTTTTCTCCCTGCCATTGCCTAAAAAAATACCAACACCAAGAACTGGCGATATACAAAACAAAAACACCGGCGATTATCGTGAAGAATATCAATGTGAACTTCCAAAATTTGCCTTTCGGCTTATTAATTTCGTTTATTTGATTGTTTTGATTTTGATTTTCCATCCCTCACCCTTCAAAGATTTTCCAGTACATAAAGCTTTTTATGTACTGGATTATATTGAAGTTTAATTTTATTTTATATCTCATTCATTTTACTTATCATTCCCCTTTACCACTTTCTTTATTTCTTATCTTTGAAGGGTGAGGGATTTTCAAAATAAAAAGGACGTATTCCAAAAAACACGCCCCCTCACTCAGGCATAATTAAATTATAAATCGCCACATTTTTCCGTCAACCACTCTCTCTGTGGATAACTTATTTATCTAATACATTAAACTCTAAATACTACTTACAAAGACAGAGAAATGGATGAGCGCAGTCATATACATAAGTTGTACCACATCCAACATTTAATACAGCATTACTCTCGCCAAAATATAATGTAGCTTCGCATGTTTTTCCAATTTGAGAACATTTAGTGGCGCAACTTACATCGCGACAAGTCCATTCTGAAAAAAGAGCTCCTCCGCCTGCTGTGGTTTGTGTCGTGTTATCTGGAAATTTGAAACCGCCAGCGGTACTGTGAATTGTGCCGGCAACTTCTAATTTGCTATTTGGTATAGTCGTACCGATGCCGACGTTGCCGTTTTCTAAAATTGTTAGGGTTTTAGTAGTCACAACACTGCTTACATATCTAGTAATATCAAAATCTCCAGAAGTGCCGCTTGATCCCATCTTCCAGCCGTGGATACCTCCAGCGCCGTTATTTTGCGCAAGAAAAATCTGATTCTTAGTGCCAAGAGAAGATTCTACAATTTCTAACTTATATGCAGGCGCCGTCGTCCCAATACCGACGTTGCCATTTTTTATGGTCAAAACATCTGAGTTATTATTATTGATGATTAAGGCGGAATCGGTGCCGAGTTTGAATAAAGTGGAAGTGGCTGATTGTCTGGATAATTTAAGCACAGAATCGGAAGAAGTGGAGTAGATTTCCATTTTAGCGCCGGGATATAAGGTACCGATACCGATATTATTGCTGGAATCGGAATATAAGGTCTGGCCAGCTGGATTGGGAGGAATAGTAGTAGGGGCATTCCAACTAAAAACTAATTTAATAATAATTGTGATTAAGAAAAGAGCGGCGAAAAATAAAGATGAATAAAAGAAGGGTTTTTGGTGATTTTTTTTGAAAAATAAAATAACAGCCCGCGCCAATTTACTCTCTCTCTCTCTCTCTCTCTCTCGGATTGTGATTATTGATGAATTTCATAATATTATAGTCACTAGCATTATAAATTATTATTATACTCTAAATTATTTTATTTAGTAAATCTCTGTATTTTAATTTTTTTATTATTTCATTCCGAAACTCACCATAAATTCAACTCCTTTGTCGGTTCGGTTAATTTTAGTAATCGGAAGATCCACATTATTAAAACCCTCGGCAATCAATTTGTTTTTAAAATCAATCGCCGCGTCTTCGCTCGGCCCTAAAGCGTTAAAAAGCAAGGGCATATCAATTGACTGGACATAAATTCTTCTGATGGAAATACTATCGCCGGCCGCCAAATTGCCGATTTTTTCAAAAAACTCCGACCACGCGGAACGCTCGGCGCTCACCTTAACGGCAAAATCTATTTTTTGGTTAAAACTTTCTATATCTTTTTTAATTTTTTCAAATTCTCCCCTTTCCGATTGCTTATATTGTCCCAAACCGGAAATTTGATTATTCAACGAAACAATGGTTTTATCTAAAAACAAATTATTAATACCGATAAAAACGATTAAAACAACCGCCAATGTGATTAAAACGACATTGCGCCAAATTTTAATAAAATCTAAAATTCTGTGTTGGAAAAATTTTTCCTCCGTTCCTATTTTCGCAAGACTTATCATATTGTCTTTTGAGCGCGGAGTTATTCCCCTAATGGCTGAACCTAAAACTGAAAACCAGGCTGGCTGGATATTTTCCGGCGCGACATCGCCGATTTTTTTAAGACTAAGCGGTTCAACTTTGCTGAAAGAAAAATTCTCGGACACTATTTTAACAATAGCGTCGTTTAAGCCGTAGGTTACTAAAATCATCTCGTCAATTTGCTCTTTCCAGCGGGTATTATAAAAACTTAAAACTTTTTTAACGTCGTCAATAATTAATTTTTTGAAAAGATCCATGGGAATTTCTTTTATTTCCGAATGGACCATTTGCCAAGGAACAAAATGGTTAAAATACAAATTGCCGTTTCTCACAAGATTAAAACTTAAACCGTTGACGCCAATATAAAATAAAATAAACGGTTTGTTTTTACTCACATTTGCCCCAAAATCAACCGCCAATCTTGCGAGAGCCAAACCGCTGAATTCAAAAGCCACCGGCATAAAATTGGCTTCTTTTAAAGATTTATCAAATTCGTCAATCATTTGCGATTCGCTAAAAGCCCCAAGAATTTCCAATTGGTCGCGGCCATCAATCACTTCTTCGCCAATTGCCTGCCAATCAGAATAAACCTTGCTAAAATCAGTCGGGGAAATCATTTTTAAATTCAAATCAACAGCTTCTTCAAGATTACCTTCCAACATCGGCAAATTAAATACCTGAAAATAAACGTTATTATCGGGGAAGTTAATAATAACGTTAAGCTTTTCTTTCGCTTTCGCGGTTATTTGGGAATGTATAACTGACAATGCCGATACAAATCTTTTGTAATCGCTTATTTTACCGTCCTCAACCACTCCAGCCGCCAATTTCGCGGAATAAGAAATAAATTTATCATCTTTAATAAGACTAAATTTCAAATCAACGTCGCTTATTTCTAAAGCGCCGATTTTCGGCTGGGGATTTAAAATTTTAAAAATTTTTTTGTAATTCATATAAAAAAGTTTAAAAACCAACTTCGCCGTTTTTTGAATCAAAACCGACATCACTTAATCCCTGAGTGGACACGCTCTTGGCGGAACCGGTTAACTGCAAATTAACAAATTCGTCAACGGCGCTTATTAAAGAATCTCCGATTAATATCGGATACTTCCCGATTTGATTGGCATTTGGCAATAATTCTATTTGGAAAACAGCTTCAACCGGCTTATTAATAATGCCCTTGGTTGCCGCGATTCTATCAATAAGCCAACTCACTTCTTGCGTTCTTTCATTATAAACCGGGATAGTATTTATATTGCTTTTTGCTTCACCAATAAGCCTGACACCCGGACCAAGATACGCCCCAACACTCGCATTTTTAATATCAGTGGAATAATTCCTGACAATCCAATGAACAATAAAATTTATCGGATTATTAGCTTTCGGCGGAAGCGAACCTTTATTTAAAATTCCGGAAGCTAAAATTGAAAAATCGCGGAAATAAATTTTTGAATCAAGGGCAACGGCGCCGGCAACTTTTATTTCCCAATTTGCAAAACTAGTTGTTTTATCGGTCGCCACATAATACGGAACGGTCGGCGAAGAAATATCAGCCGCGACTTTCAAAATAAAATTTTTATCGGACAATCTTTTAATAGGATAACTCGGCTTCACACTTATTTCAAATTCAACCGCGCCGCTTCCGCCGGGTTCAATTAAATGCAATTCTGCATTGCTTGCCGCATTCCACGTTAAAGTGTTATCGCGGGAATCAAAAGAGGCATTGGTTCTTAATTGGGAAAAATCAAACATTTCTCCGCTTAATTTCGTCTTAACCACAACGTCTCCAAGTCCAACGTCGCTATTATTTGAATAAACAACTCTGAATTTTAAATTGCCACCCGGCAAAACATATTCCGAAGAAACGTCAAATTCAATTTTTAAAAAAAGCGGCGACGGCGCGATATTCACCTTCGCGGATTTCTCGCTGATTTTAAAAACTTGATTTTCACCTGCCTGACCGGCGGGCAAGTAAGAAGCTTCAATGTTTGAATTGATTTCAAAAAACGTTTGATTAATGCCGGAAATTTTTCCAACAACGGCGATTTCGCCTTTCTGATTTTTATTTAAATTGCCAATATCTAAAACATTGTCGCTAACCGCGGGGTTGGAACTTTTAACGATAAAATCTTTGGGAAAATTAAAATTCAGTTTAACGCTGGAAAAATCAAATTCGGAAATATTTGAATATTTGATTACCACTTCAAACTCTTCATTGTTTAAAACTTTTTCCGGAGCGACAAGGTCAAACTTGATGGCCGGTTCGCGGACGGAAACTTCCACGGTTTGTTTTTTTTCAAAAGTAGTTCCCAGAGCCGAGGTATAACTTACTGAAACATTGAATTTTTTAACTGACTCGCCGTCGCTAAAAATTAAAATTTTTATTTTCTCGCTGAAACCGCTTTCTGGATTGATATCTCCGATTTCTTTTTCAAAATTTCTTTTTTCTTTGCTAATATTCAACGCCGCCACTCCTTCTGGCAATAAAACAGAAAGCCTAACGTTTTCCAAAACTTTTTTTGAACCATTGTTAAAATCCACCGCCAAATCAAACGGAACACCCATTAGAACATTGTCTTTGGCAGATGCGATAAGCGATATTTCGCGGCTGGCTGAGAAATAATTATAAAAATAAAAACTTGACACTGCCACTCCTATCGTCGCCAAAGCAACCAACACCCAAAATATCCGATGGCTTATGAGGCTAATTTTTACGACGGGCGCGCCGGCTTTTTTGCCAAAATTTTGCGCTAAATCAAACTTTTGTTCCTTATTCCAACTTGAACCGTAATTTTTATTATCTTCTTGGGCCATTTTATTTATATTAATAATAATTGATTTTGAGCAATTTTTCCAGCGCATTTGACGCATAAAAAAATATGCTCGGGTTTTAAAAAATAATCGGCTCGCGGATTATCGCAAACAACGCAAGAAGCGTGTTCCGGGTCAAATCCCAAAATTTTCAACAAGCCGCGATAAATTACCCTATCTTCAAGGCCGGCCAAATCGGCGCTGAAAATTTTTTTAATCGCCTGCCAAAGACGCAAATCCTGATGAAGCTCAAAAGTCATTTCATTGATAAATTGCGCGATATTCAAAAATTTCGCGAGATTTTCCGGATTTTTTTCCAATTGAGAACCGTCTTCAATAGTCAACGCATCAACCACCTGAAATCCCTGCCTGCCGGCAGATAAGGCATTCTTCTCAATCAACCGACAATTGACAAAATTAAGCGGCTGAAGATGGCTGTTGAGTTTGGAAGTTATTTTTCTCGCGCTTTTCGCCATGGCAATCACTTTACCGAAATCGCGGGTATATAAAGTAATAATGGCATCCAATTCTTTGCTTATTTTATTGTCGAAAACAAACGCCTCAGTATAATGTTCAAGCATATGTTATAATTATATATGCTCCCGTGGCGGAACTGGAATACGCGCGGCGTTTAGAACGCCGTCCCGCAAGGGTTAGAGGTTCAAATCCTCTCGGGAGCACATTATTTCCCCCTGTCGCCGTATTTTTCAAAAATCGTCCAAAAACTGAAAATTTTTTCTCCTTCGTTATAAACTTTATGAAAATCGCCGGCGGGTATAAGAACAACATCCTCTGCTTTAACGGAAATTTTTTGTTCCGCCACTTCTATTAATCCTTCTCCATCAATAAAAATATGAACCTCATCAGCATCGCTATGAGAATGACCGGTTGTGGCTTTCCCCGGATAAAGTTCTGTTAAGGAAAGAGTTAAATGATTTAAACTGGACAAGTCATAAACCTTATAAATTTCATTGTCTCGTATGAGTTTGGCTGATTGTTTATATTCTTTGATATTCATATTATTATTTGCCCTCGCGAGGAATCGAACCTCAATTTTAGGTTTAGGAAACCCATGTCCTATCCGTTGAACGACGAGGGCTTATTGTCAAATTATGATTGCTTGAATATAATAATTAAAACACAAATAATAATAATTTCAAAGGTCGTTTTAATTTTTTAATTTATAATTTAAAACAATGATGCAAGGATTTTTTGGAAGCGGGAGTTTTGGAGCCGGCTTCAACAATATGATGAATAACTGGGGAAATTGGGGAATGCCTTTCAGTGCCGGCGTGTTTTTTGGATTCGGCAGCCTGATTATGCTCGCTCTTATAGTTTGGGTTCTTTATTGGAAAGGAATCGCATTGTGGAAAGCCGCGCGCGCCGGAGAAAAATATTGGTTTATTGCCATACTTATAATCAATACGCTTGGTATTTTGGAAATACTTTATATTTACGTATTCAGCAAAAAACAAATTAAGGAAGAAAAACAAACGGCATAAAATGCCGTTTATGGGCCTATGGTATAGTGGTAACACGACTCCATGGCATGGAGTAGTCGGCGGTCCGATTCCGCCTAGGTCCAAAATTTTAATTTAATAAAGGTCGGCTAAATAAAAATTATATTTTTATGTCAAAAAATGTAGGCGCGATAGATAGAGTTATTAGGATTATTGTCGGATTGGTTTTGTTGTATGGCGGATATTATTTCGGTATCTCAACTATTGTCGGAATTATTTTGATTGTATTAGGCGCGATTTCCATTATTGACGCTATTACAGGATTTTGTTTGATTTATAAAATTTTGGGGATCAGCACCGCTAAATCAAAAAATCAAGAACAGACAACCCCGCCAATTCCACCCCAAGGACAATAATAATTTTGTGGGTAAGGGGAATCGGCTACAAGTAAATTTCCTAACGGAAATTTCTCGCAGCCCGCTCCTCGCGGCGCTCGCCTTTCGCCTTCGGCGAAAACTCGCGCATCGCTGCGGTCTTCGATTCCCCTTAAATAAACTTCAAGTTGAAATAAAAACTTCCCGATTGGGAAGTTTTTATTTCAATTGAGCGGGTAAGGGGAATCGAACCCCTGTCATCAGCTTGGAAAGCTGAGGTAATACCATTATACGATACCCGCGATTTTTAAATTATATCCGTTTTGTTGCTTTTTTCAAGAATTCACGCAATAATTTAACATGCTCAGAAATACAACTTTGATTAAAAATCTGTATTTAAAAATTCCCCGCCGAATGCGAATTTTAATTATTTTTCTGCTGATTGTCGCGGCGGTTTGGTTAATCGTCAAGATATTGACTCCCGACGCAAAAAATACGCCAAAAGAATTTTTGGAAACCCGCCAGGAAGCTTCTCTTATTGCCAAAGACATTATTAATATTTCCGGCCGCACCGCTGAAAATATAAAAAAAATATCCGACCTTGATAAAAATAAAGAATATACCGAAGCGCTTAACTTGATTTCGGAGGAATTAAACAATAACCGCAAAGCGAGAGAGAGTGCCATAAAATTGTCTTCCCAATTGGAAATAATGGCAAAAAACGTTTCGCAAATATCGCCGGCAGCCGCCGGACAAATCGCCATTCAAGCAATCAGTTCGGAAACCGCTCTAATCAGCCGGCTTATTACTTATAACGACTACCTAATAAAGCTTCTGGAAATTTTGCAGGCTAAATTTTTGGAAAAAGAAAAAAATGCCAACGATAAAATAGCGGACTTAATTGAAAAAATTAACGATGAAGCGCGGGCAATCAACGACCTGAATAATAATTTTAACAGCTTAATGACAGAATTTGATAAAATATGATACAATAAGCGCAATATAAAAAATAATGACCGAAATACAAAACAAAAAAATTCTGGTTGTTGAAGATGAAAAACCTCTTTGTGATGCGATTAAATTTAGATTGGAACGCTATGGAATAACGACTTTTATCTCCAATTCAGCAGAAGAAGCGATGGAAATTCTAAAAAAGGAAAATGTTGATTTGATATGGCTTGATATAAAATTGCCGAGAGTAAACGGCATTGATTTTTTAAAAATAATTAGAAATAATCCTGATTGGAAAGATAAAAAAGTGATAGTTGTTTCCGCTTCCGGAAGCGATGAAATGAAAAATACAATGAGAGAAATGGGAATTTTAGATTATATAGTGAAAAACGAGATGAAATTAGATGACATAGTCGCGCGCGCCGCGAACGCTTAAAATTTAAAACATATTATGGATGATAAAAAAACAATTTTAGTGGTTGAGGACGATTTCTTTGTTTCCAGAGCTTATGCCATTAAGCTTGAAAAAGAAAATTTGAATGTCCAATCCGTCACTGACGGCGAAGCGGCTATTGATTATCTGAAAAAAAACGAAGTGCCAAATTTGGTGCTTCTTGATTTAATGATTCCGAAAAAAAGCGGTTTTGAAGTTTTGAAAGAAATTAAGGAGAATGAAAAATGGAAAAATATTCCTGTAATTATTCTTTCCAATCTCGGCCAAGAAAGCGATATTAAAAAAGGTAAAGAAATGGGCGCCGCGGAATATATAATCAAGGCGGATGTTGATATTGAAGAAATTATTGAAAAAGCGAAAAAATATCTGTAAAATAATCATGAACTGAAAAGGTCGAGTTGATTTTAAATAAAATTATGAATTCAAAAAATATTAAAAAAGGTTTTACATTACTTGAACTTTTAATCGTTATCTCCATTTTGGCGGTTTTGGGCGCGATTGTTATTTTCCTGCTAAATCCGGCGGAAACATTGAAAAAAGCGAGGGACTCGCAAAGAATCAGCGATTTATCAACGATTAAAACAGCGATTGGTATTTATATGACCAGCGTATCGTCTCCGCAGTTTGACGGCATAAGCGGAACGAAAAATGATAAATGTTTAGGTGGTGCTGGAATAATAACGGCATATACAAGTTTTGTTGGGACAGCTACTACTACTCCAACTAGCGATTATAGCCCCACTTTTACAGTGGTGACTAATTCCACTACAGCTTCTTCATCTCTTGTTGATGGCACTGGCTGGATTCCTGTTAATTTAACTTCCCTTACAGGCGGTTCGCCGATTTCTAATATGCCAGTTGATCCCATTAACGATAATACGGATTTAATATATCGTTATGCTTGCAGAAAATCTCCATTAGGGTTTGAAGTTGACTCGACTTTGGAAAGCACCGCGTTTACGGTTGATGACGATAAAGGGGCAAAAGACGGAGGCAATAATAGCGCTCGTTTTGAAGCAGGAACCGATTTAAAAATTTTGAAGATTTAACTATTTTGCCGTAATTAATATTCAAAAGTATTTTTTAAAAACAGCCCATTGATTTTCGGGCTGTTTTTGTTTAATATAAATTTATAAATGAAACGTCCGATATTTTTATTCTTTATAATTATTCTTTTGGCCATTATAGCGGTTTTTTTTGTCTATCCAAAATTTCCCCAACCCTTTAACTGGTTGGAAAAAAAATTACCCTGGAAATTAGGTCTTGATTTAGTCGGCGGCACACACCTTATTTATGAAATTAACATGAGTCAAGTGGCCGGCGTTGACCGCGATTCGGTTATTTCCGGTCTTCGCGATGTGATAGAAAAAAGAGTGAATCTTTTCGGCATTGCCGAACCCTCAATCGTTACCGCCAAAGAAGGTGATAACTATCGTTTAATAGTTGAACTCGCCGGAATAAAAGACGTTAAAGAAGCCGTAAACCAAATTGGCTCAACTCCGCTTTTGGAATTTTACGAAACTTCAGCGGTCGGGACATCAACGCAATTTATTCCAACTAATTTAACCGGCCGCTATTTAAAAGGCAGCCAGATTGATTTTGACCAGACCACCGGCGCTCCGCAAATAGCTTTACAATTCAATGACGAAGGCGCAAAAATCTTTGAAGAAATAACCGGCCACAATGTCGGCAAATTGGTTTGTGTTTCCATTGACCGCCAAATTAACGACAATGACTGCGCCACTGTTCAGGAAAAAATTTCCGGCGGACGAGCGCAAATCACCGGTCGTTTCACTCCCGAAGAAGCCAAAAGAATCGTTTCCCGATTTAACGCTGGCGCCCTGCCAGCGCCCATAAATTTAATCAGCCAGCAATTAGTCGGCGCGAGCTTGGGACAAGAATCGCTTAAAAAAGCCATTTACGGCGGTCTTATCGGCACATTAGCGGTTATGGTTTTTATGCTCATTTATTACCGAACGCGCGGTATTTTCGCTTCCTTGGCGCTTTTAATTTACACCGCCCTGACACTGGCTATTTTAAAATTATTTTCCGCCACAATGACTTTATCGGGCATTGCCGGTTTTATCCTTTCAATCGGAATGGCGGTTGATGCCAATATTCTTATTTTTGAAAGAACGAAGGAGGAAATTAAAAAGGGCTTAACGAAAATATCGGCGATTGAAGAAGGATTTAAGCGCGCTTGGCCGTCAATCCGCGACTCAAATGTGAGCACGATTATTACTTCACTTATTCTTTATTTTTTCACCACCAGTTTTGTCAAAGGATTCGCCTTAACGCTTTTAATCGGCGTTCTGGTTTCCATGTTTTCGGCAATAACCATTACAAGAACAATGATGAGAATATTTATTAAAAAATAAAATTATGAATATAATAAAATTTCGCTACATATTTTTCTTCATTTCCACTGTTTTAACAATCGCAAGTGTTGCAGCGATTTTTATTTATGGCTTAAAACCCGGAATTGATTTTACCGGCGGCACTTTGTGGCAACTTCGCCTAACACAGACCAATACAGACTCAACACGGACTTATACGGAAGAATTGAGAAATTTTTTTGAAAACGAATTAAATATAAAAAACACGACTATTTATCCGGAAGCTGAAAGCCAAAGTTATTTAATCAAACTTGGCCACATTTCTGAAGAAGAGCATCAAAATTATCTGACGGCGCTTAATTATAAATTCGGCCAAATTGAAGAAATGCGCTACGAAGCCATCGGACCGGCAATCGGCAAAGAATTAAAAGGAAAGGCGGTTTGGGCGATTATTCTTGTGATTTTGGGCATTTCCCTATATGTTGCTTACGCTTTCCGCAAAGTTTCTTATCCTGTTAAATCATGGAAATACGGAATAATTACCCTAATTACTCTTTTTCATGATGTTATTGTTTCAGTCGGCGCGCTCACACTTTTGAGATGGAAATTCGGCGTTGAACTGGACACAAAATTTATCGTCGCCTTATTGGTTATAATCGGCTTTTCAGTCCACGACACGATAGTTGTTTTTGACAGAATCAGAGAAAATCTTTTACTTGATAGAGGCCGAAAAGATTTAAAAGAAATTATCAACGACAGCGTTCGTCAAACTTTCGCGCGCTCCGTCAACACTTCTCTTACCTTAGTTTTAACGCTTTTAGCTCTTTTCTTTTATGGCCCGCTCACCTTAAAATATTTTGTCTTATTAATTATGACCGGCACAATTATCGGCACTTATTCATCAATTTTTATCGCCTCTCCAATGTTGTTGTTTTTTAAGAATAAACCCCGTTAGAAGTAAAACTTCTAACGGGGTAAATAAAAAATCCTCGCCAATGTTCTGGCGAGGATAGACAGTTCACAAAAAATTATCCTGTTATGATAAACGCAGCGTTGCGATATTTAATGCCGTTTTTATCATCGCGAGAATAACACCAGTATTTCCCGCTACAACAGACACATTCGCCCGTATCATTAATTTTTTTATAGCCTTTTTCCGTAAATAATTCTCGGATAAGGCCGACTAAATTGAAATTAATGGAACGGTTTTCTATATGAATAAATTGATCGTTATCATTCGGCCTCATGACTTTGATAATAGGATAAACGGTCTTTAAAAAATAATTATAACCGTCTTTCTCATATTTGAGACAATCGCCGCACATTGAAGGAAGAAAAACTATCTGCGTAGTTTCTTTTCTCCCGCTGACATTTTCCCATAACGTTAAAAATCTATCAACGATATTTTGCGTTATTGATTTCCAACCTCCGTGAAGAAGGCCTGAGATATTTGCCTTTTCATCACAAAGAATAATCGTCGGACACCCGCCGGGAAAGAATATGGCCGATCCTGGTCCATAGTAAATAACACCATCGCAAAATACCTGAGTAGATTTATTTTTTTTCAACTTTTCAAAAAACCAAACATCATCGCCGTGATTTTCCGCCCGCATAACAACATATCCAACCTGATTAAAGCCGGATATTGTTAAAGCCATATCAGCCATTTTAAACGCCTCAGCAAACGAACTATTGGGGGAAAAATTACCCGCACCTTTAAGCGTCATACCTGCCAGTACTTTATTACTAACGTCAAATTGGCTGAATAAAAAATGAGTTTCTTTCTTCATCACAACCTCCTATATTTAATTTTTTATTTTTTACTAATAATAGAATAAAACACGTTTTATAAAATGTCAACTTTTCTTTTTATTTTTAAACCAATATAATAATAATGCGATTATGGAAACATTGCTGTTCCAATACCTGCTTTTATGGAAGCCCTTGGGCTATTTTTTAATCTTTCTCGGTCTCGCGCTTGAAGGCGATACCGCGCTGTTCATAACTTCGTTTTTAACCTACCATGGATTTTTTGATATCTGGAAATTTCTTTTAGCCGCTTTCAGCGGAGCTATAATTGGAGATATCTTCTGGTATTGGCTTGGCCAGCGTATCAACAATTCCTCGTCTTTTATTAATAAAATAACTAATCGCATAAAATTCGCCGATAACCACCTTATTAACAGATTGCCGCATACAATTTTTGTTTCAAAATTCATTTACGGCACTCATCATCTCATCATGCTCCGCGCCGGCGCCTTAAACATTGATTTAAAAAAAATAATAAAATATAATTTTTTGCCGACTCTTCTTTGGATTTTATTAATCGGCGGATTGGGATATTTGTCCGGCGCGTCTTTTATTATTATAAAAAAATACGTGCGATTTATTGAAATAGGCCTGCTTATCGCTTTGATAATTTTCTTTATTGTGGAACGCTTTATTAAAAAACGCTCCGAGAAAAAATTGTGATATAATTTTTATCATTGACGAAAACAATTAAATAAAGATAATTAAATTATGGAAAATACACCAAAGGAAAATAAAGATTATTTTTTGCCGGCAAGCATCGTTATCGCCGCCCTGCTTATCGCCGGCGCGTGGATTTATACTGCCGGATTAAAAAATATTGAATTGAAAAAATCCGACCAAGCGCCGCAAGCTGAAAAAACCGTTCCAAGCATAGAAAACGTAATTCCAATAAGCGATAGAGACCACCTCCGGGGAGACAAAAACGTTCCCGTTCAAATTATTGAATTCTCCGACATGGAATGCCCATATTGTAAAAATTTCCATCAAACAATGTTGAAAATAATGGAAGAATACGGCAAAAACGGCCAAGTGGCTTGGATTTACCGACATTTTCCGCTTGAGCAACTTCATCCCTTAGCGCAAAAAGCAGCTGAAGCATCGGAATGCGCGACAAAAATTGGCGGTAACGATATTTTTTGGAAATATCTTGACCAATATATGACGTTATCGTCTTCTGAAGAAAATTTAATATCAAATAAATTTACCGAAATAGCCGAAAATATCGGATTAAATAAAACACAATTTGAAAATTGTTTGAACAGCGGAGAATTCAAAGAGAAAATAGACGGCCATGCTCAAGATGCCATGAATTCTGGCGCCATGGGCACTCCTTATAGTATTATTATTGGAAAAAACAACAAAAAATACGAAATCAACGGCGCCTTGCCAATTGACGATTTTAAAGATCAATACGGCATAATGCAAAAAGGCATAAAAACACTTATTGAAGAAGCGCTAAAATGATTTTTAAAAATCTTCAAAAAACCGACTCTGAAATTTACAAACTTATCGTTGCTGAAGATAAACGGCAGAAAGAAACAATAAACCTGATTGCTTCGGAAAATTTTGTTTCCGAAAGTGTTCTTGAAGCGTTGGGTTCGGTTTTCACTAATAAATACAGCGAAGGATATCCTCATGCCAGATATTACGGAGGCAATGAATTTTGCGACAAATTGGAAGAATTATGCCAAAAAAGAGCACTTAAACTTTTTAAACTTTCGGCGCGCGAATGGAGCGTTAATGTTCAACCGTATTCCGGTTCTCCGGCAAATCTAGCCGTCTATTTGGCGCTTGTGCCAATTGACGAATCCGCCTTCGCGCAAGGCTACGGCGGACGAGGAAAAATAATGGGAATGCAACTTGATATGGGCGGGCATCTGACGCACGGACACAAAGCGAGCGCCACGGGGAAATTATGGCAACAAATTCCTTACGGCGTTGATGAAAAAACCGAGCAATTAAATTATGATGAAATTTTACAAATTGCCAAAAAAGAAAAACCGAAATTGATTGTTTGCGGCTATACCGCTTATTCGCGAATTATTGATTTTAAAAAATTCCGAAAAATCGCCGATGCTGTTAATGCTATTTTAATGATTGATATGTCTCATTTTGCCGGATTGGTTGCCGGAGGCGTTTATCCTTCTCCTTTTAAATACGCTGACGTTATCACGACAACAACGCACAAAACTTTGCGAGGACCCCGCGCCGCGCTCATATTTACGAATAAAAATAAAAAATTACATTACACCAGCGATAGCATGTCTAATGTAATAAATAAAGCTGTTTTCCCGGGATTGCAAGGCGGGCCACATATGAACGCCGTTGCCGCCGTTGCCGTAGCCTTACAAGAAGCCGCCAAACCGGCTTTTAAAAAATATAGCCAACAAATAATAAAAAACGCTAAAACTTTTGCTTTGGAACTGCAAAAACTCGGCTGGCGAATTATTGCTAACGGCACGGATACGCATTTATTTTTAGTTGATACATGGTCGCGCGGAATTAGTGGAAAAACCGCCGAAACCGCGCTTGAAAAAGCCGGTATAATTGTTAATAAAAATACGATTCCGTTTGACAAACGAAGCCCAATTGACCCATCCGGAATAAGAATCGGAACAGCGGCAATCACCAGTCAGGGACTAAAAGAAAAAGATATGAAAAAAATCGCGAAAAAAATAGATAAAATTCTAACGGGGTTGACAAAAAAATATAGTAAGTTAAAATAAAATTGTAGTACTTACAAAATTTTATAAAAAGGAGAGGGGTGGTTATGAAAAATAAGGAGGGGGTCAATGAAAAGATGGATGCCTAGTGGACCTGTATGTCCACACTGTAAAGCGCCAAATGCCGACAATCATGACAAATGTGGCAGTTGCGACCAAAATACACAAACATCATCACCCTTATTACCACCAGACGCTCGACTTACGGCCGAAGAATTACTGTGGCATTCCGTAACCTTATTAAGCTCATAATGTATAATTTTATATTATTACATTGTGGGCTTTTTTATTTTCCAAAATTTCCTCCACGATTTTTTTTTCGTCCCACGGAATTTTTTTATTGCCCGCAACGCACATTGACGACTCCCCTCCCTTCCCCGTTAAAATAACAACATCTCCTTTTTGCGCCAAAAACAGCGCCTTTTTAATCGCTTCTCTCCTATCTATAATTTCATAAATTTTGGAAATTGGAAATTGTCTGGCTTCGCCAGATCTCGCGAAGCGAGAGAAATTGGAAATTCCAGATTTTATTTCCGATAAAATCTGGCTGGGTTTTTCGTCATATGGGTCTTCATTCGTCAAAATAACTTCATCGCAATATCGCGTTGCTATTTCGCCCATTTTCGGCCTTTTCCATTTATCCCGTCCTCCGCCCTGCGCCCCCAATAAACATATCAACTTTGAATTCTGAATTCTGAATTCTGAATTCTGAATTGTTTGATATACTGCTTCCAAACTCACCGGTTCATGGGCGTAATCAACAATCACGGTAAAATCACTTACCTTGATAATCTCCATTCTGCCTGCCGGCGATTTTGCCTGCGCCAACGCTTCTTTTATTTTTTCAATCGGGATATTTAGCGACAAAGTAACCGCAATCGCCGCCACGGCATTATAAACATTAAATTCCCCAACTAATAGTATTCCAATAATTAATGGTATTTCAATTTTATTACATTGCATCTGCGATAGCAGATGTAATGTAACTTCGAATTTTGTTTTATCTGAATATAATTTAATATTTTCTACTTCTAAAATTTTATTTACTTTTGACTTTTGATTTGAACTTTTGACTTTTATTCCGTATCCGTATTTATTTTTAATTTCCGGTTTTAAAAAATATTCAACGTTTTCATCGTCTAAGTTATAAATCCCAACACCATTTTTCTTTCGTGCCACTCTTTCAAATAATTTTATTTTTGCGTTCCGATAATTTTCAAAACCGCCGTGCCGTTCAATATGTTCAGGCGATAAATTTGTAAAAACCGCGATATCATAATCAATAAAACGATGTCTGTATTGCAAAATCCCCTCTGAAGAAGTTTCTACCACCGCGTATTCGCATTTTTCCGCAACCATTTGCCTCAGCAATTTTTGCAGCTGAAACCTGCCGAGCATTGTCTGCTTTGATTCGTTTTTCCATTCCCGCTCGCCTATCCGAAAATCCACCGTGGTTGCCATTCCGACTTTATGGCCGCTGAAATTCAAAATTTGAGCGATTAAATTGCAAGTGGTGGTTTTTCCTTTGGTTCCGGTAACACCGATGACTTTCATTTTGTGAGACGGAAAACCATAAATCAAGGCTGAAAAAAATGCCAGAGAAAAATGATAAATCGGCTGGCCGAGCCGATATAAAAATTTCGGAATAATATGTTTTTCAAAAAATCTTAAAATTTTCTCCATTTTATAAATAATCTTCCGGATTAATAATCACGCCCACCGGCACCAAGCCGTTTGCCGGCGAAATTGATTTCATCACTACACTCGGCGCCCAATAAACGCCGAAATGAAGATGCGGACCGGTCGAATAACCAGTATTGCCGGAATAGCCGATCAAATCGCCCCTTTTGACAACATCACCCGCCCCCACAACTTGCTTTGAAAGATGCGCGTAAAGAGTCGCCATATTATTATTATGTTTTATTAAAACGTATTTGCCATACTGATATTTGCGATAATAATTCTTGTCATTATTATCAACCGTTTCAACTATCCCGTCTTCCGCCGCGTAAACCGACGTTCCTATGGGAGCGCCAATATCAAGACCATTGTGCGGCTTCCTCCTATAAAGGTAGGAAATCTCGCCCTGATGCTGAGTTATGCGCCCAATACCACCATCTTTAATCAGTTTTATAGGCCAAGAGAAAATACCCGGCCTTTTTGACGGCAAAAGACTTGGGTCAAACGTCCGCCGAAGTTCGTCTTCAAGTTCGCCAATTTCATCGGAAATCGCCAGTTGCTGTTTTTCTAATTCGCTTAATTGCTTCTGATAATTTTTTTCCTGATTTTTCGTCTGTTCTAAAAGAGATTGTTTACCTTTTTTAATCTCATCCGCTATCGCTTTTTTATTTTTTAACGTAAAATTTTCCGTTTCTCTCTCTTGTTTCTTTTCAGTTGTTTTATTAAGCGAAAATGTTAGACCGTTCTTTAAAAAAGTAATTTCATCAACTTCCGTAGAAAGATTGCTGTTTAAATCAACTAGTGTCTGCGCCTCAAAAAAACCATCTGATAAAGTTTTATTTTTTAAGAACGCCAACAACGGCGATTCGTTTTGTTTTTGTTGAAGCTCTCGCAAAATCTCTATAATAGCTTCTCTTTTCTGAGTAATTTGTTTTTCTGAATCGAATATGTTGTATTGAAGCGATTCCACTTCCAATCCCAATTTTTCAATATTTATTTCACTTGATTTAATTCCCAAATCAATCTGCTTAATTTGCGTCTGAACGCTATTTACTTCTTTTTGAAGCGTCTTTTTTTCGCCTTGAACAACTTCCAATTTTTGCTGATTTTCCTGAATCTGTTTACCTATATTTTCCAATTCTTGAGTTTTTTGCTCAATTGATTTTTTTAAATCATCCGGGGCAGTGGCAAAAACAACCACCGATAAGAGTAGAAAGTAAAAAGTAGAAAGTAGAAAAATTAAATATCGCATTATTATTTTGATAAAAATTTCAAAGCCACCCTTATTCTTTCTTCAATCTTTTTAATTTTCGGAGGCACTTTTTTTATAGCTTCTTTAATTTCGTTTTGTCTATAGCCCAAATTTTCCAAAGCCTTTTCAATATCAACGTCTATTTCCATTAATGCGATTTCTTCTTCGCTTTTATAATGCTTAATTTTATCTCTTAATTCCAAAATAAGGCGCTGGGCTTTTTTATCGCCGATACCCGCAACCTTGGTAAGCAAATCGCTTCTGCCCTGCTTTATGGCGGCCAATAAATTATCAATTTTTATCGCTTCAAAAATTTTCAAACCGGCTTTCGGGCCAATGCCGTTGGCGGAAATTAAAAGCTCAAAAATTTCCAACTCTCTTTCGCTTGCAAATCCATAGAGCTGAGCGCCGTCTTGCTTAATATTCGTATAGCAAAATAACGCTGAGTGCGAACCGATTTTCGGCAATTGACGCGCTGTTTTTGATGAAACAAAAAGCTTAAAACCAATGCCGTTAGCTTCAATAACAACAAAGCTCTGTTTTTTAACAATTAATTTCCCGGAGATGGAATAAAACATAGAATAACTGCATTATATCTTAAAAAGCGTTGACTTTCAAATTTTTATCTGCTATATTCTAAATACTATAAATATAAATCATCCGCGCCTTTGGCGGGATGCTCGATTCTGTAGATAAATTTTCATCGTCTACAGACTTGAAAATTTATACATAATCGGCATGCCAATAATCAAATCCGCAAAAAAAGCTCTTCGACAAAATATCCGCCGGAGAAAAACAAACGTAAAAAGAAAAACTGAACTGAAATCGGTTATTAAACAGTTTAAAAAATTGGTTGTTGAAGGAAAAAAGGAAGAAGCGCAAAAATACCTTTCCCAAGTTTATAAAAAACTTGATAAATCCGCGAAGGTTAATCTCATAAAAAAGAATAAAGCTTCAAGATTAAAGTCCCGATTAAGTAAAAAATTGGCAAAATAAAAAATCCCCACAACGCGGGGGATTTTTTATTACTTATCAGCTTTTAAGCTAAGCGGCTACTTGTTTTAATGACAATCCTATTCTTCCGTCTTCAACACGAATCACTTTTACGCGCACCTTATCGCCCATTTTAACCACATCTTCAACTTTTTTCACAAAGCCGTCTCTGAGCTCAGAAACATGAGCCATGCCGTCCTTGCCGCCGCCCAAATCAATAATCGCGCCGAAATCTAAAATTTTAATGACTTCTCCTTCAACAATTTCGCCGACTTCAAATTCTCGGGTTAAATCTTCTATCATTTTCTTGGCGGCATCCGTGTCTTTGTGATTTTTACCGGTGATGAGCACCGTGCCGTCCTGTTCAATGTCAATTTCCGCGCCAGTTTTTTCCGTAATGCCCTTAATAACTTTTCCAGCCGGACCGATAACCGCCCCGATTTTCTCCGGGTCAATCATTATTTTAATTATTCTCGGCGCGTAAGAGGAAAGCTCCTTTCTTGATTCGGGGATTTCTTTAAGCATCGTTTCCATTATTTCTTCCCTTGCCTTCTTCGCTTGCTTTAAAGTTTTTTCCAAAATTTCCACAGTCACGCCGTCAACCTTAACATCCATCTGAATAGCCGTAACGCCGTCCTTCGTTCCCGCCACTTTAAAATCCATATCACCGTGATGGTCTTCCGGACCTTGAATGTCGGTCAAAACCTTATAATTCTTTTCGTTTTTCATCATCAAGCCCATGGCAATGCCCGCCACCGGCGCCTTAATCGGCACACCAGCGTCCATCAACGCCAAAACAGAGGCGCAAATTGAACCCTGCGAAGTGGAACCGTTTGACGCCATTGATTCGGAAACAATTCTTATGGTGTAAGGAAATTCTTCGCGAGAAGGAATAACCGCTGATAACGCCCGTTCCGCCAGCGCGCCATGTCCGATTTCACGCCTGCCCGGATTACCCATCCTGCCTGTTTCGCCGGTGGAAAACGGCGGAAAATTATAATGATGCATAAAATGTTTTTTCATCTGCACTTCCATTCCTTCAATTAATTGGACATCCTTCGGTCCGCCAAGAGTAACCACTGAAAGCACATGCGTTCCGCCCCTAAAGAAAACACCGGAGCCGTGAAGAGTCGGCAAGAATCCCGTCTTGGCGAAAATATTCCTTAACTCGTCCATTTTTCTTCCGTCCGGCCTTTTGTCATTTTCCAAAATTTCTTTATGAATAATATTATTCACTTCTTCCTCATAAAGGTCGTCGGCCTGATTTTTCTTTTCCGGCCCGAATTTTTCCGCGGCGACTTTCATCCATTGATATTTAAAGTCGCCGATGTCTCCTTTTACGCCACCGTAAATAACCTTATCTAAGTTTTGGGAAATTTCTTTTTTGAAAAATTCACGCATATCGGCCGGTATTTCGTCCAGTTCAACTTTTGCCTTTTCTTTCCCGATTTCCAAAATTATTTTTTCCTGAAATTTTTGAACAGTAGCGATTTCTTCAAGCGCCTTTTCCATTCCCTTAATGGCGATGTCTTCCGGAATTTCTTTCGCGCCAGCCTCTATCATATTTATTTTTCCTTTTGTTCCGCAGATGACGGCATCAAGAGTGGAGTTGCCGCGTTCTTCATAGGTGGGGTTGACGAGAAGATTTTGTCCGTCATAGCCGATACGGACGGCACCGACTGGCCCGCCCCAAGGGATATCCGATACGCCAAGCGCCAACGAAGCAGCAATAATAGCCGGAATATCAGAATCATTTTTAGTATCAATAGAAAGAATGAGTATGGTCACCTGCACTTCGTTTCTTATTTTTTGGTCAAAAAGTGGCCTAATGGTGCGGTCAATAACGCGCCCCGAAAGTATCGCCTCTTCCGACGGTCTGCCCTCGCGTCTCATAAATCTGCTTCCCAAAATTTGGCCTGCAGCGTAAAATCTTTCTTCGTAATCAACGGAAAGCGGAAAATAATCAAGGCCTTCGCGCTTGTTCTTTCCCATCACCGCCGTGGCGAAAACCGCCGTATCTTCATAACGGACGAGAACGGAGCCATTGGCCTGGTCGGCCAAATCGGATATTTCAACAGACAATTTCTTGCCGCCGAAATTAGTTTCGTATTTTTTTATCTGCATAGTTTTTACCATGCCGAGAAGCCCGAACTTTCAGATTTTAGAACACAAAAATGATTTTTCTGTTCTACTTATCCGCAAACCCGGAACCCTTACGACATAGAATTAAATTATTTTTTTAATATTACTCTTGGCATTCGATCTAAGTCAATAAAATAATCGGCTACTTCTTTAAGTTTAGCGGACGCGCTTCTGCCGAACGCCGCCACCTCCACTTCTCTGCCCAATCCCCATTTTAGATATTCAACTAAAGGAATAAAATCTCCATCGCCGGTCACTAAAATAATAGCGTCCAAAGAATTTGCCATCCTGATGGCGTCAACCGCCATCCCCACGTCCCAGTCAGCTTTTTTCATTCCGCCCGCGAAAATCTGAAGGTCTTTCATTCTTAATTCAATACCGGATTTTTCCAAGGCTTCAAAAAAAGACGCTTCGCCGGAAATAGCCGATTGCTCGCTCTTTACCACATAGCCGATCGCCCTTATTAATTGGCGATTGCCAATAAGCGTTTTTATCAATTCTTTATAATTGACTCTGGCGTGATGGATATTCTTCGCCGAATGGTAAAGATTTTGAATATCAATAAAAATTCCGACTCGCTGATCTTTGTGTTTAACTAACATTTATTTTTTCAAGCCGAGTTTTCGCACTAAGCTTGTATAACTTTTATTATCACTGCTTTCCAAATAAGAAAGGAATTTCTTTCTTTTGCCAACCATTTTTAAGAGCCCGCGGCGGGAATGATTGTCTTTAGCATTCTTCTTAAGATGGTCAGCTAATTCATTAATCTGCTTGGTTAAAAGCGCGATTTGAATTTCAACCGACCCGGTGTCGGTTTCATGAAGCCCGTACTCTTTCGCGATATTTTGTTTTTGCCTGACGGTTAAAGCCATCCCTCACCCTTCAAAGATTTTTTATGAATTTTATTTATTAAAATTCATAAAATTATGATAATTGAAGATTAATTTTAATTTATTTATTATTTATTCCCTGCGCCATAAAATGATATTTATTATCTTTAAAGGGTGAGGGATAATTTATAAAATTTAACACAGGTTAAAATAAAAAACAAGGGCAGTAAAAAAGTTTTGTTTGCAAAGAAGAAGAGGGCGCGAAAGGGACTCCCTATAAGATTTTTGAATACTCTTGATAATTTTTTCTTACCACCGCTTTCCAACTTGCGGTTTCGTTTTCACCCCCTAAATCATTTTTACTATATACCAATAAAACACGGACGGTTGAAGTGTGTTTATGAACAGCGATAATGCACCTATTGCCGGAAGCGTGTCTAGACTCTTGAGTTCCATGCACACGGAACTCTGTTTTGCAAACCCTTACATCCCCAGCTTCAGTAATGGTTTCTGCTATGTTTGTTTGCCCGATCAATGTATCAATGCGCTTAAACTCCTCGTGCATAGCAGTCCAAGTTACATCCCATGCCCCTTTATGCTTCTTTTTAAATTTAGAGATAAAGTGTCGTTCCGCGTATCGTTCTATAATAACCGTATAATTAGTAAACATAATCGGGGTCCTGTTGAGTTATCAATTCATACGGAATCATTTCATCTGGAGCGCAGAGTTTGTAGGGTAACTGTTCGTGAGTAAAATCAATAATTTCTTGAGTTCTTTTATTTTTCCACTTTGTGGATATTTTTTTCATTAAATTAACTTCTTCGGTTTTAAGAAAATCAAGTTTTTGGTGTTGCGCGCCCGCGCCAATAAGAATGGCGCCACCCTTATAATCAACAGTTATTTTCCCTTCCTCCTCAAGCTCTGCAAGCGCTCTGAAATACGAATCGGGCACAGGACCATACGTTCGGCGCAAATATTGCATCCCGCTCATACTCTCAAGATTCGTGTAATACCACGCGAAATCAGCCAAATAGAGAAGCTTGGCTAATTTAGTTTTTGGAACTTTTCCGTCAGTAGAAATTGAAGATTTAAGAAAAGCAATAATCATTTGCTTATATTTTTCATACTTTGGCAAAGTGGCTTTTGCAAATTCTTCGATAGAAATGCCGAACAGATTTTTTAACTTCTGCGCTTCATCTAGGGTGAGACCCCTGTTCCCGCGCTCAATGGCTACATATGAAGGACGGGAAAGCCCCAATTTATCCGCGACAAAAGACTGCGAAAAATCCCGCTCTGTTCGAAGAGCTTTTATAAATTGCGCATATTTATTAATCATACTAGAAGTATATTTATGTATGTAAAAAAGTCAAGCATTAAGTGTTGATAAATTTTACATTTAAAAATTAAGGTTGTAAGATAACGGCGACGATCATCCTTTGGTCATGGACGCCCTAGTGGAAATGCCCGAGGCGCAAATGCCCTTATGTTTGCCCCTCCTACCCCTTTTGCGCGCACAGAGAAACGCTCCCGTCCTTTCAAACTATACTTAAAAACATCGTTCACTTCTCGAATATTTTTATTTGCTTCTTTTACATATATAGGTTGAACTTCTGTTCCTAAATAATTTCTTCTATGTAATAAAGCAGCTACGGCAGTGGAACCCGAACCCATAAATGGGTCCAAAATAGTATCTCCTTCTTTGCTGAAAAGTCGCATGAACCACGAAGGTAATTCAATTGGAAAAACAGCGCTATGATTTTTTCTCGAAGAGGATTCGACAGCTGATTCAAATATATTACTCAAATACAATCTATGTTCTTCTTCAAAAACTATTACATTATGCGGGAAAACCTTTTTCTTATTAAGCCAATTTGAAACATTGCGACCTAAATGAGAATTGTTTTTAGAAATGTGTCTGACAAAATCATTTTCGCTCATTGATTTAAAACGCTTCTCTGCCCAGCTCCCAATTGGAACCTTAACCGCATCTTGATACATTTTGAAATCTTTTTGCTTTGTGAATTGTAAACAACATTCCCATGAATCACGAAACCGATTGGGCCATTTTCCAGGGAATGAATTTTTCTTATACCAACAATACTCTTCGATCCAAAACCATCCTTGCTTTTTCAATTCCAAAATTAACTCCAGAACATAAGTTTCTCGCTCACCATTTTTGGGATGTTCTTTTATATTGAGAATAAATAAACCATCGTCTTTTAGTACTCTGTAAAGTTCTTTTGTGATCGGCAAAAACCACTGAACATATTTATCTGGATGAGTACCACCATACGATTTTTTTCTTTTTTCCCGACGGGGTTTGTATTTTGTTATTCTTTATCAGTAAAAACTATGAGTCGATCAGAACGAGTTTTCTCGGCCTTATTCCAAACTCCCGCGCAAGTAATAAGGTTAAGGTGCGCTTTTCCGTCACTTGAACCAAATACATCCGAGGCATCCGCGTTCTTGTCATATCTCCGAATTTCGCGCACAACAAAAGTAACAATCGCCCCTTTTTCATTTTCAATATACATTTTATCACCTTTGCGTATTTTATGTAAATTATCAAATACTGCCGGTATATCATTTTTCCAGCCATAGTGCCCGGCAATAACAGAACTTCCGTTTTCTCCGGGGCGCGGGCCGAGATTAAACCACGCTACCCCAATAGGACCTTTAGGCACGTCCATTGCTCCGTCGGATGTAAGACCTACATACTCGACGGAGGCATCAACCTTTATACTTGGAATTTTGAGATGCACCGGAAGTCCCATACCCCCTTGTTGCTGGGTCAGTATTTGGGATAATTGCTGCTGAAGCTGGACTATCTGTTGTTGAATCTGGGTAATTAATGTTTGAAGTTGGCTGTCAGTCATTCGCTGAGCCTTTACGACAAGGTTCGGCGATAATAAAAAAAACACTACTATAAATAATAAGATTGATAAACTCTTTCGGAAAAATTTCATATTTTTATAGTTTAATTACTTTATTTATTATACTACAACCAAAAACTACTCATAAAAGGTGGCTATAGAAAATACGCAGGCAAAAGAAGAAAAAGATAACTAATACCTACTTAACACTAGGAGGAAAACCTGTATTTGGCAGTTTTATCATTGCTGAGAGTTGAGCTTGAAGTAATTGTACTAATTGCTGCATCAGAGGAATGAGCTGTTGTTTAATCTGGTTAATCTGGGCTAAAATCTGCTGGTTTGATACAGGTGTCGGTGTCGGTGTCGGAGCTACTGTTAGTACAACCACAGGAGTTGAGGTTGGTGTTGGTGTTGGGGTAGGGGTAGGGGTAGGTGTTGGTGTTGGTTGGGTAACATTAACCACCACACTGTTCGACGCACCAGCACAATTTATTGAATACGTTGTATTTGATGTCGGTGAAACGCTAACACTTCCTGAAATAGCATTTCCTGTTGAGAAGTTGGTACCAGAACAACTTGCCGCATTTGAGCTTGACCACGATAGGGTTGACGAATTACCACTTATGATTGAGGTTGGATTTGCTGAAATTGTTGCTGTTGGGGTTGGTGGTGGAGTAACGGCAACAATTGGCTTGGTAACAGTGTTTGCATCTAACGTAGCTGCGGTCTGTGCGAGTGCCCTGCCGTTTAGCGTTGCACCGGTGTTCAGCACAATTGCTGTTTGATCCAATATATTTCCATTAAAGACAGCTGTCGTTCCAAGTGTCGTTTGGCCAGCAACCTGCCAGAAGATGTTAGCGGCCTGCGCACCGCCACTCAGGACAACCTGCACAGCGGAACTCACAGTGAGATTTTGCGCTATCTGAAATATCCAAACATCATTGGCACCGCCCGAGAGAGTGACATTCGTTGGTATTGTCACGCCGGTACTCCATTTATAAAGTCCCGGAGCTAATGTCATTCCGCCAATATTTCCCGCACCCAATTCAGTCGCAGTCGGATTTGTTCTCCCCGCGGCATCAGTGTACGCGGTTTCCATGTCACTTACCGCTGTAGTCATTGTAGCTGGAGTAGGAGCCGTATAGTCGGCTGCATATACTTTTCCGGTTACTATGGCTGATGTCGAAAATGTATTCGAA
Source organism: uncultured Candidatus Saccharibacteria bacterium (assembly GCA_964642155.1). Taxonomy (GTDB): domain Bacteria; phylum Patescibacteriota; class Minisyncoccia; order UBA6257; family UBA9933; genus JAJYWO01. The sequence continues at coordinate 119,351 of CAZXNT010000001.1, forward strand.
GCGTCCAGTATTAATCCGAATCCAGTTATGGCAGTCGCGGCGATTGGGCTCACTCCAATATCTCCAGTAATTGAGGTATTTCCGGTGGTTGAGATCCCCGACTTCGTTAGAATCACGAAATTGCCTGCTGATCCGAGATTTACTGTCGCTGGACCTGCAGCAAGCACAGCCATTGGCCCGGTGAGACCAAACATAAATGCAAGACCTAATACAACCACTAAACCCTTGTTAAATTTTTTCATATATTTTATTTATTTATTATTTTGTTAATGACTTTTATTGGTGGCAAGTATGGTCGACTACATACATGTTCCAATAATCGATTATTTTTTACGACCTTTATTATAGTTTACCCCCCCCCCCGATAATTTTGCAATGTGTATTAAGTCCACCCCTTTCATATCTCAGTGTTAGCCGCCGAAAATCCAAAAACAAAATCAGTCTCGGTTTTGCCAAATCCCTTCTCCCAGAAAATAGTTTTGGCAAAACCGAGTCCGCATTAGTTCCGCCACACTGCCCAAATACTTGGAGAGCAGAACCTCGAAAAAAAATGTCTTTTCTTTTTTAAAAGAAATTGGTCGCGCGCAAATCCGAAAATGCGAACAAAACTTTTCTGTGGTGTGGCGAGCGTTAGCGAGCGGCGGCGGGGCGGGTCAGTTGTTCCGCTCAAAATGGGTTCGTGCATTTTCAAACAAAGGGCAGTGTCCTCGACAGGAATCGAACCTGTACCGCCTCCTTCGGAGGGAGGCATTGTATCCATTCAACTACGAGGACTTAGCAATCTAATTCTGAATTTATAATTCTAAATTATTAATTAAAGCGAAGCTTTATATACGCCACGTCGCTGGGCTGAGGAGAATAAGAAATTTTCATATCAATCCGCCATTTGACAGATTTAAAAGTGTCTTTGATTTTTTTGGCAATTTTTACGGCAAGTTGGTTTTCGGTAACGGTTATCGTCATTTCGCTTTTATTTTTTTTAACGGCAATCAGCCTGTCCATCGGGTCGCGTTCATAAGCCCGCCGGCCGAATGTCATTATTAAATGTTCAATTTCGCTGAAAATTTCAGAAGGAATGTTTTTAATAATAATCTCTCCCTCAAACTGTCTGTTTTTAATCATCTTGCAAGCCGGACATAAAGAAAATTTAATGGGCAAATTTTCGCGGAGATTTTTATAATTTCGCAAATTGTGATGCCAAGATTTTTTATAATAAACCGCGTTGCAATCTTTGCAAAAAACCAAACCCAGTTTCCCTTTTGGTAATTCACGCTCTTCTGTTCGCGGCAAAATTATTTTATTGTCATATTGTTTGCGCCTTTCCATCCCTCACCCTTCAAAGATCTATTTTTAATTTTAATATAATTAAAATTAAAAATAAAATTCTTTAAATTATTATTTTATTAAAATTTTATTTTTTACTCTTTAATCCTTTATCCTTCAATTTTCCAATCTCTGAAGGGTGAGGGATTAATAAATTAATTTATATCCTATTCCGGCCGCGAAAACAAGCAGAAGAAAAGCGATAATTATCGGATGGATTTTGTTAATAATTTTTTCCTGCCCGAGCAAGTCCGCGCCCCGAGACGCCTTAAGCCACATTAAGATTATAAAAATTCCTTCCAGCCCGATAATAATCGCGCCAACGAATTCCACTAGCTGTAAAAAATTCTGGGAACCGACAATATAAAACAAAATCGGGATTGCGACAACAATCAAACCCGAGAAAACCAAGGGCATATTAAAATCGTGTTCCAGACTTTTTTTAATGTCGCGGCCGATGATAATATACGTGCTCCAAAGAGAGATTATGCCCAAGGCTCCTAAAATCCAAAGAATTATTGATGGCAGATTTTTAACCAATCCGGAAACCGCGTCCTGCGAAACGCCGTTTGAAAGACCTAAAATCCCGAAAATAAAAACCGCGTAAATAAAAACCGGCGCGATACTGCCGATAATAATAGGCCACTTGCTCTTTATCGGCGACTGACCGTTATTGCGAAAATAGCCAAGTAAGGTCGGTATCGCCGACCGACCGTACATTGAAAATAAAACCGCGCCAAACGGCAAAAAAATATTGCCGAAATTAAACAAGGAAACAGTTTTTATTTTTTCCAATCCGCCGGAAAATCCGAATCCGAATATTATAAAAATCATCGCGGCTATCGCCAGAAAAATAAAAAAATCGGAAACCGCCAATTCATTGATTTTTAAAAAAATTGCCAATGAGCCAAAAAGCCAAAAAATAAAAATAACATAGATATCCGGAGCGGCCGGCAAAATCAATTTTATAAAACTTACCGACAAAACAAGATAAATCGTCAAAACCAAAAGCGCGCCGAAAATTGTCATAAAAATACTTGACCAATGTCCGAGCCGTCCCAAATAAATTTTGGCGTAACCGGAAAAACGCCTATTTTCCGAAGTACGAACGATAATATCGGCGTACATTAAATGAATCAAAGCGAATACGGCGCCAAAAATAAATAAATAAAATAAGCTTATGGCAACGCCGGCTTTATTAAATAAATAGGGTAGAGCGAACATTCCGGCGCCGATAATAGTGGTCGCCAAAAGCGAAGCTGGAAAAACCAACTGGCTAAATATTCTCCTCATTTTGTTTACCGATAATCTTGTCCAAAACTTTTTTTTCAAAAATCCAGAAAATTGTAAAAATCATAAGCGTTATAATTACGGTAAAAACGGCTATCGCATAAAATCCAAAACCCGTTGCCATTCCAACCGCCGCGGCAACCAATAAACCGGCGGCTGTTGTAACTCCGCTGGGATGAGAGCCGTGAAAAATAATAAGTCCCGCGCCGATAAAACCGATTCCGCCGATAATGCTGGGAGGTATTACAGCAACGTTAAAATTGGGGAAAATTTTATCAAGAGAAATTGAAATAACCACCAGAAGACACGAGCTTAAGCTGATTAAAGAAAAAGTTCTCAATCCGGCTGTTTTATGCGCTATTTGCCTTTCAATGCCGATTAAACCGCCGAAAATAACCGCTAAAACAAGCCGCATAAAAATTTCCCAATTTTGAAAAAATAAAATTTCCATCCTATAAAACTTTGTGGTTATTGTTTTTTTCTTTCTTGATTATCTCAATCAGTTTGTCCAAAAGCCGCTTCGGGTCGCTGTCAAAAACTATTTTCCCTTTCATTTCTTCGGCGCGATGAGATTTTTCAATCAATTCCTTAAAAAGTTCGTCAGTTTCCCACTCACCCTGCAAAATTCCTATCGGCTTTTTATCTTCAAAGGTGATTGTGAATTCATTTAATGTACCCATTCTGCCACATCCGAAAATCACAGCATCGGAAGACCTCACCAAAAGCAAGTTTCTGCCGGAATAATTAAAACCCGTGTAAATTATCATATCGTGATATTCTGTCGGCAATTGATAAACTTGAATATGCTCTTTCTCGGTGGCAGCCGGCGAAAGACCGATAACAATACCTCCTTCTTGCTTCGCGCCCTTAGCAGCCCAAAAAGGAAAACCTGTAGTGGCGCCGTCAATTAAAACCGCGTCGTGCCGGACAATTTCCCTCCCTAATTCTTCGGCCAAATTAAAAGCATCCACTCCGCAATGGTTTGTTTCCGCGGCTCCGGAAACGCAAATTTTATATTTATGGTCAGTATGACAGATATTTTTATTCATTAATTTATTATAACTCAATACTTTCTCCTTGTGAAGGAATAACTGCGTCAATCGCCATTTCATCCCTGATTTTATCCAATAGAGGTTTTGACTGGTCTTCGTCGCCTTGCACCACAAAAACTTTTTTTAATGTCTTGCTTCGAGGCCTCAACCATTCCATTAATTTTTTCTGGTCCGCGTGCGCCGAATATCCGCTGATTGTTTTTATTCTGCAATTAACTGCTATGTCTTCTCCGAAAATTCTCACGTTCTTTTCTCCTTCTAGAATCTGCCTGCCCAAAGAATCTTTCGCCTGATAACCGATAAATAAAATCGCGCTTTTCGGATCGGATAAATAACGCATTTCATGATGTAAAATCCTTCCTCCCTGCGACATTCCGCTTCCGGCAATAATTACCTTGGGACCCTTCACATCATTGATTTCTTTTGATTGCTGAGTGGTTAAGGTAAATTTTAATCCCGGAAAATCAAAGATAGCATCGCCCTTTCTTATTAAGGCCAGCGATTCGGCATCAAAATAATCGGGGTTTTGGGAATATTTTTTGTAAACCTCGGTAAGTTTTATCGCCAGCGGACTGTCAATAAAAACCGGCAAACGGGGAATCCGCCCGTTTTCAACAAGTTCGTTCATTTCATACAAAAGGTCCTGCGTGCGTTCCATGGCAAAAGCCGGAATTATAAGCGTTCCGCCAACTTTCACGGTTTCTTCAATCGCATCCTCTAAAATATCTTTTCTAATAGCCAAGTCTTCGTGTAAACGATTGCCGTAAGTTGATTCAATTAAAACATAATCAGTGTCAGCCAGTGGTTCCGTATCTTTTACCAATGGCGTGGCGACATTGCCCAAATCTCCGGAAAAAACAACTTTTTTGCCTTTTTTGTCTTTTACTAAAATAGACGCCGAACCGAGAATATGACCGGCATCAAAAAATTCAATCTCAAACCCGTTATCCGGCGAACCAATCTGAATTTTCTGATGATATTTAACTCCCTCCCACAATTTCATCATTTCATTAACATCTTCAATCGCATAAATCGGAGCGCGATTTCTTTTTTCTGCTTCTTTATATAAAATATTTTCCGAATCAATTAATGAATATTCGCTAAAATCTTTCGTCGGCGCGGTGGAAAAAATTTTCCCGCGGAAGCCATGTTTATAAAGTTTCGGCAAACGGCCGATATGGTCAATGTGAGCATGAGTGATAAAAACCGCGTCAATTTCTTTGGGGTCATAAGGGAACTTCTCAAAATTGAGATTTTCGCAAAAAGACGAGCCCTGAAAAAGCCCGCAGTCAATTAAAATTTTTACGCCATCTGTTTCCAATAAATAATTGGAGCCAGTTACCACCCCCGCCCCGCCGTGAAAAGTAAGTTTCATGCTCATAATATTTTAAATTATAACTCAAAATCTATTTTCAGCAAAGAGCTGTGATATAATATCAATATATGTTTCTACCGATTCTTTAATCTTTTTTGGGGATTTTGGCATTTTTGCCTTTTGATTATTTCTGGCCATTTGGTTTTTTTTATCTTGTTCCGCTTTTTATTTTTTTAATTAAAGAAAAAAGTTTATGGAAATTATTGGCCGGCGGTCTTGTTTTTCGAGTAATTTTTAGTCTCGGAACGGTTTATTTTACCTTAGAACCAATTCTCTGGCTACTTTCAATCCCGCTTTTTTTAGGCCTTCCAATTTCTGTTTTTTTTCTTAAAAAATTCTTAAACCGTTTTAATAATTCCTTAATTCTTAATTCTTACTTCTTAATTCTATCTTTGCCGTTCCTCTGGGCTTTTTTTGACCATTTTCAAGCCCGTTTTTCGCTCTTCCCGACTTATATAATGACTGCCGGCAATTCATTGGGCTCATCGCCATTTCTCGGACTGGCTTCAATTAGCGGATTAATTTCACTTACTTTTTTTGCGGCTTTAATAAATACTTTAATCGCTATTTTGATTTTAAAAATAAAATCACAAAATACCAAAATCATAATTCTTAATTCATTATTAGTAATTTTTATAATAATAAGCGCTTGGCAAATTTCCCAACTTCAACTTCAAAAAAATTCTGAAACCTATGAAAATCTTGAAAATTCTTTTAAAATCGCCGCTGTTTCCGTTAATGAAAATTTCAACTATTCCGATTTAGAAAAAATCAAAAATAAAATAATAAACAACGAAATTGATTTCTTAATCCTGCCTGAAGATATTTTTAATAACTCGCCCCAAGAATTAGATCTAAAATTTTGGCGCGACTTTGCTCAAAAAATAAACGCTGGTCTTTTAGCAACCGGCGACCGACAAGAAAACAACAAACGCTATGATTCAAGCATTTTAATGGATAAAAACGGTAAAATTGCCGATATTTACGACAAAAACCGCCTGACTTTTATAGGCGAATACTGGCCTTTCGGCAAATGGATTCCCTTCTATCTTAACTGGTTAAAAAAAACTCAGCCGGAAATCAAAAATTACGCGGTTTTTAATTTTAAAAATGCTTATTCTTCCGGCAATCAAAAACTGCTAACCGTAAAATCAAAAAATGGAGATCTTAAATTTGCTTCTCTGATTTGTTTAGAAATTCATTATCTCCGCGATTTGAAAAATTATAAAAAAATGGGAATACAACTCTTTATTAATCCCACCAGCAACCGTTGGCTGGATTTAGGTTTGTACCATTTTTTATATCTGACTAATAATTTAAGAAAGATTGAATCTGTTTGGCTAAAAGCGCCGATTGTTTCAAGCGGAGTTAAAGATTATGCTGGAATTATTGAGCCGACAGGCATTAGCCGCTTGATTAATTTTGAAAATCAAAATAAAAATTACGGATTATTTCTGGGAGAAGTTAGGTATTAAAATATTATTTCGTAAGAAATAGCGGTGGCGGCGCTCAGGAAAACCGAAAGGTTAATAAAAAACATTGATAAATTTTATCCCGTTAGAAGCAGAATATCCTGCGGCTTTGCCGCGGGGATGAATCCCGTTAGAAGCCACAATCGCGGATCGCGATCTGCTTCTAACGGGATGGATGCCATCATTTTAACAGCTAGCGCGGAGTTTAATACCCCGTATAAGCTTCTAACGGGATTTATTGAAGCTGTTGAGGAAATTGTATCTGCTGAATGTTCAATTTCGGAACCAATAATCCTTGCGCGGCCATCCAGTCAAGCAACCAAGGGCCGACTACAAAATAACTGAGCAAAGCCCAGGCAATGGCAAAAACGATAATAATTATACCCTCTCTTCTGTGATTTTTTTCTAAAAGCAAAACGATGCCGTATATCAATCCGGCAAGGGCGTGAATAAAAGCGATAATAATTCCAATCCAAAACCATTTCTTGCCCAGTTTAAATTTATCAACAGAAATCATCTCCACTTGATTGTCGGTTATGTTCATATTTTTATTTTATTTATAATTTCTATCGACCTTAATTAATAACTCGGTATCACTTCATATACTCTGGGTTTGAAACCTATATTAACGGAAGTTTGATAAGAACTTGTTCCGTCAACAGTGCTACAAGTAAGGGTATAAGTGGTTGCTTGGGAAGGCCTTACGCTCTTAGAGCCCAGAATAGAGTTTACACTGCCTATGCCTTGGTTAATTGAGCAAGAGTCAGAACCTTCGTTCGGTCCGCCTCCGACATAACGGCAATCCCAGGAAAGAGTGGAAGTAGCGGGAAGAACTTCAATAGTGGAAGGATCGGCGGAAAAAGTGCAGTTGGGATATTTAAACACGGTTACTTGAACGCTGTCGGAAAGAGTTTTGTTTTTTTGAGGGAATTCGCAACTCATGGAATAATTGTATTGTTTGCCCTTACCGGGATTAGATATTCCCCTGGCTATTCTGCCCAAATCTTGAGAAGCCGAAGCTGGGCCTTTGTTGTCGCTCCAATCTCCGGAAGCGGTGCAGGAAGCGGCAACTATCGTATCCCATCTAAGGCTTACATTATCTCTGGCAACGAAAACATTGAGGGGGCCCGTCTGAATTATTGGCTTTGAGGTCTAGTTTGATGCAATCGGTATATGCATACATTTCCGGATATCTGTATTGTTGACCGTTTTTGTTGGTTAATACTACGTCGTATTTATAAGTGATGTTTAGAGCTAAATTGCTGTCTGTGTATGAGAAGCTGGTGTTGTATGGGGAGGGTTGAACAATGGTGTTTAATGTCCCTTGGTTTATTAAAGCGCCGTCTCTGTATATTCCATATTGGTAAGCGTCTGTGACGCTATATAATAAAGTAAATCCGGTTACGCAATTTCCATCTGAGCTTACAGTCGGAGTCGCTGTTTGACTTTGTAATGTGGGAGAACCAGGAGAGCCGGCGACGCCTTGCCGTGGAGAAGCGCCTCCACCACTGCTGTTGCCATCGCCTCCGCCGCCGCCTCCGCCGCATTCATTATTTTTTACAAGACTAGTAGCAACACCGGCGCCACTTTGTCCTCCCCCTCCTTGAAAAGCAAGCATACCAGCGGCTGTTTTATTACATGGAAAAACTTTTGCCCCTATTACTCCCCAGAAAATTGATGTTTGAGTAAATGACGCACCGAAGATGGCAAGAACAGTTGTTGCTGGCTTTGGTATAACTCTAATAACCTCTTGAACAGCCCGAACAGCGCCTCTTGCCTCGGCAGTTTTAATTGGAAAACCGTAAAACAATACCGTTAAAATCAAAAAAGAAATAAAGAACTTATTTGAAAAGACTTTCATTAACTTAATTTTAACAAATCAAAAAATAAGCGCAAGAGTTGGACTGTGGATAACTAAAAATGGGAAGGACGCTGTGCCCTCCCCATAAAATCAATAAATTTAAATCTCCCGCTCCTCTATCAGCTCGTACTGATAAGAAATGGTATTAGATTTCCTTCCGGTGCTGTCTTTCAAAAAGATGAGATACGTTATAGTATCTCCTGATTTTAATTCTATAATATCCTTGGCTTCAAGCAAGGGAACAATGATCTGAAATTTTCCCGCCTCAAAAGCATCCATTTTAAATTCAGACGCCTTTCCCAAATCCGGAGCAAACCTCAAATTGGTTATAACATTTGATTCCATAACCAATCCACTTCTCTCAATAATATAACCGATGGTGAACTTTGCCTCTGCGAGTCCACCATTAATATTATCAAAAGAAAAACTGAGGCTTAAATCTTCCCCGTTTTTCACAATCTCAAAATCTTTTATCGCCGGCATGCCGTTATAATCCTCGGCCATCAATTCGGCGCCAAGGGCAAAAATAAAAAGAACAACCAAAAACCATACTAAAGATTTCAAATTTTCTTTCATTTTATTATACCTCCATAATCTTTTGAGCGGTTGAAAACCGCTGTTTATCAAGTTGCGCTTAAATTATACTTAAATTTAAATAAAAAGTCAACCCCAAATCACGCGCCGCCGACCATTACGGTCTGGCTATTTATCAAGCGTTGGTAAGTTTTGCAGGTTTTTAACAATTCATTATGCTTGCCTTCGCCGACTATTTTCCCCTTTTCCATCACAATTATTTTATCGGCGTCTTTTATGGTTGATAAGCGATGGGCAATAATAATGGTTGTTCTGCCTTTTGACGCCCTTTCAATGGACGCGCGGATAAGCGTTTCATTTTCCGTGTCCAAGCTTGATGTCGCTTCGTCAAAGATTAAAATTGACGGATTTTTAATAAGCGCGCGGGCGATGCCGACTCTTTGACGTTCGCCACCGGAAAGTTTTATGCCCCGCTCGCCGATAATCGTGTCAAAACCGTTCTCTAATTTAGAAATAAATTTGTCAATGCAAGCCATTTTCGCTACTTGTTGTAATTGCTCTTCGGATACGGCCCGCTGATTAAGAATGCCGAAAATAATATTGTATCGCAAAGTGTTGTCAAAAAGAGAAATGTCTTGCGACGCTACTCCGATATGCGAACGAAAATTTTTTAAATCAAGATTTTTTAAATCAACGCCGTCAATTAAAATTTGACCTTTTTCGGGGTCATAAGCGCGAATAAGTAAATGCGCCAAACTTGTTTTGCCAACGCCAGAAGGGCCGACAATCGCGACTTTTTGCCCGGGCTCAATTAAAAGATTGATATTTTTTAAAACATATTCCTTGCCGGTTCTTTTATTACTTTCAATAATTTTGACGGTTTTCTTGTTTTCATTTTCATTAATATATTCCCGTTTCGGATATTTGAAATAAATATCTTTAAATTCAATTTTACCGGATAATTTTTCAAATTTAACGGGATTATTTATCTCTTTCACGTCAGATTCAACATCCAATAGAATAAAATATTTTTTAACAGCCACATAAAGTTCCATTACTTTGCGTTGCATTCCGGAAATCTTGCCGAAGTCGCTGAAAGCGTTGTTTGACCATGACCAAATAGTGATTAGAAAACCCGGGGTGTAAATTTTTTTATACACCAGAAAAACTCCGACTAACATTACGGAAAAATGAAAGAAGTGAAGAAGCGCTGTCCGTAAATGAGATTTAGATAAAAATTTAGTCCAAAATCTTTCCGAAAAATCTCCGAGCGTTTTTAAAACCGCGTCATATTCTTTTATTATTTCCCGTTCTCGGGCGTTTGTTTTAACCAAACTCACATTGCGCAAAATCTCGGAATGTTTTTTATTCGCCTCGTGCCAATCATCTTGAATTTTTTTCCATCCGTCATAAAAAATAACATTAATATAAGCGGTAAAAATTATTAAAACCGCAAATTCGATAAAAACCATCGCGCCTAAAATCGGCGCCAAAATAAACAACGCGACTATAACCGCGCCCACGCGCAAAAACACCGGCGCGATATCATAAACAATCTCGTATGCCAACGCCTCAAGAGAGTGCTGACCCCTGTCAATAATGCTTTTTTTTATTCCCGAATTTTGATTTTCATGCTGACCAATTGAAAAATCAAACACCTTTTTCAAGGTTTCATCGGCAACGTGGCGATTTATTTTAAATTCTATCTTTCTCAATTCAAATCGCTCCCTTAAATATCCGAATAAATTATTTATTTGCGAAACTCCCAAAGAAATTAAAAGCAAAATTATCACGGAAACTATCGGCTTGCCGGACACGATGCCGTCCACAATCTTTCCGTAAATATAGGGATTAATAAGATTAACGGCTTCAACCAAGAACATCATCATAAAAACCAGAAAAACAGGCCCTTTAAACGGCTTGTAAAAATTAAAAACTCTTGTGACGAATTTTTTAAAACTTATATCATTGTCCATAATGGCCTATTTTAACAGCTATTTTGCTTATAGACAAACATTTATTAGCGATTATTATTATAAATATGAATAATTTAAACGAAAAAAAGGAAGCGATTTTTTACATCAAAGGAATGCATTGCGCCTCCTGCGAACTTAACATTGAAAGAAAACTGCTGGAATTGGAAAACGTGAAATCCGTTGAAGCGTCGCTGAACAAAGGCGAAGTGGTTATTGAATATGAAAATGCCAAACCGAAAATAGAAGAATTAAATAATTTATTTAAACAAGAGGGCTATGAAATTTCAGAACAGCCGATTATAATCAGCCAAAAATTTTCTTTCAAAGATTTGATGATTATTTTAATAGTTTTTTTATTGGTATCCTTGGGATTTATTTTTATAAACAAACTTGGCCTTTCTTCTTTGATAAACGTAAACGCTAAATCGTCGCTTCCGGCATTTTTGTTTTTCGGCGCCTTGGCGGGAATTTCCACCTGCGCGGCGTTAGTCGGAGGCATAATTCTTTCCATGTCAAAACAATGGCCCGGTCGCCAACCGCATATTTATTTTAATTTCGGCAGAATTTTATCTTACGTATTTTTCGGCGCCCTACTTGGCTTAATTGGAGCGAAACTACAATTATCTTTATCATTTTCCTCACTTCTTATTTTGACGATTTCCTTAATAATGATTTTTCTGTCTTTTGATATGCTGGGAATTAATGCTTTCCGAAAATTCCAAATCACGATGCCAAAATTCATTACTCGCTACATCGCCCGCGCTTCGCCAAAGGCTTCGGCAGGGCAAGCCCGCGAAAAAAATTTCAAAAGAAAACAAATGCCTTTTATAACGGGCGTTGCCACATTTTTTCTGCCTTGCGGATTCACCTTAGCCGCCCAAAGCGCGGCTCTGATCTCCGGTAGCCCGATTCAAGGCGGATTAATAATGCTTTTTTTCGCTCTCGGCACCGCGCCAACACTGCTTTTAATCGGATTGACATCCGCAAAATTTCTGGACAATCCGCAGTGGTCTTCAAGATTTTTAAAAATTGCCGGCGCCTTGGTTTTATTTTTCGCCTTATTTAACATCAACAGCCAATTGAATGTTTTTGGAATGCCGAGTTTGAATGATATTAAATTTAATAAATTAACGCCGAAAAGCGTTGTTAATAATGATTTACCGCCTATTATTGACGGCAAACAAATCATTAAAATGACCGCTTCAATAAATGGCTATAACCCTAACCGCCTTAAAGCGCGCGCCGACATTCCGATAAAATGGGAAATTGAAGATGTTGGAACAAGCGGCTGCACCAATGCGATCATTGCGAAAGATTTATTTAGCGGTAAAATATCCTTAACGCCCGGCCAAACCAGCGCTAAAGAATTCACGATTGAAAAACCCGGAATTTATAAATTTACCTGCTGGATGGGAATGGTGTCGGGAACTTTTGAGATAATATGAAAACCACTCTAAAAATAACCAATATGGATTGCGCGTCCTGCGCCGCTAATATTGAACACGCTCTTAAAAAAACAAAGGGCGTGCAAAACGCCGGCGTTAATTTCGCTTCAGAAAAAGCAAGCGTTGAATTTGACGCGTCGCAAATTGATGTCAATGCGATTAAAAAAATAATCAACGAACTCGGCTACGGCGTCGTTGACGAGTCCGCCGAAATGGCCGGAATGTCCGAACACGAGCATCACCATCCTGACGAGCCGATTAAAAAATTGAAAAAACGTTTTATTTTTTCACTAATTCTTGGCCTGCCGATTATTTACATAGTAATGGCAGAACTTATTGGCCTACCGGCGATTCCGATTCCGCAGCAAACAGAGGCGCTTATTCAAGCCATTCTGGCAACCGCGGTTATCGCTTTTTGTTTTGATATTTGGAAATATGGGCTTAAAGGATTGTTAAAAATGCGACCGAATATGGACTCCTTGATTTTTATCGGCACGGCCACGGCTTATTTTTACAGCTTAATAATTTTAATATTATCAATGCCGGGAGACTTGTATTTCGAAAGCGCGGCTCTTATTTTGATTTTCATTGCTTTGGGAAAATATCTGGAAGCGAAAACCAAAGGCAAAACCGGCGAAGCGATAAAAAAACTTATCGGTCTCCAGCCAAAAGAAGCGACTGTTATAAGAGACGGACAAGAAATAAAAATAAATATTTCCGAAGTAAAAATCGGCGATATTATTTTAATCAAGCCGGGAGAAAAAATTCCGGTTGATGGAAAAGTCATTAGCGGATATTCGGCAATTGATGAAAAAATGATAACCGGCGAAAGCATTCCAGTGGAAAAGAAAATCAGCGACGAAGTAATTGGCGCCACTATCAATAAAACCGGTTTTTTAAAGATAGAAGCGAAACGAATAGGCAAAGACACTGTTTTGGCGCAAATTATCAAAGTGGTTGAAGAGGCGATGGAATCAAAAGCGCCGATTCAGCTTTTAGCCGATAAGATTTCTCTTTATTTCGTTCCGGTTGTTATAGTTATCGCCTTATTTTCTTTTATTGTCTGGCTCGCGGTCGGGCAAAGTTTCCAATTCAGCCTTACTGTTTTTGTGACGGTTTTGATTATCGCCTGTCCTTGCGCCCTGGGGCTGGCGACTCCAGTGGCGGTAATGATGGGAACCGGCCTGGCCGCTGAAAAAGGAATTCTAATCAAAAGCGCCGATGCTTTGGAAATCGCCAAAAAAATAACCATGGTGGTTTTTGACAAAACCGGAACCCTGACCAAAGGAGAACCGGCTGTAACCGATATAATATCCGTGACAAAAAATGAATTATCTATTTTACAAATCGCGGCGAGTTTGGAAAAAAAATCAGAGCACCCGTTGGCGCAGGCGATAGTTGATGAAGCGAAAAAAAACAATCTGGAATTTTTTGAAGTTGAAAATTTTGAAACCATTCCCGGAAAAGGCGCGGTTGGCAAAATAAAAAATCAAAAAATTTATATCGGAAATAGAAATTTAATGGCGGAAAACAATATAGAAATCAACGATGAAACGAATAAAGTTATTGAAAAATTAGAGCAGCAAGGAAAAACCGCGATGATTATCGCGATGGAAAAAGAAATTATCGGGTTGATTGCGGTCAGCGATACAATAAAAGAAACATCTATTGAAGCAATTAAAAAATTAAAACAAATGAATAAAAAAATCGCGATGATAACCGGCGACAATAAAAGAACCGCCGAAGCGATCGCCCGCCAACTTAATATAGATAATGTCTTATCCGAAGTTTTGCCTCAAGAAAAATCGCGAGAAATAAAAAATCTCCAAGCGCGGGGAGAAATAGTGGCGTTTGTCGGCGACGGTATCAATGATGCGCCGGCGTTATCGCAAGCAAATTTGGGCATCGCCGTCGGTTCGGGCTCGGACATCGCGATTGAAAGCGGACAAATTATTTTAGTTAAAAATGATTTGAGAGACGCGGCAACGGCAATTAATTTAAGCGCCTACGCTCTGCGGAAAATAAAGCAAAATCTCTTTTGGGCATTTTTCTATAATATCGCCGGCATTCCCATAGCCGCCGGAATTTTATATCCTTTCTTCGGCTGGCTGCTTAACCCCGCAATCGCCGCCGCGGCAATGGCGTTTTCGTCGGTAAGCGTAATTTTAAACGCCTTGACGATGAAATATCACAACAACTAAATAAGGCTGAATTTTATTAATTCTTTTTTTATAATTTTTTCGTTAACCTCAAATCCTTTTTTGAAAATTATCTTTTCACTATAATTGATGTCGTTAAAATAAGAAAGTTGTATTCTAAAAAATTTTTCATTGAATTCGTTTTTAAAAATTTCGTTGGCTTTTTTTGATATTTCTTTAACTGAAAAATAATCTTTAATAATAAAATATAAATCAACATAGTCTTTCCACTTTGGCCTTCTGCCCAAGGCATAAGCTTTCATTGCCGATAATGTTATCAAGTCCGGCAACTTTATAAAGTTTTCAAATTTTTCGGAAAAATTAATTTTGAACGGAAATTCAAAAAAAGTGAATCTTACGCCGTTTATCAATAAAGTAAATTGTCCTGTTTCGTCGCGAATTACACGCTCATCTTTTTTAAATGTTGTTATTTTTCTGCGAATATAATAATTATTAAACTCTTTATCAGTAAATAAATCAAAATCAATTGATTCCCGATGTCCAATGTGAAGCGCGATGGCCGTTCCGCCGACTAATCCAAATTTTTTTTTGAATAAGCCAACAAAAGGCAACAATTCAACTTGTTCTTTTGTTAAAATTTCTTTATGCAGTTTTCGCATAGTTATTAAAATATAAACTAAAATAATTTTTTACTTTTTTGTCGTAATTAGTTCTCCATCCGCTTATTTGTTTACGAAAAATCTTTGCTGTTTTTTTTATGCCGAGTATTTTAAAAAGCGTTTGCACATCATCCCAATTGCCGTAATTCAAAGTATGCTCCACAATTGATTCATCGGAAAGTTGTGTGACATCTTTCACATACCACGCCAAATACGCTCTCTTTTTTATAAAATTTTTAATTTTTTGCCTGTTTTCCATAAATTTTTATTTTAATTATACCAAATTTTACCCCAAAATCAAAATCCGCAATTAATCTTATTTGTTTAATACTGCCGCCGCGGCAATGGCGTTTTCGTCGGTAAGCGTAATTTTAAACGCCTTGACGATGAAATACCGCGAAATATAAATTTACTACTTAGTATTTACTTAGTATTGTTATAAATATCTGTAATTTCCGCCGGCGTCAGCGCGCGGTTATAAACCACGACTTCGTCGATGAGGCCGTTAAAATGATTATAATACCCTGTAAGATTTTCCCTGCCAATTTCATAATCTACTATCTTTGCGTGTATGTAACCTAAAAATTGGGTTTGAGAAGAATCTCCCGCCGAATAAGTGACTGCTTGCAAAGAACCATCAACATAAATTTTATTGCCAGTAGAATCTACTGTAAACACAACATGATGCCAGTTATTTAATGAAAAAATATTATTCGTGCTAACAGCGTATTTATAATTGGGGTCTCCCTCTTTAAATATAAGCGCAGCAAATTTGCCTGCAGTGTTTCTATACAAAGCAAAAAGTCCGTAAAGGCCTCCGACCGTCCCATCAGCTGAACTAAAAATGACATACTGTCCATCATTTGTGTTGTAAACCCAGGCCTCTATTGAACCTGCGGATAAATTTAGGCTTGCTGGTTTACCTAAAAACACATAATCATCCACCCCATCAAAACTTCCCGCAGCCGCACCGTATCTGGCAGTGCCAAAAGTTACTCCATTATAACCAGTTCCGTGATTAGTTCCATTGCTATCTAACCAGTTATTATCCATTTTATACCAAGAAACAAGGCCATTTGTAGGCCTTGCCCAAGGAGTCGACGTTGTAGCCCCCCCTCCTGAAGTATTCCATAAGGCAAGGTTGGAGCCTAGTTCAAATCTGTTGAGATCATAACCTCCGTCATTTTGAGCTGTGGGAATAAATTTAATAGATTCTATTTTGGTTGTAAGGGACCAAGAACCGGGAATATAAGCGTAATAGTAAGAACTGTTGTTAATTGGGTCTACTGGGAGGATTGCCAAAGAAGGACCTGCTTGGGTGGAAGAGAAATTGACGGGAATCCAGCCTGTTCCATCCACTTTTCTGTAATCAGATTCTGGTTTGCAGGCATATGTCCAACCGCTTGAAAGAGAAGGAAGACCTGTATATGAAGAACAGTTTGAATTGGAACTGGGAAGGGATAGATAGACGACTGAGGAAGTGCCATAATAAAGGGTATTGGAGTTGAAAGTATAGAGTCTTATGGCGTCATCTATAACTTTGATTTCTGAGAGACGTTTGGCGTCTCTGGATTGTTTGAGGAGTTCCGCGGGGTTGAGAACCAATATAACGACAGTTGCCAATGTTGCCAATACACCTATGACGATGAGGAGTTCAAGGAGGGTGAAAGCTTTATTATTTTTATTGTTAAAAATCATATAATATTTATAATACCAGCCATTTACGGGCGTCGGCGGCAACAATGCGCCCTGTCGGCGTCCGCTGAATAAAACCGATTTTTAAAAGATACGGTTCGTAAATTTCTTCAATTGTGTCTTTGTCTTCTCCAAGGGCAGCCGCCAAAGCGTTAATTCCAACCGGCCGATTATGAAATTTATCAATCATAGTTTCCAACATTCTACGGTCATGAAGTTCCAACCCCATCTCATCAATTCCAAACATGTCAAAAACTTCCAAAACAGTTTCCTTTTTAATTATTTTTAAATCATTGACTTCGGCGACATCCCGCGAACGCTTAAGTAAACGGTTTGCCAGCCGCGGCGTAAAGCGGGACGCCTTGGCAATCGTTAAAATCGCCTCCGGATTGATTTTAACTTTAAGGATTTCCGCCGAACGCTCAATAATCATTTTAATGTCGTCATTAGTGTAATAATCAAGATGAAAAATCGCGCCGAATCGAGAACGTAATGGAGAGGAAATTAAATTTACCCTTGTTGTCGCGGCAATTAAGGTAAACGGCGGCAAATCAAGCGAGATTATTCTTCCAGACGGCCCTTTGCCGACTATAACGCTTATTTTCCCGCTATCCATGGCAGAATAAAAGATTTCTTCAATCGCCGGATTCAAACGATGAGCTTCATCAATAAAAATAACATCTCTGTCTTCCAGATTTGTGAGAATGGCGGCCAAATCGCCCGCGCGGCTCAAGCTCGGCGCGGAAATAATTTTTAAATTCGCTCCTGTTTCTTTGGCAACCAATGTCGCTAAAGTTGTTTTGCCAAGCCCGGGCTGACCGTAAAATAACAAATGGTCGATTGATTCATTTCTTTTTTTGGCGGCTTTTAAAATAATTTCCAACCCTTTTTTTATTTTCTCCTGTCCTATATAATCTTTAAACCTTGACGGACGCAGAAATGAATCTATAAATTGATCTTCTTTTGCGATAGTATTGACTTTTTTCATAATATATGCTATGTTGTTTTTAAATTAGATATTAAAACCGTTTGGTCCTGTGGGCAAAGAAGGAATTATTTTTAGCCATGGACGGTTTGGTTTCGGCTGAACCTATCCTCGAAATAATTCTGACCTCCTTGCCATTACAGTGGGAGTTTAATAGTGCCCACAGAACTAAGCGGTTTTCCCAGTAGAGGAATTTCAAATTCAAAAAGAATTTTTTAATTCCTTATTTTTTGCAATAATTGTCTTAATCTTAATTTCATAAATCTGCGACCTTGTGTTGTTTTTAAATATTTTTCTCTTCTCCTTGAATCTTCCTCATTTATACAGGCTTCAACATAAATTAATATCAATGGCAATCTCCCTTTTGTTGAAAAATTCTTTTTGGCATTATGTTCTTCAATCCTTCTTTTTAAATTATTAGTATAGCCAATATAAAATTTATCATCTTTTTTACTTAATAAGACATAAACATAATGCCATTTTGAAATTCTCATACTGGGTTTTTATTTGAATTTTTAATTTTACCCCGTTAGAAGTTTAGCCGAGTCGGTAGATATCACATAATACATTCTGCGAAATCGCCTTCGGCTTTCTCTTTTATAATATATTATCTATTGTAAACTTCTAACGGGGTTTACCAATTAATCGTTCCCGTTATGGATTCCACTTCTTCAAAATCGGTAATTCCTGAAATAATTTTTAAAATTCCGTCTTCTTGCATCGTCACCATCCCCTGCTCGCGGCTGAATTTTTTAATAGCAGACTCGCCTGATTGTTGGAGAATTAATTCTTCCAATTCTTTATGAGACGCTAAGCTCACATCCGCCTCTCCTTTTAACAATTTTTCGTATTCCGGGTCGTTTAAAAGTAATTCATAAACGGCAATTCTTCCTTTGTAGCCGGAATTATTGCATTTTTCACAGCCATTTTCTTTGGCGCTAAAAATTTTAATTTCCTTAAAATTTTTTTTATTAACCCGCTGAGGCAACACATTTAAAAATTTTTCGATCTTAGCGCGCAAATCATCCGAAATTTCCGTTGGAATTTTACAACTCTGGCAGAGTTTCCTTATTAATCTTTGAGCAATTATTAAATTCAAAGCCGGTCCGATGCTGGTCGGCTTAACATTAAGGTCTAAGAGCCGGGGGATGGCGGCGGCGGCGGAATTGGCATGAATAGTGGAAAAGACTAAATGACCGGTTAAAGCGGCTTGAATGCCGATTTCAGCCGTTTCTTTATCGCGCATTTCACCGACTAAAATAACGTCCGGGTCCTGCCTCATTAATGAACGCAACCCATTGGCAAAGCTATAACCGGCCTCATCATTAACTTGTGTCTGCTCTATGCCCTCAAGATGATATTCGATAGGGTCTTCAATAGTGATTATTTTTATTTCCGAATTTTTTTTATGCTTTAAAAAAGCGTAAAGCGTGGTTGTTTTTCCGGAACCCGTCGGACCGGTATTAAGAACCATTCCATTGGGCCTTTTAAGCTCAACTTCTATTATTTTTAAATCGTCTTCGCGCAATCCCAAATCGGACAAAGAAAGACTGATTGCTTCCGGATCTAAAATTCTCATCACGACCACTTCGCCGAATTCCGAAGGCGCGATTGCCACCCTCACTTCAATTTCTTTATTCTCGACTTTAATCGTAAACCGCCCGTCCTGTGCCTCGTCGCGAATATTTATTTTTAAATTGGACAATAATTTTATTCGCGAAAGCAAATTCGCGTAAAATTCTTTTTTAAAATCAGCCACTACATCATGAAGCGCGCCGTCAATTCTTAATCTTAATTTAACATGACGCTCTTCCGGCTCAAAATGAATATCCGAAGCCTTATTGGCCAAAGCGCCGTTTAAAATAATTCCAAAAACTTTATTGACATCAACGGCCGCTGAAGATGTTTTTTGTAGCGCTTCTTTTATTTTATTTAAAGAATCCAATTTAATTTCTTCATTAAGAACATTTTTATCACCGCTTATTTCAATTTTGCCGGAAATTTTCCCCTGCTTTTGAGAAATAAATTTATAAAAACCGAGAACACGATTAAGACCATATAAAGAAACAATAAAAATAGAAGGTTTATAACCCATTGATTCAATTTCTTTTATAGCTTGCTTCGTGCCTTCTGCATTTGGGTCGCAAACAATTATCGCCGCCTTGCTTTTTGTAGCTTCAATAACAGCAATTTTATTTTTTTTGGCGGATTCTTCCGAAATTAAATTCAACGCTTCAATACTTATTGGAGCCGTTGAAAGATCGGCATAAGGCAAATTGTTTTTTTCCGCCAGACGCTTGGCATCGCGCTCTTCAGCCTCGCGCTGTGTTTTGGAAAATTGACTTTTGATTTCAGAAAGAGACTTCATAATAGTATTCGTCAATATACGAATTTAAAATAATATACTAATAGTAATCACTAATATACAAATATATTCGTATATTTGCGTTCCATTCGCGTTATTCGCGATTACTTTTACATTATACAGAAATAGTTTTCCACAGGCAATCCACATAATATTAAAAATCTGCTGTTTGACATAATATGGGCAGTCAATAATATGAATAACAAATGGAATTGGATCAACTTTGGCAAACAACCTTATCGGAAATAGAGCTTCAAATTTCAAGGCCGAATTTTCTTACTTGGTTTAAAAACAGCCACCTGATTGAAAAGAAAAAAGACGGTGAAATAATTGTCGGCCTGGCTAATAATTTTTCAAAAGAATGGGTAAGAAATAAATACCATAAAATAATTTTTGAAATTTTAAAAAATTACGACGATTCGATTAAAAAAATTGATTATACTGTTATTGAAAATAAAGTGGCGTTTTTTAATAACGTCGTTGACGGTTTTGAAAAACAACTAGTTATCCCTGAACTTAAAATTGACCAAGAGTCGGGACTTCACCCCCGATATAAACTCGACACTTTTATAGTCGGCTCTTCAAATGAACTGGCTTACGCCGCCAGTCTCGCGATAATTAAAAATATTGGAAAAAAATATAATCCATTTTTCGTTTACGGCGGCACCGGTTTGGGGAAAACTCATTTAATTCAAGGAATGGGAAATGAAATTAAAAAAATTTATAAAAATAAAGTGAAAGTGAAATACGTCCATTCGGAAAAATTCGTCAACGAAGTGGTAACCGCCATCCGCAATAAACGAATGGAAGATTTAAAAAATAGATATCGGAATATAGATGTTTTAATTATTGACGACATTCAATTTATCGGCGGCAAAGAAAGAAGTGAAGAAGAATTTTTTCACACCTTCAATGTTTTATACGAAAACAATAAACAAATAATTATTTCTTCCGACCGGGCGCCGGCGGCCATCCCAACACTCCACGAAAGACTGCGCTCGCGGTTTGAAGGCGGAATGGCGGCAGATATCACTTATCCGGATTACGAAATGCGAATGGCGATAATTAAAACCAAATTATTGGAAATAAACGGCGATTTACCTGATAATATCTGCGAATTAATCGCCTTAAAAGTCCAAAGAAACATCAGGGAGATAGAGGGTATTTTAAATAAAATACTTTTTTATAAAGAGGTTAAAAATATTGAATTGCAGCCGAAAACCGTTGAAGAAATCATTAATAATGTCATCCAGCAATCAAGTAGGAGAACGACTCCCAGCCAAATAATCAATTCCGTTGCCGCGTATTTTGAAATTCCACAGGAAGATATAACTGGACAATCAAGAAGAAAAATAACTCTTGAACCGCGCCAAATATCGGTTTTTCTTTTAAGGGAAATATTGGGGATGTCTTATCCGGATATCGGGGAAAAATTGGGGAAAAGAGACCACACCACAATTATTCATTCTTATAATAAAATATCTAGAGAAATAAACACAAATCACCAATTAAACCAAAAAATAATTTTATTAAAAGAGATGATAAACGAAAATTCGTAAAAATTAACAAAAAGATTTCCTATCGCTTTCCACAAATAATAAACAATTATTTAATGAATAAAAATTAAAATTAATCAGCGTTTATGGATTTATCCCCAACTTTCATACACACTACTAAAACTACTATTTTAATTTATATATTTATTATTATAGTTATAAAACTAAAATGAAATTAATTATTCTTAAAAAAAATTTAAAAGATGGTTTAAAATCTATTGAAAAAATTTGTGCGGAAAATCAATCATTACCGATTCTTAAAAATTTTTTAATAGAATCTTTTGATAATAAAATAAAACTGGCGGCCACTAATTTAGAATTAGCAATTACCACTTTTATTTCCGGAAAAATTATTGAAAACGGAAGTATTACAATTCCCTTAAATATTTTTAATTCAATTATTAATAATCTTCAGGTTGAAAAAATTAATTTGGAATTAAAAAAAGATAAATTAATAATTAAAACAGATAATTATCAAGCGGAAATTCAAGGTATTAAAAAAGAGGAATTTCCAATAATTCCCAAAATAGAAAACAATAAACAATATATCCAAATTAAAAATTCTTTATTAAAAGAAGCGTTGATTTCCGTGGTTAATTCCGTCACAACCGACAACCGTCCGGAATTGAGCGGAATTTTATTTGATTATCAAACAACTTTATTAAAATTGGCGGCGACGGATACATTTAGGCTTTCCGAAAAAACAATTAATAACAACCAATTTGAATCAAGTTTTAGTAAAAATTTTAAAATTATCATTCCTTTAAAAACCATTCAAGAAGTTATTAAAGAAATTCAAATAAACGACGAGCAAAAAACGGAAATTTATATTGATTCCAATCAAATTTTATTTAAAACGGAAAACACAGAAATAATTTCCCGGCTGATTAATGGGGAATTTCCCGATTATCAGCAAATTATCCCCAAAAACATTGAAGCGGAAATGATTTTAAACGCGGAAGAACTTATTAATGCCGTTAAATTAAACAGCATTTTCAGCGACCGTTTTAATGAAATAAAAATTATTATTAATAAGGACGCCAAAAATATTGAAGTTTTTTCCGTTAGCCAAAGCGTGGGAGAAAATAAATATCTTGTGCCGGCAAAAATCCAAAAAATGGCGGAAAGCCAAATGGAAATTTCTTTTAATTGGCGGTTTCTCTTAGACGGATTAAAAAATGTAAAATCGGAAAATGTTTTTTTAGGCTTAAGCGATTTAAATAAGCCGGCAATTATAAAATCTTCCCAAGATGAATCTTGGTTTTATATCTTAATGCCAATTAAGAACTAGCTACTCCCTTGCCACCAGCGTTGGGAGGAGATTTCCCAATTTATAAATTGCGGGTCGTTGTTGGGATTTTGCGGAATTGGTCCGAGCGGGTCGTTTTTATCAACATAGTAAAGAATGTCGTTAATAATTCCATTAATGTAATATTGGCCATTAATCATCGGTTTTGCGATTTCCGAAAGGTTAATTTCCGGCGGTTTATTAAAAGTTTCAACCGGATATTTCAGTAAAGCTTCTTTCATAAAAGCGTTCCAAATCGGGAGAGCCGCCAAGATGCTGCCGGCGTTTTTTTCCATCGGCTCTTGATGGTTATTTCCGGCCCAGACGCCAACCGCGAGATATGGCGCGTAGCCCATTGTCCAGGCGTCCCGATAATCATTAGTGGTTCCGGTTTTCATGGCAACTTGCCGGTCTTCAAAAACCGTTAATCCGAAACTTCCGCTGTAAAGCGGGCGCCGGGCATCTTCATCAGAAAGAATGTCATTAAGCATCTGGACGTATTGCGGCTCAAAAACTTGAACAGCTTGGTCGGAAGAAGATTCAATAATATTTTCTTTTAAGTCTTTTATTTTCAAAACGATTTTTTGATTATGCCTTATTCCGTCTTGGCTAAAAACAGAATAAGCGTTGACTAAATCAATCAGCTTAACTTCTCCGCCGCCCAATACCAAAGACAATCCATAAAAATTAGGGTCTCTTAATGTGGTGATACCCGCGTCTTTCGCCGTTTTAATAGTATTTTCAAGGCCGGCCAAATAAAGAATTTTTACTGCCGGAATATTAATTGATTGCGCGAGCGCGTTGCGGAAATTTATCGGTCCGCGGAAATAATGGTCAAAATTCTGAGGATGATAGCAATCTTTGTCTTCATTGGAAAAATTTACAATTGCCGGGCATTTGGGGTTATTCGGAACGAATTCGGTCGGAGCGTCAAAAATAACGGTTTCCGGCAAATATCCTTTTCCAAAAGCGGTTAAATAAGCAAATGGCTTAAAAGCCGAGCCGGGCTGCCTAAGCCCTTGAACTGCCACATTGAAATTTCCTTCGTTTTTAGAGTCAAAATAATCCCGTGAACCGACCAAGGCGATAATTTCTCCGGTCTTGGGGTCTTGAGCGACCAAAGCGGCATTTTTGCCTTTATATAATTCCTCGTTGCGGGCAGCGCCTTCCGAAATAACCCGTTCGGCGATTTTTTGTGTTTCATAATCAAGCGTGGTAATGATTTTTAATCCGCCTTTTTCCAAAAAATCTTCGCCGTATTTATTCGCCAAATAATCTTTAACCATCATTATAAAATGGGGTGCTTTTATGGAGCCCAACGTGGGTTCGGAAAATTTGAAAGAAAATTTTCTTGCCCGTTCAAATTCTTCATCGTCAATAAACCCCAAATCAAGCATTTGCCTTAAAACGTAATCTTTACGTTGCAATAGTTCTTCTTTGTGTATTCCCCATGGTGAATAATAAGTCGGCGCCTTCGGTAAACTTGCCAATAGCGCGGCTTCGGCTAGATTAAGTTCTTTGGCGGATTTACTGAAATAAATTTGGCTGGCCGATTCAATTCCATAAGCGTTTGAACCGTAAGGAATCTGATTAAAATAAAGATTGAGAATTTCGTCTTTGGAATAACGCTGTTCTATCCAATAAGCTAAAATTAATTCTTTAACTTTTCTTTCAATAGTTCTTTCCGACGTTAAAAAAGCGTTTTTTGCCAATTGCTGGGTGATAGTTGACCCGCCGCGGGCGCGGTCTCTTTGACCGGTTAACGGCTCAATAATCACGCCTTTTATTATGGAAGCGATGCTGAACCCCGCGTGGCTGTAAAAATTTTTATCTTCAATGCTGATGGTGGCCTTTTTGACATATTCGGGAATTTCTTCAAACGGGACCACAGTCCTTTTTTCTTCATTGTAAATTTCATAAAGTAAAACTTTTCCGGTGCGGTCGTAAATTTTGCTTGATTGGGAAACTTGGCGACTGCTGAATTGTTTCGGGTCGGGCAGTCCTCTCGCTATTTCAGAAATTTTAGTTATTGTCCAAAAACCCGCTCCTAAAATAATCAGCAATAAAACAGCAGATGTTTTCAGCAAGATTTTTTTATTTTTTAATTTCAATTTTTTTGGCATATTCAGCGATTATTATAAGTCTAATAAATTAAAACTAAAAGCCGCCTTAAATAAAAGCGGCTTTTAATTTTACCTAACCCAATCTTCGTCATTGTCTCCGGCTGTTTCCACGGGAGATTCTTCTTCATCCAATTTTCCGTCTATGTCGCAACCCGGGCAAATTCCGCCTTCCAAATCAGAACCACATTCCGGGCAAACGTTATCGTCTTTATCATCCACTTGGTTTGTCAAAGTGGATGTTTTTAATGATTCTATTGTTGCCATTTGCTTAAAAGAATTTTTTGCGACCTTTATTATTTAAAATTAATATAATGCGCTCCGGTTATTGCCGTGGCAATCGCGTCAGTAACGTCGTCTATTCCTTTAATTTTCGGAACTTTCAGGATTTGGGCGACCATTTTAGCAACCGCTTTTTTATCCGCCCGTCCATAGCCGGTAACGGCTATTTTTATTTCGGACGGCGAAAATTCCAGTAAGGGTATTTTGTATTTAACAGTTAATAATGTCAAGACCCCGCGCGACTGCGCCACTTCCAGCGCGGTTTTAAGGTTTTTCATAAAAAATAATTTTTCCAGAACAACCAGTTCGGGTTTGGTTTTTTTAATCAACTTGGAAAAATCTTTTTCTAATTCCAAGAGCCGCTGTTGTTTGTCGTGACTTTTAATTTTTAATAAGCCGCTTTTAACAAGCGTGAGTTCGTTTTTATTTTTTTCAATTAACCCGTAGCCGACGCGCACCGAGCCCGGGTCAAGTCCGAGAATCAACATTGTTAAAATAGTAAGCAGGAATTGGTAATTAGTAAATAGGATATCGCCGCAAAATATTGACAAAAATATTTTATTATTGGTATATTTAAATTATGGCTACAACCGCTTTTCATGCGAAAACAATATCGCAACAAAAAAATAACATTGAACAGCTTAGAAAAAAAGCCGCTTTTTGGGATGAGTTTGTTGAATTTATGGAAGACAAATTTTTCGGCAGCCTTATGGAATCAACCGAGAAAGAAAAAAACATACCCTTATCTAAGGCTAAAAAAATGCTGCGTTAAAAAATGGATATTTCTTTTAAGCCGAGTTTTATCAAAGATTTTAAAGTATTACCCTCGGAAATAAAAATTGAAGTCCGCAAGATTTGTAGCGGCGTATTTCCAAGTTTGAAGAGCATATTTGATTTTAAGGATTATCCAATTAAAAATATTTCCGGATTCTCAAAATATTATCGCATTAAAATAGGCGATTATAGAATCGGCTTTAAAAAGGAAACAAGTTTTAGTGTGTGTTTTATGCGCGTAAAACACCGCAGGGATATTTATAAATTTTTTCCATAATAAGCTTAAGGCTACCCCTTCTTCTTTATTATAAGGGAAACCGCTAAATGTTTTTGCACATTACCTGTAAAATTTGACAAAAAGATAATTTTGTGTATACTAAAATTAGTAAATTAAAAACTGGCGAACTCTAAGTCTTGCATAGGGCAAGAATAAGGGCAAACCGCAACATGCGCCGCTAAAAGCGACCGCAAAAAGGAGGACTTGCAATGGCAACCCTAGATCAGGCAACAAAAATTCTGGAAGTTTTCAAAGGTACGCCGACGGAACAGATTCAGGACATTCTCAGTTCCGGGCTTCTCGCGGATCTTCGCGATGCTAATATCGGCATCATCGATCGCAGTACATATCGTAAGATGTGTGGGCTTCCACCGAAAGAGTTTCTAACCTGGAAGATCATTAACATCGGTACCGGCTTCAAGAACGCGGACGATTTCCGTGAGGCTATCAAAACGGAAGGGCACGATATCAGCGACTGGGCCAATGACATCATCGGCAAGCCCGCTTTTTCAGTAAGCGCCGACGAAAAGAAAGAAATAGAACTGGTAAGGGTAACCGTCGCCGAACTTGGCTTCAAAAACGGAGCTACTCTGAAAAACATCTACGCCAGAGCAAACGAGCTCGGCCTGGATCTTTGTCCGAACGAAGTCGGGCCCCAGCTTCGCCTTCAGTACAAGGATCAGCCCAAAGGCGAGCGGATCAGGATTGCCATGGATCCCATTAAGGATTCTGGCGGCGTTCCGGACGTGTTCGACGTTGCGCGCGGCGTTGGCGGTGAGTCTTGGCTCGACACGACGCGCTATGATAACCCCGGCAATGTCTGGAACTCTGACGGTGTGTGGGTCTTTGCTCGGCGCAAGTAAAAACTTGGAACTTGGGATTCTATAAACTATTTGGAATCTCGGTTCCTTAATCCTTCCCTCCAGTGTATTCACCGGAGGGATTTTTTTATGGAAAAATATTTATATTGGCGCGTAGTTGAGAGTTTTTTAAAAATGATTTACAATTTATTAATTAAAATGGCTCGCAAAAAAAATAAAAAATCAGAGAGTGTTAAAAAGGAAAAATTTTCCGGCCAACAGGAAGAATTTCGCCTTCATCACGAAACTAAAAAAAGCGTTTGGGCGGTGATTTATGGCTGCATCGGCGCTCTTTTAATATTGGCGCGCTTGAGCGCCGCAGGGCCGGTAGGCAAATTTTTTTACGGCATTTTTGAAACTCTTTTCGGCTGGGGTTATTATCTTCTGCCGTTGATTTTCTTTATGATGGCGGGCGCGTTTTTAATTTCCGAACGCCGCCGGATTTACATTATTACTTTTATCGGCGCGGCTTTGTTTATTTTTTCCGGCCTCGGGTTGATAGACATTCTTTTCCCCAACAAAGGAGGAATTGTCGGCATGGCCGTCGGTTCGTTGGAAAACCTTTTCGGCTATGTGGGAGTATTGGTGATTGTTGTGGCAACCATCATCGTCTCAATTTTAATTATTTTTAATGTCCCGATTAAAATTAAGCGGCAAAAACCGGAAATTAAGGCTGAGCCGGCCACAGCGGTTGAACCCGCCTTCACCGAAGTTTCCGCCGACGCTAAAGCTTTGGCGGACAAGTCGGCGAACATTGATGATGTTGTGGTGGCGGAAGCGGCGGCGGAACCGAAGCCGATGAAAAAGAAAAACGCTTCTTTTAAATCATCCGCGTCGGTTGATTATGTTTTTCCGCCGTTAGAACTTTTACGTTCATCGGTTGAGAAGCCGACCGTCGGCGACCTCCGCGCCAGCGCTAACATTATTAAAAGAACATTGGAAAGTTTCGGCATACCGGTGGAAATGGGAGAAATTAATATTGGTCCTAAAGTCACCCGCTATACGTTAAAGCCGGCCGAAGGAATGAAAATTTCAAGAATAACGGCACTTTCCCAAGACTTAGCTTTGGCTTTAGCGGCTCATCCAATAAGAATAGAAGCGCCGATTCCTGGCAAGTCTTTGGTTGGCATTGAAGTTCCGAATAAGGTCGCGGCCGTGGTGCGACTGGGTAGTTTAATGCATTATCCCGATTTTAACGAATCCGGACTTTTAGGAATGGTTTTAGGCAGGGATGTGAGCGGTGAGCCGATATTCGCCAATATTGAAAAAATGCCTCATCTTTTGGTTGCCGGCAGCACGGGTAGCGGAAAATCAATCGCGTTGCATTCTTTGATAATTTCCCTTCTTTATAAAAACTCTCCACAAACTTTAAAAATGATTTTAATTGACCCGAAGCGCGTCGAACTTTCCGCTTACGACGGCTTACCGCATTTGATTTCTCCGGTTGTTACTCAGACAAAAAAAGCAGCCAATGTTTTCCGCTGGGCGCTTGGCGAGATGGACAAGCGTTACGAAATTTTAATGAAGTCCGGTTCGCGCGACATCAACAGTTATAATAAAAAGTATCCCAACGAAGCAATGTTTTATATTTTGATAATTATTGATGAACTGGCTGATTTGATGGCGACTTATGGCAGGGAAGTTGAAGGCGCGATTGTGCGTTTGGCGCAAATGGCGCGAGCGACCGGCCTTCATTTAATTGTTTCCACTCAACGTCCGTCGGTTGAAGTAATCACTGGATTGATTAAAGCGAATATTACCTCGCGCGTGGCTTTACAGGTCGCCTCGCAGATTGACTCGCGCACCATATTGGATTCAGCCGGAGCGGAAAAACTTCTTGGTGGCGGAGATATGCTTTTTATTTCCTCAGAACTTTCAAAACCGAAACGCATTCAAGGGGCTTATGTCTCAGAGGAAGAAATCAAGAAAGTCGCCGAATTTATAAGAGAAAATAATTCTGGTATTAAAAGTGAAGAGGTGACGTTTGAAAATGGGAAAAATGAAAATAATGGGGATGGTGATGTTTTTGACGGGTATAATAATTTTGATGAAGATGATGAATTATATGACGAGGCGGTTGAAGTTGTGAGAGCGGCCGGCAAGGCATCGGCTTCTCTTTTACAGCGCCGTTTGAAAGTCGGGTACGCGCGCGCCGCGCGCTTACTTGATATAATGGAAGCAAAAGGAATTATTGGGCCCGGAGACGGAGCCAAGCCGAGGGAAATTTATTTATAATATGAGTGACAAAAAAACATTTCAAGAATTATTTAGCGAAGCCGTTAGTTTGCGCGGTTTGAATTTGGAAAGATTGGCTGAAATGACGGGTGTGTCCAAAGATTATTTGGCGGCTTTTATTTCCGGCGATTTTAAAAAAATGCCTTCGCTTCCTTATGCCCGCGGCTATCTGATGAAGATTTCTGAAATTTTAGGAATCAACGGTGATTATTTATGGAGCGTTTATAAAGAGGAAGCAATCCTTAATATTAAAAAAAGCGACCGATTGCCGGTTAATAGATTTGCTCCCAAGAGAAAAAACAAAAAAATAATTTCAATCGCAATTATTTTATTTTTTGTTATAATTTATTTAGTATTTAATATCGACGATTTGCTTGGCATCCCCGAGATAAAAATAAATCGGCCGGCGAATAGTGGCGAAATAACGAACGAACAATCCATAAAATTAAACGGAGAAATTAGCGACTTTTTTGATAAGCTAACAATCAATGGCGATGAAATCCCCGTTGAAAAAAATGGAAAATTTGAAAAAGAATATCAACTCCAGCCGGGCGCGAATAAAATAGAATTCAAGGTTAAAAGATTTTTAGGCAAAGAAATAAAAGTCGAAAGAGAAATAATATATATAAATTAATTTTTATGGCAAAAAAAGACGAACAAAAAAACGATTTGGATAATCTTCTTAAATCTCTTCAAGAAAAATTCGGCGAAGGCGCGGTGATGAAACTGGGCGATATAAAAAGAGTTGACGTGGCGGTTGTTCCAACCGGCTCTTATTCTCTTGATATGGCATTGGGAGTCGGTGGTTTTCCAAGGGGCAGGATTATTGAAATTTTCGGTCCGGAAAGTTCCGGTAAAACCACTCTCGCGCTTCACGCGGTTGCCGAAGCTCAGAAAGCCGGCGGCAAAGCGGCTTTTATTGACGCGGAGCATGCTATGGACCCGGAATACGCGAAAAAAATAGGCGTGAAAACCAATGAGCTTATTATTTCCCAGCCGGATTCGGGCGAAGAGGCGTTGAATATTTTGGAAAGCTTGGTGCGTTCGGGAATAATTGACATTATTGTTATTGATTCTGTTGCCGCGCTTACGCCGAAAATTGAAATTGAAGGCGAAATGGGCGCGCAATATATCGGGCTTCAGGCAAGAATGATGTCGCAGGCCTTGCGAAAACTCACGGCGATTTCCGCCAAATCAAACACTTTAATTATTTTTATAAACCAATTACGCGATAAAATCGGAATGATGGGGTATGGCGATCCGACCACCACTCCGGGCGGCCGGGCTTTGAAATTTTACGCTTCAGTGAGAATAGATATTCGTCGCATCGCGCAAATTAAAAAAGGCGAAGACTCTGTCGGTAACCGCGTCAAGGCGAAGGTGGCGAAAAATAAAGTGGCGCCGCCGTTTAAAGTCGCGGAATTTGATATTATGTTCGGCGAAGGCATATCATACGCGGGCGATATTTTAAACTGCGCGATTAAGGCGGGCGTTGTAAGCAAGGCGGGGAACACTTATAGTTTTTCCGCCGAAGGCGGATCCGCCTCTGGCGGAGAAGCCATAAAGCTGGGAGTGGGGATGGAAGCGGCGCGGGAAAAATTAAAAGAAGACAAGCAACTACTTAACAAAATCAAGAAAGCGCTTCAAGGGAAATAATATTATTTTCAGATTTCGCTTACATTTCACATCTAAAAAATCTTTTTCCGCCGCATAAACAGCAAACACAAAGTCATTTCTTCAACCCGCTCACGTCCCGCTTTGCGGGACTGCGCTTCCGTTAAGGTTTCAGAAATAATTTTGTGTTTGCTGTTTTCTCCTACCCCGACATATTGGCTATAAAAAAGATTTTTCAGATGTAATTAACTAACAACCGAAGCCAGATTTGCCTTGAAGAACATCCCGCAGCCCCGACGGGCTTGGTCTGACCCCGCTTTGCGGGGGAAGCCGTCGGGGCGAGGGCGAAGAAAATTTTATCGCTGGAATAAAATTATTCTGCTTCTGAAAGGCAAATCTGGCCGAGGTTGATTTAGATAGAATTGAAGCTGGCGAGAAAAGATTTTTCGGGATATAATCATTTTATATTTTCTAGTTTTTTATTGTGGAAGAAAAAGACATAATTGTTTTAGATATTGAAACAAAAAACACTTTTGACGACGTAGGCAAAGATAATTTTGACGCCTTGGAAGTTTCTTTAGTCGGGCTTTATTCTTATAATCAAGATAAGTTTTTTGCTTTTGAAGAAAATGAATTAACGACTGCCGGCGAAATGATTAAAAACTCCGGAGTGATTATCGGCTTTAGCATCAGCCGTTTTGATTTGCCGGTGCTTCAAAAACATTTCATCAACGATTTTGACATTTTTTCAATTCCGCGCTTTGATATTTTAGACGAAATTGAATTTTCTCTCGGCAAGCGGGTGAGTTTGGATATTTTAGCGAAAGCCAATTTGGGTTATGGC
Source organism: uncultured Candidatus Saccharibacteria bacterium (assembly GCA_964642155.1). GTDB lineage: Bacteria > Patescibacteriota > Minisyncoccia > UBA6257 > UBA9933 > JAJYWO01. Next base: position 151,392 of record CAZXNT010000001.1, read on the forward strand.
AAAAATGGCCATAGTTTAGAAGCAGCCGGCTTGTATCATGACGGCAAAATAGAGGAATTAAAAAATTATTGTTTGAACGACGTAAAAATCACCAAAGATTTATACGAACTCGCCAAAAGGCAAGGATATTTAATGATCCCTCAAAAAGACAATGAGCCGACAAAATTATCGTTTGATTTTAGTTTGTGACGGTTTTTATTATTGTCTACGTGGCTTGACAAAAATATAAAATCAGTGTATTTTTTAATTAGTTCTTAAGTCCGTCTTTGGCGGAAAAAACTTTAAATGGAGGTGTTGCGTCATGAGTAAAAGTAAAAAAGACGTGAAGCCGATTAGTGCAAGGAAAACGGGAGAGTTGGCAAGATTACTAGAAGAAAGAGGTGTCGGAGATGACATTGTTCGCAGAACAATGATTGAGAATCCAAACGGACTATGCTTTTTCTTAAGGGGGAAAGCATTGGGAGATTTGTTTGGTAAAACAATTACAATCAAAAAAGAAGATCATTGGGTTATTGAGATTGTCGATGAAAAGATTTTTGGTGTTGCTTATAATATAGAAGAGTATGCTATGGGGAACATTGTTAGAGTTGGAAATAGGGTGAAGATGAGACAGGTAGACTCCAGTTTTTTAAGTACGGAGGTCACAGAAATAAAATTTGGCCCATCGGGCGAGCTTCGGACTTTTATAATTGGAGTTGATTTATTAAGAATTGGCAGAACCACTCATTTTTGGAATGTTTTGGAGGTAATTATTTAATATAGATTACTTTCAACGAAGACGCAAAAAGACTTTGGCTTACAAACCAAGGTCTTTATTTTTTACGCACATTCCCGTAAAACGTTGACAAAATGTGTAAAACAGTGTGAAACATTGTGGAAAAGTGTTAAACAAAAAGTGTTTAACAGTAAAAGTGTTTTACACTGAAAACGGTCGTTTTTAAAAACCCGCATAAAATGTGGGTTTTTTGATAGTGGCGTTTTGGAGTGTTGGTTGTTTTACAAAAATAACACATTTTAAAGCAATTTAAAGTATTTTTAATGTAAATTTTGTAAAACAGCAAACACTTTATTCGGCTAAAAGTCTTTACTATTCTTTAAATTTTTCTGTAAATTTAGGTAATTTGTCGTACATTCCCCACTTATAAAGACGATATAATGATTTAAATCTATCAGAAACATCCGGATCGTTACCGATTTTTTCAAGCCAATTTATGAATTGCACACCTTTATGACCTTTTAGTTTCTTATAAAAAAGTGGAATTATAATATCTTTAAGTTGATCAAATTCTCTTACTACAAGTACAACAGCATTTCCTCTATTGTATCCGTCTTTATTTGATGGGGTCCGGATATATAAAGAGTTTTTTAATTTTAAAGTGTTTCGCATCATTCTCAATAGTTCTTCATCTCTTTCGTGCATAGCAATAACAAATGCCGGCACCACCCTTTTCTTTTTAATATTTAATTTTTTACTAATATTATTTGTATAAAAAGTAAAACACCCTTCTCCTTCAACTAATCCGCGAATATATTCATAGCTTAATTTATGGGAATTTTGTTTATCTTGTTGGTTGTGAAACTTTTGTTCCATCTAAATTTATTGTGTTTAGGCAACACATTATTTATAATTATATCACATGACTTACCGAACTCAACTTGGTCAATTAGGCGAAAATATCGCCCTTGAATATCTTGTGGATAACAAATATAAGATTATTGAGCGCAATTTTAGGCAAAAATGGGGAGAAATAGATATAATAGCCAAAGCGCCGGACAAAACACTGGTGTTTGTGGAAGTAAAAACCGTTCGCGATGTGGAAAAATTACACTCGGAAAACGATAAACAATCCAATGTTTGCCAAATTTCAGCCGAAGACCAGCTGACTGGCGCCAAACTCACAAAACTCCAAAGAACAGCGTCTTTATACGCCAATCACAATTCGGAAATGGTTAATGATGAAAAAGGGTGGCGGATTGATTTAATCGCCATTACGATTAAGGGAGCTCTCCCCGAGCCTGCCGAACCATTGACAATCTCTAATAAAGATTATGTAATAAAACATTACGAAAATATCTAAATCTATGTTAAAATTTTAAAATGAATATTATTAATGGTAAACAAATATCTCAAAAAATTATTGATGAATTAAAATCGCGGCCAAAGCCGGATAAAATTTTTGCGGCGGTTTTGGTTGGCGACCCTTCGGCAAGGACTTCGAGTGAGCCTCAGTCGAACTCCTCAGGGCAAGCAAGCTTGAGTTTTTTAAAACAAAAAGAAAAAGTTGCCAAAGAGCTCGGCATTGATTTTCGGATTTACAAATTTCAAGAGCCGGTTGGCGGATTCACCAACGATTTTTTACGGAAAGAAGTCGGCAAAATCGCTTTATTGAAAAGAGTCGGCGGAGTGATTATCCAATTGCCCTTGCCGGAGCAGATTAATCGCCAGTATGTTTTAAACGTTATTCCGCGCGAAAAAGATGTTGATGTTTTAGGGGAGCGTGCCCTCGGAGCGTTTTGTGTTGGTCGCAATCCGGTTTTACCCCCGCCAGTCGAAGTCGTAAAAGAAATAATTGAAAATTGTAAACCCCGACGCCGAAGGATCGGGGAGCCGATTGAAGCATCGGCTTTAAAAATTGAAAATTTGCGCATAGCCGTTGTGGGCGCGGGATTTTTAATCGGCAAACCGATTGCGGTTTGGCTGATGGATAAAGTTTGGGAATTAAAAATTTTTAAAAGGGGCAGTGATTTATCAGAATTAAAAAATTATGATTTAATTATTAGCGGAACAGGCGTTGCGGGTTTAATAAAGCCGGAGATGTTAAAACAAGGCGCGGGGATAATCGATTTCGGATATTCAATTAATGAAATCGGAAAAATTAGCGGCGATTTTGACACAAGCAATCTACAATCTACAAACTATGTCCCTACGGGACATCTCTCGAAGGGAGACAATCTACAACCCGGTTTTTACACGCCCACTCCTAATGGCACGGGTCCGATATTGGTGGCAAAAATTTTTGAGAATTTTTATAAATTAAATTCAGGCGAGTTATAAATTTATCTATTACATTTCAACTGCGATAGCAGTTGAAATGTAATAATCAGATAATGAAAAAAATTAAAAACAGCTTCAAATACGCCATAAACGGGTTAAGAGAAACACTTATTTTTGAGAGGAACTTTAAGGTGATGCTGTTGTTCGCTCTTATCGCGGTTTTTTTGATGTTTTATTTTCCAACTAGCCGGACGGAAAAAGCCGTGATTGCCACCGCGATTTTTGCGGTGCTGACTCTGGAATTAGTAAACATAGTCATTGAAAGATTGCTGGATTTTATTCAGCCAAAACATGATGAAAAGGTCAGAATTATCAAAGACTTGATGGCGGCGATTGTTTTATTGGCGAGCTTGGGCGTCGTTGTTATCGGCTTAATCGTTTTTTGGCCCCATATTTTTTAATGATTTTTTAAAAGATTTATTAATTCTTTTTGTCTTTCTTTTAAAATTTTTTGGTTTTCGGCTTCTATGTTTAATCTTATTAATGGTTCGGTGTTTGATGGCTGAATATTAAACCACCAACCAGAAAATTCCATAGTTAAGCCGTCCAGTCGCGAGATTTTTGCCGCGCTTTTTTTATATTTATTTTCGATTTTATTCAATAAAAATTCATAATTCTTAATTCCAGATTCATTATTCATTCTAATATTGATCTCCCTGCTTCTGTAATATTGCGGCAATAAATTTAGATAATCAGAAAATTTATAAGGTAGTTTTGAGACAGCATTAATAATTTCTATGGCTGATAAAATTCCCGAATCAAGGTTGAAAAATTCTTTAAAATAATAATGCCCAGACCTTTCACATCCGAAATCAGCATGAGTTCTTTTTATGGTTTTTTTTATAAAATAACTGCCGTTTTGAGATTTTATAGTTTTATATTTTTTATTTGCTCGTATTAATAAGCTGGTTGTTTCATTAACAACAATTTTTTTTGGTTTTAAGTGCCAAATCAATAAATTAGCAATGGCGTCTGGATCGGCCAATCGGCCCTTATTATCAATAAAAAGCGCCCTGTCTCCGTCAGCGTCAAAAATTATTCCCAAATCCGCTTTTTGTCGCAAAACTTCTTTTTTAAGCTGATTCATTGCGCCTTCTACCCAAGGATTCGGCCCGTGAGCCGGAAAATTGCCGTCGGGAGTTGAATTGATTAGTTTAAAAGTTTTAAAGTTTAAAAGTTTAAAAAGATTTTTTAAAATCAACCCCGTTGTTCCGTTTGAACAGTCAAGAACCACCTTAAGAGGCTTCACCGGACTTAAAAATTTTTTCAAAAAATTGGCATATATTTTTATAAAATTTTTATTCATTTTATTTTATTACATTACGTCTGCTATCGCAGATGTAATGTAATATTTCTTTTCCGCTTATCGGGACGGCGTTTTTGCCGACGATTTTAAAGCCATTGTGTTCTTTGGGATTGTGCGAAGCGGTAATCATTATTCCCAAGTCGGCTTTAAAATAATTAACTAAAAAATAAAACATTGGAGTGGTGGAAAGGCCAATGGGAATAATTTTCAATTTTAAATTTTCAATTTTAAATTGTTTTATTACTGCGCGATAAAGTTTTGGTGAACTTAAACGAGCGTCATGGCCGATGACAACGGTTTTTGGTTTAATATTTTTTATCAGCGCCGCAATAATATCCGGAACGATTTTTTCGTTTATTTCTTCGGGATATTTTCCGCGAATATCATAGGCCTTAAAAATATTATGATTCATTTTTGAATTATAGCAGATTAAAGATTTTTTTAATAATTTTAAGCGCGTTGTTTATTTCTTCTCTTGTCGTGAATTTTCCCAAACTAAATCGCAAACTGCTTTTGATTTTTTTATCGCTTAATCCGATGGCTTTGAGGACGTGCGACGGTTTAGTTACGCGCGCCGAGCAAGCGGAACCGCTTGAAACCGCGATGCCGTTTAAGTCCAGCTCCATCAATAAATCTTGCGTGTTTTGATTGGGGAAATAAATATTTAGAATGTTTGGCAGTTTGTTGCCTAATGCTCCATTTATCTTCGCGTCAGGATAATTTTTTTTAATTTCTTTCCAAAAATAACCAGTCAATTCAAAAATTCGTTTTGTTTCTTTTCCGCGATTTTGAACAGCTAATTCAACGGCTTTTGTAAAGCCGACGATTCCAGCGACATTTTCAGTGCCCGAGCGCAATCCGAATTCCTGACCGCCGCCGGTGGTATTAGATTGTAGATTGTAGATTGTAGATTGTAGATTGCGATACAACATTCCAACACCTTTTGGGCCGTAAATTTTATGCGCTGACAAAGTCATTAAATCAACGCCAAGTTTATTAACATCGCAATCCAAAAATTGAAAGGCCTGAACGGCGTCAGTGTGGAGCAACGGCAAAGCCGTTGCTAATTCAGAATTGTTTTTTCTTAATTCTGCATTCTGCATTTTAAATTCAGAAATCAGCTTGCTGATTTCTGTGATTGGCTGGATTGTGCCGATTTCATTATTGGCATACATAATAGAAACCAAAACAGTTCGCTCATTAAGCGATTCTTTTAATTTTTTTAAATTAACAATCCCCTGTTTATTGACCGGTAAATAAATTATTTCAATCCCTTCGCGTTCTAAGTCCCGGCAAGTTTCTAAAATAGAATCATGTTCAATTGAAGAAACAATAATGCGAGGATTTGGGATTTTAAATCTTTTAACAGCGCCGCGCAAGGCCAAGTTATTCGCTTCGGTCGCCGACCCGGTAAAAATTATTTCTCGAAAATCCGCGCCAATGGCTTTGGCGATTTTTTCTCGCGATTCGTCAACCGCTGCCATGGCTTCCTGCCCAAAAAAATGGAGCGAGCCGGGATTGCCGAATTTGTCGGAAAAATAAGGAGCCATCGCTTTTTTTACCAAGGGGTCCATCGGCGTTGTTGCCGCGTAATCAAGATATATCTTCTTCATTGATAAAAGATTATCACAAAAGCCGGAAAGATTAAAAGCTGATAAGTTGAGTTGTTATACAGGGTTGAAAATTGTTTAGGCTCGGTTATAATGCCGGTATATGCAAATGCATCGTTTTACAATTAAAACCCAGGAGGCGTTGCAAAATGCCCAGGATATCGCGGCCCGAGAAAACCACGGGGAGCTTAAAATTATCCATCTTTTAATTTCTTTACTTTCAGACGAGAGTTCATTAGTGAGGCCGTTAATGATAAAAGCCGGAATAAATCTGGATTCTTTGAGCCGGGTGCTTCAGGAAGAATTAAAAAAACAGCCGAAAATTTTCGGCTCAGCCAACATTGCCCAGCTTTATCTTTCTCAGGAATTGATGGCTGCATTAGATAAAGCCGCGAAAATCGCGACTGTTCAGAAAGACGAATATATTTCTTGTGAACATTTGCTTTTGGCAATTTTAGAAAGCGCTTCAGCGCCGGCCGCAATTTTGGAAAATTTCGGATTAAGGCGGGAAAATACTTTAAGAATTTTGGCGCAGTTGCGCGGTTCCATGAGAATTACCGATGAAATGCCGGAGAGCAAATTTCAGGTTTTGGAAAAATACGCCGTTAATCTTACGGAACGCGCGCGTAAAGGCGAGCTTGACCCCGTAATCGGCCGCGATGAAGAACTTAGGAGGCTTATTCAAATTTTGAGTCGCCGGACAAAAAATAATCCGGTTTTAATCGGCGAACCCGGCGTCGGGAAAACGGCGGTTGTGGAAGGTTTGGCGCAGAGAATTATTTCGGGTGATATCCCCGAGCCGTTAAAGGGAAAAGAAATCGTGATGCTTGACCTTGGTTCGCTTATTGCCGGAACAAAATTTCGCGGTGAATTTGAAGACCGCTTAAAGGCTTTTATTAAAGAAATTCAGCAATCAGCCGGCAAGATTATTCTTTTTATAGACGAGATCCATATGATTGTCGGAGCCGGGGCTGCCGAAGGCACGGTTGACGCTTCTAATTTATTGAAGCCGGCGTTGGCGCGCGGCGAACTTCGGGCAATCGGCGCCACAACTATAAGAGAGTATCAGCGTTATATTGAAAAAGACGCGGCCTTGGAACGTCGTTTCTCCCCGATTATGGTCAATGAACCGTCCATTGAAGACAGTATTTCCATTTTGCGCGGACTTAAAGAAAAATATGAAAGCCATCACGGTTTGCGAATCAGCGACGAAGCAATTGTCGCGGCGGTTAATCTTTCCACCCGTTATATCAGCGACAGGTTTTTGCCGGATAAAGCCATTGATTTAATTGATGAAGCCGGAGCTGGCAGACGTTTGGAAAGCGAAAGCTTGCCTCGGGAAATTGATAAATTAAGGAGAGAAATTACCAGTTTAGAAATTGAGAAATCCGCCATCATCAATGAAAAGAACAACGACGCGAAATTAAAAGGACGATTGAAAAAATTGGAAAAAGAATTGATTAATTTAAAAGAAAAAAACGACGAGCTTTCGGGAAAATGGCAGGGCGAGAAAATGACGTTTGAAAATTTCAGAAATTTGCGGAAAAGAATTGAAGATTTTCGTCGTGAAGCCGAATTGGCGGAACGCGAAGGCAATCTGGAAAAAGTGGCGAAAATAATTTACGGAGAATTGCCTCAGGCGGAAAAAGAATATAAGGCATTTGAAAAAAATTACGTCAATAAAAATCAACCCCAGAACAAATTTTTTATCAAAGAAGCCGTTGGCGAAGAAGATATTGCCGCGGTTGTTTCGCGCTGGACCGGAATTCCGGTTGATAAAATGCTTCAATCCGAAGGAGATAAGCTTTTAAAAATTGAAGATGTTCTTTCTCAAAGAGTGATTGGCCAAAAAGACGCGATTAAGGCGATTGCCAATGCTTTGCGCCGGGCGCGAACCGGACTGGCTTCGGAAGACAGGCCGTTGGGTTCATTTATGTTTTTAGGCCCCACGGGAGTCGGCAAAACGGAATTAGTAAGGGCTTTGGCGGAATTTATGTTTAATGATGAAAAAGCGCTTGTGAGAATAGATATGTCTGAATATATGGAACGGCACAGCGTGAGCCGGCTTATCGGTTCTCCGCCGGGATACGTTGGCCACGAAGAAGGGGGTCAATTAACTGAAATAGTGAGGCATCGGCCGTACAGCTTGATTCTTTTTGACGAAATAGAAAAAGCTCATCCGGAAGTTTTCAATCTTTTGCTTCAGGTTTTGGACAATGGACGGCTCACCGACGGCAAGGGGAAAATGGTTAATTTTAAAAATTCCATAATTATTTTGACTTCCAATGTCGGCAGCGAATATTTTAAGGAAATTTCGCGATTTGGTTTTGAAACAGAAGCGGCGGATAAAAAACTTAATGCTGAAGAAAATGTTTTCAAGGACCGCGTAAAAGAAGAATTGAAAAATACTTTCCGTCCGGAATTTCTCAACCGGCTTGATGAAATTATTATTTTTAATTCGTTAACTAAGGCGGAAATCAAGGAAATTGTCGCGCTGCAAATCAACGAACTTAAAGAAAGGCTTGAAAAGCGCGGATTAAAAATCAGCGTTGATGCTTCTTTGGAAAAACATATTATTGACACCGGCTTTGACTCGGAATACGGCGCCCGGCCGATTAAAAGAGCGATTCAAAAAATAATTCTTGACGAATTGGCGAATAAAATTATCAAGGGCGAACTTAAAAATGCTAAAAAAATTAAACTCGGCTTCAAAGAATCCGGCGTTACAATCGGCGCTTAGGGCGATAATTTTTTCTTTAATCTTGGCGGCTGTTTATAACAGCCGGTCGTTTTGGTTATTTTTTCTTTTTATCGTTGCCGCGCTTTATTTTTATTTTAATCCGCTCTTTGAGGCGAAAAAATATTTTTCTTCTTTTTTAATTTTTTTGATTGTCGCGTTGTTGGCGGTTAGTCATTTGCCGGCCATTGCCGGCAAGTGGAATTTTTTCGCGGCGGCCCTGTTCGGACTGTTTTTTTTCATTTTATTGGGGGTTAAAAATTTAATTTTCATCAATCGTTTGCTTATTTACGAATTTGTGAATAATTTTATTTTTCTCTCTCTTTTTATAACATTTTTTCTTTTTGATAAATCAAATTGGTTTTTTTTAAAATATTTAATCGTATTCGCGGCGATTTTTTTGCTTTTCCGGACATTTCTTTTTTTACAAGATTCTGAGCAAGGAATTCAGGCGCCAAGTTTGCCGATTTTGGCGAAAATCAATTTATTCTCGGCGAGTTTGGCGGTTTTAACTTCCCAATTCATATTAATAGCCGCTTATTTGCCCATTGGATTCTTAAATTTAGCGGCTATTTCATTGGTTGTCGTTTTAGCGCTGAAAGATTTAACGATTTCTCATTTATTCGGCAATCTTAACAGGTCGGTTATTCTAAAAAATGCGACTATGGTCTTAATTTTCAGCGTTATTATTTTTATCGCTTCTAAATGGCAGCCATAACCTGCCCCGCTATGGCGGGGTGTAACATTTTGGGGTTATTTTCGTTATCTATATTATAGACAGGTTATCCACAGCCGAACTGTTGACGCGCATTTGGATAACCGTATAATAAAATTACAATTGAATAGATTTGGAGTGAGGCCAAATCAAAAGTGTTCGCGAATAACGCGAATTTTTAAGCGAATAACGCGAATAATTTATTTTATTAGCATTATTTGAATTTAATTCGCATTATTAGCGATTACTCTTGTGGTCTCGCTTCAAAAGCGGATTTTTTTTATCCCGATTAATTTGATACCACGGCTATTCTATCAAGTCGTCCCTCCCCCATAAGGGGAGAGGTGGTCGATGATTTGTGGAAACAGTCTTCTGAAAATAAACTTAACTAAAAATAAATAATTTGCGAATCTTAATGGCCTCACTATTAAGTTCAGTAAATAAAAACTTACAAAAAATAATGAGTATTAAAAAATTTTTCACAGGATTTGCCGCTGTTGCTTTAACAGTAGCGGTAATCGGTTCCGGCGTTAGCGCCGCAACAACTGAAGAATTACAAGCTCAGATTGCCAGCTTGCTTGCCCAAATTACGGCATTGCAAACTCAATTGTCAGGCACTGCTGCTCCATCTGCATACAGCTTTTCAACCAATTTAACCATTGGCTCAAAAGGCGACGCAGTAACGAGCTTGCAGAGCTTCTTGGAATCCAAGGCTATGTTGACAATGCCGTCAGGCGTTGCCAAAGGTTACTTTGGAAATTTGACAAAATCTTCTTTGGCTAAATATCAGGCTTCAGTCGGAATTTCTCCGGCCGCCGGATACTTTGGTCCGAAGTCAAGAGCTTACGTTAATTCTTTGGCTGCTGCTCCGACAACCGGAGGAACAACCACAACCCCGACAGTCCCGACAAGCGGTTTAACGCTTGCTTTGGCTTCGGATAATCCGGCAGCTGCCGCTATTCCGAAAGGCGCGGCAGGTATTACAGTTTTGAAATTCACCGTTTCAGGAAGCGGTACTCTTGATGCTTTGACATTTAAGAGAACCGGAATCGGCGCGACCGCAGATTTTGCGTCAGCCGGTTTCTACATTTATGATGGCGATACTCGCTTGACGAGCGGAAGGAGTATTAATTCCACTTCTCACGAAGTTTCATTCCTTAATTTGGCTTTGAAAATTGAAGGAGTTAAAACTTTGAAATTGGTGGCTGATATTTCTTCAAGCGCCACAGCTAGTAATCGCAGCGTCTTTGGATTGGTTTTGGCTGTCGGCACTCCGACACCAACTGGTTCATTGGCGGGTAATGAAATGAGCGTTGGCGGTCAGCAAGTTGGCGGCGTTACTGCCACCAGCGGCGCGGCTCCGACCAACCCGAAAGTTGGACAGAAAGAAGCTCTCTTGGCTGAATTCAAACTTACGGCCAGTTCAACAGAAGACGTTAAGGTGATGAGAGTTGCTTTGACCGAAGGCGGTTCAATCGCGAACAGCAATCTTTCTAACTTCACTTTGAAGCAGGGGGGCAATACTGTCGCGACCGCTTCCGCTATTGGCGCGAAAGATTTAGTGGTGTTTAGTTTCACCGCCCCGTTCTTACTTGAAAAAGGGCAGGAAAGGACTTTCAGCCTTTACGGCGACATCAGCGGTTTAACCCGTTCTGATGACACAGTCGTCTTCTATTTTGACAGCAAGTCTGATATTTACGCCATTGGCCAGACCTATGGTTATTCGGTTGACCCGGATATCACTGGAATGGACACCACCGGCGAATCGGACACCTTGACTGTTCAGGGAGGCGAAATCACCATTACCTTTAATGGTCCGTTGTCCGGCGATATCGTTACTAGAGCGCAAGACGCGGTCTTGTATGATTTCACTATTGCTGCCAAAAACAGCGTTGAAATCAGGAACTTGAGATTTAATGTTTCAAGCACCGGCGCCATCGCCATTTACAACGACTTTAAAGTTTGGGATGCGACTGCCAACAAAGTGTTGACCAGCGCGACCGATGTCACCACCGCTTCTTCAACCAATAAGACTTTCACCGACACAATTAATATTGCTGCCGGCGAATCAAAGAGGATGAAAGTAACGGCTGATGTTGATTCAACTGACAGCACTAGCGGTACCGTTAAAGTCCACTTGCTCGCTTTCCAGAGCAATGACATCAGAAACCTGGATAACAACACTTATGTTGCAACCAGCGTCATTATTCCTAACAGCACAGTAAGCGGAAACACTCAGACCGTTAAAGCCGCGACCTTAGACCTTCAATTGTCAGCGTCTCCGACTTCCCAGACTTATGTCCAAGGAACTACCGGCGTTACGCTCGCGGGTCTTAGTTTTAGGGCGATTTCAGATGACATTAAATTGAGCTCCGTTAAAATTACCGCCACTTCTTCAACCGGAACTTTGACTTCGGGCGAAGTCCAGAGTCTTGGATTGTATGACGGCAGTATTTTATTGGGGAGCACAAAGTCATTGGATACAACGGCCTTGACTGCCACTTTTGACAATCTCAATTTGACGATTGTCAAAGGCGTTACCAAGACTTTGACTCTTAAGGGCAATATTTCCAGCGACGCGACTGACACGGATGTTTACTACTTCTATGTCGCCGCGGTTAGCAGCAGTAATATTGTCGCTTATGACAAAGACGGCAACAGTGCCACACTTTCCGGCACAGCCGCGAATTCCGGCGCTACTGTTTCACACACCATCACCACAACCGGCAATGTAACAGTTGCGGTTGCTCCTGATGATACTGAATCAGAAGCTGGTATTGTTATCGCTGGCACCGAAAGCGTTTTAGCGAAATTCCGTTTCACCGCTGCTAATGAGCAGATGACCGTTAATAAACTTCAATTAATAGTTGTTCCGACTTCAAGCGCGACAGCCACTTCAACAGCTTCGTCTGACGAAGTTCCGACTGTCAAACTTTACGACGGTTCAACTCAGGTTGGAGCCATTGCTGGTTACACTGTTCAGGCGTCTGGAGATAACGCCGGTATCGCGGTTATTGAAAACCTCGGCTGGGTTGTTCCTAAGAACGGCAGTAAAGTTTTGACTGTTAAGGGCGTGCTCAACACGATTTCAGGAGGCGCTGATACCGGTTCTTCGGTCTACGTGAGTGCTCATGCTTCAAACTTTGAAGCGCAAGGCGCGAGCGCTAAAGATACGACTATTACGGCTGCCGTTGGCAACCAGAAAGTTGTGTACAAGACCAAGCCGACTATCGCTGCTCCAACCGCGGCTTCAGCTAAACTCACTGTCGGACAAATTCCGGTAATGAAGTTTAAGATTAAAGCCGATGGTCCGGAACAGGTTGCTTTCAAGAAAATCCAATTCAAAGTTTCAATGACTGGCGCTACGATGTCAGCGGTTACCGCTGTTCCGAGCACAACCGGTAATGTTGCTTTGAAAGATGTTTCTGCGGGTTCTAACTTGAACATTTCTTCCGCGTTCAGCGCATCTGCCACATCTGGCACTACGCAGAGCACTATTGCAGGAGGAGCTACAGGTTATGTTTCATTGGTTCTTAACTCCGAACAGGTAATCTCTGCCGGAGCTGAGAAAGAATATGAATTGCAATTAACTTTTGCTGACGTTTCCGGCACTGTCGGAGCCGCTTCAGTAATTGCCAGCATTCATAGAGGTGAAACTACCCTTGTCAGCGCGACTACCGTGTCTGGCGTGGAAACCGCTACTTTGGATGGCGAACCTTCGTTTGTTTGGTCTGATTACTCGGTTACGAGTCATGACACAACAACGAGTGATTGGGCGAACGGCGTTCTCGTAAAGATTATGCCGTCCAGCTTGATTACCATCAGCAACTAACCGCATTGAGTTTTTCAATAGCTCATAATTGAAACAAAAAGGCCCCTTTCGGGGTCTTTTTGTTTGTGATATTCTTATAAGACTTATGAGACAAATAAGATTTATTATTAAATCACTTTTATTTTTAACCGTCTTAACTCCCCTTATTGTGGTTCAAAAAATTCCCTTTCCTTTTATTATCGGGAAAATGATTTTTTTCAGGAGCGTTATTGAAATCGCCCTGATTTTGTTTTTAATTTATTTTTTATGGAGAGGATTTAAGCCTTTAAACTTTAAAACCTTTAAACATTTAAACTTTCTTTATATTTTTTTAGTTTTATTTTTAATCTCTCTAATTATCAGCACTGTTTTCGCCGTAAATCCTTACCGCGCTTTTTGGGGCGATTTGGAAAGAGGCGAAGGATTGTTCGGTTTTCTTCATTTTTTCGTGTTTTTAGGAATGTCAGTCGCAATTTTCAGTAAAAAAGATTGGCTTAATTTTTTTAGAATTTCCCTTGGCGTCGGTTTTATTTTGATTTTTTACGCTTTTTTACAGTATTTTAATGTCCGAAATTTCCCCTTTTTATTCATATCAGAAGGAAGGCCTTTTTCTTTTATCGGTAATCCGGCTTTTTTGGCAGCTCATATGTTTTTTTTAATGATGTCCGCTGTTGTCGTATTTTTTGAAACCCCAAGGCATTCTTTTCAGCTTTTAAGCTTTTCAGCTTCTAGACTTTATTTCTGGCGATATTTCTCTTTTTTAATAATAATTTTATCAGCGCTAACAATTTTTCTCACCGCCACCCGTGGGGCGATTGTCGGTTTGGGAGCCGGTATTTTCGCTTTATTTTTATATGGCATATTTCAAAAACAATCGGCATTGTTGCGTAAATTTTCAATCACGCTAATTTGTTTTTTAACTATTTTTTCCGGAACTTTTTGGCTTACTCGCGACGCTGAAATTTGGCAAAAAATCCCGGGTTTTAATCGTTTAGCCCAAACAATGGCTTCCGGCAAAGTTGACGCATCAACGCAATTCCGTTTAATGACATGGCAATTAAGTTTAGAAGCTTTTAAAGAAAAGCCGATTTTCGGCTGGGGAAACGAAAATTTTCTTGTCGCTTACGAAAAACATTATAATCCGGATTATGCTATTTACGGAGAATCTTGGCTGGACAGAGCGCATAATAAAATTTTTGACGTTCTCGTGATGCAGGGAATTTTTGGGTTGTTGGCGTATTTGGGAATTTTCGGCGCTGCTTTTTATTTTTTATTTAAACAAAAATCGCGCGAATCTGCGTTTGTAACGGCAGCCATAATCGGTTATTTCGTCCAAAATCTTTTTGTAATGGACCAGATTATTTCCGATATTACTTTCTTCGCGATGGTTGGATTTATTATTTCGATTAGTAAACAGGAACAAGTAATTAGTAAACAGGGAAACAAGGGCGGGAAATTATTCCTAGTTACTAGTTTCTTGTTGCTAATTCCTATCTTCGTTCTTGGTTATTCCTTGTATTTTTATAATTACATTCCTTATATCCAGGCAAAAATAATAAATGAAGTTAAGGGAATTGAACGCGCGAGTTTAATTGAGAATAAATTAAGGGAAGCAACCAACATTTATAATTTCAGCCAATTTGATTTGAGGGCTTATATTGTTGATTATTATAATAATCAACAGACATATATTTTTCAGGATGCGTCTTTTAAACCGCTTTCAGATTTTTTTGTGAGTTTAATTGATGATATTATTAAAAGGGAACCGCACGACGTAAGGATGTTCATTAGAAAATCACAAATGCTTCAAAGCAAGGCAATTAACGATATGAGTTTATATAAAAAAGCCGAAGATTCAATGAAGCAGGCGATAGAATTGGCGCCCAATCGTCAGGAGTTATATTATAATTTGGCATTTGTTTTACTTGGCCAGGAAAAATTTCAAGAAGCCGTTGAGGCGAGTATTAAAGCGATTGAATTAAATTCTGACGTGGCGCGCGCTCATTATCATTTGGCTTTTGTCCTAGCGGTAATCGGTCCGCAAAATGCGGATGAAATTATTGAAGAAATGGAAATTGCCGATAAATTAAGCCCAAATCTTGAAAGTTTAAGAGCGGGAGACCATAATATTATTGCTTTGATTTACAGTCGGCTGGGTCGTTCCGATAAAGTGGCGGAAATTGTATTAAAAAAAATCAATTTAGGATTGCCCACGAAATTTCTTCTTATTTATTATGAGGAGGCCCTAGGTTATTTTGCCGCTATGCGCGATGCCGATAATTTTATAAAAACGGCGAAAGACGTTATAAATTCAATTTCCGTACTTAAAGACGATATGGATGTTTTAATTGATTTGGCGGAAAAAGGAAACTGGACAATAATTGACAGCCTAGCAAAATAAAATATGTTTTTAAAATTTTCTAAAATATTACTGTATTTAGTGCCGTTTAGCGCGGTGATTGTTTCGCGTAGCACGCTTTTCCCGTTTATTGTCGGCAAGTATGTTTTTTTCAGGACAACTGTGGCTTTGGCGGCGATATTTTTTATGTGGAATTGGGCGATAAATAGTAAACAGAAACTAGTAACTAGTAAACAGGAATTAGTAAACAGGAATCAAAAATCAGTCCTAGTTACTAGTTACCAGTTCCTAATTACTAATGCTTTAGTCATTGCCGTTTCCATCTTCGCCTTAATCTACATTATTTCCGGGTTTTTTGGTTATAATCCGTCATTTTCTTTTTGGTCAAATTTTGAACGCGGCGAAGGTGGCTTGCAAATGCTTTTTTTGTTAATTTATTTTCTTTTGCTTACGGTTATTTTTAAGGATGATGAATCGTGGCAAAAAATGTTGACAGCCGCATCTTGGGCAGCCGCATTAGTGGTTGGCTATGGCGTGGGAGCGATTTTAGGAATTGATCGTTTTGTGGGCGAAGGATTTTGCGCCAGATTTGCCGGCTCATTGGGCAACTCGGCTTATCTCGGAACTTATATGTTATTCGCGATTTTTTATGCCCTTTATATTGCGATACAAAACTTACAAACTTACAAACTTAAGAACTTAAAAACTTTAACGTGGTTTGGCTTGGCGTTTGTTTTCGTGATTTTTTTGTTATTAAGCCAGACGCGCGGAGCGTTTCTGGGATTGGGGATAGCAATCATTTTCGGCTTGTTTTATTTATTTTTTAATTTGTCGGTTTCTAAAAAAATAAGATTAATTTCTTTATCGCTTGCGGCTATTTTAATTATCAGCGGTTCGCTGGCGATTAAATTTAGAAATTCCATAAATTTATCAATGCCTTTTTGCGGAGAGCAAGGGACAAGATTACTGGATGTTTCTTTAAGCACACAAAATTTTCAAACCAGACTATGGCTTTGGCAGCAATCAATAATTATTTTTAAGGAAAAACCGGTTTTCGGCTGGGGAATGGAAAATTTCAACGTAGCGTTTGAAAAGCATTACGACCCGCGCTTTGAAGTTTGGTATGATCGGGCGCATAATATCTTTTTTGATTATCTTGTAATGACTGGAATTTTAGGACTATTGAGTTTTGTCGGAATTTTTATTGTTTATTATTGGCAATTCTTTAAGGCACAAAAGTCCATATTAAGTCCGTATCAGTCCGCGTTATTATTTTCTCTGCCAGTGGCTTATCTTGTCCAAGGATTGGTTCTCTTTGACGTTTTGCCGATATATATAAACCTATTTTTATTCCTCGCATTCGCGAATTATATATTTAGTAAACAGGAACTAGTAAACAGTAAACAGGAATTAGGAAGCAGTAAACAATAAACAGGAAACAGGAACTAGAAATATGAAAACTGAAGTTAAAAATTTTTACGATTTAAAAGTATGGCAAGACACTCATAAAGTTGTTCTTGAAATTTATAAAATTACCAAAGATTTTCCAAAAGAAGAGCAATTTGGTTTAATAAGTCAGATGCGACGCGCAGCGTCATCAATTGCCGCGAATATCGCCGAGGGATTTGGAAGATTTCATTATAAAGATAAAATTAGGTTTTATCAGCAAGCAAGAGGTTCAGCTGTTGAATTTCAAAATCATATATTTTTATCGCAAGATCTTGGTTATTTAACAAAGCAGAAAGCCCGTGATTTATTTCAACAAATCGATGTTGTATTAAAAGAATTAAACGGTTTAATAAATTCAATAAATAAACAATTAAATTTATAGTTTTTAGTTTTTAATTCCTATTTACTAATTACTAGTTTCTAGTTACTAATAATAAATATGTCTAAAGATTTTAAAATAATCATTGCTTTTACATCAACCATCTTATTGTTGGTGCTTGTCTATTTTGGCGCTTTTTTGCCTCTTAAAAAATCCCAATCATACATTAATGCTGTTAAGGGTTCGTCGCAAGTCAGGTCGGTGCAGGAGTTTAATAAGTTATTCGGCAAAGCTTTGGATTTTTATTCGCCAGTCGGGCATGGCGAAGTTGTTTATGCTTATTTGAATATATTGATTAATATCGCGCAAAACCAGCAAAACAAGGAAATTATCGATATTTTATTAAAAGAAGCCGACAAGCAAATGGAGCCGATTTTAGAACAAGATAAGGGAAACGCTTTTTTTCAAAGTTTGCAAAGTTATGCTTTGCTTTACGAATTGGCGGGCAATAAATTTCAGGATATGGCTTATTATCAAAAAGCCGCCGGTATTTATGAAATCGCGCTAAAACACAGCCCGGGCCGGCAAAATTTGCTTTACGGTTTGTTTAGGTCTTATAATGTTTTGGGTAATAAAGAAAAAATCAAAGAAACAGCGGAGATTATCAATAAATATTGGCCGGAAAGTAAAAGCGCGTTGCAACAATATGAACTATCGCGATAAATTTTATTATAAATATGTTGCCACTCAAACTTCCCAACTTTACGGTGAGGCGAATTTGGAAAACATAAAAAAACAATTCGTCATTTGGAGAAAATATTTCGGCGAATTTTTACCAGAAAATAAAAATGTGAAAATTATTGAACTGGGCTGTGGCAACGGTGGATTTGTTTATTGGCTTCAATTTTTGGGATATTTAAGTGCGGGAGGTGTTGATATAAGCGAAGAACAAGTAAAAATAGCCGAAAAATTGGGAATAAAAAATATAAACAAGGCGGATTTAACAACTTTTCTCGGCAAGAAAGAAAAATTTTATGATATTATTTTTATGCGGGATGTTTTGGAACATTTTAGCAAGGATGAAATTCTGGAAATTTTGGATTTGGTTTTTCAATCTTTAAATGTCGGCGGCAAAGTGATTATTCAGGCACCCAACGCGGAAAATCTTTTAAACGGAAGACTGCGATACGGCGATTTTACTCATGAAATTAGTTTTACGGAAAGTAGCGCGCGGCAATTATTGTCTGTTTGTGGATTTGGCGATATTGAAATTTACGGCGCAGAGCCGGTTATTCACGGCTTCAAATCTTTCGTTCGCTATTGTTTATGGAAATGCATTGAACATTGTTTGCGCTTTTATCTTTTGATTGAAACTGGCAGCGGCAAAGGAATTTTTACGCAGAATATTATTATAAAAGCATGTTTTAACCACAGACATTTTGCACTTTAAATAATCTAAGGATTTCATTCGGCG
>CAZXNT010000002.1:0-148127 GCA_964642155.1 uncultured Candidatus Saccharibacteria bacterium
TTGCCCGCCTGCTTGGGCTTCGCCCCCAAAACTTTTCGGCGGACGGACGGCGGGACGGAAAACATAAAAGAAGACGAAAGAGGAATAACGCTTGCCCCACCCACCCGTGTGCGCGTTATGTCGAATGAACTCCCTAATTTTGTTTGACTAAATGCTAAAAATTTCATATACTAACTCTTGATAAGTGATGATTTTAATACTATACAACTATAATAGTAAAACTATACGAATATGTCAAACGAAAAATCCACAATTGGCGAGAATATAAAGAAATACCGAAACAAGCTCGGTATTTCTCAAGATGTGCTTTCAAAGAAAGCAGATCTGGCTTTTCATACGATTGCCAAGATCGAGGCTGGCTCTACTCCCAACCCCACTATTGATACAGTCAAAAAAATAGCGGACGCTCTCGGCGTTTCGCTTGATGATTTAATGAAATAAAACTATGGCAACAAAATCTTTAAATAAAAATTTGCGCAATGCGAGTAAAGCCAAAAAAGACGAGTTTTATACTCAAATTGTTGATATTGAAAAAGAACTAAAACATTATAAAGAATATTTTCGTGGCAAGGTTGTTTATTGTAATTGCGATGATCCTTTTGAAAGTAATTTTTTCAAGTATTTTGCCTCTAATTTTAATGCTCTTGGTTTAAAAAGACTTATTGCTACGAGCTACAAGCCATCGCCAATTGCCAATACCCAACTAGATCTATTTGGCAACACCAAGGAACTATCCACGCCAAAAGGCCGTCCTAAGATAACCGCTAACAAATTCATTATCAATGAAGTTAACGACATAGACGGGAACGGCGCATTTGACTTGCACGATATTGCCGAGCAGCTCAAAGCCAACAAAAATAATGAGTGGACGTCGTTAGAAGGCGAAGGAGATTTTAGAAGCGAAGAAAGTATTGGGCTGTTAAAACAAGCAGACATTGTTGTAACCAATCCGCCGTTTTCTTTATTCCGTGAATACTTGGCTCAACTGATGGAATACAAGAAGGAATTTTTGATTCTCGGCGATCAAAATAACATAACCAAAAAAGACATTTTTAAATTTATAAAGGAAAATAGAGTATGGCTTGGTTATGATAATGGCGGTACGAAGTGGTTCCAGGTGCCAGATGATTATGATATTGCAACCGAATCAAGAAAAAAAATTGTAAATGGAGTCAAGTACTTCAGTATGGGGAGAATTTTGTGGTTTACCAATCTTGAAACTACCAAGCGACACGATAATATTGTGTTGTATAAAAAGTATGTAGCAGAAGAATTTCCTAAGTATGACAACTACAATGCTATTAACATTGACAAAGTTTCCGAAATTCCAATGAATTACAATGAGGTGATGGGTGTTCCGATAACATTTATTGATAAATATAATCCCAAACAGTTTGAGCTATTGGGAATTATGAATACAGGCGAAAAAAATATTGGCATAAGATACAAACAAACACCACATGGGAGACCGCTTGTTAATGGCGTTGAAAAGTATCTCCGCATTTTAATAAGAACAATAAAACTAAAAAAATAATATGAAAATAGATTTACATAAAATAAAAATTGCGGAAGTTGTAAAAGCCTATAAAGATAGTGCCGAAGAAGGAGTTAGTGCTTTTGGTGGTAAATTGGATATTCGTCCAAAATACCAAAGAGAGTTTGTATACAAAGAAAAACAACGCAATGCTGTGATTGAAACTATTAAAAATAGTTTTCCGCTTAATGTGATGTATTGGATGATTAGAGATGATGGAGGATACGAAGTTTTAGACGGCCAACAACGCACCATCAGCATTGGACAATATGTTACTGGCGATTTTTCATTAAACGACCGTTTTTTCCATAATCTGACCAAAGAAGAGCAGGATAAAATTTTGGATTATGAATTGATGATCTATTTCTGTGAAGGCACGGACAAGGAGCGACTAGATTGGTTTAGGATTATCAATATAGCAGGTGAAAAACTAACCGACCAAGAAATTCGCAACGCGGTTTATACTGGCCCATGGCTTTCAGACGCAAAATTAAAATTCAGTAAATCAAATTGCGTGGCGTACTTATTGGCAAATGATGGCGGATCGCTTGTCAGTGGCTCACCAATTCGGCAAGAATATTTAGAAACCGTGCTTTCATGGATCAATGACGGCAAAATTGAAGATTATATGGCTAAGCACCAGCACGACAAAAGTGCAGACGAGCTGTGGAATTATTTCCAAAATGTAGTCGCTTGGGTGCGTAAGACTTTCCCCAATTATCGAAAAGAAATGGCGAGCGTGAGTTGGGGCGAACTATACAACCAATTCAAAGACAAAAAATTTGATTCAAAGAAACTGGAAAAAGAAATAACCGAGTTAATGCAAGATGAAGATGTAACGAAAAAATCTGGTATTTATCCCTATGTTCTAACGAGACAAGAAAATCACCTTTTTATCCGAATGTTTAATGACAAAATGAAGCGCGAAGCCTACGAAAGACAAAAAGGTAAATGCGTTTGGTGTAAAAAAACTTTTGAATTCGAAGAAATGGAAGCCGATCATATAACCCCTTGGCATGAGGGCGGAAAAACGACTGCAATGAATTGCCAGATGTTATGCAAAGACGATAATCGAAAAAAATCTGGAAAATAAAATATGGCTGACAAAATTACAAAACCGAATATTGGTTCTGAATGGAGGAAATGGGACTTGCATGTGCATAGTCCTGCTTCTGACGGTTTTTCTGGTACTTGGGATCAGTTTGAAGCTCAATTAAAAAACGCCGGATGTGATGTTATCGGAATAAACGACTATTTTTCAGTAGCTGGTTATAAGCAAATCAAAGAAAAAATCGACAAGGGCAATTTAGATATTGGCGACAAAAAAATTCTTCCTGTTGTTGAATTTCGAATGACGGAAAGTGTGCAGAATAAAAATACTACAACAAATAGTGCGATACATTTCAACTTTCATATCATTTTTAATGATTCAATAAAAATTGCCGACATTGAAAATCTTATCAAAGGCTTAAAATGCAATGGAACAAAAATCAGTAGTGATTATGACGATAAAGCCAAACTGAAAGATAAGAAAATTTCTCTTGTTTCCTTGCTTAGTGAACTGAATCAAGACGAAAAATTTAAGGACAAGTTTTTGCTATGGCTTCCATATGATGAATACGGTGGAATTGATGAAATTGACCCAAATTCGGATGAATGGATAAAAAGCAATTATATAAGAACTGCGGATATTTTAGGTTCTTCAAGACAAAAACAAATTGATTTTTTCCTTTGGAAATCAGATTTGAAAACGGATGGCACAGCGAAATTTACGCAAGATCAATTTCGTGGTTGGTTCTTACGAAAAAAGGCTTGTATAAAAGGGAGCGATTCCCATTCACAGGATTACCCTATTGGTAAATTAAAGGACAAAGATTCGAAACCAATTGAAAAATATTGCTGGATTAAAGCTGAACCAACATTTGAGGGATTAAAGCAAATTGTTTATGAGCCAGAAACGAGAATTTTTATCGGTGAAGAAAAACCAAAAAAGCCGATAAATACTATTGATTCAATTACTCTAAAAATTCCTGATGATGCAAAAGTTGACGAAGACAAATTTTGTTTTGCTGGAAATAACAGCACCTATAATTTAAGCCCATATTTTAATTGTTTTATTGGTGGACGAGGTTCTGGAAAAAGCACTATTTTGAATTTTTTGGGATTACATTCGAATAATCCTGATTCGCCAAAGAAATTTTGGGATAATTTATCACCCTCTTTTGATCCAAACGAAAAAAGCAATTTTAATTTTTCTGGAACAGAAATTTTTGAGTTTCTTGCACAAAGTGAAATAGAAACATTTGCAAGAGATAAATCAAAATTTACGCAAGCAATTTATGACAGAGCCAATTCCCACGCAGGCAATATTTTAGAGGAATACGAGGAAGCGATTGAGTCATTGAAAGGCAAGCTCGGTCAAATTATTCAAGCTGTTTCGGATTTGAAAAATCTTGAGGATCAAAAAGTTGGAAAAGAAAAAGAAAAAAGAACGCTTGAAAGTAGCGTTAAGGTGTTATCAAGCAAAGAATATAACGAGGTTATTACTGGTATTACAAACAAGTCAAAAGAATTGCAAAAGTTAGAAGATTGGAAAGAAAATATTTCTGATCTTAAAAACTCTTTGTCTGAACTAATCCCAGAATCTGAATCGGAAGAACCAAAAGAAAAAGTTGAAAAAACTGAATACGAAAAAGCCTATGATCTTGCAATTACCAAGATCGCCGAAGCGGTTGAATTATTGAAGGAAGAAAAATTTACAGAAGAGACTAAAAAGGAATCTGAAATTAAAAAAGCTCTGGTTGATTTAGAAAATAAAGCCAAGGCTCTAATTGAGAAAGCTGGTTATACGCCAGAAAGCGTTGAGCAGATAAAGTCCGCTCCACAAAAAATAACGAACTTAGAGAGCGAAATAAAGAACTTAACGACGCAAATTGAAGCCAAAGCAAAAGTTATCGCAACACGTGAAAGTGTTGTTAATGGATTAAATACAAATAAACAAAATTACGAAACCAAAATCACTGAAATATTGAAACCTTTGCAGGATTTATTAAAGAAGCAGTTTGAAGACAATCAAGGAAAAGACATCAAGCAAATCTCTCTCGAATATTCTTTTAACGAAAAAGGTGCTTGGGTTACTTTGGCAGAGGAATTTTACAATCACTTTTTCTCAAAATACCACGATACGGAACGAGGCAAAGAAGTATGTGAATTTATAACTGGTAATGAGCAGACTTTTTCCAAAAATTCATTTGACGATGTTAGAAAAATTATTCAACAATCTCAAAAAAACGATAAAAAATACACCAAGTTTCTTGATGAGGTTTTCAAAGAAGAGAAAAATTTTCAAATCTTTCAAGCAATCAGAGGTAAACACTTATACGATGTAAAGTTAAACAAGATAATTCAAGTTAAATATGATAATCGAGATGTCGAACAAGCGTCTTTCGGACAAAGATGTACGGCGGTAGTTGTTATTTTGCTTCTGTTTGGAAATTACCCGTTAATTATTGATGAGCCAGAGGCTCATCTTGATAGCTCGTTGATTGCGAATTATCTTGTGCCTTTGTTGAAAGAGAAAAAATCAGATCGCCAAATTATTTTTGCTACGCATAACGCCAATTTTGTAATCAATGGCGATGCAGAGAAAATTTTCATTTTGAAAAATGAATCTGGACAAACAGAAGTTATTGAAACGACAATTGAGGACACAAAAAATAGAGAAGAACTGCTGAAACTTGAAGGCGGAAAAGAGGCATTTGAAAAAAGAGGAGAAAAGCTTAATATTAAATAATCCCGCCGTCCGTCCGCCGAAAAGTTTTGGGGGCGAAGCCCAAGCAGGCGGGCAAAAAGGAAGGGGGTTGGGGGGAAGGAATTTTTGCCCGCCTGCTTCCGTTCCCGTTCCGTTTGAGAAAAGGAAAAGCGGAAGGGGGGTTTGGGGGGAATTCCGCTTTTCCTTTGCGAAATCAAATTGAGGCCAGTCCCGCCACCTGCCTGAATACTTGGAAGGCAGAACACTGCAGAAAAATACTCTTTTCATTAAAAGAAGAAAAAATCGGGCGCGCGCAAAATGAAAAGAGCAAAGAGTATTTTTCTGTGGTGTGGCGAGCTTGTCGAGCAGTGGCGGGGCTGGCTTCCTTAGTGGGGGTTTTGCTCAAAGAAAGTTCGAACATCATTCAAAAAACACCGCCTTCGCCCGCCATAGCGGGCTTCGGCGGACGCAGTCCGCCGGAGGAACGCGACGGCGGGAAGTGGAACGCAAATGAAAAGAAAGATAATTTTATGTATATAGTTTACATTTTGAAAATGGCGTTAATAAAAATCCGACCATTGAAACCCTGACCAAGATCGTTAAGGCGTTAGATGTTGGCGCTTATGATTTAATAAAATAATAATTTTATGATACTTAAAGATAAAATAATTGTAATAACTGGAGCAAGCCAAGGATTTGGTAAGGCACTTGCTAAAGCACTTAAACAAGAAAATGCTCAAGTTGTCATTTCAAGCCACAATAAGGAAAATTTAGAAGTAACGGCAAAAGAATTATCAGTTGATTGTTTTCTTGCTGATGTAACTTCTTTTGATAACGTCAAAAAACTTGGCGAATATGTGGTTGAAAAATACGGCAAAATAGATTTTTGGATTAATAATGCTGGTATACAAATTGCGCCAAGTTTTGTTGAGGAGATTAATATAGAAAAATTGCATTCTCTTTTTGATGTGAACTTTTTCGGATATTTTTATGGTTGTCAGATTGCACTTACACAAATGAAAAAACAAAATAGTGGAGTAATTATAAATATCAACTCTACCGCTGGGCTGGATGGAAAACCTAGAATATCTGCCTATTCTTCATCAAAATTTGCAATCAAAGGATTGACTGAGTCAATCCGCCATGAAATAAAGGATTTAAATATAAAAATGCTTGGCGTATTCCCCGGCGGAATGCAGACTGATATTTACAAAGAAAAATATCCCGATGACTTAAAAGATTATATGGAAGCTGAAACGGTTGTTGAAAAAGTAATGACCAATTTAAAATCAGAAAATCCTGAAGTTGATTTTGTAATTAAGCGACCAAGCAAGTAGTTAAACACATGAGCAAATTTGATTTAATTAAGAAAGAAATTGAAATTATCCAACAATTTGAAGATGTCTTTATCGAAGCTGGGAAACTAGCAGTAAAGCTGAGAAATGATGCTGTTATTGAGCAAAAATATAATTCTGGAATAAAGGACATTGATATTGTAACGAGTTCAGATTTGACTGTTCAAGAATTTGTGTTGCAAAAATTAGCAAAGTCAGAACTAAAAAGCTGTGAAATTGTTGCAGAAGAAGATACTCCCGGTAAAAACTTGTTTGCAAAATTCTCTGATTATGTAATTACTATTGACCCAATTGATGGTACAGCACTATACGTCAGTGGTAAAAAAATGTATTCCATAATCGTTACTGTCCATAATAAAAAAAGGCCGATTTATACTTTTTGTTATTTTCCCGAGGCTAAATGGGGAGTAAAAATTGTTGATGATCAATGTCAATTCTTTGGCAATAAGCCAAAAATAATACATAATACAGTTTTGCCAAAAACGATTGTTTATTCATTTTATGGTTCAAAGGGTAATCCTGCAAATTGTATTTCCGAACAGTCCGTAAGGTTATTGAAAGAGGGTTATGTTTTTCGAAATAAAAAAGAAATTACCAGTAAAGCAGGATCAACCGCTCTTTTTCTGTTGGGGATTGTTGATGGATATTTTGTAGAAGACGGATCAGCCGTTGATTGTCTCGTAGGGCTTCACTATGCGTTTGCGAAGGGTTTTGAAGTCTACCAAAACATTGATTTAACAAAAAACGGTTCCGAGTGCACTTTCTGGCGGAAGTGATGAATATAGAGGTAATTATTTGGTTATTAGAAACAAGTAAACAATTGATGGTGGAAGATTGAAAATATTAGTAGAAAAATTAAAAAAGGTCGCCAAAGAAAAACTTGAAATCGTCCTTTCCGAAAGGGTCGCTTCTCCCACTTCGCCAAGGCTACGAGGGACACGGTGCGGGCGGGCGGAAGGGGGTTTTTGGGGGGAATTCCGCCCGCCCGAGCGGAATTTTCAAAATTCAGCGTTCGTATTTTCGTTAAAAAAAGTTCGAACATCAATCAAAAAACACCGCCAATTAGGAAATGAAGCAGTTGACATTCCAACAAAAGAATTAGTAAAATAAATGGAAGATACTAAAATCATGGGTAGTAATTTGGTCGAATTACTACAATGATATAATGAACAGTAAATAAATTAACTAAAAACATTATGAAAAAAACATTTATATCAAGTACGTTTGCATTAGTAGCTCTGTTTGCATTTGCGAGTAGTACCGCTTTTGCGCAAAGCCCGCAAGCCGCGCTTCCTTCGGCCGGTTTAACTCCCGAAAGCCCTTTCTATTTCCTTGATCGTTTTGGCGAAGCGCTCCAGCAATTTTTTACTTTCAATCCAGAAGGCAAAGCCCATCTTCAAATTATTTTTGCCGCGGAACGGATCGCCGAGATAAAAGTCATTTTGGAAACAAAAGGCGTAGAAGCCAGGGGTCTTGAAGTAGCGCAAAGCCGACTTCAGGCGCACCTTGCTAATGCCGCAACAATAGTTGTAGAACAAAAAGCAGAAGGCAAGGATGTGAGCCAGCTTGCAAAAGAACTGGACGACGAATTTAATACTCCGAAAACAGTCCTTGAGCAAACATTCAAAGCAGAGAAGCGCGCCCTTGAAGCTCAAGAAAAAGAATTGAAGGGCAAAATCCTTGAGGCAAGACGAACGGGCGATACCGCTCAAATTGAAAGCTTGGTTCAACAGTTGGGACAGATAAAAGCTCAAAAAGAACTCCTTGAATTAAAAGAAGAGGAAGCGGAAGAAGCATTAGAACAAGAAGAAGAACGTATTGAAGAAGAAATGGAAGTAAAAGAAGAAGCAGAGAAAGCGATTCGGGAAGCTGAAAAAGAGAAACAGGAAGTATTAGACGAAGCCGCCGAAAAAGATATTGCAGTGCCAGCCGAAGCATTCGGCAAATTTGACAGTCTACTTGCCCAAGCAAGGTCTGCCCTTGCCACCAGCAACTACCCAGAAGCAAAACTGTTAGCAAAACAAGCCGAGAAAAATCTCAATGCCGTAGATGACGCTATTGAAAATTTAGAAGAAGCGAAAGAGAGGACGGAGGAACTTAAGAAAGAGCAGGGAGAAAAAGAGCAAGAGGCAAAAGAGGAGCAAGGGGAAAAAGTGAAAGAAGAAGCTGAAAAAGATGCCGAGCGTTTAGAAAAAGAACGAGAAAAAGCCGAAGAGGATGCTCGTAGAGCAGAGGAACGACTGCGAGAAGCGGGCAATGAGGAAAAGAATAATTAAACTTACTCTTTTTATCTAAAATAATTTGCCGCCAAAGAAAAATCAGAGCACATAAAATTTATGTGCTCGACCGAGCACTAAACTTGATTTAGTGCTCTGGCTTAAAATCGTTCAATTCGACGCACACCGCCAATTTTCAGAATTCGGATTTTGGGCGAATGTTGCCTTGCCCCGCCTTCGGCGGGCAAGCGCAATTCTACTCTTGCGACATTTGAAATAAATTTATGAATATCGAGAAAATCAAAATGAGATTGCGCGAAAAAAGTTACGATATTCAAATAGGGAGCGGCTTTTTAAAGCGCTTTGATTTTCGAAGTTTCAAAGGAAGTAAATATATAATACTCGCGGATTCTAACACTCATAAATTTTTTGGGAAGAATCTCGTCAAAAATCTCTCCAGTCAAAAATTGCCAGTTGAGTTGCTTGAAATTCCTGCCGGAGAAAGTTCAAAAAATCTAGGAGTTGTTGAAAATCTTATAAGGAATCTCGCGAGACTAGGTGCTGATAAAAAAGCGATAATAATCGCACTGGGAGGCGGAGTGGTTGGAGATATTGCCGGATTTGTAGCATCAGTTTATGAACGAGGGATTCGTTATATTCAAATTCCTACAACACTTTTGGCGCAGGTTGATAGTAGTATTGGAGGTAAAACTGGAGTCAATATTCCAGAGGGTAAAAATTTGATCGGCAGAATTTATCAACCGTTAGTTGTTATTGTTGATGTAGAAACTCTCGTTGATCTTCCTGATTCACAAATCAGAAATGGTCTTGCTGAAGTAATAAAATATGCGGTAATAAACGATGAGAAGTTTTTTCGATATCTTAAAAAGCATATCCATGACAGGAGCACCAATTTTTATCTAGAGATAATTCGGAAAGCAGCGACAATAAAAACTTTCGTTGTGGAAAAAGATGAAAATGAAGAGGAATTTAGAAAAATACTCAACTATGGACATACAATCGGACATGCAATTGAAATTTTGAGTAATCATAAAATCCCTCACGGCGAAGCAATCGCGTATGGAATGATGTATGAGGGAAGGATTGCTTGTCGGCTTGGCTTGTGGGATAAATCGGCGCTTGAACGCCAAAACAATCTAATTAAGAAATTAGGTTTTTCCACAAAATTAAATTTCGTCACGGAAAAACTTATAGAAATAATGAGTCGCGACAAAAAATCAATTGGTGGTCGGCTTCATTTTGTTTTACCGGAGAAGATTGGTAAAATCCACAAGGAAGGAAAGAGGGTTTCGATACCAGTGGATGCTAAAATCGTATTGGATTGTTTCGCCCCGCCGGATCCGCTTTAATCATTTGGATTTTGCTCGAAATAGTTTAGAACTTCGTTCAAAAAACACCGCCAATTTTCAGAATTCTGATTTTAATATGAGAAGTGAAAAATTTGTTAATTTTTCAATAATTGTTTTTATCGTTATAGGCATTGTTTTGTTGTTGGGTAAAGATGGTTGGTTTCCGGAATTTTATAACCCGGTTTACATGGGAATTTTTTCTTTTATTTCGGCGTTTCTGTTATATTTTTCCAAAAAAAATTTTTATAAATTGAGCCAAGTTGATTTTGAAAAATTGCAATTAATTGTTGTCTTTACGCTGGTTCTTAATGGTTTCGGCAGTCTTGGATTGTATAAATTATATATCGTCGGATTTGAATACGATAAATTGTTGCATTTTATAGTTCCTCTTATTTTTACCGTGAATTTTGCCGGTATTTTCAGCAAGCAACGCGGATTGACTTTTAACAAATCTCTAATTGCGGTTTCCATCGCCATTTTTTTATTTGGTTTATTTTGGGAGATTTTTGAAATTTCATCGGATATATTATTTAGTACGGAAACATTTGGAATTTACGGCAAAGAAACGTTCAGAGACACTATTCAAGATATTTCAGCAAACGCTTTTGGGATATTCACGGGAATTTTTTATTTGAAATTTAAAAATAAAAAAGCCCGTTGAACGGGCTTTCGATTTTTTAAAAAATATTTACGCCGTTTTTTACGGCGTTTTGCGGAGGAAAAACCTCCGCGTTCGCAGATAAGGCCTTTCTTTAACAATCGGCCTTACTATGCAGCAGTAAGAATAATTCTTGTTTATAAATAACCATCGCGGCAGGAAATCAAGCACAATCTCACCTCCTTAGATTTTTTATCGGCATTTGTATTATTTTGCCGATTTTTCCTTTGACTACAACGGCAGTTTTTTCAACTTTGTGAGTTAATGCTTCAACCGAAACATAGGTTATTCCTTCTCCCTCAAAATCAATCTCTATAAAACCCTTTTTTACTTTATCATTCACCCCATATTACCTCCTTTTGGTTTCATTTTAATTTTTTTAAATCCAAACTGTTTTTTTTCGCCAGCCAATTCAGCCGCGGCTTCTTGGCCGATAACTTCTCTCCACCCATTACTCTTATCAATTCCCTTAATATTGCTTTTGTTATTTTTCCATTCTACTACCCAGATGTCCCTTGGTTTCAAGCTCATTGATTCCTCCTTATGCGATTTTTAATATGCTACTATAATTTCTCGAAGAGAAATGATATAATTATAATAATCATAAAATATGAATTTGTCAACAGAATATAAAAATCTTATAAATTCTTTGGTTAAAGACGGTTATTTGAAAACGCCGGAAATTATTGAAGCGTTTAAGGCGATAGATAGAAAGGATTTTATTTCAGAAGAACAAAAAAACGAAGCGTATGTCAACGCGCCTTTGCCTATCGGTTTTGGTCAGACGATTTCTCAGCCGCTTACAGTGGCTTTTATGTTGGAACTTTTAGAGCCGAAACAAGGAGAAAAAATTCTTGATATCGGCGCGGGCAGCGGATGGGTGTCCGCGCTTTTAGCGTACATCGTATCACGGACCAATACGGACTACACACGGACAGATACAGACAATATTCCGCGCGAGTCCGCGTTAAGTCCGTGTAAGTCAGTGTTGGTTGTTGCTATGGAGCGGATTTCAGAACTGAAAGAGATGGCGGAGAAAAATATCGCCAAATATAATTTTATAGAAAAAGGCGTTATAAGTATTATTTTGGGCGATGGCTCAAAAGGGTATAAAAAAGAGGCGCATTATGATAAAATAATAGCGGCAGCGGCGGCAAAAGGCGAATTGCCGAAAGAATGGCAAAAACAGCTGAATATCGGAGGCCGCATCGTCGCGCCACTGGGGGATAGTATTGTGGTTATTGACAAAATAGGAAAAAATAAATATAATGTCAAAGAACATTTTGGATTCAGTTTCGTGCCGTTGATAAGCAGTTAAATAAAAATTATTATTAAAATCATGATTACCAAAGAAGAATTACGACAAATTATTTTAAAAGATTTAAAAATTGATTCTTTGCCGATTGAAGTTCAGGATAAAATTCTGGAAAAACTCGGTGGCAATATTATTAAAAGAATCACTTTAGCGGTTTTAAAAAATCTTCCGGAAGAAGCAAGGCCGGAATTTGAAAAATTAAGCGAAGCCGGAGACGAAATAAAAATGCAGGAATTTTTTAGAAACACAATTCCGAATTTTGAAGAATTAACGCAAAAAACGATAAAAGAAACAATTAACGAATATAAAGAAATAGCGGGAATTAAATAAATAAAATGACTAAATTTGAAATAAATCACAATATAGATGCGGAAGAAGGATTACCCGATACTGAAATGGCCCGAAAATTTCAGGAGGCGGTCAAAAAGAAAAAAGCCGAAAACAACCTAGATTATAAAGGCGATAATCCAGAAACATCAAAAGAAGTTATTCATGATTTGGGTGTTTTTGGTGTTTATGGAGAGTTGGAAGAAAAAGCGGAAGAACCAAAGTCGCAAGAGCAAATGGAAGATGATTTAATTAAAGCTGCTTTGGGCGAAAATGTTTTTGAAAGACCTGATAAGGAATTGGAAAAATCAAAACCGCATTATAAAGATGCTTATGATGAGCAGATAGTGTCAATGACGTTAAAATTAAAAGGATTAGAGAATCCATCAGAACTATTTAATAAAAAGGCCACTGCGGAACAAAAAGAAGAACGCCAAAAATTAATAGAAACATTAAAACACGGTATTGAAGAAGCGAAATTAAGAAAAGAGAAAATCGGTAAAAAGATTAAAGATAAAAAACCCGAAAGAACGGAAATAAAATCAAAGCAGCCGGGTAAAAAAGAAAAACATTATATTTATAAAGAAGTAAACAGGCTTGGAGAAAATATTGGTTTGGTAAAAAAAGAGCTTAGAGAAGCAAAAACCGATGAAGAAAAGAAAATAGCTAGGGCAAAACTTGAATCTTCTATTACAGAATTTGAAAAATCCAAAGAAGCGTGGAATAGAATCAAAGATTCGTCAAAAATCAGCGGGAAAAAAGAAACAAAAATTCGTTCGCAGGTTGAAATTGACACCGCTGAAAGTCAGTTAAAGACTTATGGTAAAAAATTTTTAACGGAAGAGAGCACTCCGGAAGATTTAAAAGAATTTATTAGTAAAGAAAAAGAAATAAAACGCGAACAAAAAACGCAAAAAGAAAATGTGTCTGATTTAACCATGTCTAAAGGCCGTCAAGAAGAAATTAATAAAGTTTGGCAGAAAGAAGTTTTAAATAATGAAAAAGAAGGAGAAAAATTTGATTTAACAACTCCCGAAGGACGTCAAAAAGAAATTGAAAGAGTTCAACAAGAAGAAGCGGAAAAACTTTTAACTGCGGCTGATAAACAAGAAGAAAAAATAGAAGAAGAAATTAAACAGGAAAAATCTTGGATTAGGGAAAAAGTTGAAAAAACGGCGAATTGGTATAAAAAACAGCCATTATGGAAGAAAGTTTTATTTTCATTCAGTTGTATTGGTGTGGCTTCGGCGTCAGCGACGCTTGGCGGAGCGGCAGGCGCGACGATTGCGGCAGCGGCTTTTACGGGCAGTATCGGCCAAAGAGCGTTGGGAGGATTGGCAACTTTTATAACAGTTGAAGGAGTATTAAAAAAATCCGCAGAAAAAGGCGGGAAAGAAAGAACTAAGGCGGAAGCCGCAAGGCATACAGTTGAAGCGGCTGTTCTTGGATTACTTGTTGGCAGTGGTCAATTCGCGCGAGGCGTAAAAGAGATTGCCGATGTTACGGGAGCAAGTGATTTATTAAAGAATGCTTATGAATTTTGGATTCCCAAATCGGAGATTAAAATAATGCCTTCTATTAAAATGTCCCCAGAAGAATTTCACAATCGATATCCTGGTTTAAAATATAGCACAGGGATTGAAGATGCTGATATAAAATTAAAGGCGGCAATTGGAGTAGAAGCGTCTCAACCAATAGCACCAGTCGAAGAATTAAAAGCAAATGTTTTAGAAATAGGCGACCGCGGGCCCGAAGGTGCGATTATTGATTATTTTGGAGAAAATCCGGATATTGCCGTTGAAAAATTTGGTTGTCCAAAAGAATTATACGGTCCTAATGGAGAAATTACTGATTTAGATAAATTTAACGAATGGGCGGGAATAAAAGCTCATCAATTATGGTTGGCAGACGCCAAAGAAGCATTAACAAAACCGGAAACATTGGGGAAATTAAAAGAACTTGGTTATCCGCAAGACGCGGAGGGTTATGCCAAAATGATGCATCGTATTGGCAAAGGTTCTGTTGAACTTGATTTTAAAACCGGAAAGATTAATTTAGCGAATGATACGGAATATTTAAAGGCGCGGATAGATGCCGGAAAAGGCGGTCAACTATTAGTGGATAAAACTCACGGTGGTGGCATAAAAGTTCCTCCGGAATATTTTGACGGAAGTAAAAAAATGCTTTACGAGGAAGATATAGATAGGTTAAATAAAAAATATTCAGGTACTATCAAAACAAGTGAAAATAGCAATGTTGGCGTTTTTGATAATGTAAAAAATTGGCTTGAAAATAAAGCTAAAATTGATGTTAAAAAATCTTCTTGGCTGACGGAAAAATTTTTGGGTAATCACAAGGTGGGCGAGATTTTAGACCCTGGATTTGCGAAACCTCAGGGCGTTGAGGCGTATACAACTGCGGAGCCGGAATACGGAAGTCCGCAATGGTGGGAATTGAAAGAAAAATCCGGATTACAAAATCAAATCGGAAAAATTTTAAGAAGCATGCCAATTGGAGAAAGGGCGAAGTTTCAAAATGTTTCAGTTATTAATTTCTTAAAAGAATACATTGGCGCTGGCGATAAAAAATAAACTTGATTTTTTTCTTTAATTCTTTATTATTATAACGAGCCTTGGTTGTGATTCTCGGATCAAGGATTTATAAAAGGGAAGGCAACAGTATCTTGGTCTTCGGATTGAGGTTGAGCTTACCCACTTGGCTTTTGCCGAGATAATCCAACAATCGGGGCTCATTTTAGTCATTAATTATTAAACAATATGAGACAATGTGAAATTTGTGAGAAGGGTTCTATAATTCGCGGAACGAGAAAAAAACTTCGCGGCAATTACAATCCGACTTCAAAAAAAAGAAAATATCCAAATCTTCAAAGCTCTCGGTCGGCGGACGGAAAGCGTATTTTAGCTTGCACGAAATGCATTAAAACTCAATCAAAGCCAAAGCGCGGGCTGTAGCATAATGGTAGTGTGCGCGCATGGGGTGCGTGTGGCCCGGGTTCGATTCCCGGCAGCCCGAAAACACAGTGAATAAAATTTAATGGATAACTTTGTCGTTTTAATTTTTCAACTTGTTGCGCTTTTATTTTCCGTGATAATCCACGAAGTTTCTCACGGCATAATGGCTTATCGTTTGGGCGACCCGACCGCCAAAAATGCCGGCCGGCTCACTTTAAATCCGATAAAACATCTGGATTTTTTCGGTTCTTTTCTTTTGCCGTTTACGCTTTTTTTAATCAAAAGTCCTGTTTTATTCGGCTGGGCGAAACCTGTGCCGTTTAATCCTTTATATTTAAAAAATCCCAAAAGAGACAGCGGATTAATCGGTTTATCCGGGCCGTTAAGCAATTTTTCCATTGCGATTATTTTCAGCTTGATTTTAAAAATTTTGGCGTTTTTAGGATTTGCCTCACCAGCGTTTTTATTTTTCATAAACATTGTAATTTTAATAAACGTCGCGCTTGGAGTTTTTAATCTAGTTCCTATTCCGCCGTTGGACGGCTCAAAAGTTCTTTTCGCTTTTTTACCAAAGTCAGCGGAAAAATATATGGCGGCATTGGAACAATACGGGATGTTTATTTTATTGTTTTTTATTTTTTTCGGATTTCAATTTATAACTCCGATAATTTTTTGGCTTTACGGATTATTAGGCAGCGGAGCGCTGTAATGGTTGACAATGATTGATTATTTTTGCTATTCTGTGTAATGACTTTAAAAAGTCATTTTTCATTTATGCCGACAATCAGACAATTAATTAAAAAAGGAAGAAAAAGCACCAAGAAAAAATCCAAATCGCCGGCGCTGGGTTTTTATTTTAATACGATTTTAAACAAGCCGAAATTTTCCGCTTCGCCGTTCAAGCGCGGCGTATGTTTGAAAGTTTTTACAACTACCCCTAAGAAACCAAACTCGGCTTTGCGCAAGGTGGCGAGAGTGCGACTTAGTAATGGAATGGAAGTAAGCGCTTATATTCCTGGTGTTGGACATAATC
The DNA here is from genome assembly GCA_964642155.1 of uncultured Candidatus Saccharibacteria bacterium. Lineage (GTDB taxonomy): Bacteria > Patescibacteriota > Minisyncoccia > UBA6257 > UBA9933 > JAJYWO01. Next base: position 16,532 of record CAZXNT010000002.1, read on the forward strand.
TTCAAGAACATTCAGTTGTTGTGTTAAGAGGAGGAAGAGTAAAAGATTTGCCGGGAGTAAGATATCATATAGTGAGAGGAGTTTTAGATGCCACTGGCGTTGACGGAAGAAAACAAGAAAGAAGCAAGTATGGAGTAAAGAGACCGAAGAAATAATTTTAAATTTATACTATAAAATGCGTAAAAAACGAGTTTACAAAAAAAATCATAAAGCGGACATTAAACACGGCAGTATTGCGGCCGGCCGTTTTGTCAATTATTTAATGATGGATGGAAAAAAATCAGTTGCTGAAAAAGTTTTTTACGATTGTTTTGAAAGAATTCAAAAAGAAACAAAACAGGAGCCGTTGGCGATTTTTGACAAAGCCATTTCAAATGTTTCGCCTCTTTTGGAAGTTATTTCAAAAAGAGTGGGAGGCGCCAATTATCAGGTGCCGCGCGAAGTGAGACCGGAAAGAAAATTTTTCTTGGCTTGCAATTGGATTATTAACGTCGCTAACGCGAAAAAAGGAAAATCAATGGCGCAAAAATTAACGGAAGAAATAATTGCCGCTTCTAAAAATGAAGGTTCGGCAATCAAAAAGAAACAAGATATGCACCGAATGGCGGAGGCGAATAGAGCCTTCGCGCACTTCGCTAGATAAAACATAATTTCTAATTTTCAATTATCAATTTCCAATAAATTTACAATGAATCAATTTACAATGTTTAAATTAAATGCTTGAAAATTGTAAAATTGTCTCCCTGCGGGAGATGTCCCGAAGGGGCAAAAATTCAATGAAAATTAAAAATTGTAAATTGAAAATTTTATGAGAGCTTATCCTTTAGAAAAATATCGTAATATCGGCATTATTGCCCATATTGACGCCGGTAAAACCACCGTTTCAGAACGGGTTCTTTTTTATACCGGCATTTCTCATAAAATCGGTGAAGTTCACGAAGGCCTGGCGGTTATGGATTGGATGGAGCAGGAAAGGGAACGTGGCATTACTATTACATCGGCCGCCACCACTTGTTTTTGGACATCAACGCGGAAATTGCAGGAAATTTCTGACGAAAAAGAAAAACAAAAAATTCGCGAAACAGATGAACACCGCATAAACATCATTGATACTCCCGGGCACGTTGATTTTACGGTTGAAGTGGAGAGGTCTCTGCGCGTGCTTGACGGCGGAGTGGTTGTTTTTGACGGCGTTGCCGGCGTTGAGCCACAGTCAGAAACCGTTTGGCATCAGGCGGATAAATATAAAGTTCCGAGAATTTGTTTTATAAACAAGTTAGACAGAATGGGCGCCAGTTTTGAACGCTCTCTAAATTCCATAAGAGAACGTTTAACGCCCGAAGCTTATCCCTTACAATTGCCGATAGGATTGGAATCGGCTTTTGAGGGCGTGGTTGATTTAATAAAAATGAAAGCGTTTGGTTTTGAAGGAGAACACGGAGAAAAAATTATTGAAAAAGAAATTCCGGCAGATATGAAAGAAGCATCTGTAAAAGCAAGAGCCCAACTTGTGGAAAAAATCTCCGAATATGACGACGTTTTGATGGAAAAATATCTTAGCGACGGCAATCTTTCGGAAGATGAAATTCGCGCTCTTATTAGAAGGGCGACAATCAGTAACGACTTTGTGCCGGTTCTTTGCGGTTCGGCTTTAAAAAATAAAGGAGTTCAGTTCATGCTTGACGCTGTTTTGGATTATCTGCCGTCACCCGTTGATTTGGCGGAGATTAAGCCGATTAAAGGCAGCAGTTTAAAGACCGGTGAAGAAATTATCCGTCAGCCGGATGACAATGAACCGTTTACGGCATTGGCTTTCAAAATCGCGACCGACCCTTATGTCGGTAGTTTGACTTACTTCAGAATTTACAGCGGTGTTTTGAAAAAGGGAAGTTATGTTTTAAATTCCGTAAAAGACAATCAGGAACGTATTAGCAGAATTGTGCGGATGCACGCTAATAAGCGTGAAGAAGTTGATGAATTTTATGCCGGCGATATCGGCGCCATTGTCGGATTAAAAAATACCACTACAGGCGACACTCTTTGCGACCCGGAAAAGCCGATTATTTTGGAAAAAATAATTTTCCCGGAACCGGTTATTTCCATTAGGATTGAACCGAAAACAAAAGTGGACCAGGAAAAAATCGGCACTGCAATGCATCGGCTTGCGGAAGAAGACCCGACGTTTAAAATCAGCGGAGATTCGGAAACCGGTGAAACAATTATTTCCGGAATGGGAGAGCTTCACCTTGAAATTTTAGTTGAAAGAATGAAGCGCGAATTCGGAGTTGAAGCGAATGTCGGCCGCCCGCAAGTCGCTTATAAAGAAACCGTTAAAGGGGAATCGGAAGCGGAAGGGAAATACATCAGGCAGTCCGGCGGACGCGGACAATACGGTCACGTTAAATTAAAAGTAAAAGCGCTAGAACGCGGTAAGGGCTTTGTTTTTGTCAATGGAATCAAGGGAGGAGTTATTCCGCAGGAATATATTCCGGCGACCGAAAAAGGAGTCAAAGAATCTCTGGACAAAGGTATTTTAGCGGGTTATCCTGTCATAGACGTTGAAGTGACGTTGTATGACGGCTCTTTCCATGAAGTTGACTCTTCGGAAGCGGCGTTTAAAATTGCCGGTTCCATGGCTTTTCAGGAAGCGGCGAAAAAAGCCAAGCCCGTTATTCTTGAACCGATAATGAAAATTCAGATATTAGTGTCGCAGGATTTTCTTGGAGATGTTACGGGAGATTTACAGAGCAAGCGCGGCAGAATAGAAGCTTTAGGAGAAAGGACAAATATGAAAGTTATAGACGCGAAAGTTCCTCTTTCGGAAATGTTCGGCTATGCCACTAAATTGCGCTCAATGACACAGGGCAGGGGAAGTTTCACGATGGAATTTGACAGATATGAAGAAGTGCCAAAAAGCGTAGAAACTCAAATTATTGAAGGCAGAAAGTAGCATGGAATACATTATTGACGCCACAAATAAAAAATTTGGCCGACTGGCTTCTGAAGTAGCCGTTATTTTGCAAGGCAAAAAAAATCCGAAATATGAACCGCGTTTGGAAGGCGATGACAAAGTTATTGTCAAAAATATTTCTAAAGCGGAAATCAGTTCCAAAAAAACAAAACAAAGAATTTATTATCGTCACACGACTCAAATCGGCCACTTAAAAGAACAATCATTGGGAATGTTTATAGAAAAAAAGGGTCCGGGGGCGGCGTTGCGAAAAATGGTAATGGGAATGTTGCCGAAAAACAGATTAAGGATTAAGAGAATAAAAAAATTAACCATAGAGTAAATGGAAAAAATAATAAAACCAAAAATTAAAAAAGTTGTTAAGAAAAAAGAAGATAAAGAAGAAAAAGTCGTTAAAGTCGACGTTAAAAAAACCGCGCCCGTGAAAAAGGAGCGTTATTTTGAAGCGATTGGACGCAGGAAAACGGCTGTTGCCCGCGTGAGGCTTTATACAAAAAAACAGGGGGTTGTCGTCAATGAAAAAAATTACGCCGATTATTTTCCGTTATTTCGCTTGCAAAAAGAAATAATGGCTCCTTTTGAAAAAATGAAAATCGGCGACAAATTGGGCGCTGTCGCTAAGGTAAAAGGCGGTGGAATTTCTTCCCAAGCCGAAGCGGTTCGCCACGGCATTTCCAGGGCTTTGGTTAAATTTAACGCCGAATTTAACAAACGTTTGCGCCGCGCCGGTTATCTTACGCGCGACCCCAGAATGGTGGAGCGCAAAAAATACGGACGCCATAAGGCGCGCCGGAGCCATCAATGGAGAAAGAGATAAATTAGAATTATGAATTAAGAATTATGAATGAAATTTAATTATGTTCTCTCTAAAATCCATTATTATTCTTTTAGTTTTTATTATCGTAGTTCATATTCTTGCTCTTATTAATCATTGGTATTGGACTTACCAGTGGCTTGATATTCCGATGCACTTTTTGGGCGGTTTTTGGACGGCAGCAACGCTTATAGCGCTGAATTTAAAATTAAGGATTAAGAATTTAGAATTATTTAACGCGTCCAATTATTTAATTACTGTAATAATGACTTTATCTTTTGCTGCCTTAATTGGAGTATTTTTAGAATTTGCCGAATTTCTTTATGATATTTTTATCTCTTCAAGGGGATATTTCGGTTTTTTGCAATTAGGCGCCGCGGATACGATTGCGGATTTATTTTTTGACCTCTTAGGAGCGTTTGTTTTTATAATTATTTATAGAGTAATCGCGAATAATGTAAATTCTAAACAAATATACAAATAGCAGATTTTAATTATTGACTTTTTTGGTGGAATGTGTATAATTGAAACAATTAACAAATTAACAAAAGTTCGTTTTTAACGGACTAGATGATAGAAAATCGGAAAAAAGAAAATTGGAGGTGGAATATGAAAAAGATAATGTTGCCGGTTGTAATATCGTACGATTCAGAGAAAGTTTATTTGCTGAATCAAAATGTGATAAAGATAACCAATGATCGCGAATTACTAAATATTCACCGCTTCAGAGAATGTATTAAAAATCAAAAGATTTTTTTAACGGATTTTGGTCATTTCAAGGTTCAAGTTCCCAATATAGAATCGTTTAGTTATCCAAAGTTGGAAATGGAATTTCTTCGCGGTTATAATTTTGAAATTCTGTTAAAAAAATCGGATAGACATAGTCGAAGTAGGTTACTTAGGATTGTTGCATCGCTTTTCGCGTGGTTTTATAACAATTTGGTGATATGGCACGATTTTGCTCCAAGGAATGTTATTATTAATTTTGAAAAAGAAATAATAAACTTTGTTGATTTTGAAAGAGGCTTCGTAATTATGAATGGTAAAATAGAGAAGGCGGAATATTACCATTATTTAAGCAATATAATTGCGGAAGAATGGGGTGCCTTTTTAACGATTGATGAGTTTAATTATTTATTGCCAAACTTCTGGGATGGCGTAAATGAAATCGACGACAAGCCCGACGCCCTAACATCAAAAAGAAAATCCGCCATATTTAAAGTTTTATACCCTGGACAATCTATTACAACCAAAAAGACAGTTTTGATTTCTAGGGCTATGCAGAAAGTGGCGCAAGCTGAAAATCGCAATGGTTTTTTGAATTTTCCTTTAATTATAATTGAGCGAATGACTAAAAAATTAGGAGTTGATTGGTATGCTCAAATTATAGTGGGGAAATAAAAAGGCGTTGATTAAAGAAGATTTAATTAACGCCTTTTATTATTGATAAGGGATATTTTGGTTGAGTTAATTGAACTAAAAAATAGTCGTCAATGATCATAGCAACGCGCTTGTCCATAATTTCACTTTCATTCAAAAGTTTAAATTCTTTATAATTAAACCATTTATATTCAATAATTTCTTCATTTTCTTCTGATGATTTTGATAAAAATGGCTCGCTATTTTCTTTTGGCTGGCAAATAAAATTTACTTGCAATAAAAAATCATCGTTTTTATTTCTTTCAAAAATACTTAAAATATTCTCAATAATAATATCTAAATTTACTTCCTCTTTTACTTCTCTTATAGCAGACGCTATTAATCCCTTATCTTTTCCCGGGTTAAATGTTCCTTTTACAACGTTCCAAAAATAGCCGTTTTTCTTCTTTGACCATTCTTTAATCAATAAAATTTTATCACCGTTTTTTATTAAGCTTGTTGTTTTGATTATTATCATATTTTGTAACCGAAATAATTATATAAATTAATAAGTTTTTTGTCGAGTTTTATTTTATTTCTTCTTTCAAATCAACAAGATAGACAAAATAAACATTGTGAACCCCTTTTTCTTTTTTAATATATGCCCAGCCGTAAATAAGTTGCGGGTCGGAACCAAGCGCAAAACCGAGTTCCTCATCTAGTTCTCACTTCAAAGCCTCTAAAATTGTTTCTCCAAATTCAATATGCCCGCCAGGAATATCTCTGACTCCTTTCGCGGTTTTATAATACAAAACTTTATCACCGCAACGAAAAACGACCTTAACGCTCGGCTTGGAAATTTGTAATACTGAGTCAGACATATTTTTTATCGTAAATTAGTTTTTAATTTTCTAACGCCCACAATAATATAAATTTCCCCTTATTTGCAAACACACTTCTAGCTGAAAATTTTTTTATCAAAAACTCTAAATATTCTTGATCTGAGACAATTTTTTTAATCTCAATACCACGAAGAAACTCCTCTATTTTTCTTGATTGTTTTTTCGGCCCACTCATTAAGTTTTTTCCTTGCACAAAATAATTAAATAATATTTCTTTTATTTTTTCTTCTAAAAAAAATTCATCAATTCCGGCAACTCTATACAAATAATATTCTCGTAATAAAAAAACAAAATTGTTAATAAATTGTTTTGTAAAATCTTGCGCCGAATACTCAACGCAATTGCTGTTCTTAAAAAACTTTGTTTTTTTAATATTCACATGTTCACGGTCATTAAAAAACTGAACAAATAAATTATATTTTGAAAGTTTTTGCAAACTACGCTGATTCAATACGAGCGGCAAACGACTAATTAAGCCAAATAAGTTTATTTTTTTATCTAAGCCGTAATTACAATCACTATTTTTGGTTTTTAAAAACTCCCCTATTTCTTCTGTTTTAAAATTCCATTTTTTAAAAATTTTCTTCTTTGTTTTTAAATAATTAAATACTTCGGAAATTATCAAATAACTTTTTGATTCAAGAAAATCAATTGCTAATTCAGGAGTAAGTTTGCCGTCCCTGATTTCTTTGAGTACGCGGAATGATCCATTTTTATAAATATCGCTCCAAAAAGCTTTGTCTGTAATTCGGCCAGCGATTTTATCATTCTCCCATACAAGGCTAATCGGTATGAACCATGCATTCTGTGGCCTTCGTATATCCCAATTAATATATAATTTATTTCCATTAACATAAACAATACCATGCTTCATTAGACCAGTAAGGATTATCTCTACTTTTTTTGAGACCTCTTTGGAAATTCTCAATACAATGGAGCCTTTTGAACCAAAACCACCAATACCTCCAAGTAAAGATTCAATTTTTCTGACAAATATTCTGTAATCATCAAATCGATGTCGGTCTTTTTTCAAATTATCAATTTCATCTAAAAACCTTTTACCAAGAATATTTGTTTTTAAAATATTATCAGTCAAAACTTTTAATTCTTCCTCATTGATTTCATTTAAAATAATTTTTAATTTTATTCTGGACATATATTTTTCCAGATTTTCATAATCAGTTTGTGTCTTAAAACTAAATATACCTTCACCATCTTTAACAACATAATGATACCCGACATTTATTTCTGCATTCTCTGCGATTGTTGGTATTTGGTGAGGTAAGTTTACAGAAAAGTTATTCTTTTTTAATAATTGTTTAATTTCATACAATAAATTTGATTTCTGTTTTTGGTGTAGTGATGGTGCCCATATCATCATAAAATCAATATCCGAAACGGCTCTTTTGAGCGCTGTCCCATAAAAGAAAGAGGAATTTTTAGCAAAAATATTTATATCGTATTTCTTTTCGCTAAGGCTTTTTGAAAGAATTTTTATTAAATCTCTGGTAAAACCAAAAGAATCCACAAAAATCTTACCCTGAGCTTTTTTAATTTTATTATAATCCACCTCCCATACATAGTCTGGTAAAAATATCCCCGAAAACATTTTTTTAACAAACGCCAATCGTTCTTGGCTATTTTTTTGATCAACGGCAAGTTTTATAGCCAATTGTTTAATTTTTTGAGAATTATCATAAACACCATTTTTTTTGTTTTGACCATGTTGCAGAGTGTCCAAGATGGTTTTTGTGGCTATCTTATTTATTGCGGAATGACTATTAAAACTTTTTAAACACTTAATAACTTTTTTTGAAAATCTTATATCTCCATGAAAAATAAAATGATTAGGAAATCGCGTATTAAACAATGGACAATCTCCGTGATATTTAGAATTAAACAAAGCAAAAACAATTTTCCCGGACTGTACTGCATAGTGCGCCAATCCCGAATCGGCACCAAAATAATACGAACAATTATCGATGGCATTACATGCGTCTTTAAAAGTTAATGTTTTTGAGATTGTTAACTTGTCTTTAAAACGTTCGATTATCTTTTCCCCTATTTCGTTTTGCTGTACGTCATCGCCGACTTGTTTAATCAAAAACAAGGAATAGCCACTTTTTTCTGCGTAAAAAAGAGTCTTTATAATTTCTTTAATATTAAAATGGAGTCTTTTTTTAAAATTTTCTCCAACATTAAAATTAATTATTATATTCTTGTTTTTAACTTCTTGGGTAGAAAATTGCCTTTTTGCAATCGGCAATTTCAAAAAACTCAACATTGTTTCAATTCTTTGCTCTTCGTGTAAACTTTCAAAAGTCTCCAAAAGATATTCTCGATGGTTTTTCCAATATTTTATAATTTCTCTCGTTCTACTAATTCTTTGTATCTCCAAAACATGTTTATGCTTATTCAAAACATTTTCTATCGCAGTAATATTTTTAAAATCTTTGCGCGTAAATATTACAGCGAATGATTCGTGTTCGAATGTTTTATTTCTAAAATTTTTAATGATTGGGTAAAAATTATTTTTACGCCAAAAAGAAATTAAGTAACCAATTGTCATAAATGACAAAATAATTGGTTGTTTAAATAACCAATCGCCGTATTTCCCAACCATATCGTAAAAAATAACATTATTCCCAAACTTTTTATTCAACAAATCAATTCTTACTGGAGTCATATGTTTGTATTACAATATAATGTTCTAAAATACGTTTATATATTTTATTTTTTTTAGCCCCAATCACCCTTGATAATATATTTCTAGCCTCAGCAAGAGTGGAAAATTGAATTACTATTTTGCAATGTTTTATATTAAACCCATGATCTGCAAACCACTTATTATTATTTTTCATTTTTTCTACATTTAATTTTGGGAACAATGATGTTAAATTATCTTTTTTACAAGGACTCACCCTTACAATAATACCATCTTTTTTAAGAACTCTTTTAATTTCCACCAAGGAACATTGTTTGCACATCGTTACCCATGTCGCAATTATCAAATCTGCATAATTATTTTTGCATGGAATTTTTTCACCAGAACCACGCGCATATCTAACGTTGGAAATTTTCAGTTTCTTTGTTGTTTCTCTGGCAAATTTCAATTGTTGTTCAGCGGGTTCAACACCAAGTACTTTTTTACAATATCTCGATAAAATATTTACATACTTGCCCGTACCACAACCCACATCCAACATTACTGTTTTTTGAGGATTGCAAAGCTTTTTTAAATAATTTACAACTACATTCTTATAATCCTCCGCCTGGCAAAAATGATTGTAAAATTGAGGACTGACATTATATGATTTTACGAATTTAGTCGTATCTCCGACACTTAATCCATGCGTGCATTCTTTTTGAAACACTGCTTTTTGTAAATTTTGTCGTTTCATGGTAATATTTATAAATAAACTGAATACATAACTAATAATTTAAAGTCCTTCATCGCGACACACTTAAATAATATGACTAAAACAATTATGGATTGCAATGCTATTTTGAAAATTGGAGTTTTAATAGAAGACAAGGGAAAACTTTTACTTATCAAAGAACAGGGCTGGCAAGATGGACGGTATAAATGGAACATTATTAAGGGAACTTACGATCCATTAAAAGATGAAGATTTAACCGATACAGCAACAAGAGAATCTTTTGAAGAAGCAAAAGCAAAAATACAAATCAAATCCCTGTTAAACATCTTGTATTTAAAGAAAAACAACCAGCCGTTTATTCAGTTTAATTTCGTCGCAAAACTTAAATCAATTAAAAAAACACAGAAAAAATCTACGGAATTACTCACCCACGATGATGGCCGCAAAGAAAACATCGTTGAGGTAAAGTTTTTCAACAAAGACGAACTAAAACAGCTTAAACTAAATGAACTTATGGGAGAAAGAACACATGTGGCTATAAAGGATTGGCTTTCCCATAAACCAACGAAACAAACAAAAACACAAATTCTTAAAATAGTTAAAAATTATTAAAAAATAACAAAAAAGGAAAGCTCGAAACTAGCTTTCCTTTTTATTTTTAACTATATCCTCAATAATTCTGAGGATTTTGAAGCAAGTTTCATCTAGTCTGTCATTATTAGAAATAATTTTTGAGGGAATATTTAAAACTTTTGAATACATCTCTGCTGTTTCAATTGCGCGTCTCTGTTCCTTAATCACAAAATCAATACTTGTAATATGGCGATCTCTGCGGATACGCAAATCTAAATTTTTGCGCGCTAAAACATTCTCTGGTCTGGCAACTAGTGTTATTATTAAAACAACATGGCTGCCATCATCAGTTCTAAATGGACGAATTATCTCGCTGTCGTCGCAGTGGCTACATGAACATAAGTGAATATCATATAACCTTATTGTATTCATGTCCTCAAGGTCAGCCTGATAAATCCGCTCAGTTGTTCCCGCATGAAAAGCGCTTCTGGTTTTCTCGGGTAATAACCTGTATTCTTCCACTGTTTTAACTCCACCCAGCTCACAAAGTGTTTCTTTTACTTTAGCCTGTTCTATTTTCAAAACACTTTGGATGCTAAGTTCTCCCGTCTTTTCTATAACAGTAGACTTTCCAACACCCGAAACACCGTTTACAAACACAATCATTGCAATCACCTCCTTCTTTTTAAAATGTTAAAGGACTTCATCCTTTATTTCTATACTACCCATTAAATCATTAAGAAGTCAATGGCTAGTGGCAATACCACATACACAGAAATTGAATTTTAAAGCCGAACACTTGGCGATATAAAATATCGTCATATGAAAAACAAAAAAAACCGGGAGCAATGGGCTAAATTAAATTTTGGCACTTAATCCGCGGAATCGTTCAGCAAAAAACCATATAACGATCTTTTAAAATTGTCTGAAAAGTGCAATATGTGTGTAGATTACCTTTCGCCATTGACTTTTTTAGTGAAATAGATATAATTGAAACAATTAGTAAATTAACAAAAGTTCGCCATTGGCGGACTAAATGATAGAAAATCAATTTTTTGAAAGGAGGTGAAAATCAATGAGAAAGAAAATGTTGTTGCTCGGAATCTTGCTTCTGCTTTTCTCCGGTTACGGCTGTTCAGTAGTAATGGCTGTAAAACAACCGGAAGAAAAGAATCTTGATGTTCTCTCAGTGGGGAATCATCAGGATGTTGTTAGGGCCGAACTTGGCGCTCCCACATCAACAGGATTGATGGGAATTAACGGAGAGAAATTCGAATACGACGTATTCGGATTCTCGGAAGGCAATTCCAGAGGGTGGGGAGTCGGCAGGGCGTTGCTATATGGAGTCCTAGATGTTTTTACTTTTGGACTCTGGGAAATAGTAGGCACCCCCATAGAAGGGGGTATATCTGGCGGAGAAAAAAGAAATATTAGAGTTGTCTACTCTAAAGAAAAAACAGTTATGAGAGTAGACGACTTAAGGCCGCCGTTAAGGCAGTAAGCGCGGAGTGTTACGGCAGGGTTTCAATTTCAACCCTGCCTTTTTTATTATTCAAAAAAGTTATCCACATATCAACTCTTGCGTTTATTTTTTGATTTGTTAAAATTTGAAATATGAATCACATTTCATCTTCCACCACCCCCGAGAGAGAGAGAGAGAGAGAGAGAGAGAGAGAGAGAGAGAGTAAACTCCGCAAATTTAGATTAACTCTTCTTAAAAATTTTTTTATAGCGCTTCTTATTATTTTAGTGTTTATCACATTTTTATTTCCTCAAGTAGTTAGGGCGGGATGGTTCTCTGAATTTTTTGACGATTTTTTTGACGCTGTTGGCAATGCTGCCAGGTCCGTGTATGAGGCTGTTAGTACAGCGGTTAATGTGGTTATAAATATAGCAGTAGCGACAACAGAAGTAATCACGGGCAGTGTTTTCGGAAGCAGTTGGCTTAAGGGCGACGGCAGTTGTCGTTGGGAAAATTTAACTCAAGATGTTTTTGATAGTTATAATGGCGAGTGTGATAATATTAGTATGGCGGGTAGAGGCGTTGGCGGGACGGGTGGAGTTAGTAGTATTAATAGTAGTGGTAGCAGTGGCGGCGGGACGTCAATTATTGGCTTTTCCGAAGTCGACGGTTGCGCATATGAGATTCCTTTAACTTTTTATATTCCTTTTTATGGTGAAGGATATCAAGAGGCGCTTACGTATTATGATGGTTACGCGGAATCTACAAAGACTCTTCCGGCTGGCACTCAACGATATAGTCCTCGTCAATTTGGCGGAGACGAAACTAACTGTCCGGTTCCCGATTCAAATGGAAGTTATGCTAAAGCACAAGTTAATACTTGGCATGGGAGTCAAGAGCAATGCGTTAAGATTAGCTCTTCTTGTAATCAAACATCTATTATTGAAGGGGATAAAATTGCCATTTACCGATTTACTCTGCCAGGCGACAGTACAAATTTAAACAGTTGGTTTTTAGGTTCCATTAAAAGACAGGTTGGCGATGGTTTTTTAGATGTTTCTACTAACGCTTATTGGTCTGTTCCCGATTCCGAACCAATAGCTATTTTTCCTTCTTCCCAGATTTGCTCCGGCAATGTCTGTCAAATAAAAGATGCCAGCGCTCCGGAAAATTCTTATCTTGTTTATGCCGCAAAAATAATTGGCAGTTATACTGCAAGCGGCGATAATATAACGTCTGGTGACGGTCAAATAACTTTTGAATGCCCTTCTAAGCCTAATAAGTTTCTTAAGAAAGACAACCCTGGAGGTGGTGTCGTAGTACCCGACGCGTATTCTTCAACAGGAAATATGTTTAATGGGGTTTATAAAACTGAAGCTTGTCCTCCCAAAGTTGATTTAAAATTAAATGACAGAGACGAACCATATAATGTCACTTATCCCAGAACCGACGTTATACTTAAATGGACGTCTCGAAAGGCAAAAGACCTTATTGCCACTTCTATTATGGATATGGATAATCTCTGGAGAGGCTTTAAACCAGTGTCCGGAACCGAAACTTTAGGCAAACTTACCAGAGGAACTTCCAACCCCGGACAAGGTAAAAAATACGATTTTTCTATATCTGGCAAATCAATTATAGACAATTCAACATTAACGGATTCCGTATCAGTAACTGTGTTTAGATATCCTGAATGCGAATTCAAAGCTAACCCCGCTGTTATAGAAGTTCTTCCCGCAACTTCCACGTTGTCCTGGGATTGCAGATATTATGGAGTTTCCGACTCTTCCGCCGATTCCTGCAAAATAGACCAAGGTATAGGAGAAGTTAATTCAGAATTTGGTTCTAAAGACATCAGGCCCGCCAAAAAAACCACTTATACATTAACTTGTGATAGTATTGATGGTTCTCAGTCTTATCAAACTTCCGTTAATATAGGTTTTAAACCGAGAGTATATGAGGTAATACCGAGTTATTAAAAATATTACATTTCAACTGCTATCGCAGTTGAAATGTAATAGTAAATTATCCCCTCCAAACTATCCCAAACGATACGGGGCTTTTTATTTTTTTAAAAATGGATTAAGATAAAGGAATTGGTATAAATTTTGGAGCCATAGGCGAACAAAATTTATTTACCAAACCTTTACCCTGTTAAATAATTTTAAATTTTCTATAATATGTTTTATTATGTATATGTTTTAAAATCATTGAAAGATAATAAATTTTATACGGGTTATACGGAAAATTTAAAATTAAGATTTGAGGAACATCAAAAAGGATATGTATTATCAACAAAAGATAGAAGACCGTTTAAATTGGTTTATTATGAATCTTGTTTAGATAAGAAAGATGCTATACACAGAGAGAAATATTTAAAAACATATTTAGGTAAAATGTTTATTAAAAATCGCCTCAAATCTTATTTAACAGGGTGCTCAATGTTGTAGATAAATTTATTTCGCTCAACATTGGGTTTCGCTTATAAATTTATACAACATTGGCATGTACGATATCATCACAATCGGTACGGCGACGCGGGATGTTTTTTTAACCAGCCCGCTTTTTAAAGTTTTACGCGATAAAAGCCATTTGAAAAAAATCGGGTTTGCCACCGGTGAAGCGCAATGTTTCGCTTTGGGCGGGAAAATAGAAATCGGCGAGCCGGTGCTTGCCACGGGCGGTGGTGCCACCAATTCCGCGGTAACATTCAGCCGCCAGGGATTAAAAACCGCAACATTGATAAAAATCGGCGAAGACCAGGTCGGCAAGGATATTTTAGAAGAATTAAAAAAAGAGAAAATAGATGTTTTAAAACTACAAAATACAAACTATAAACTACAAACTAATAACGGCACTGCTTATTCAACTATTCTTTTGGCGCCCGGCGGCGAAAGAACAATTTTGGTTTATCGCGGCGCTTCGGAAGATTTAACTTTTAAAGAAATTCCTCTTAGTGAATTAAAATCCAAATGGGTTTATGTTTCGCCGGGCAAAATGCCGCTTGAAACAATCAATAAAATTTTCAATCATTTCTATAAAAACAAAACTTTTATCGCTTTTAATCCCTCAAAGTATTTTATTGAGATGGGATTAAAAAAATTAAAACCGCTCTTAAAAAAAACTAAAGTGTTTATTCTTAATCGCGAGGAAGCGTCTTATTTGACGGGAGTTGATTATCATAAAGAAAAAGAAATTTTCAAAAAACTTGATGAGGTGGTTGACGGCATTGCCGTGATGACCGACGGGCCGAATGGCATTTTGGTCTCAGATTGCTGCAATATTTATAAAGCTGGAATTTTTTCCGCCAGAGGCAGGGGAAAAAAAGCGATTGATCGCACCGGCGCCGGCGACGCTTTTGGCAGCGGATTCGTGGCGGGCTTGATTCAGACGCGGGAAAAATGCAAAAAAGGATTATGCGGAATTGACAATGTTGAATACGCCATTCGTTTGGGTTCAGCCAACGCCACTTCGGTAATTGAAAAAATCGGCGCGAAAAAAGGAATTATTACTAAATTAGAATTTCAGAAGTCAAAACGATGGAAAAATCTGTTAATAAATATTATAAAAACATAAATTATTTATGAAATCTTTTGAAAAAATCGCTCAAATATTGCGTACCGACAAAGATAATATCCGCTTTATAGAAGAGCGGTTTTCGGCCATAACCGGCAAAAAAAATATAATTGACAAAATTGTTGAAGAAAACGAAGCGATGATGAAGAGTCGGCTTGATGTTCTTGGCTTAAAAGAAAGCGCGACTGCCAAAGAAATTTATAACGCTTTAATTAGTAAAATTGAAGCGGATGATGTTCAATTATTTAAAGTTTTGGGTTCGCCGTTAGTAACAATTTCAAGCGATTGGCAACGGGTTTTGGAAACGGCTCAATCAATAGCCAATAAGCCGAAAGGTTTTTTTCTTAAAAAAGAAAAAGCAATTGAATTTTTAAAAAATCAGCCGCCGCTGAAAATTCTTAAAACGCTTGGATATAAAGATGTTGGCGCAATGGTTCAAAAAGAAAATATTTTTGAAATTTTTAGCGCCTTAAGATTTGTTGAAGGAAGCGATTGGCTCAATAAAGTTTTTTTCAAACAATATGAAAATCTTAAACCAAGCGATTTTGAAGAAAGAGAAATTGAAGTTTTGGCTTTACCGGAAAGATGGGCGAAAATCGCTCAAGAATTTATCGGGCACAAGCGTCATAATATCAGCCATCTAAAAGAGTTGGGATTGATTTATGTTATTCCTTTGTCTTTGGAAATTTCAGGAGAAACTTTAAGAAATTTCGGTTTGATTCTCCATTATTTTAATGAAGTTCCTTTTTATTCCGACCTTGTTAAAAATTTTAGCGTTGCTGAAAAATCATTCGCAAATAATTTAATATCTTTATTACGCGGCGATGTTCTTGATGAAAGATTATTGAAATTAGACCCGCCTGCCGGCAAGGCAAATAAATCGCAGTGGCTTATTATCCAAAGATATTTGGCGAAAGATGATGAAAATGATTGGCGGTTATTTGAGCCGCATTTGAATCCAGAAGCGCTTCACTGGGAAAAAGCCGAGAAAATGTTGGTGAAAGCCGGTGAATCCCTTAATCATTTTTCCAGCGATATGTCTTTTTGGCAGAATTTGAATTGGGTGGGAGATTATTTCAAAAGCGACACAGGTATTGAAGTTTTGGTAAGTTTTAATTTAATTGATACCACAATGTCTTTGGTAAAAGAAAAAGATATGATAAAATATCTGTATCATCACCAGGAAGCGCTTTGGAATAAAATTTTTTCAGAGTATTTTAGCGAAATAGAAATGGAAGAAAAAATGAAAGAGAATATAATTAAGGGGTGGTTTCAAATATGAAAACTTTATATCAAATAATACAAGAAGCGGAACAATCGCGAATCGCTATCGGGCATTTTAATATTTCAGAATGCGTTGCATTGAAGGGAATTTTTAAAGCGGCTCAGGAATTGAATTTGCCGGTAATTATCGGTCTTTCCGAGGGCGAGCAAAATTTTATGGGGACAAAACGCGCGGCGTTAATGGTAAAAAGTTTGCGCGAGGAATTTAATTGGCCGATTTTTATCAATTCTGACCATACGAAATCATTAGAGAAAATAAAAGAAGCGGTTGAAGCCGGATTTGATTCGGTTCATTTTGACGGCGGTAAATTATCTTTTGAAGAAAACATTAAAAAAACAAAAGAAGTAGTTGAATATGTAAAAAGTGTCAATCCGGATATTTTAGTGGAAGCGGAACTCGGGTATCTGGGCGCCAGTTCAACGATTTTAAAGGAAATTCCCAAAGACGTCGCGATTAAAGAAGAAGATTTAACAAAGCCGGAACAAGCCGCTCAATTTGTAAAAGAAACAGGCATTGATTTATTGGCGCCGGCAGTCGGCAATATTCACGGAATGTTTAAAAACGCGCCTAATCCCCACATTGATTCAGCGAGAATCGGGAAAATAAGAGAATTAGCCGGAGTGCCATTGGTTCTTCATGGCGGTTCGGGAATTCGCGACGAGGAATTTTTAAAAGCCATTGATGCCGGAATATCAATTATTCATATTAATACGGAAATAAGATTGGCCTGGCGACAGGGGATGGAAAAAGCGTTGGCGGAAAATCTTGAAGAAATTACGCCTTACAAAATTTTGCCGATAACAATTGAAGAAATTAAAAAAATGATTGAGAAAAGAATGAAATTATTCAGTAAACTGGACAAACAATAATAAATTAATATAATAAACTTATGATTGAATTAAAACGAAGACAAGGAGAATCAATAAGTGTTTTTTTACACCGTTTTTCAACTAAAATGAAACAAAGCGGAATTTTGATGGAATCTAAAAGGCGTCGTTATAAAGACCGTCCGGTGAGCAAGGCCAAAATAAAACGTTCAGCAATCCATCGGGCGGTAAAACAGAAGGAATTTGAAGCGGCAAAGAAAAGCTGATAAATTGGAAAGGAATGATTCAACAAAAGATAAAAGAAGATTTAAATATTTTTTTGAAAGCCGGCAAAAGTTTTGAAGCCGGCGTTTTGCGTTTAATGTTCTCAGTTTTCAAGAATAAAGAAATTGAAAAGCGGGGGAAGGGACAGGAAACAGAACTTACAGACGAAGAAATTGTTGACCTCTTAATGAAAGAAGTAAAAAAAAGAAAAGAAGCGGCGGATGTTTATAAGAAGGGTAATAGAGAAGATTTAGCCGAAAAAGAAATGAAAGAATTGGAAGTTATTAAGAAATATTTACCTAAGGAATTAAGCGCGGAAGAAATTGAAAAAATCGTTGATAAGGCGATTGCGGCAACGAGCGCGACAAATATGAAAGATATCGGCAAAGTTATGGCAGAAGCGATGAAAGAGTTGAAAGGCCGAGCCGATGCGTCGGCAGTCGGCGCGATGATTAAGAAAAAATTAGAGAATGGCAAATAAAATTACGGTTGTTAGTTTGGAAAAGCAATTTAAGAAGTTTGAAAAAGATATCAAAAAGGTTGCGTCGGCGATTTTTAAAATTTTAAACAAGGATAACGTCGCGGTTGATATTTATTTGACAGGCAACGCGCTGATGCGGCGGTTAAATAAAAAATATCGCGGCAAAGACAAAGCCGCAAATGTTTTAAGTTTTGTGGAGCCGACAAATTTTCCTCATCCGGAAACAAAGGCGCGTTTTTTAGGCGAAATATATCTCAATTTCCAATTTTCTAATTTCCTAATTTCTCAATTATTAATTCACGCCATTCTTCATTTACTTGGCTATACTCATAAGGGAAAAAGTGATAGAATGAAAATGGAAAAAAAAGAAAACCATGTACATCACCTCTTTAGACATAGGAACTTCGCAAATTAAAGCTTTGGTTGCCGAAGCGGGAAAAGGCGGCAAATTATCTTTGATTGCCGCTTTTAAATGTCCGTCAAGCGGTATTCGCAAAGGGGAAGTAAGCGATATTAACGAATCATCTTTCTCTTTAAAAAGCATTTTTGAAAATTTATTTTCACTTAATAAATCGGCGTTAAAAAATATTTTTGTGAATATTGGCGGCGCGAACGTTAAATCCCATAATTCAAAAGGGATAGTGGCGGTTTCGCGCGCTGATAATGAAATTTCTCAAGACGACATTGATAGGGTGATTAAGGCGTCTCAAGCCGTTAAACTATCGCCGAACAGAATGATTATTCATACCGTTACCAGGGAATTTATTATTGATGGCGTCGGCGACGCGCGGGAGCCGTTGGGAATGTTCGGCGCGCGGTTGGAAGTCAACAGCGCGGTCATAGACGCTCCTTCGCAGAATTATAAAAATATCTCCAGACTGATTGAAACACTTGGCGGCAAAATAAGCGGATTGATTTACGGGCCTCTGGCGGCTTCCCGTTCAACTCTCGCGAAAATTAAAAAAGATTTAGGCGCGGTTTTGATTGATATTGGCGGCGGTTCCACCACGATGAGCGTTTATGAAGAGGGAAAACTTTTACATACGGCCGGTTTTCCAATCGGCTCCGGTCATATCACCAATGATTTAGCGATAGGCCTTAAATGTTCGGTTAAATTAGCGGAAGTATTTAAAATTTTTTTCGGAAATGCTTTAGCCAAAGAAATTTCCAGCAAAGAAAAAATATCGCCCAATGACATTGAGGGAAAAATAGGTATGGAAATTTCCGAACTTGACAAAAATTTTAAATCCGTTGTTTCTCGCCGGGAAGTCGCGGAAATTATAGAAAGCCGGTTGACGGAAATTTTTGAATTTGTTAATAATGAGTTAAAATTAATCGGTAAGAACGGCCGGTTGCCGGCAGGGGTAATACTTTGCGGTGGCGGAGCAAAAATGTCGTCAATCGTTGATCTTGTCAAAGAAGAATTAAAACTTCCAGCTGAGATCGGATTTCCCGATACCGGTGAAATAGAAATTATTGACCAAAATGTCAGCAATGAAATTAATGACCCGGAATTCGCCGTTTCTTTGGGACTGCTTTTACTGGCGAAAGACCAATGGATGAGGAATAACGAGTGGCCGATTTCCGGCAAGTTTTCTTTTATAAATTTAAAAAAGATTTTTAAATATTTTACGCCTTAAATTCCAAAAATAATGGCAAAAAGATCTAAAAAACCAAAAAATATCAATCTGGCGAAAATAAGAATCGTCGGCGTCGGGGGAGCCGGCGGTAATGCCGTGACAAGAATGAGCGATGAATTTCCCCGTGGCACGGATTCAGTTGTTATCAATACTGATGCTCAGGATTTGAATTATTGTATTTCCAGAAAGAAAATTTGTATTGGAAAAAATCTTACTAAGGGTTTGGGAACCGGAATGAACCCGGATTTAGGCCGCCAAGCAGCCGAAGAAAACCAAGCGGAAATTGCCGAAGCGCTAAGCGGAGCGGATATGGTTTTTTTAACAGCCGGATTCGGCGGCGGAACCGGAACCGGCGCTTTACCGGTGGTCGCGGAAATCGCCAAAGATTTGGGAATTTTAACCGTTGCCATAGTCACCAAACCGTTTGTTTTTGAAGGATTTGAACGTCGAAGAATAGCTGAAGAAGGAATAGCGAGAATAAAAGATAAGGTTGACACTTTAATCACCATTCCCAATGACCGGATATTTTCGGTAATCAATCAAAATACTCCTTTAATAAAAGCTTTTGAAGCGGTTGATGAGATTCTTAAAAATTCCGTTATTGGGGTTGCTGATTTAATTGCCACTGCCGGGATTATCAACGTTGATTTTGCCGATGTAAAAGCCATAATTCAAAACGCCGGTTCGGCGATTATCGGCATCGGCTATTCCAGTGGAGCCGAACGCGCCACAACAGCCGCTCATTTGGCGATTAATTCTCCTCTGTTGGAAATTTCCATTGACGGAGCGAAAAGAATTTTATTCAGCGTTTCCGGTCATCGCGATTTAAAGATGAGTGAGATAAACGATGTGGCGAGAATGATTGCCGAACACGCCAATCCTTCGGCAAAAATAATTTTCGGCGCCCATCATGACCGCAAACTTAAAAAGGGGCAATTGAAAGTGACCTTAATAGCTGCGGATTTTAACGGAGATGTGGTAAAATCTTCAAACAATGGAATTTTACCAAATCTTTTTATTTCAGAAGAAATTGTTCCGAAGATTGAAACGCCAATGATAAGCAGTGCCAAAGACGTAAAAAAAAAAGAAAAAGAAGAAATGATAAACGAAGAAAAAAACGGAAATTGGGACGACGTGTATGATATTCCGGCATTTTTAAGGAAGAAAAAGAAATAATATGTTTAAATTAATCCGCAAACGTAACGGTCAAACAGCGCCGTTTAAAATTGAAAAAATAATCAATGCCGTTTACAGGGCTTCTGTTGCGGTTGGAGAGCCGAATTGGCAATTGGCGACGGAATTCTCAAAGGAAGTGTTTCGTCGGTTGCAGAAAAAAATAAAAAAAGGCGCGATTCCCGCAGTTGAAGAAGTTCAAGATGTTGTGGAACAAGTTTTGATTGAAAAAGTCCATCCTCGTATTGCCAAGGCTTATATTTTATACCGCCAGCATCGTGCGGAAATAAGAAAAGAAAAAGAACAAGTTTTGAATAAGGAGGAGGTAGATGAAGTTGATAAAAAATTTGACATTAACGCCTTGAGAGTTTTGGCGTCGCGTTATTTGAGAAAAAGCGATGATGGAAAAATAATTGAATCGCCCAAACAGCTTTTTGAAAGAGTGGCGACGCACACGGCGATTTCTTCTCTTTTTTACGATTCCAAGATTTACAAAAAAGCGGGCGGAAATCCGGAACGCCGTTTTGAAGAATTTGAACCGATAAAATTCGCCGGCAAATTTTCAATAGGTAAATACAAACTTAACCAATTTCATTTGGAAGGAATGAAAAGGATGTATGACCGATTGGCAAAAGAGAAAAAAATAAAAATTTCTTGGCAGGGTTTTTTAGAGCTTTTTAAAAAAGGATATTTTAACAAGTATGAATCTGAAATTGACGCTTATTATAATTTAATGGTAGAGCGCCGTTTTATGCCCAACACTCCGGCTTTGGCGAATTTTGGCAATTATTTCGGAATGGGTTCGGCTTGTTTCGTTCTCGGCATAGAAGATTCCATAGAATCAATAATGGATTCTTTGAAAGCCGCGGCGATTATTTTCAAGTCTGGCGGCGGAGTGGGATATAATTTTTCTCATTTGAGACCTGAAAATGATTTTATTAAAACCACTGGCGGCGCGTCTTCTGGTCCAATCAGTTTTATGTCTATGTATGACAATATGACGGATGTGATTAAGCAAGGCGGAATCAGGCGAGGCGCCAATATGGGAATTTTAAACAGCGACCATCCGGATATTGATAAATTCATTAAAGCTAAAGAAGGGAATAAAGCTTTGCGGAATTTTAACATTTCAATAATGGTTAAGCCGGAATTCTGGCAATGTTTAAAAGAAGGCAAAATGTATCCTTTAATAAATCCGAGAAACGGAAAAGTTGTTAAAGAAATAGACCCGAAACAGCTTTTTGATATGATTACTTACCAAGTTTGGGAATCGGCTGAACCGGGAATTTTGTTTTATGACCGAATCAATGAATACAATCCTTTTGCGAAATCATTGGGGCCGATTGAATGTACTAATCCTTGCGGTGAAGTTTTACTTTATCCGTTTGAATCCTGTAATCTCGGCTCAATAAATATTTGGGAATATTTAAAGAAAAATGGCGGCAAAAAACCGCATTTTGACTGGCAGGCGCTTGAACGCGACGTTAAAATCGCCACAAGATTTTTGGATAATGTGGTGGATATTAATAAATATCCTTCGCCGGAAATTGAAGAAATGAGTTTAAACACGCGCAAACTTGGGTTGGGCGTAATGGGCGTTGCCGATTTGTTTTTTGAACTTGAAATTCCTTACGCCTCCAAACAGTGTCTAGAATTTATGGAACGTTTAATGGAATTCATCAATTATCACGCTAAGCTTGCTTCAGTTGAACTTTCGAAAGCGCGCGGTCGAATGCCATATTTTGATAAGTCATTTTATAAAGAAGGGAAATTGCCGTTTGCCGGATTTAAAGACAAAAAATCTTGGCATCTTGATTGGAATGGAATCGTGAAAAAAATAAAAAAATACGGCATCAGAAACGGATTTAACACCGTTATCGCGCCGACCGGTTCAATCTCAATGATTGCCGGAACTTCCAGCGGCATTGAACCGATATTCAGTTTGGTTTTTGAAAAAAGCGTGGCAATCGGAAATTTTTATTATGTTGACCCGGTGTTTGAAGAAAGAATGAGAAAAGAAGGATTAATGGATGAAGACTTAATAAAAGATGCCTCGGCGTTGAACGGTAGCATTAAAAACATCACTTATATTCCGGCGAACATTAAAAAGATTTTTTTAACTGCCATGGATATTTCTCCAGTTGACCACATTAAAGTTTTGGCGGCATTTCAAAAATGGACTGATTCGTCAATTTCAAAAACGAATAATTTTCCGTCGGACGCCTCGGTTGATGATATTAAAAAAGCTTATTTATTGGCTTATGAATTGGGGTGCAAGGGCGTAACTGTTTACCGCGATAAATCTTTGAAAAATCAGGTTTTAATCGGCGGGAGCATCAAAAAGAAATTAAAAGAAAAAGATTCTTCACAGCATTTAACACTTGTTAAAAAAGATGAAAAAACAAAGGGGATGGCTGTTTATGCCGAAGCTGGAGCTAATATTTCTTTGACTCCGTCCAGTAGCTTGGGATTGTCGCCGGCTGATAACGGCGATGAGCCGCAAGGAAAAAATTCTTTGAAAATGTGCCCTTCTTGCAATGTCGCGCTCGCGAAGCAGGAAGGATGCATCAAGTGCCCGAGTTGCGGTTGGGGACTATGCGGTTAATCTTTATGCATCTTTTACAAGAAGACATCAAAAAAATAGTGGAATCTACGGGGTTGGTGAATGAGCATGATTATCAGGTAGCTGAAGAAGAAGCGGTTCGCAGTAACCGTTTGGTTTTGGATATTCTTATCGGTAAGGGATTTATTGATGAAAAATATCTCGCCGGAAGCATCGCTAAATTTTTTAATGTTCCGCAAATTAATCTTTCCACAGTTGATTTTTCTCAAGACGTTTTAAAATTAATTCCCGAAGCTTTTGCTAAAAGCCGCGGCGTGATTCTTTTTGAATTTAATCCGGAAGGAAAACGGGGGAAATTGGCGATGCTTGACCCGGAAGATTTTTATACCATTAATTATCTTCGGACATTGCTTAACGCCTGGTTGGATATTTATTTAATGTCGCAATCCGATTTAAAATTCGGCCTTAGACAGTATAAAAAGAAAATAAACGAGGAATTTGGAAAAGTCATTGAAGAAAATCTTAAAGAATCCATAGGGATTGCCGGAGCGCTGGATATGTCCAAAATGATTGAAGCGGTGCCGATAGTCAATATCGTCAATACGATTATTGAACACGCCGCCACTTTGGGGGCGTCAGACATTCATTTTGAACCCTTTGAAAAAAAATTAACGGTGCGTTATCGCATAGACGGGATTTTGCAGGAAATTTTAAATTTGCCGCCGGTGATAGCGCCGATTTTAGTGGCGAGGATAAAAGTTATGGCGAATTTGCAGATAGACATTCATAACGCGCCGCAAGACGGTCGTTTCAGATTTCCCATAGAAGACCAATTTGTTGACGTTCGCGTTTCCGTAATTCCGACTTTTCACGGAGAAAAAGGCGAAATGCGCTTATTAAAAGGTTCTTTACGGCCTTTGACACTTTATGAATTGGGATTTTCCCAAAATGATTTGCCGAGAATAGAAATAGCGATTAAAAAACCACGCGGAATGATTTTAGTGACCGGTCCGACGGGGCATGGGAAAACAACGACACTTTATGCCATTTTGGGTATTCTGAATACGCCGAAAGTGAATATTACTTCGGTTGAAGACCCGATTGAATATGACATCCCGGGCGTTAATCAGACGCAGGTTAATGTCAAAGCCGGTCTCACGTTTGCTTCAGGATTGCGTTCTTTGGTGAGACAAAATCCGGACATTATTATGGTTGGTGAAATTCGCGATTCGGAAACCGCGGATATCGCTATAAACGCCGCTTTAACCGGCCATCGTTTGCTTTCAACGCTTCATACCAATGACGCTCCGACCGCCGTCCCTCGGTTGATTGATTTGGGCGTGCCGCCATTTTTGATTTCTTCAACGCTTAACGTGGTGATTGCCCAGCGCTTGGTGCGCAGAATTTGCAACGCTTGCGTTCGGTCAATAAAACCAAGCAAAGAATTATTAAACGTGTTACAAAGCCATTTAAAAAGCATGGGCGTAAAAGCGAAAATGCCGGAAACGATTTATCAGGGTGAGGGATGCGGTATCTGCGGTTTTTCCGGCTATCGCGGACAAATAGGGCTTTTTGAAATTATTTATGTTTCGGATGCTATCCGCGAATTGGTTATTGCCAAAGCGTCAACCAATATTATTAAAGACAAAGCGCGCGCCGAAGGAATGAAACTTATGTTTGAAGACGGGCTATCAAAAATCGAATCCGGCCAAACTACTTTGGAGGAAGTGTTGAGAGTGGCGGTGGAGTAAAGGGCTTTGTTCCCCCGCGTTGGCGGGGGATTACAAAACCTTTACCCCGCCCTCTAAGCATATGGAATTAAAACAAGATAATTTATTAAGATTAAATTATGATTTCTGAATTAGTCTTTGTTTAACAGGCATAGAGGGCGGGGTGCTCAATGTTGTAGTGAAATTTATTTCGCTCGGCATTGAGTCTTGCTCATAAATTTCAACAACATTGGCATGCCGGAGCTTCCAGAAGTAGAAACAATCGTCAATGACTTGAGAAAAAAAATCGTCGATAGAAAAATTACGGGCGTTTGGTTTGACGCGCCAAAACTTATTAAAAAACCGAAACCGAAAGAATTAGAAAAGCAAATAAAAGGATTGAAAATTATTGACATCAAACGTCGCGGGAAAAACATCCTTATTTATTTAACTACAAACTATAAATTACGAACTACAAACTATTTATTACTGATTCATCAAAAGATGACGGGGCATCTTTTGTACGGGAAATGGCGAGTAAAATGTGATAATTCCAAAGTTACATTTCAACTGCTATCGCAGTTGAAATGTAATAAAAAACGAAAAGTTGAAAGTTTAATCAAGGGCGTTTTGGAAGAAAAAGTTAATAATTACATTCATTTTATTCTTTATCTTGATAACGGTTGGCAAGTCGGGCTTTCGGATTTGAGAAAATTCGCCAAAATTTTATTCGGCAAGAAAGAAGAAATTGAAAATTTGGCGGAATTAAAAAATTTGGGACCGGAGCCGTTAGACAAAAGTTTCAAGTTTATAAAGTTTGTAAAGTTAATAAAGTTTCAAAAGCGCAAAATCAAACAAGTTTTGATGGACCAAAATGTTATTGCCGGCATTGGCAATATTTATTCCGATGAGATTTTATGGCAGGCGAAGATACATCCGTTCAAGCTGGCGGATGAATTAACAAATACTGAATTAGAAAAAATTTATTCAGCCACAAAAGAAATTTTAAAAAAAGCCGTAAAATTGCGCGGAACTTCAATCAGCGATTTTCGCGACGCTTTTGGCAAAAGCGGAGGGTATGTTAAAATATTAAAAATTTACCGGCGCGAAGGCGAACTTTGTCAACGTTGCGGAACAATTATAAAAAGAGTTAAGATGGGAGGAAGAAGCGCTCATTATTGTCCCAAATGCCAAAAGATATAAAAAAATACATTTTTATTGTCGGCGGCGTGATGTCCGGAGTCGGCAAGGGCGTGGCAACGGCTTCAATTGGCCGCATTTTGCAATCCCGTGGTTTTGAAGCGACGGCTTTAAAAATAGACCCTTACGTCAATGTTGACGCCGGCACTATGAACCCGACTGAGCACGGCGAAGTTTTTGTTTTGAATGACGGCACGGAATGTGACCAAGATATGGGGAATTACGAAAGGTTCTTAGACCGTGATTTAACCGGTGAAAATTATATGACCACTGGCAGTATTTATTTGTCAGTAATCAATAAAGAACGCAATCTTGAATATGGAGGGAAATGTGTTGAGGTTGTGCCGCATATTCCGCTTGAAGTTATAAGTAGAATTGATAAGGCGCTTGTGAAAAACAAAGCGGAAATTGCTATTATGGAAATCGGCGGCACGGTCGGCGAATATCAAAATATTTTATTTTTAGAAGCGATTAGAATGTTGAAATTAAAAAAACCTGGCGACGTTCTTTTGGTTTTAGTGAGTCATCTACCGTCTTTAAGTGATGGCGGTGAATTAAAAACTAAGCCCACACAATATGCAGTAAGAACTTTGAATTCTACGGGTCTTCAACCGGATATAGTTATTGCTCGGGCGGCCGTGCCTTTGGATAAAAAAAGAAAAAACAAAATCGCTTTTAACTGCGATATTCGCGAACAGGATGTTATTTCTGCTCCGGATGTCAATAATATTTACGAAGTGCCGGTGAATTTTGAAAAAGATAATTTAAGCCAGAATATTTTGGAAAAATTAAATTTAAAACCGAGAACCAGCGATTTAAAAAAATGGAAACAGCTTGCCAATTTAGTGAATACAGCGAAGAAAAAAGTAAAAATCGGCATTGTTGGAAAATATTTCGGCACCGGCAATTTTATTTTAACGGACTCTTATATTTCCGTCATTGAAGCGATAAAACACGCCGCTTATTTTTTAAAAGCAAAACCGGAAATTTCGTGGATTGATGCCGAAGAATTTGAAAAAAATCCGCCTTTGGCAGGACGAAGCCTGTCTTCGGCGAGGCGAAGTCCGCGCAAGCTCAAGGAATTGTCAAAATATCAAGGAGTTGTTATTCCGGGCGGATTTGGCAGTCGCGGAGCGGAAGGAAAAATCGCCACCATTAAATATTGCCGAGAAAATAAAATTCCGTTTTTAGGGCTTTGTTACGGAATGCAATTATCGGTTATAGAATACAGCCGTTCGGTTGCCGGATTAAGGAATGCCAATACAACTGAGGTCAATTCCGATACCCCGCATCCGGTTATAGACATTTTACCGGAACAGAAAAAGCATTTGGCGGATAAAAATTACGGCGCCACAATGCGGCTCGGCGCGTATCCAGCGGCGATTAAAAAAGGAACAATTGTTTATAACGCTTATAAAGAACATCTTATCTCCGAGCGCCATCGCCATCGTTATGAAGTTAATCCCGAATACATTGAAAAACTTGAAAAGAAAGGATTGGTTTTTTCGGGATTTTCTCCAAATCGCAAGTTGATGGAAATTATTGAATTGCCAAAAGAAAAACATCCGTTTTTTGTCGCCACTCAATTCCATCCGGAATTAAAATCGCGGCCATTTAAACCACATCCGTTATTTAGGGAATTTGTAAAAACGGCGATTAATAGAAAGCCATGATTCTATTTCTATACGGCCCCGATTCTTTTCGCAAGCGGGAAAAAATCAAAGAAATTATTACCAAGTACGAAAAAAACCATCAATCAGTCGGATTTTTTGATTTCAAAATTAAAAATATTGACGAAGAATTCAATCGGCTGTTTGAATTTTCGGCGAGCCATTCGCTTTTTGAGAACGTTAAATTAGCCGTGGCGGAAGACATAATTGAAAATTTCGGCAAAGAGAACCAAAAGCCCTTTATTAATTTTTTAAAAGCCAATCTTGAAAATCAAGAGCTGACAATTTTAATTTCCGAAAACAAGGCGCCGCTTAAAGCTTTTGATTTTTTGCTTAAAAAACCGGTTTTATTCCAGGAATTCAAAAATCTTAGCGCGAATCAGCTGGAATTTTTCATTAAAAAAGAAGCGGAGAAAAGGGGATTGAAATTAACCGCTGACGCAATCGCATTTTTGGCTGATAATTTCAATGAAGACGCATGGGGATTAATCAATGAAATTGAAAAATTATCGCTGTTTAATGATAAAAATTTTAACGGTAGCCGGCTAAAAGAGATTATTGATTATAACAAACCGACAAGTTCAAATGATTTTTTTAAAAAAATAAACGCCTTGTTGTTCAGCCGTTCTTTTGAAGAAAAATTGGTTAATTTGGAAATTTTGCTTGGCCGTGATGAGCCGGCTAAAATCTTCAATTTCTTGGCAAGCTTTTCTTCTAACCCGCCCGATTTAATTAAAAAATTCGCCGATTATGATATTGCCGTAAAATCCGGTAAAATGGATTACGAAGAAGTTTTACTTGATATAGTTTTGACTTAGACGGGGTTGGGGAGTGTTGACATTCATCAAGCCATAACTTATTATTTCTTTTTATAATGCGAGACATAAAAAAAGAAAAACCGATTGAAGGGATTGTTATGGAAGCGTTGCCGTCTTTGACGTTTAAAGTAAGGATTGGCAATGAAGATGAAATTTTGGCTTATCTTGCCGGAAAAATGAGATTGCATTATATTAAAGTTTTGCCCGGGGACAGAGTTCTTTTGGAATTAAGCCCGGACGGCAGAAGGGGAAGGATAATCAGAAGACTCTGATAATTAAGAATTCAGAATTCAGAGTTAAGAATTATCGGAATATAAAATTCTAAATTCTTACTTCTAAATTCTAAATTAGCGAGTGAAACGAGCTATGAAGGTTCAATCATCAGTTAAAAAAATTTGTAAAGATTGCAAAACTGTCCGGCGTCAAGGCCGGATTTATGTGATTTGCAAAAAAAATCCAAAACATAAACAAAGACAAGGATAGAAATAAAATAAATTAGCAAAGCTTATGCGTTTACTTGGTATCAACATCCCGGACAATAAAAAAATTAAAATAGCCTTAACCCATGTTTACGGTATAGGCCGCTTTTCGGCTATTAATATTTTAACGTTAGCCGGAGTTGATCCGGAAAAAAAGACGAAAGATTTAACCTCTGAAGAAACGAATAAAATCAAACAATTGATTGAAAAAAATCATAAGATAGAAGGCGAATTGCGCCAAGTTATCAAGGGTAATATTGTGAGGCTTAAAGAAATAAAATGCTACAGAGGCTCAAGACATGAAAGAAAATTGCCAGTTAGAGGGCAAAGAACAAAAACAAATTCTCGGACAGTCCGCGGTAATGTTAGAAAAACAGTCGGCAGTGGAAAAAGAAAAGTTGATTTGAAATAATCCCTCACCCTTCAAAGATTAAATATTATTAAACTTTGATAATGAGGGAATAAATTAAATTTTGTTAAAATAAATATAATTCAAAGAATCAATATTTTTCATTTTTTTAAATGAAAAATAAAATCTTTGAAGGGTGAGGGATGGGACAAAAAAAAGTTATAGAAAAAACTGAAAAAGATATTTTAGAAGAAGGCAAGAAATTGGAAGAAACGATGGCAAAAAAATCTTCCGTTAAAAAAAGCGGACAAGTGGTTGGGAAAATAGGCGTTGGCGTGATTTACGTAAATTTCAGCTATAATAATACCATGCTTACGGCAACCGATAAAAAAGGCAATGTGGTTGCGTGGATTTCCGCCGGCTCTTTGGGTTTTTCGGGGCCTAAAAAAGCCACGCCATTCGCGGCTTCAAAAATGGTGGCAGCTGTGTCCGAAAAATTAAAAAAAATCGGTTTTTCCGAAATTGAAGTGGTGATGAAAGGAGTTGGTAGTGCTAGAGATTCCGCCCTGAAATCTTTAGCAGGTCAAGGATTTAGTATTTTATCAATAAAAGACGTGACGCCAATTCCGCATAATGGTCCGCGTCCGCCGAAAAAAAGAAGAGTATAATTTTATAATGTTAAGAGCCAAAGAAAAAAAAGAACGCGCATTGGGAGTTAAGCTTGGTTTAAAAGCCGAGCGTTGTGATTCGCCGAAATGCGCGATGATAAGACGCCCTTATAAGCCGGGCGTACACGGTAAGAGCCGTCGTCGCAAATCTGCCTCGGAATACAGCCAACAGCTTCTTGAAAAGCAGAAAATGAAGATAATCTACGGTTTGAAAGAATCACAATTGAAAAAAATCGTGAAAGAAATAATGAAAAAGGGATTACCGAGTCAGAGAATAATTGTTCTTTTGGAACGCCGTCTTGATAATGTAACTTTTAGGACTAGATTGGCGGCATCAAGAATAATTGCCAGACAATTGGTAAGCCACGGTCATATTTTTGTCAATAATAAAAAAGTAACCATTCCTTCATATTTGGTGAAAGCGGGCGATGTTGTATCAATAAATCCATTGTCCAAGAATCTATTGATTTTTAAAGATTTACAGAATATCATTAAAAAACATGACGCGCCGGAATGGTTTCAAGTTGACGGCGATAAAGTGGAAGCGAAAATAAAATCATTGCCAGCAAGAATTTCAGAAGAATTATTATTTGATCTAAACTTGGTCGTGGATTATTACAGCAGATAAAAATATGCAATATCAATACCTTAGTGAAACAGTAAAAATTAAAAAAGTTTCGGAAACCGACATTGAGGGGGTTTTTGAAGTTGAAGGGCTTTATGCCGGTTATGGCCTTACTTTGGGCAATGCCTTGCGAAGAGCGCTTTTGTCTTCTTTACCCGGCGCCGCCATTACCCAGATAAAAATTAAAGGCGTAAAACATGAATTTTCAACCATAGCGGGCGTAAAAGAGGATATTGTGGAAATTATTTTAAATCTTAAAAAAATTCGCTTTAAGCTTTATTCCGATGAACCGCAGGTTCTTTCTTTAAAAGCGAAAGGAGAGAAAAAAATTTTAGCCAAAGATATTGAAGTCAATTCTGAAATTGAAATCGTTAATCTTTCCGCTCATATTCTTTCATTAACCGGAAAAAATGCCGAAATTGAAATGGAATTAACCGTTGAAAAAGGATTGGGATATATGGCGGCAGAGAATAGAAAAGCCGATAAATTGCCAGTGGGCGTGATTGCCATTGATTCATTTTTCAGTCCGGTTATTGGCGTGAATTTTGTTGTTGAAAACATGCGCGTTGGAGAAAGAACGGATTATAACAGATTAAGGATTTTTATTAAGACGGACGGAAGCATAACGCCGTCAAAAGCGCTTCATAAATCCGCGAATATTTTGAAAGACCATATTGAAAAAGTGGCGTTGATTGAAGTGAAAGAGATTGAACTAGAGAAAACTTCATCTGCCGGGAAAAAAGGGAAAAAAGCGGTTAAGGAAAAAGAAGAAAAAAAGAAAAAAAAGAAATAATGAAGCATCTTAAAAAAGGAAGAAAATTTCATAGAGCAAAGGGCCAGCGCCGGGCTCTTTTAAAAAGTTTAATCGCTAATTTAATCATTAAAGAAAAAATTGAAACCACGGAAGCGAAAGCCAAAGAGATTAAATCGGCAACGGAAAAATTAGTCACGCTTGCTAAAAAACAAAACGTGGCATCTTTAAGGATTATTTTATCAAGATTAACCAATAAAGCGGGGCAAAAATTATATTATCAAATTGCGCCGCGATATATTGAAAGAAAGGGGGGATATTTGAGAATAATTAAATTGGCGAAAGTCAGGAAGAATGACGCCGCCAAGATGGCGATAATTGAGTTTGTATAAATGGGGATTGACACGAAGCAGTTGATTGGCTATCATATTAATTGTCGTTAAAATAAAAAAGTCGTAAATAAATTGAATAAAGAATTAAGAATTATGAATTATGAATGGCAAAAATCAATAATTCATTATTCATTATTCGTAATTCATTAAAAACAATGGCTGAAAAAGCAAAATTTGAAAGAAATAAGCCGCATTTAAATGTCGGCACGATTGGACACGTTGACCACGGCAAAACTACTTTGACTGCCGCGATGACGCATGTCCTTAAATTAAAAGGTCTTATTGATAAAGAGGAGAGGGTTGATGAGATAGATAATGCTCCGGAAGAAAAAGCTCGCGGTATTACTATTGCCATTCATCATTCCGAATACCAATCCGAAAAACGGCATTACGCACATGTTGATTGTCCGGGACACGCGGATTATATCAAAAACATGATTACGGGAGCCGCTCAAATGGACGGCGCGATTTTAGTTGTTTCCGCGGCTGATGGCCCGATGCCTCAGACTCGTGAACACATCTTGTTAGCGCGCCAAGTTGGCGTTCCGTCGGTAGTTGTTTTCTTAAATAAAGTTGATATGGTTGATGACCCGGAACTTATTGATTTAGTTGAAGCCGAAGTAAGGGAGCTTTTAAAAAAATATCAATTCCCTGGCGATACAACACCGATTATTCGCGGTTCGGCCGTGAAAGCTTTAGTTGCGGCCTCAGCAGACGATGAAGCGGCTAAGCCGATATTGGATTTGCTTAAAGCTCTTGATGATTTTATTCCAGAACCGGTTCGTGAAACCGATAAGCCGTTTTTGATGCCCGTTGAAGACGTATTTTCAATTGAAGGCCGTGGCACGGTTGTTACCGGAAGAATTGAAAGGGGAATCGTTAAAGTCAACGATGAAATTGAAATTATTGGAATAAAACCAACTGCAAAAACCGTAGTCACCGGTATTGAAATGTTTAAAAAACTTCTTGATGAAGGACGAGCCGGAGACAATGTCGGCGTTTTACTCCGCGGACTTAAAAAAGAAGACGTGGAGCGCGGACAAGTTTTGGCAAAAACCGGAAGTGTTACTCCGCATACTGAATTTGAAGCCGAAGTTTATATTTTGAGCAAGGAAGAAGGTGGACGCCACACCCCTTTCTTTAAAGGATATAAACCGCAATTTTATATCAGAACGACCGATGTCACCGGAGAAGCATTTTTGCCGGAAGGAATGGAAATGGTTATGCCCGGCGACACAGTAAAACTTAATGTCAAATTGATTGCGCCGGTGGCTCTTGAAGAAAAACAGAGGTTTGCCATCCGTGAAGGAGGAAAAACTGTGGGAGCGGGAGCGGTAACTAAAATAATTAAATAGCAGGCACGAAGTAGTAAGTAGAAAGTTTTTTACAATGGCTAAAAAAGAAGAAGATTTACAATCAAAAATCAGATTAAGGATAAGGTCTTACGACCATCGGTTGATTGACAATTCCGTCAAGCAGATTATTGAGACGGCTTTGCGCAACGGCGCCGAAGTTATTGGACCGATTCCTTTACCAACGGAAATAAAGCGTTACACCGTTAACCGTTCAACTTTTGTTCACAAAACGAGCCGTGAACAATTTGAACTTCGCGTTCATAAGCGGCTGGTGGATATTCTTAATCCTAACCAAAAAATCATTGAATCTCTCGGCGGTCTAAATCTTCCCGCGGGAGTGGACATAGAAATCAAGATGAAGTAAAGATGAAATAATAAAAAACCCCCCGCAAAGCGGGGGGTTTTTGGTTATAAGCGGATTTTTGATAAGCAATATGGTAAAATAAACTTATGACCAAACAAGAAGGACAGCAGCAAATAACGAGGTTAATTGAGAAATACGAAAAAGCCAGCCAGGCTGGTAAAATAAAAAATTATACAGAAGAAGACACTAAAAAAGATTTTATTCTACCGCTTTTTCATTTATTGGGTTGGGATGTTCATAATAGAAATGAAGTTACTTCTGAAGAAAATATTTCCGGTAAACGGGTTGATTATGGTTTTTATTTGAATGGTCGGCCGAGATTTTATCTTGAGGCGAAAAAATTCTCTGTCGATATAAATAATCCTGATTCCGCCAATCAAGCGGTAAGTTATTCGTGGAATAAGGGTATTACCTGGGCGGTATTAACTAATTTTGAGGATTTAAAAATTTTTAATGCGGAAAATATTAAAAGTTCTCTTGCGGATAAGCGGTTTAAAACATTCCATTATACCGAATATATCGCACGCTTTGACGAGCTTATCTTACTTTCTAAATCCGCTTTCGAAGGGGATTTATTGAATAAAGAGGCCGCGAAATCAGGCAAAATTTTTGAGCGCATTCCGGTAAGCGACACACTTTATAAAGATTTGGATGAATGCCGTGATATACTTACAAAATCTTTAATCCAGTGTAATCCGCAACTTAAAAAAGACCCCGATCTTTTAGATGAAGGCGTGCAAAAACTTCTTGATAGGTTAATTTTTATGAGGGTTGCGGAAGATAGGGGTGTGGAGCCGAATATTTTAAAAGTCATTGTACGGGAGGCAAGCGTAAATCGTAAAGGCCATATGTCGCTTTATCAAGCGATGGCACAAAAATTTCGAGAGCTTGATAATATCTATAATTCAAATTTATTTTCCAAACATCCATTTGAAGAATGGGATGAATATGGCGGAGCTACAGAAAAAATTATTGAAAAACTTTACGGCAAGAAGGGATATTATGAATATGATTTTAAAATAATGCCTGCGGATGTTTTGGGTACGGTATATGAACATTATCTCGCTCATCGGCTTTCAAAATCTAGAAAGGGAATAACAATTGATAAAGATGCCGGCAAAAGAAAAGAACAGGGAATTTATTATACTCCTTCATTTATAGTTGATTATATTGTTCGCCACGCGCTCCAACCAGTTTTAGATAAATGTAAGACAATTGATCAATTATTAAAAATAAAAGTTTTAGATCCTGCTTGTGGCTCAGGGTCATTTCTTATCAAAGCGCTTGATGTATTTACGGAAAAATACAAAGAACTTGGCTATAAAGGCGATGAAATCACTAAATTTATAATTCTCGCCCAAAATCTTTATGGCGTTGATTTTGACAAAAAAGCCGTTGAGATTGCGCGTCTTAATCTTTGTATTAATTCTCTTGATCGTAAAACAAAACTGCCATATCTTACGGATCATATCAAATGTGGCAATTCTTTAATTTCAGGAACCGACGAAGAACTTAAAAAAGCATTTGGAAAAGATTATCGCGATAAAAAGCCGTTTAATTGGCAAGAAGAATTTTCAGATGTTTTCAAACAGGGCGGTTTTGATGTGATTATCGGCAATCCGCCATATCTTAAAGAGCTTGATAATAAAGAATTGTTTCAAGAAATTAGGAAAAGTGATTTCGGTAAATATTATCAAGGGAAAATGGATTTTTGGTATTTTTTTCTACACAGATCAATCGAAATTTTAAAAGACGGCGGAATAATGGCTTTTATTACAAACAGTTATTTTTTGAAAAGCGCCGGCGCGACAAAATTAATAGATCGCCTACAAAATGAAATGGTTTTATTAAGAGCCGTTGATTTTCAAGATATTAGTGTTTTTGAAGATGTTAGCGGAAGACATCTGATACATATTTGGGAAAAAATAAAAGATAAAAATAACACGATTACAACATATATTAAGATAGATAAGAATTCGTTCAATGGGACTATTGATGACACCAAATACATAGAATTGCCATATTCGGAAGTTATAAAAAATTCGTCAATTAATTTTGAAACAAATATTCAGACAAGCAATGAAAATAGTTTATTATTAGGGAATTTATATGATGTTTCGCAGGGTGTAGTTGAGGCAACAGATAAAATAAGTAAAAAAATGTCGTTGAACATAAAGGATAAAGAACTAAAATCTGGCGATGGTGTTTTTGTATTATCAGGGGCAGAATTAAAAGAATTAAATTTAAATGAAAAAGAAAAATCAGTGATCAAAAAATATCTCAATACAAATGATATTAAAAAATATCGTATTAATTTTAATAATGAATATCTTATTTATTCTGATAAAGAAACAAAAAGCAAAATTGCTGATGAGGGATACCCACACATTAAATCCCATTTGGATAAAATGGGGCAGTTTATAACGTCGTCAAATGCGCCATATGGTTTGCATCGTCCACGAGATAATAAATATTTTAAAGAACCAAAACTTATTTGTAAGGGTATGTTTTTATCTCCGGAATTCTGTTTTGACGATGAAAAATATTATGTTGGGTTTTCATTTTCAGTGATTATTCAAAAAAATAAAGATTATGATTTGAAATATTTATTGGGATTACTTAATTCCAGTTTTGGGAGAAATTGGTTTAATATTAATGGCAAAAAAAGAGGTGTTGGTGTAGATATTGGGGTTGCAGTGTTTAGAAATTTTCCGGTGTATAAAGCGAACAAAGAGCAACAAAATCAGTTAATTAATTTGGTAAATAATATACTTTCTCTTAATAAAGAAATTCATAAATTAGCTGAAAATTCTAACAAATATAATTCTATAAAATCCGAAATAGATAAAACCGACAAAGAAATAGACGAAAAAGTTTATAAATTATACGGTTTGACGGGGGAGGAGATTAAAATTGTTGAAAGTTTATGAAATTAAATAAAATTATCAATCTCAAAAATTGGCATCAGCGGAATATAGATAATGTTGGTTTTGGTACTCGCGATAAAATTGTTCTCAAACAAAGCAAAAAAGGGAGGGTTTATTTTCTTGCCAAGACATATGACAAAGATATCGGAGAGTTGAGGTCAGAAGTTTGTGCGTCAAATATAGGCAGACTTTTTGGTTTTCCCGTGCAAAAGACATGGCTTTGTAATATTCCACAATACAAATCATTGGAATTTAAACATTCAGTCGGTGTTCTTATCCAATTAGATGTTCGGAGACAGAGAGAAACACGCCGAGGTCGATTTAGCGAGGACTTATTACACGGCGCAGACATTATATCTATAATTGATAAGAAGTTTGCCAGTTTAAAGAATTTAAAAGAAAAGAGAAGAGTATATACTCTTAAAGTAGTTGTAGATAGTATTAGAAATTATGTTAATAATCATCAAAATTCCAATAAATTTTGGGATCAATTTTTTGAATTACTGGTTTTCGATGCTTTGATTGGTGGCACTGATAGACATTATTATAATTGGGGCGTGCTTGAAAAAGCAGATACGGGCGAATTTATTCGTCTTGCGCCGGCATTTGATAACGGAATCAGTTTAATGTGGAAAATGGAAGAATATAGACCGCAGTTTATGAGAGATTTATTCACAAGAGATTTTCCACGAAAAGCAGAGTCAATGTTTAAAAAAGTCGGTGGAGGTAAATATTCTTTATTTGAGGTATTAAATGAACTATATAAAATTGGTGATTATAAAAAATCAAATATAGTTCAAAAAGTTTTAGATCAAATTGGGAAAATAAAAGAATCAAGAATTAGATCGGTTATTTTAAATAATGTGCCAAAAAGAGCTCAGTTTAAAACAAAAAATGATGAGTTGGATTTAATTTGTGAGTATGTTAAAATAAGATTAAATTTATTAAAGCAAACTTTGAATGAATTAAATAGGGTAAATATATGAACATACTACATTACAAGGTTATTTATAGGAACGGAAATAAAATCCCCGTGGAAATTGCAGACTTCTATCGTAAAAACGATGGTAATTTTTTGTTTCAATATAAAGATCAACCAGATTATGAATTCCCAGGATTTGATAAATTAGAAAAAAAGTATGAAAGTGATCATTTATGGGAACAGATTTCTTTTCGAGTATCAAATAATATACGGAATCAGTTTCCAAATATTCCGCCGGAAGAGTTATTAAAAGAAACGGGGGGGAAATTAGTAACTGATCATTTTGAATTTCAGTTTATAGAGAACATTTAGAGCGTTTTAAGAATTTTTATAAAATAAAAATAATTAAACTATTGATTTTTACATTTTTATTTGTTATAATTATTAAAAATAAAATAGGTTTATTATCGGGGATTACATCAAACGTAATTTTTTACACGATTTAATCTCATTATCTCCGATTACATTATTGATAAAATTCAATAGATAGAATCAATAAAAAAGGTCGGAAGAGGCCTTTTTTATTTTTTTTATAGTCGCGTATCGCGCCAACGGCAATTCGAAAATATTAATAAAACGGTTGGTAAATATAATAAAAAATTATTAATATGAACTTAAATTGGATAAAATGTGAAAATGATCAATGGTGTAATTTTCTTTTCCTTGATTTAGACCATTTTCATTTTGATGATTTGGAGGGTGTATATATGATTTGGCATGCCGGAGTTAATCCATGGGTTGTACGAGTTGGACAAGGGAACATCCGTGATCGTTTAAAAGCTCACAGGCAAGATGCAAAAATTCTTAAATACAAAGATTTAGAATTATATGCAATTTGGGCAGAAGTCAATAATATATATCGAGATGGGGTTGAAGTATATCTTGGAGAAAAATGGACACCAAAAGTTGGTGAAAAATTTCCAGATACTACTCCAATTATGGTAAATTCACCATGGTAATAAGCTTAAAAATCCTAAAAACCACTTGAGCCTTAGTTATTTAGCATATGATCGTTATGAATGAAATTTCAGTTTGATAATAACAAAAGAGCGGCGCTAATTTGGGGGCTTATGCAAAAATCCGCTTTTGGCGGATTTTTGTTTGTATATTTTATCGTGTTGACATTTATTTTCCTATTTGCTATCTTTATTACAATGTTAAATTTTTATTTAACATAAAATAATACTTACAGATTTAGCCACCTTGCGTTTATTTCGCGGGGAATTGCGAAAAAGCAGCCGGCTAATCTGGCTGTTTTTATTGTTATGGCATTTATATTGGGTAAAAAATTAAAAATGTCCCAGATTTGGAAAGATGATAAAATTGTTCCGGTAACGCTTATTCAAGCGGGTCCGATAACGATAACGCAAATAAAGACAAAAGAAAAAGACGGCTATGAAGCGATTCAGGCCGGATTTGACGCGACAAAGAAAAAAATAAACAAACCGGAAAAGGGCCACTTAAAAGATTTGGGTAATTTTAGGCATCTCAAAGAGTTTAAAGTTTTAGAACTGGAAAGCTTAAAAGTTGGAGATGTTTTGACAGTTGAACAATTCAGCGAGGGCGATAAAGTGAAGGTGAG
This sequence comes from uncultured Candidatus Saccharibacteria bacterium, assembly GCA_964642155.1. Taxonomy (GTDB): domain Bacteria; phylum Patescibacteriota; class Minisyncoccia; order UBA6257; family UBA9933; genus JAJYWO01. The sequence goes on from CAZXNT010000002.1 coordinate 55,673, forward strand.
CGGCTTAAACAAGGGCCGCGGATTTCAGGGAGGGGTAAAGCGGCATGGATTTGCCGGTGGTCCGAAAACTCACGGCCAAAAGAATCGTCATAGGGCTCCGGGTTCAATCGGCGCCACGGCCCCGCAAAGAGTTGTGCCGGGATTGAGAATGGCCGGCCATATGGGAACCGAAAGAGTGACAGTCAAAAATTTAAAGGTTGTTTTAATTGATAAGGAAAATAATATTTTAGCGCTAAAAGGCGCGGTCCCGGGAATGAAAGGAATATTGTTGGAAGTTGTAAAGTTATAAAGTTTATAAAGTATGAAAGTTGATATTTATAATCAAAAAAATGAAAAAAGTGGAACGATAGATTTGGCGGAAAGGATTTTTAAGGTTAAATTCAATCCTACTTTGATACATCAGGCGCTTTTGGCGCAGATTGCTAATCAGCGTTCGCCATTGGCGCACACCAAGGGGAGAGGAGAAGTTTCCGGCGGCGGCAAGAAACCGTGGAAACAAAAAGGAACCGGCCGGGCAAGGCACGGGTCAAGCCGTTCACCTATCTGGAAAGGCGGCGGCGTTACTTTTGGTCCGTCAAAAGAAAGGGTGTTTGCGAAAAAAATAAACAAGAAAATGAACCGATCGGCCATTTTCAGCGTTTTATCAAAGAAAACGGAAGACGGCGATTTGAAAATTTTTGAAAAATTTGAATTTGACGTTAAAAAATCCAAGACAGCCACGATGGCGAAGTTTTTAAATAATTTGTTCGGCAATAAAAAAAGCGTTCTTTTGGTTTCGTCTTTAAAAAACAATATAAATAAAGCCGTTTCCAATATAAAAAATATTGATGCCATTAGCTCGCAATCACTAAATGTTCATGATTTACTTAAATATAAAAATATTATTTTTGAAAAAGAGGCGATAAGTGAAATAGAAAAACACTATAAATAAATGGGTATTTTAAAAAAAACACAATCAAAAAAAGACTTGTCCGTGAATTCGGGAGAAAAAAAATCAGAATCAATAAAAAATCAAATTACGGCGCAAGTTGAGAAAGTGATTATTAATCCGCAGGAGACGATGAAAATAAAACATCCGTGGATAACCGAAAAAGTCGGCCATTTAATTGATTTAAGAAAATACGCTTTTTTGGTTGATAAAAAAATCAATAAGCCGCAGGTGGTAAAAGCGATAGAATCAATTTATGGAGTGAAAGTTTTATCGGTGAATATAATTAATAAAAAAGGGAAAATTAAATCACTGGGGCGCAGTAAAGGGAAAGTTCCGGGACATAAAAAAGCGATAGTGACGTTAAAAGAGGGTCATAAAATTGACGTAATGCCGACATAATCCCTCACCCTTCAAAGATAATGAAGAGTTTGGGAAATAAAATATTTTTATGTTATATATAAAATAAATTAAAATTTAATCTTCACAAGATTTATCTTGTAAATTTTTATAAAATTTACAAGCAATCTTTGAAGGGTGAGGGATGAAGAAATATAAACCAACAACTCCATCAAGGCGAAATATGACAGTTCCGACATATCGGGGAGTTTTAAGTATGGTTGAACCGTTTAAGGCGCTTGTAAAAAGATTGCCGAATTGTTCCGGCAGAAACAATCAGGGGAGAATTACGGTTCGCCACCAGGGTGGAGGCAATAAAAAACTTTACAGAATGATAGATTTCAAGCAAAATAAACTGAACGTTCCGGCCAAAATTGAAACGATAGAATATGACCCGTACAGGACGGCTTTTATCGCTTTAATTGTTTATCGCGACGGAGAGCGTTCTTATATTTTAGCTAATAAAAATATGAAAGTCGGAGATGAGATTTTAGTTTCGGAAGCAGCTGAACTTAAAGATGGAAACCGTTTATTATTAAAAAATATTCCGGTCGGATATTCAGTTTATAACATTGAATTGAATAAAGGCGCGGGCGGAGTGTTGGCAAGGTCAGCCGGATCTTACGCGCAAGTTTTAGCCCAAGAAAACGGTTGGACGAATTTAAAGCTTTCCTCGGGAGAAGTGAGAAAGATAAAATGGGATAATTTTGCTTCTCTGGGACAAGTTTCCAATTCTGAATGGAGTTTAACGAATATCGGTAAAGCCGGTCGTTCACGAGGAATGGGCATTAGGCCGACAGTCAGAGGAACCGCGATGAATCCTTGTGACCATCCTTACGGCGGAGGCGAAGGCAGACAGCCGCGCGGAACAAGAAAACCGAAAACGGCGTGGGGCAAGATCACCGGCGGAAGAAAAACAAGAAATAAAAAGAAGTGGAGCAATAAGCATATTATAAAAAGACGAAAATAATCCCTCACCCTTCAAAGATATTTTAAAAAAATAACCCCTCACCCTTTAAAATTAAAGGGTGAGGGGTTGAAGAGTAAGTGGATAAAAATTCAAATAAAAATAAAAATTCAAAGAATCAATATTTTTCATTTTTTAAATGAAAATTAAAATCTTTGAAGGGTGAGGGATGAGTAGAAGTTCAAAAAAAGGTCCTTATGTTGACCAAAAATTATTAAAAAAGATGTCAAAATTGAAATCGGGCGACCCGACGATTATTAAGACTTGGTCGCGCGATTCGGAAATTTCTCCGGAAATGGTTGGTTTTACGTTTGGCGTCCATAACGGCAAGAATTTTATCAGCGTAAGGGTGACCGAAGAAATGATTGGCCACCGGTTGGGAGAATTTTCTTTAACGAGAAAATTCATCAGGCATGGAGGAAAAATGCAAAAGGAATTGGAAAAGAAGACGGAGGAAAAGAAAGTTTAAAAGTTTTAAAGTTAAAAAATATATGAATACAGCAATAGCAAAACTTAATTATTTGAGAATGGCGCCGCGTAAAACGCGATTGGTTGCCAATATGATTAAGGGATTGTCGGCGAATGAAGCCGAAGCCCAGCTTTTGCTGAATTCCAAAAAAGCGGGCGAACCGATTTTGAAACTTTTGCGTTCGGCAATCGCCAATGCCAAGCAAAAAAATATTCAATTGGAAAATTTATTTGTTAAAGAAATAAGAGTTGACCAGGGGCCAATGCTGAAAAGATTTATGCCCAGAGCGCAGGGAAGAGCCACGCCGATTCAAAAAAAAACAAGCCACATTACTTTAATTTTGGGCGAATCAGAAAAAGCGAAAAAGCCGAGATTTAAAATAGTTAAACAGGAAAGAATTAAAAAAAGCGTAGCGGAAAAAATCAAAAAAGAAAAATTTGAAGCAAAAGAAAAATCAAAAGAAGAAGAAATAATAAAGGAAGTGAAACCGGTTGAAAAATTAGGTTTTACAAAAAGGATGTTTAGAAGGAAATCAATATAAATATGGCTCAAAAAATTAACCCAATATCATTTAGAATAGGGATAACAAAGGATTGGAAATCTCGATGGTTTCCGAAGAAATTTGATTTCGCAAAATTATTAGAAGAAGACGTTTTAATCAGAAAAATTATTGATAAAAGAATTAAGAATGCCGGCATTGACAGCGTTGAGATAGAAAGAATGGGGGATAAATGTAAAATTGTGGTTAAAGCGGCAAGACCCGGTTTAATTATTGGCAGAGGAGGGAAAGGGGTAGAAGAATTGACAAAGGCTCTGGAAGCGTCTTTGAAAAAAATGAGAGAAATAAAAGACGCCAAGAATAAAATTTTTTTAAGTTTAAATATTGAAGAATTGAAGAGATCAGATATTTCGGCCAATATTGTCGCTCAAAATATCGCTTGGGATATGGAGAAAAGAATGCCTTTTAGAAGAACAATCAAAAAATATCTTGAACAGGTAATACAAAACAGGGAAGTTAAGGGAGCGAAAATTAAAGTTTCCGGAAGATTGGACGGAGCGGAAATCGCCAGAACGGAACAATTGGCAAAAGGCAGATTGCCGCTTCAAACATTGAGAGCTGATATTAATTACGGCGAAGCCACGGCTTTTACCACTTTTGGCACAGTGGGAGTAAAAGTATGGATTTATAAAGGAGAGATATTTAATAAGAAAGTTTAAAAGTTTCAAAGTATAAAAGTATGTTAATACCGAAAAAAGTAAAACATAGAAAATGGCATAAGGGCAGATCGCGAAAGCGCCAAACGGAAACAAGAGGAACACATTTAAGTTTTGGCAGTTTTGGCATTCAATCCTTGGAAAGCGCATGGGTTAATTCAAGGCAGATAGAAGCCGCGAGAAAGGCGATTACTCATTTTACAAAAAGAGGGGGGAATATTTGGATAAGAATTTTTCCCGACAAGCCGGTTACAAAAAGGCCTCCGGAAGTGACAATGGGAGGCGGCAAAGGGGCGGTTGACCATTATGTTTTTCCGGTAAGGCCCGGCAGGATTTTATTTGAAATGGACGGAGTGTCTAGGGAAGTAGCGAGGGAAGCTTTCAGAAGAGCCGGCCATAAATTGCCGGTTAAAACAAAAATAGTGGAAAAATAATTTTTTATGAAAAAACAAGAAATTAAACAAATAAAAAATTGGTCGTTGCCGGAACTTAAGAAAAATTTGTCTGAATATCAAGAAAAGCTGAGAAAATTGAAGGTTGATTTATTTTATGGGAAAGTCAAGAATATTAAAGAAATTAAAAACGTTAAAAAATTAATTGCGAGAATACTAACGATAATAAACAAATGAGAAAATTACAAGGTATAATTGTATCGGATAAAATGGATAAAACGTGCGTTGTTGCAATCACGCGTCTTAAACAACATCCGCGTTACAAAAAATATTATAAAGTTACAGAAAGATTCAAAGCACATGACGAGAAAAATGAATATAAGAACGGAGATAAAGTGGTGATAGAAGAAACAAGGCCGATAAGCAAAGAGAAAAGATGGAAAATAATTGAGAAAATTATATGATACAAGAACGTTCAATTTTAAAAGTAGCAGACAATAGCGGCGCTAAAATAGTTCGCTGTTTTAGGATTCTTGGCGGAACAAAACGTCATTATGCGGAAATAGGCGATGTGGTTGTCGCATCTGTTCAAGAAGCGGAACCGAGGAAGGCTGTTAAAAAGAAAGATATCGTGAGAGTGGTGATTGTTAGGCAGAGAAAGTCTTTGCGTCGCAACGACGGTTCTTACATCAGATTTAGTGAAAACGCCGTTGTGTTGATTGATGAAAAAAAAGAACCCAAAGCCACGAGAATTTTCGGTCCGGTTCCAAGGGAATTAAAAGAAAAAGGATTTGAAAAAATCGTTACAATGGCAGAAGAAATAGTTTAATAATAAAGTTTAAAAGTTTATAAGTTTAAAAGTTATGAAAATTAGAAAAAATGACATAATTAAAATATTGACTGGTAAAGATAAGAACAAGACGGGTAAAGTTTTAAAAGTTTTTCCGGCTAAAAATAAAATTTTAGTTGAGAATTTGAATATTTTTAAAAAGCATGTTCGTCCCAAGAAGCAAGGAGAAAAAGGACAGATTATTTCTATTCCAAGGCCAATTGATGTTTCAAACGTGGCGATTCTTTGTTCATCTTGCGGAAAAACAACAAGAGTCGGATATAAAATAGATAAAGGAAATAAGACGAGAATTTGTAAAAGATGTTCCGCTAATATTTAATACAATGAATAAGAAAATTATAAAAAAAACAAAAGTAAAATTCGAACATAAGAATGATTTAGCTATTCCGCGTTTGGAAAAAATTGTTATTAATGTTGGAGTTGGAAAAATGAGTCAGCAGCCTAATTTTACCGATAAAATATTGCCGGAGATAGTAAGGGATTTTGCCACAATAACGGGACAAAAGCCGGCGTTAACATCGGCTAAAAAATCAATCGCGGGCTTTAAAACAAGAGAGGGACAGGTTGTGGGAATGAAAGCGACTTTACGGCGCCGGCGAATGAAAGATTTTTTGGAAAGATTGGTTAAAATTACATTGCCTCGCGTGAAAGATTTTAAGGGGATTGACCTTAAAAATATTGACAGCAACGGCAATCTGACAATCGGATTAAAAGAAAACGTCGTATTCCCGGAAATCAATCCAGAGCTCTTAAAATTTGACTTCGGATTGGAAATCAGTATTGTGAGTAATGCTAAAACAAAAGAAGAAGCAACGGAATTGTACAGAAAACTGGGAATACCGTTAAAGAAATAAATGGCTAAAACATCAGTAATCGCAAGAGCAAAAAAGAAACCGAAATTTTCAACACGAAGCGTACGTCGCTGTTTTAAATGCGGTAGGAAAAGAGGATATATCAGGGATTTTGGATTATGTAGAATTTGTTTCAGAGAAATGGCGAGCAGGGGAGAAATACCAGGAGTAAAGAAGGCATCATGGTAAAAATTATTTGAAATGTATATAAATTTATTAACACAACTTAAAAATGCTCAGGCGGTAAAGAAAGAAAATGTAAAAATTCCTTATTCAAAAATGGATGAAGGCGTTTTAAAAGTTTTAGCTTCTAATAATTATATAGAGAATTTTGAAAAGAAAGGGCAAAAAATCAAGCGTTATTTTGACGTTAAATTGAAATATGTTGAGAATAAGGGAGCGATTAATGGAATAAAATTAATTAGCAAGTCGTCTCGCCGTATTTATGTCGGCTTTGAAAAAATCAGGCTCGTGAAACATGGTTATGGATTAATAGTGATTTCAACTTCAAAAGGAATTATGGGCGGTCAAGAAGCCAGAAAAGCGAAAATGGGCGGATTAGCGTTATTTGAAATATGGTAATCTAAAATTATGAGTAAAATAGGAAAAAGACCAATAATTATACCCGAAGATGTTGACGTTAAAATTAACGGCGATGTTTTTAATTTTAAAGGAAAAAACGGAGAATCTTCATTAAAAATTATGTTCGGCGTTAAAGTTGATATAGATAATCAGCTAGTTGGCGGGAAAAAAATTATGGTGTCTCTTTTGGACGAATCTCGGCAATCAAAGGCCAATTGGGGAACTATGAGGGCGTTAATGAATAATGCTATAATCGGAGTGAAAGAAGGATTTGAAAAAATATTGGAGATTGAAGGAGTTGGTTATCGCACTTCAATGGATGGCAATAATTTATTACTGAATCTTGGATTCTCTCATCCGGTGAAAGTGGAGCCCCGAGAAGGGATAAAAATAGCGGTTGAAAAAAATACCATTAAAATTTCAGGAATTGATAAATTTTTAGTCGGTCAAACGGCGGCTGAGATAAGAGCCCTTAAAAAACCCGAACCGTATAAGGGCAAGGGGATTAGATATCAAGGGGAGATAATCAGGAGAAAGGAAGGCAAGAAAGCAGCTGGAGCAACAAAATAATCCCTCACCCTTCAAAGATAATGAAGAGTTTGGGAAATAAAATATTTTTATGTTATATATAAAATAAATTAATTTAATCTTCACAAGATTTATCTTGTAAATTTTATAAAAATTTACAAGCAATCTTTGAAGGGTGAGGGATGAACAAGAGAAAAAAATTAAACAAAATAAGAGAGCGCAGAAAAACGCGCGTGCGCGCTAAAACTAAAGGAACGCCGGAGAAGCCGAGATTTTCTATTTTTAAAAGCAATCGTTATATTTACGCGCAATTAATTGATGATTCAACTGGTAAAACATTGGTTAGCGCGTCAAAAATTTCTTCAAAAGATGCTTCGACATTATTGGGAGAAATTATTGGAAAAAAATCGGTTGAAAAAGGAATAAAAAATGCGATTTTTGACAGGGGTGATTACAAATATCACGGCCGCGTTAAAGCTATTGCCGATGCCGCGCGGAAAACGGGATTAAAAATTTAATTATAAATAATGAATCAACAAGGACAAACAACTGAAAAAAGATTTTTAAGAGTATCGCGAGATATAAAGAGACAGCCTTCTGAATTTAAGGAAAAGGTTATTGACTTGCGGCGCGTTACCAGAGTTATGGCTGGCGGAAAACGTTTTAAATTCAGGGCAACCGTGGTCATCGGAAATGAAAAAGGCACTGTTGGTATAGGAATTGCCAAGGGAATGGATGTCATGCAGGCCGTTGATAAAGCCAAGATTGATGCCAAAAAACATTTAATAATATTAAAATTAAAAGGTAAGACAATACCGCATGAAGTTGAAGCTAAATTCAGCGCCGCAAAAGTGTTGATAAAGCCGGCAAAGGAGGGTCATGGTCTAAAAGCTGGAGGTTCAGTTAGGATTGTGCTTCTTTTAGTAGGAGTCAGGGATGCAACCGCGAAATGTCTTGGCGGCACTAAAAATAAATTAACAAATGCGATGGCGACGATAGAGGCGTTAAAGAAATTAAAGAATAAAGAATAATGAAGTATGGTAGATAAATTTTATTATTTATAATTCTAAATTATTATGCAATTACACGAATTAAAATCACAATTTAAAAAGAAAAATAAGAAACGTGTTGGGCGCGGAGGAAAGCGCGGTACTACTTCCGGGAAAGGGCAAAAAGGTCAGAAATCAAGAGCCGGACATCGCATCAAGCCGGCCGAAAGAGAAATGGTTCAGCGCTTGCCGAAACTTCGCGGCCTTAAAAATAAATCGCTTCAAAAGAAACCGGCGGTTATTAATATTGAAGACTTGAACAAGAAAATTGAAGGCGGAATAATAAACAGAGAGGTTTTGATTAAAGCGGGTTTAATGGAAAAATCAGACAAGAAAGTAAAAATTTTGGGTAATGGCGAAATTAAAAAAATTTTTCAAGTGGAGGGGTTGAAAATTTCCGAGAATGCCAAGAAAAAAATTGAAGCCGCTGGCGGAAAAGTAGTATGACCAATATTCTTCAAATTAAATTTCATAAAATTTAAAAAAATTATGACTAATTTTTTTCAAATTTTTAAAATCAAAGACCTTCGCAATAAGATTTTCATTGTGGCTTTTTTATTGATTTGTTTCCGCGTTTTGACCGCGGTGCCTTTGCCGAATATCGATGTTTTAAGATTAAAAGAATTTTTCGGGTCAAATCAATTATTCGGATTTCTAAGTATGTTTTCCGGCGGCGGTTTGGAAAACTTGTCAATCGCCATGCTTGGCGTCGCGCCGTATATTACGGCAACAATTATAATGCAACTTTTAACCATGATTTTTCCTCATTTGAAGGAAATTTATTATGAGGAAGGAGCGGCCGGTCGCGCAAAATTCAATCGTTATTCAAGATATTTAACTGTTCCGTTGGCGTTTTTGCAGGCCTACGGATTCTTGAATATTTTGCGCTCAAAAGCGGTAATCCCGCAATCAGGGTTGTTTGATATTGTAATTGACGTTCTTTTGGTTACGGCCGGAACAATGATTGTGGTTTGGCTTGGAGAATTAATCAGCGAACAAAAAATCGGCAACGGTATTTCTCTTATAATTTTTGCCGGCATTGTGAGCGGATTACCGACCATAATTTATAATGCCGTTATCTCGTATGACCCTTCGCAATTGTTAACTTATGTTGTTTTCGCGGCAGTCGCGGTGGTGGTTATCGCGGGTGTGGTTTTTATCCAGGAGGGTGAAAGAAAAATACCGATTGTTTACGCCAAACGGGTGAGAGGAACAAAAATGTACGGCGGCGCTTCCAGTTATCTGCCGTTGAAAGTCAACCAAGCGGGTGTAATTCCGATTATTTTTGCTATTTCCATTTTGCTTTTTCCCCAATTTTTTGCCCAAATCGCTTCTATTTTTTCTCAAGATTTTGCTTTAAAACTTAATGATTGGGTGAATACTTTTTTCGGCAACCAATATGTTCATTCGTCTCTTTACTTTATTTTAGTCGTTGTTTTCACTTATTTTTATACGGCCGTTACTTTTGACCCGAAAGAAATTTCCAAGAATCTTCAGCGCGCCGGAGGTTTTATTTCCGGAGTCAGGCCGGGCGAATCAACATCCGCTATTTTATCAAAAATAATCAGCCGTCTTACTTTCAGCGGCGCGCTTTTTTTGGGATTAATCGCCATTTTACCGAATATTACCCAGATGATTACCGGAATTACGATATTTACCATCGGCGGCGCGGCGCTTCTTATCGTTGTTTCCGTGGCTTTAGAAACAATGAAACAGATAAATTCTCAATTGACGATGAGGGAATACGAGGAAATATAATTATGATAGCCATTATAATTTACGGACCTCCCGGTTCGGGCAAAGGCACTCAAGCCCAGCTTTTAGCCGATAAACTCGGTTTAATTCATTTTGATACAGGAAGATATCTTGAACAAATTATTTATAATCCCATTAACGCGCGCAATAAAATCATTCAGGCTGAACGAAAATTGTTTGATTCTGGGATGTTGCTTACTCCTTCCTGGGTGTTGAAAATTTTAAGCGAAAAGACAAAAAAAATATCAAAATCGGGGTTCGGCATTGTTTTTAGTGGCTCGCCAAGAACGCTTTACGAGGCCTTCGGCGATAAAAAAATAAAGGGATTAGTTGATGTTTTGGAAAAGCATTATAATAAAAAAAATATTCTTATTTTTAAAATTGATGTTCCAGAAAGCGCTTCGGTCAAAAGAAACAGTAATCGTCTTATTTGTTCCGTTTGCGGGACACAAGTATTGAGCAAACTTTTGAACTTTAAAACTTTTAAACTTTCTATGTGTCCTTTTTGCGGCGGGAAATTTTATCGCCGGACGCTTGATAATCCGGAAACTATTAAAATCAGGCTCAAAGAATATAACGAGAGAACTTTGCCGACGATTAAAAAATTGGAAAAACGCGGATATAAAATTATTCGCATTAACGGAAAATCCGTGCCGTCAAAAGTAAATAAATCAATTTTAAAATGGGTGTTAAAATAAAAACTTCTTCGGAAATAAAATCTATTACCGCTTCGGGGGCGATTTTGGCTAAAGTTTTTAAACAAGTGATTAAAGAAGCGAAAGAGGGAACGGTTTTGAAGGATTTGGATAAATTGGCTTTTAAGCTGATTGAAGAATCGGGGGCTGAGCCGGCTTTTTTAAATTATCGTCCGAACGGCGCCTTAAAACCGTATCAGGCGACGATTTGCGCTTCAATTAATGATGTGATAGTGCATGGTTTGCCGAATGATTACCGGTTGAAAAATGGAGATGTTTTGAAACTTGATTTCGGCGTTAAGTATCAAGGATTTTATTCGGATGCCGCCGTAACCGTCGGCATTGGAACAATTTCTCCGGAAGCTGGAAAATTAATAAAAGCGACAAAAATAGCATTGGAAGAAGCGATTAAAATCGCGCAACCCGGAAATTTTTTAGGGGACATCGGCTGGGTAATTGAAAAAATTGCCAAGAAATTCGGGGTAAAAACCATAAAAGAACTTACTGGACACGGTATTGGTCGCGAACTTCATGAAGACCCGATTATTTATAATTTTGGGAAAAGAGGCAAGGGGATTGAATTGAAATCCGGAATGGTTTTAGCGATTGAACCGATGTTTGCCGTTGGCACCGGAAAAATTATTCAAAAGAAGGACGAGAGCTGGGCAACGGCCGACGGTTCCTTGTCCGCTCATTTTGAACACACGGTCGCGATTATTGATAAGGGGTCGATAGTGTTGACGCAAATGTAAAAGCCTGTAAAATAACAAAATACCCAAATGATAAAACCATTTTTATCCGTCATAATTCCGGCTTATAACGAGGCCAAGCACTTGCCGCTCACTTTGATTGATATTAATAAGCATTTAAAACGCGGCGATTTTTCTTATGAGATTATTGTAGTTGACAATAATTCCACTGATGCCACGCCGGAAATTGTTGAAAGATTTATGCATTTGATTGATAATTTAAAATTAATAAAATGCAAAGTTCCCGGCAAAGGCGGAGCGGTAAAGTACGGAATGTTGGAAGCAAAGGGGCAAATCAGATTATTTATGGATGCTGATAATTCTACTGCCATTGACCAATTTAACAAGATGACCCCTCATTTTAAAGAAGATTATGATATTGTGATTGGTTCGCGAGATATTGAAGGAGCTCAATTGGTGCCGCCTCAGCCGTGGTATAAAAGATTGGGCGGTAATATCGGTAATTTAATAATCCAATTTTTACTTTTGCCTGGTATTTGGGACACGCAATGCGGATTCAAGGCGTTTACCGAAGAAGCGGCCGAGAAAATTTTTCCATTATTAAAAACAAACCGTTGGGGATTTGACGTTGAAGTTTTATCTTTGGCGAAAAAGTTCGGCTATAAAATAAAAGAAATTCCGGTTGTTTGGGTTAATAATCCTTTCTCAAAAGTAAAAGCCACAACTTATTTACAAGTTTTGTGGGAAGTAGTTAAAATACGGTATTGGTTGACGATGGGGAAATATAAAAATTAGAAATTTATATTATGCAATATCTTTCAAAAGATAAATACGAAGAATTAAAAATAGAGTTGGAAAGGTTAAAAAAAGAAGCTCGCAAGGAAGTTGCCGAGCGTCTTAAACGCGCTAAAGAATACGGCGACCTTTCGGAAAATGCCGAGTATTCCGAAGCCAAGGAAGAACAAGCGCGCGTTGAAAGTCGGATTTTTGAATTGGAAAACGTTTTAAGGAACGCCAGTATTATTAAAAAAACTGGTGGAAAAGACATTATTCAAGTGGGTTCCACGATTGAAGTTAAAAAAGGAAGCAGGGAATTAAAATATACTATTGTCGGTTCCAATGAGGCGCGACCGGAAGCAAATTTGATTTCTAATGAATCTCCACTTGGGAAAGCTTTTTTGGGAAAGAAAAAAGGCGATGTCGTAAAAATAGAAACTCCTGGAGGAAAAGTTGAATATAAAATAATGAAAATAGAGTAAATATGCTTGAAGACATTATTCAAGAACGCAAAAAGAAGCTGGAAAATTTTATTAAAGCCGGAATTGACCCGTATCCGGAAAAATCAAAACGGACTCATAAAATTTCGGAAGCGCTGGCCAACTTTCCATTATTGTCAAAATCGCGCAAGAAAATTTTTATTTGCGGAAGGATTTTTGGGATGCGCGTGATGGGCAATATCGCTTTTTACGATTTGCGCGACGAAAGCGGCAAAATTCAGGGCGTACTTAAAGCCGACGCGCTGGTCGGCTCCCCGACTCAACGTCGGGGAAAAGACAATCTAAAAAAAGAATTTACGTTATTCAAGGATAATTTAGATATTGGAGATTTTATTGAAGTCGGCGGAATTTTATTTAAAACAAAAACCGGCGAGAAAAGCGTTGAAATTAAAAATTTTCGGCTCTTGGCAAAAAGTTTAAGGCCCTTGCCGTCGCAGTGGTACGGGTTAAAAGAAGTTGAAGAACGTTATCGCAAAAGATATTTGGATATTTTTTTAAATCCCGAAGTCAAAGAGATTATAAATAAGCGTTCTGAAATTATTCAAAACATAAGAAAAGATTTATTAATGACCGGTTTTAACGAGGTGGAAACACCGATGCTTCAGGCGCTGCCCGGCGGCGCTTTGGCAAGACCTTTTATTACCCATCACAATGCTCTGGATGTTGATTTTTATTTGCGCATCGCTCCCGAGCTTTATCTTAAAAGATTATTAGTCGCAGGTTTTGAGAAAATTTTTGAAATCGGTAAGGTTTTCAGGAATGAAGGAATTGACAGGGACCATAATCCCGAATTTACGATGCTTGAGCTTTATTGGGCTTATCAGGATTGGGAGGGATTAATGAAATTTACGAAAAAGCTTCTTAAAAAATTTATCGGCGGCACATGGTCTAAAATTAAATATGAAGAAGCGATTAAAAAATATGCCGGAAGAAATTTGAAAGATATGAAGATAGAAGAAATTGACGAAATTTTTAAGAAAGAAGTGCGTCCGAAAATTATTAATCCGACCCTTATCACTCATTATCCGAAATCAATTTCACCGCTCGCGAAATCTTGTTCCGATAATCCGGCGCTGACGGAACGTTTTCAATTAATTGTTGACGGAATGGAAATCGTCAATGGATTTTCAGAATTAAACGACCCGAATGACCAGCGCGTCAGAATGGAAGAACAAGAACGAAATTATCGCAAAGGAGACGCGGAAGCTTCGCGGCTGGATGAGGATTTCTTGGAAGCTTTGGATTATGGGATGCCGCCGGCAGCCGGCTTAGGCATCGGCATTGACCGGCTTGTGTCTTTAATAACGAAAAAACACAATATAAAAGAAGTGATTATTTTTCCGACATTAAGGCCAAAGTGATTATTTCTTCTCATATAATTGCCGCTTCAGCGGTTGTGGCGCCATTATTAAGCCGACCTTTAAATTTTACGAACGCGGCGCTTATTTTTTTTGCGTCGCTTTTGAGCCACTTTGCGCTTGACGCTTTGCCGCATTGGGATTATAAAATGTTATCTTTCCCGAAAGAAAGCGGACTTGTCCGCCGTAGCCTTGACGAAGGCGGAGAAAGATTATTTGTTTTTAAGAAAAATTTTTTAACGAAAGATTTGCTTAAAAATTTATTGGACGGTGCAACTGGACTGGCGGGTGCGATTTTAATAATCGGTTTTCCGAAAAATTTTTCAGGTTTTATTTTATTCGGCCTAATTGTTTTCGGCGCTATTTTGCCGGATATATTGGAAGCGTTGTTTGTGATCAAAAAATGGCGCGTTTTGGAACCGCTGCATAAATTTCATCTTGCGATTCACGGCAAGCGCATTTTTCAAAATAGACCGTTTTGGGGCGTTATCTCGCAGATTTTAATGATAACGCTGATTGTTTTTATTTTTGCCGGATTTTAAAAAATTTGACTTCATCTTGATTTTTTGTTTAAATTTATTCAGTTAGCATGTGGCTAAATTAAAAAATTAATAAGGGAGGCAATATGAAAGAGAACGACATAATAGATGAATCCGTATTAATAGAAGCAATATATAAAGAAAGAAAGAAGATAAAATGTCTGTGCGGCGAAATTATTTTAGTGCCCATAGATCCTTGTCCGTTTTATTGCGCTAAATGCAAGACGCGGTTTTTACACGACAAGAAGAACGAGGTTGTGAGATTATTGGATAGTGGCGTAGAGCAAGTTGAGCTTGTTGAGTAAAGCAGATTAATTTTAAAAAGGAGGTGAGATAGATGATAAGATTTTCCAATGGAAAGGAATATTTATTCTTTATGTCTTCGGGGATGATGGGGTTTGACGGCAATGGAGCGACAGAAGCGCATAAAATTCTTTTTTATCTGTTATCTAAAATGGGGATATATGACCCGTCTTTGTTTGCCATTACCACGAAAACTATAACATTCCATCCTATGGTCGGATTGAAAAAAATAAGGCCGATAAGCCATGGTTGGTGGAACAATTATGGCTTAAATAATCCTGGGTTCAATAAATTTATTTTGGATAATGGAAAAGAGATAAAAAAGAAAGATAATATTATAATCTCGTTTACCGGCAAGAAAAAATACGATTTACGGATAATGATTGGCGCCATGTTCGCAAAATTTCCAAATGTTCTGGCTTTTGAATACAATATTTCATGCCATCGCGAGGATGTTCGTATGGGCGCAAATGAAGGTATTAGAAATATCGAATTTCTTAAAAAGAATTTCAGTGAAGTTGATTTTATTATGAAGGTGGGGAAGGGTAGTAATAATTATAAGTTTATTGCTAAAGAAACCGAAGGAATGGTAAAAGCTTTAAGGATAAACAGCGTTCCTGTAGAAGGAGGCGGCGCAATATCTGGGAAAGCGGCCCAGCCGATAAATTGGCCGATAATGGAAGAGTTGCTTAATGCGTCAAAGACGCAGGTTATAGCCCCGAGTATTTGGGACTATGAAGACTTTGAAAGGGTTATAAAAATGGGCGCGTCAGGGATAGATTGTGGTTCATTCTCTATGCCTCATTATTGAAAGGCCATGGGGACCAATACTCCCGTCAATATGGGCGAAAAGATATATAAAAGAACAGTAGCAGCGCGATTCTTATTTAAAAAGCGCTGCGAGAATAAAATCAAGATAATTTTTAAATGGCAGGGAAGGAATTAACTCTCTGCCATTTTAAATTTGTTTTTCGGCGATTTTTGGGTTAAAATATTTGTATGTTAGATATAAAATTCATTCGTGAAAATAAAGAAGCGGTTAAGCAAAATTGCGAAAACCGCAATTTTCAATGCGATGTTGAGCGGCTTTTGGAATTGGACGACAAGAGAAGGGAATTTATAATAAAAATTGACGAATTAAAATCCGAAAAAAATAAATTAAACGATATTTTAAAATCCGGCGGAAATAAAAATGAAATTATTGAAAAAGGAAAAATTATCAAAGAAAATTTAGAAAAATTGGAGCCGGAATTGGATAAAACATTAAAAGAATGGAAAACGCTTTTAATGCAAATTCCCAATATGACGCATTCAGCGGCGCCGGTCAGCAAAGAAGAAACTAGAAGCAGAGAGATTGAAAAATATGGCGAACCGCCAAAATTTGATTTTGAGCCGAAGGGGCACGAAGAATTAATGGAAAATCTTGATTTGGCTGATTTTGAAAGAGCGACAAAAGTGAGTGGTTCAAAATTTTATTATTTTAAAAATGAAGGCGTGTTGTTAGAATTAGCTTTAATCAGGTTCGCGCTTGATAAATTAATTGCCAAAGGGTTTGTTCCTTTTATTACTCCGGATTTGGCAAAAGACGCCATTTTAGAAGGAATTGGTTTTAATCCGCGCGGTCCGGAAACTCAAGTTTATTCAATTGAAAATTCGGATTTAAGCTTAGTGGGAACCGCGGAAATCACAATGGGCGGTTATCATATGAATGAAATAATTCCCGAAGAAAAATTGCCCTTGAAATACGCGGCATTGTCCCATTGTTTTAGAACCGAAGCCGGCGGATACGGAAAACACAGCGCCGGTTTATATCGCGTGCACCAATTTTCAAAAGTGGAAATGTTTGCTTACGTTTTGCCCGAAGATTCGGAAAAAATACATACGGAATTTAAAAATATTGAAATAGAAATTTTTAAAGATTTAGGGGTGCCGTTTCGGGTAATTGATATTTGCACCGGCGATTTGGGCGGGCCGGCTTATCGAAAATACGATTTGGAAGCGTGGATGGTTTCCAAAAACGGCTGGGGAGAAGTGACTTCAACTTCAGACACGACGACCTACCAATCCCGCCGCCTTAATATCAAAGTTAAGCGTAAAAGCGGCGCTACGGAATTTTTACACATGCTTAATGGTACCGCTATCGCGGTTTCTCGGGCTATTGTTGCCATCCTTGAAAATTATCAGCAAAAAGACGGGAGCGTGATTATCCCCGAAGTTTTAAAGAAATATTTGGGATTTGATAAAATTTCGCAATAATTATGGAATTTTATATTGATGAAAAACAAAGGAAAAAAAGTGGGCGGATTTTTAAAATAAAAATTTATATCGGATTGGCGGTTTTTCTATTATTATTGGCCGGAATTTTTTACGCCGTTGTTTATTCGCCGTTATTTAAAATTACGAGAATTAATACGGATACAGATACAGAAGAACTCAAAAGTTTTTTTAATAGCCGTTCAAAATTAGCGAAATTTTTGGGAGCGAATAATATATTGGTTTGGAACAATAATGTCGGGGATTTTTTAAAACAGAATCCGCAAATTATAAATTTATCAGTTGAAAAAAATTATTTTAACAGGGGAATTAAAATTAATTTTCAAAAAAGAGAGCGATTTGGCATTTGGTGTCTTCAAGCACTGACTAATACGGATTTAACACAGACCAACGCAGAAAATAGTCAGTATAAGTCCGTGTTTAGTCCGCGTGAGTTCGTGTGCTGGTGGTTTGATAGAAACGGCGTGGCGTTTGAACATGCTCCCAAAACAGAAGGAGAAATGATTTATAAAGTGGATGATTTTTCCGGAAGGCAATTGATAATCGGCGATAAAGTCATTAAAGAAGATTTATTCGCTAATTTGTTGAAAATTTTCAATGTTCTTGAACAAAGCGATTTGAATGTTAGGACATTGCAGATAAAAGATTTGAGTTTGCAGGAAACGACAATTGAACCGGTGAACGCTTTGATGCCGAAAATTTATTTTAGCTTGAGATTTGATCCTGTGTTTAGCATGCCGGCAATTCAGGCGATTAAAGAATACGGATTAAATAAAATAGAATATGTCGATTTTCGAGTGGAAAACAGGGCATATTATAAAACAAAATGAAAAATTACAATAAGGGCATTTCACTTTTGGAGCTTATAATTTACGTCGCGATTTTTTCCGTTATTATTTTAGTGATGTCGGAAATATTTTTTGTTTCCATTAAGGGGAAAGATTTGGCAAGCGTCCGTTTTGAGGTATCGCAGAATATGCGTTTTGCGACGGAAAAAATCAGGCAAGCGGTTTTTGACGCCTCAGCAATTAGTGTTTCCGGAACATGTCCGCTTAATACTTTAAATGTCACCAGTACGATTAGCGTCGCCACTTCTTCTATTTTTATTGAATCGGGAATTTTGAAAATCAGCGGCGCGAACGGCGTAGAAAGCATTACTTCTGAAAGCGTGATTGCCACAACCACTCCGGCGGATTGCCTTTTTACAATTATTTCAAATCCGCAACCGGCTAAAGCGACTCTTCAAGCGAAATTAAAAATAGTTTATAATAGCCAAGGGAGGAGCGATTTGGATGTCGCGGAATCTCAACAAATAACAGTTTCATTAAGATGAATTTAAATAATATAAAACAAAGATTATCCGTTTTTTTGCGACGCGTAAAGCCGATTGCCGGTTTGGCGATAACAGATGATGGCCTTTATGTGGCGGTTTTTAGCGGCGCGGCAAATACAACCGTTTTAAGCAAAAAATTCGCTTTTGACGAATTAACCGCGAGGAATATTTCCAAGGGGTTAAAAAAATTAAAAATTGAGCCCAAAATTGATTTTTCTTCCGTTATTGTTTCGCTTCCTTCGTCTGAGAGTTATACGGCTCTTTTTGAATTTCCGTTAATTGCCGAAAATCAACAAATTGAAGAAGCGATGAATTTAGCGACTTTTACGCTACCTATTTCCGAAGCGGAAATTTATTCGGACTGGATGCCATTGGAAAATATAAAAACAAAAAAGAAAGAAGCGGTGTTGGGAATGGCAAAAAAAATTTCCATAGATTCTTATTTAAAAATATTTGATGAAAATAAAATCGCGCCTGTCGCAATTGAAACTTACGCGTGGAGTTTTGGGCAATTTTTGGAAGAAGGCGATGATATTGTGATGATGGCGATGGAACAATTTGATTCTCTTATTTTTACCATTTATGACGGGAAAATTCCGTATTTTCATTTTAGTTTGCCTAAGGAAATTTTTAACAACGAAGAAGATTTTTTGAAATCGTCAGTCCATCACATCAAGCGGCTGATTCATTTTGTCTCATCGGAAAATAATCGTTCAAGGGAAATAAAATTTATTATTGTTTTAGGCAGCGAAGAATTGAAGAAATTTTTCAAAGAAAATATTTCGGGCGTTGATTTTAAAGAAATCAAAGAAATGGGAGATTCCGGCGAACTTGGTCATTCCATAGCTTTGGGAGCCGCGAAAAGAGGGCTTATTCCTCGCCGCGAAGACGCGATTGTAAGCCTTATGCCGATTGGAACGGAACTTGCTTATGAACGGCATCGCTTGGTTTCTTTTTTGGATTTTTTCCAGAAGTTTTCCATAGGATTCGCTGGTTTTCTGGTTGTTTTATTTACCGGGGCTTTAGTAATGGTTAGGGCGCTTTCTTCAAATGTGGAAAAATCTTTGCAAAAAGAAATCGTTTTTCCCGTAGAGGTGGCGGAAATAAGAGAGAAAGCGAGATTTTTCAACGAAGCGGTTACTCAAATGTATAAAATTCAATCAACTTCGCCTTTGTGGCAAAAAGTTTTTTCCGAGGTGGAAAAATACGCTAATGTTGGTATTTCCATCAGTCAAATCAGCGCCGATGAAAAAGGCGCGATTTCTTTTTCCGGCAACGCCGCCAGTAGGGACTCTCTTATTTTTTTAAAGAATCAAATTGCCAACTCCGCTGTTTTGGATGTCGAACAATTGCCTTTGTCGCTTTTTCTCAATAAAGAAAACATTAATTTTACAATAAGGGCAAAATTAAAAGATTCAAATTTTTTATACCAGCCGATATGACAACAATAGACAAAAAAAATTTCCAAAAGAAAATTTTATCAACTGTCGGAATCACTTTTGCCGTTTTGGCGGTCTTTTCAATGGTTATTTTTTTTCTTGCGGAATATCTTAATAAAAGCATTGTTGAAATCGGTAAAAAACAGCGGCTTTTATCAATTGCCAAAGAAGAACGGCTTTCTTCTGTTTCCCTCCAAAATAATTTTAAAAAAATAGAAAGTTTCTTGTCCGTCTTGGAGGGAGTTTTCCCCAACGAAGATAATCTTTATAATTTTATCAGCCGATTGGAATCCTTGGCAACTAGAAACGGCAATAGAATCTCCATTCAAATAACCAGTTCTAAGGTTGCGGTTGATGACGCAACCGGAAGCAATTATGTTGCTTTTAACGCCACTGTGGGAGGCAATTACGAATCATTTAAAAGATATTTGAAAGAATTGAACGCGGGCCGTTATTTTGTAAAAATAGATTCTTTTGGCATCAGCGGTAATCCCACTATTAATAATGAATCAACAATGAGTTTAAGTGGGAAAATTTTTATTGAATAAAATGGATATATCTTTTAAAAAAATTAAATCAATACCCAAAGAAAAGAAACGAGACGCTTTGTATATGGCGGCAACACTTGTTGTTATTATTTTAATAATCGGTATTTTTGTTTTTTCTTTAAATATCGTTATACGGGCGATTGACGCGGCTTTTGTAATCGGCGGAGAAGATGTCTCTTCGGAAATTTTATCGTTTAATTTGGACGATTTTGTTAAAATTGCTTTACGGTTAGGGATTAGTTTTAATCCGTCTGAAACACCTAAGGAAAACATTACTTCTGTTGTTCCGGTTGTTGAACAGCCGATTATTATTTCTCCGCCTCAGCCAACATTAACAGAGGAATCTGTTTCAACGTCAACTGAGGGTGTTTCCACCACTACGCCGATATAATTTTCGGGCTGCTGGGAATTGAACCCAGTCCTCGTCGCCTGCGGCGCCAGTGAATGCTTTTAGTATTCCCGTTTAAATTCTTTTTCGGGACGCCGAGAATCGAACTCGGACTTCGTGTTCCCAAAACACGTATACTACCACTATATTACGTCCCGAAAAAGAATTTAAACCCTAAAACACGTATACTGCCGGTATACTACAGCCCGTTAATAAAAAGTATTTTATCACCGCGTTTCTTTACTTACAAGGAGTTTTTTGGTTAAATATGCATTAGTAAAATAAATTTGCCCCCATAGCTCAATGGATAGAGCAGTGCTCTTCTAAGGCATTGATGTGGGTTCGATTCCTGCTGGGGGCATAATAAAGATTGAAAAAAATATAAGTTTTGTTATGATATAAAAAATTTAATAATGCCGCGGTAGCCCCGACGCAAGGTCGGGGCTCCGACCTCCGACGTAAAGTCGGAGCGTCGGAGCTCAATGTAGTTAAGAATTCAAAATAACTATATGTCTTATGTTTATATTTTAGAAAGTATAAAAGATGGTAGATATTATATTGGGAGTACTATTGATTTAAAAAAACGATTTTTGCATCATAAAAGTGGCGGAACACCTTCTACTAAAAGATTTGGAGAAATAAAATTAATTTTTAGTCAAGAATTTAATACATTAAAAGAAGCAAGATATATTGAGAGACGATTAAAGAAATTTAAAAGAAAAGATTATTTAGAAAAGATAATAAACGACGGTTTTATAAAAATTAAATATAAATAACGCCGCGGTAGCTCAGTGGTGGAGCGCATCCCTGAAGAGGATGGCGTCGGGGGTTCGATTCCCTCCCGCGGCACACGAACGAACCATATTTTAATTTTGCTTGCACTGAGCGAAGTCGAAGTGGGGGAAGAAAATTTTTTAACCACATAATATGAATACAAAGGGATTTATAAATATTATTTTAATTATCATTATAGCGGTTTTAATTAGTACGGCAGGTTATTTCATTTTTATTAGAAAATCAGAAGTCCCGATAGAAAAGAATATTATTCCTGATTCTTCTGATTTTTCTCCGGAAAATCCTCATTCTACTACAACTTCAGTTGTGGCTGATAGTTACGGAAAAGACGTCTTAATAGATGCGGGGGGTTTTAAATTTTCAATAAGAAAAGTCAGTCCTCCTAAATTTGGTCCGGAGTATACATTAGAAATTGAAACAATGGCTTCTTCTTCGGCCGACTATTTAAACAGAAAAGCATATATTGAATATTATGAGCGTGATTTAGGTATCAATTCGGATGGTAGGAATATAGTGGACATTGAAACATACCTTGTGTTTGAATATAAAACCGAGTACGGTATCTCAAAAGATTATTTTTACCTTCATGACAATTTTCCTAGATACATAAGTCGGCTTTTTTTTAGCCTCGATGGAAAAGATCTGTTTCTTACTTTAGATAGCAGTAAGCATAATTATTACGCACAGAGCGTGATTCACTTTCAATTCACATCAGGGACCATTATACATGTATATAGTGAAATTTTATGTAGTACGGGTCTCGTCGAAGGCGAACTAATTGGTAATATCGGAAAAAGCAATTTGGCGGTTTATATTGAAAAATCACAGGAATATAAAGATTTTCTAAAGACGAAGGATCTCGAATGCTACTATCCTTTTGATGAATATGTCGCAGTAGATCCAATTGAAAATCGCGCCTGTCTAAATTCGCTTGAAAAATATTCTGACGATGGTGATTCCGTTTGGCTCTTAAACCTTCAGACAAGCGAAAGAAAGCAACTCTATAAAAATCTAGAGAACCCCAGTGAATTATGCAGAAATAAGAAACGGGTAGTTAAAAGTGCAGAATGGACAGACTCCGGTAAGATAAAAATTACAACAACGGATCGAGAATTTCTTGTTAGTCAATTTTAAAACAATTATTATACATAATTCAACGCAAAAGACCCATTATTCTCTTCCTTTTTTAATTTAAAAATATCTTGCCGTCAAAGAAAAACTTGATTCGTTTTTTATATCTTCTTCGCCGATTCATCAAAAACTTTTTCCAGAATTTCCAAATCTTTTTTGCTGATTTTTTTTAATACAAAAGCTGACGCTTTTGCGCGCTGACTAACACGGACTTGACGCGGACTTATACGGACTGGTGGTCTAATGCCGATTCGCAAACGCCAGAAATTTTTGGTTTTAAGAGATTTTATTATTGATTCAACTCCGTTGTGTCCGGCTGAACCGCGACCGAAGGAAATTTTATATTTTCCGATTTCAATATCCGAATCGTCATGGGCGATTAAAATTTCTTCCGGTTTTATGCCGCGTTTTTTTAATGTTTTGGCGACAAAGCCGCCGGATTCATTCATGTAAACGTCGGTTTTTAATGGTTTTAAAATTGAAAATTGAAAATTGAAAATTTGAAGGTTTTTTATTAAATAGTCAATAAATAAAAAACCGACATTGTGATATGTCTTTTCATATTCTTTGCCCGGATTGCCTAAGCCGATAACAAGTTTGATATTTTGCGGGGCTTGATATTTCATAATTTAAATTATAAAATATAGCCACAAAAATGAAAGCCTTTATTTATGCCATCTGGGAAATCGTTGAAGTGGCTGTTATCGCCATAGTTTCCGTATTGATAATCCGCAACTTTTTAGTTCAGCCCTTTTTAGTTAATGGCGCCAGTATGGAGCCGAATTTTCACAATAACGATTATTTAATTGTTGATGAAATTTCTTATCGTTTCAAAGAGCCACAGCGCGGGGAGGTGGTGGTTTTCAAATATCCGGGAGATGAAAGATATTTTTATATTAAAAGAATTATCGGGTTGTCGGGCGAAGAAGTTGAAATTAAAGACGGCAAAGTGATTATTTTCAATAAAGAATTTCCCGAGGGTTTTATTTTAAGTGAACCATATCTCCCGAATAATTTGATAACTTCCGGAAATAAAAGAGTAAAAATAGACGATGATAAATATTTTGTTTTGGGCGACAACAGGAATTTTAGTTTTGATTCAAGAGGTTGGGGATTACTTGATAGGAAAGAAATTGTCGGTATAACCCGTTTGCGCCTTTGGCCGCTTAATAAAGTAATGGCGTTTGAGAAACCGGCGTATTAAAAAAATCTAAAATTCAAAATCCTAAATAATATGCCAAAAATTAAAAAACAGTCGAAAAAGAAAAAAGCGGTAAAATCAAAAAAAGAAAAAGTGATTTTACAGTCGCCGAAAGGCATGCGCGATATTTTACCGAATGACCAGCCGTTTTGGGAAAAAGCGCGAAAATCAGTGAATAAAATCGCCGACTCTTTTAATTTTTTAAGAATTGACACGCCGATTTTAGAAACAGCCGATATTTTTGAACGCACCGGCACGGGAACGGACATTGTTGAAAAACAAATGTATTTCGTCAAATCCAAAGGAGAAAATCGTTTGGTTTTGAGGCCGGAAGGAACCCCGTCCGTAATGAGAGCTTACATTCAACACGGTTTGTCAAAAATATCCCAACCGATAAAACTTTTTTATATTGGTCCGGTTTTCAGGCATGAACAGCCTCAATCCGGAAGATTCCGACAGCATCATCAGGTTGGCTTTGAAATTTTAGGAGGAAATTCCGACCCGATTTACGACGCGGTCGCGATTTTAATTCTTTTTCGGTTGCTTGAAGAATTAAAAATAAAAAATTTAATCGTTCAAATTAACAGTATTGGCTGTAAATCGTGTCGTTCGGCTTATGTTAAAAAGCTTCAGGAATATTATAGAAACAAGCAAAGCAAAATTTGCAAAGATTGTCATCAGCGATTTCCGGTTCGCCCCCTGCGTCTTCTTGATTGCAAAAATGAAACTTGCGCTCAGATTAAAACCGGCGCACCGCTCATTATAGACAGACTATGCAACAATTGTAAAAATAATTTAAAGGCGGTTTTGGAGCATTTGGACGAGCTTAAAGTTCCATATTCCATAAATCCTTATTTGGTGAGGGGATTGGATTATTACAACGGCCCGGTATTTGAAATTTTTACCGAACAATCTTCGGAAATCAATTTCGCTTTGGCAGGCGGCGGAAGATATGATTATTTGGCGGAAATGCTCGGCGGAACAAAGACATTCGCGGTTGGCGGCGGGATGGGAATGGAGCGCGCGATTGAAGTTATGAAATTTCAGCAATTAGCCGGTTTAGCTAAGAACGAATTAAAAGTTTTTTTGGTCCACATCGGGAACGAGGCGAAGAAAAAAAATCTTATTATTTTTGAAGAATTAAGAAAGGCCGGCATCAAGGTTTCCGAGTCGTTTGGCAAAGATTCTCTTAAATCCCAGCTTCGGGTGGCTAATAAAGCTAACGCGATATTAACTTTAATTCTTGGGCAGAAAGAAGTTTTTGAAGAAACAATCATAATCAGGAATATGAAAACCGGCGTTCAGGAAACCGTGCCGATTAGCAAAGTGGTGGAAGAAGTAAAAAAAAGACTATAAAGCTTTGCTTTAATTCAGAATTAAGAATTAAGAAAAAAATTAAACCGCTAATTCTGAATTTATAATTCTGAATTTTGAATTAGCGAGCGAAGCGAGCTATGGATTGCTTATTTTGCAAAATCGCCAATAAAAATATAGCAACAGATTTCATTTTTGAAGATGACAGTATTATGGTTTTTAAAGATATTCATCCGTCAGCGCCTATCCATCACTTAATAGTTCCCAAAGAGCACATTCAGTCAATAAACCATTTGGAAAGCAATCATCAAGAAATTATTTCCAAAATGATTTTTATTGCCAAGAAAATGGCGGAGAATTTGGGATTAAAAGGATATAAATTAGTTTTTAACGTCGGCCGTGAAGGCGGGCAGGTGATTGACCACTTGCATTTACATCTCTTGGGCGGGTGGAAGAAATCCCCGGAAATTATTTAATCCAGCTTATAAATAAAGATTGATGTTCCAACGCGGTAATCCGGTTTATGCGGATTTTTTATTTTTTGGAGCCATTGGTATTCGTCTTCGGGATTGCGTTGTTGTCCCGGATGAAGTTTTCCCGTAGCGTTTTGTAAAGTATTTATTGAAACGGCCAGCCATTTTATATTTTCGTAAATCGGATTGTCTCGCGAAGATTGCCAGTATTCAACTTTATTGCCCAGATAATATTTGGGATTTCCTCCGCCGAAATAATCAATTGCAATTTTATCAATATTTTGGCCGGTCGGAGGATTATCAACAAACTTTTTGAGCTGTTTTAAATCCTGTCCCCAGTCATAATTTGAATCAACGGCATTTTTATAGCCGTTCCAAATTCCGCCACCAAACTGATTGAAATAAGAAAGATAATGCGGGGTGGCGAATAAAGTTTCCAAAGCAAACCATAGAAGTAGCATGGCTAATAAACATTTGCGGATTGTTGATGAATTAACCATTTTTTTGGCTGCGGAGGCCGTTAGAATATAAATAAAAGGCATTGTCGGCAAAATATGGCGGATGCCGATATTAAGCGGACTTTTGATGCTATAGAGCCAGTAAAAAATCGCGAAAGACAGCATTGAAAATTCAGCAAAATGGAGAGCGAGATAGTCGTTTAAATTGGTTTGTAGTTTATAGCTCCGACGTAAAAGTCGGAGTCCCGACCTTGCGTCGGGATTTATAGTCCGTAGTTTTTTATAAATTAACCAAATACTAAATAGAAAAGTGAGTAAGATTAAAATTAAAGACGGAATAGGCTCTTTTAAGATGAATAAAATCGGAAAATAATACCACCAGCCGCTGGCCGAAACTTCTCCGAGAAAATATCCGGTATTGCCACCGGAAGAGCGTTGAATCACCATTAAAACGCCAAGCATATATTCGGCGAAGGGACGTAAAAATTTATTGCCGGACATCCAAATATTGGCGTCCGCCAGGCATCGCATCGGTTTGCAATTTTCGCCGGCTGGAGTCGGTTTTCCGGCAAAGGAAGTTAAAGTAATTTCCGTGTCGGATTTTTGTTTTTCTATTGGGTAGTTTATCGTAAATATGAAATAAACGGCGTAAACAACGGCATAGCCAATCAAAAAAATAACAAAAATGTTTTTTATGTATTGGAAAGCTTGAATAAAAAACTTTTTAGATATAGTTACTTCGCGGATATAAAAAACAATAATTAAAAAAATAAAAAAGGGGATAATTAAAACCGAGGAAAATTTAAGAAGTTGGGCAATACCAAATGAAACGCCGGCGAAAACGAGATATTTTTTTGATGGGGTTGAAAGAAATTTTACAAAAAAATATAAGGCGCAAAAAATTCCCAAAGCCGCGCCGATATCGGTTGTTACATAATGCCCGTGCGCTAATACGGTTGGCGATAGTCCGAATAAAAAAGCCGGCAACAAAGCCCACCAGCGGCCGATAATTTCTTTTGACCAAATATAAATAAAAATTATTAAAATCAATGTTAATAGCATCGGTCCCAGCCGTGACCATTGGATTATTTTATCGGCGTCATTGCCTGATTCGTATAAAAATTGCGCGCCCGCGACCCATTGACCGTTAATGTCCATTTGCCATGAAGATTTATCAATTGGAAAGCCGAGATTTTGGAAAATTAAAGGAAAAGCCGCAATCGCTTTTACCAAGGGCGGATGTTCAGGGTTTAACCGATAATCAAGATATTTTACATATCCGTATCCAGCCGGAATATGCGCCAATTCGTCCATTGTAGCGGATTCTTGAAGCGAAGCGTTAAGCATTAAACCGAAAGAAATTAAAACAATCACGCCGAGCAATATCCAATTAAGATTATTTTTTATCATAATTCAAGTCCTTTTATGTATTTTTTTAATTCAGATTTGGTTTCTTTGTGTTGAAGGCCGGAATCAATAGTCGCTTTTAGAAAACCTATTTTTGTGCCACAGTCGTATCTCTTGCCTTCAAATTGGTAGCCATAAACCGCTCTTTTTTTGGCAACCGCAAGCAAAGCGTCTGTTAAAAATAATTCTCCTTTTGTTTTTATTTTTTTCAATTCCCTTATAACTTCCGGAGTTATTATGTATTTCCCGACTATTGCCAAATCAGACGGTTCTGTTCCAAGTTTGGGTTTTTCCACCAGATTATTTATTTGAAAAGTTCTGGGCGCTATTTTAACGCCGTCAATAACTCCGTATTTATGAATTTCTTTTCGCGGTATTTTTTCAAGGGCGACAACCGGGTCTTGATATTTATTATACACTTCTATCAGTTGCAAAAGCGCGGGTTTTTTATTAAATACCAAATCGTCTCCGTAAAGTATTGCCACCGGCTCGTCTCCGATTAAATGGCTCGCGCATAATATGGCGTCACCGGCTCCCTTGGGTTCTTTTTGTCGGACATAAGTGAATTTTGCCATATTAGAAATTTCCCTGATGGTTTTTAACAGTTCTTTTTTTCCGTTACTGTTTAATATTTGTTCCAATTCGTAAGCGTAATCAAAATGGTCTTCAATGGCTCGTTTGCCCCGGCCGGTAACAAAAATAATTTCTTCAATACCCGAAGCAACGGCTTCTTCAACCAGATATTGGATAATCGGCTTATCAACAATCGGTAGCATTTCTTTTGGTTGGGCTTTTGTCGCCGGAAGGAATCTGGTGCCCATGCCGGCTACCGGAAGAATGGCTTTTTTAATTTTAGTAGTCATATTATAAATTATATGTAAGAATAGTCAGCGTTATTTACATCAAGCGTAAAATCTTTTTCCGCCGTATAAACAGCAAACACAAAATCATTTCTTTAACCCGCTCACGCCCCGCTTTGCGGGACTGCGCTTCCGTTAAGGTTTCAGAAATAATTTTATGTTTGCTGTTTTCTCCTACCCCGACATGCTGGCTTGAAAAAGATTTTACGTCTGATTCTATCTTTATATCTCGGACAAATTGTTTTTCAGAACATCCCGCAGGGCTGGTGGGCTTGGTCTCGGAGCGAAGCGGAGAGCCGCCAGCCCGAGGGCGAAGAAAATTTTGCCGCTGGAGCAAAATTATTCTGCTTCTGAAAAATAATTTGTCCGAGAATATTGTAAGTAACGCTATAAAATCTTACAATTATATTATAAATGGTTATTTTGCGAAAATCAAAAAAAATTTTTTGGACAAATCACGCCAAGGATAAAATGCGGTTTTATAAATTATCCGAACAGCGGATTTTGAGAATTTTAAATTCGCCGAGCCGCGTTGAAGAAGGCATCGCGCCGAATACTATCGCGATGATGCAGTCTGCCGGAAGCGCGAAACATCCCCATGAAATCTGGATGATGATCCAAGAGACAAAAGTCCGCAGAAAAATCATTTCCACATGGAAATATCCGGGCAAAACCAAGCCGGGAGAACCGCTACCGGAAGAGATTTTAAGGGAATTAAAGATGGCTTAGGGGGGTTGACAAGATTTTTAACGCGCCTATAATTGAAAGATTATTAATAAAATGACAATGCTAAAAAACATATCAAGCGGATGAAGACTTCGGCAAGTTTTTTTATTGTCTTCACCCCGCTTTCAAGCGGGATTTTTATTTTTTATGTCAACTAAAGCTTTGTTTTTTGAAAAAGTTTCAGTTGGTGTGAAAATCAGAATTTGTTGGTTGGTTAGTTTTTTAAAAATTGAATACAGGAAAATAAAAATAAAAGTAAAGTTATCCAACTTCTTGAATTCTGAATTTCAAGAAGATTTATTTAAGGGCGTATGGTGGATGCCTTGACATCAAACAGCGATGAAGGACGTGGCGTGGCTGCGATAAGCTTCGGGGAGGCGCTTAGCAACCTTTGATCCGAAGATTTCCGAATGGGGAAACCCTGCGCTGAAAACCAGCGTAAGCGCTGCTTTTCAGCGAATTTAGGATTACAAATTAAGAATTTAGAATTACGGAAAAATTATTTTTTAATTCTGCATTCTGCATTCTGAATTTTGAATTCGCTGCAAAGCAGCGTGGCTTACCCGCTGAAGTGAAACATCTCATTAAGCGGAGGAACAGAGAATAATAATTTATTCCCCTAGTAGCGGCGAGTGAAAAGGGAGGAGCCTAAACTTATAAAAAAATTCGCAAGAAAATTTTTATAAGGGTTGCAAGACAGAGACGCTCTTTTGCTTTTCGCGAAGTCCTGAACTTATTGAAGGATTTCGCGATTTGTGAAAGGTGGAAGAGTTACAAATTCTTTGGTTAGCCAAATTAGCTGGAAAGCTGAACCATAGCGGGTGATAGTCCCGTAGGCGAAAACCGAAGAACTCTTTAGTTTTTGATCTTAAGTACCTCGATGACAGGATGCTTCGAGGGAATCATCCGGCACTATCCGGAAAGGCTAAATATGTTTGATGATCGATAGTGAACTAGTACCGTGAGGGAAAGGTGAAAAGCAGGCCGGCGAGGCCGATGAAATAGTATCTGAAACCATATGTCTACAAGGAACGGAAGTCCGCAAGGACGACCGTGTGCCTATTGAAGAATGAGCCAACGAGTTTATTTTACTCCTTTGTCTAAGCTTTACGGAGCGGAGGCATAGGGAAACCGAGTCTTAATAGGGCTACTATTAAGGGGTGGAATAAGACCCGAAGCCAAGCGAGCTTGCCCTGATCAGGATGAAGCGGAGGTAAAACTCTGTGGAGGTCCGAACCGGTTGGTTGTGCAAAACCTTCGGATGAATTAGGGTAAGAAGTGAAAAGCTAATCGAGCTTGGTAATAGCTGGTTCTCTCCGAAATAGCTTTAGGGCTAGCGTCGGGCAAAAATATATCTGGGGTAGAGCTACTGGTTGAGAAGTAATGGGGGAAACCTCGGCTTCTTAGTCAAACTCCGAATACGGATATAAATCGGTCCGGCAGTTAGAATGTGGGGGCTAAGCTCCATATTCAAAAGGGAAACAGCCCAAATCGTCGTCTAAGGTCCCTAAATATTTGCTAAGTGTTAAAGGTAGTGATTCGCCATAGACAGATAGGAGGTTGGCTTAGAAGTAGCCATCCTTTAAAGAGTGTGTAACAACTCACTATTCGACGGCGAATTGCGCCGAAAATTTACCGGGGCTAAGCAAGTTACCGAAGACACGAATTTCGCCGCAAGGCGAAGTGGTAGGAGAGCATTTCAAACGCACTGAAGCCGGACTCGCGAGAGCCGGTGGAGTGTTTGGAAGAGAGAATGTTGGCATGAGTAACCACAATCCCAATGAGAATTTGGGACTCCGAAAATCCAAGGGTTCCTCCGTAACGGAAATCGACGGAGGGTTAGGCGATCCTAAGGCAATGGCGAAAGCCGCAGCTGATGGGAAGCTGGTTAATATTCCAGCCCCTCTGTATAGTTCGATGTGGTGACGAAGAAAATAAGATTGAGCGTCTTAATGGTTTGACGTTGTTTGTTTCCAGAATTTTTCGACAGGCAAATCCGTCGGAATGCTTTTAACGGCAAAATTCGGAAACCGAAAAAATTCGCTTACGGGCGGAAATTCAATCGAAGAGTCTTCCGAGAAAAACCTCTAAGAATAGCTATATAGAGATCGTACCGTAAACCGACACAGGTGGGTGAGGCGAGAAGCCTAAGGAGAACGAGTGAGTCTTCGTTAAGGAACTCGGCAAAAAAGCGGCCGTAAGTTCGCAATAAGGCCTGCCCGCAGCAATGCGGGCCGCAGCGAAAGTATCTCTAGCGACTGTTTAACAAAAACACAGCTCCCTGCGAACTCGCAAGAGGATGTATAGGGGGTGATGCCTGACCGATGCGAGAAGGTCAAGCTTGGCGGTGCTTTGCAGCAATGTGGAGTGCTGACTGGGTTAAGCCCTCGTCAATGTCAGCGATAACTATAATCGTTCTAAGGTAGCGCAATTCCTTTTCGGGTAAGTTCCGAAGCGCACGAATGGTATAACGACTGGAGAACTGTCTCAACGAAGAGCTCGGTGAAAATGCGATTCCCGTGAAGACGCGGGATACCTGCAACGGGACGAAAAGACCCCGGGAGCTTTACTGCAGCTTGATATTGTTTTTAGAATTTTGATGCGTAGCGTAGTGGGGAGCCTTTGAAGCTTCGCTTTCGGGCGGAGTGGAGGCGTCAATGAAACACCCATCTTTAAAATTTTAAAGACTAACCTTGGCGGCAAAAACGTCAGGGAACAGTGTCTGGCGGGCAGTTTAAATGGGGCGTTTTCCTCCTAAAAAGTAACGGAGGAGTTTATTAAGGTCGGCTAGGAGCGGATGGAAATCGCTCTCGTCGTGTAAACGCACAAGCCGGCTTAACTGCAAGGCCTACAAGCCGCGCAGACGCGAAAGCGGAAGTTAGTGACCCGACAATTCTTTATAGAAAGGTTGGAGACACCGGATAAAAGCTACCCCGGGGATAACAGGCTAGTGTTGCCCGAGAGTCCTTATCGACGGCAACGCTCGGCACCTCGATGTCGGCTCATCACAGCGCGGGGGTGAAGAAGCTCCCAAGCGTTTGGCTGTTCGCCAATTAAAGTGATACGTGAGCTGGGTTCAAACCGTCGTGAGACAGGTTGGTCTCTATCTGTTGCAGGCGTTGATATTTGAGGGAAGTTGACCCTAGTAAGAAATTGCTACTTCGCGGAGTAATCCGCGATGACAATTTGGCTAATAACGGTGAAGTCTTAATATTTGATTATCATAATCGGTCTGAATGATAATTTACTTGAGGACCAAGAAATGTTAAGATAATACCGTGGGAAGTCAATCTAAAATAAATTTAGCATATATCGCTGGTTTTCTTGATGGCGATGGAAGTCTGATGCTCCAAATTAAAAAACGGAAAGATAGCAATAAATCGTATAGATTTATGGCTACTATTTGTTTTTATCAGGATTCGCGGCATGAAAAACCGCTTTTCTGGATACAAAAAGTTTTAAACATCGGATATTTATCTAAAAGAAAAGATGGCATAAGTGAATTAAGAATCAATGGTTTTAAACAAATCGAAAAAATTCTTAATAATTTATCACCATTTATTAAATTTAAGAAAATTCAAGCGAAAATTCTTTTAAAGTCTGTAATTTTTCTTCAAAAATCTGATTTAAAAGAAAAAGATTTGAGGATATTAGTAAATAATATTATTCAAATTCAATCTGAGAATTATGTTTCTAAGAAAAAGCGGACAAAAGAAGAATTGTTTAAAATTTTAGGTTTGACCCCGTAACGACTGAGTCTAAAAAAGACAAGATAGGAATTTTAAAATTTCTATAATATGCCGATATCCAATCCCGCCATGGCGGGAGGATAAAGATATAGTCTACACACATAGTGATATGTGATTATGTGACGAGAGGACCGGGTTGAACAAACCTCTGGTCTACCGGCTTTGCCACCAGGTGAAGCGCCGGGTAGCTATGTTTGGCAGGGATAAGCGCTGAAAGCATATAAGCGCGAAGCCTTCCCCAAGATTAGATATCAAGACTCGTGGAAGACTACCACGTTGATAGGCTTTAGGTGTAAGCACAGCAATGTGTTTAGCCAAGAAGTACTAATAAGTCGGATTTTCTTCTAAAAAATTCAGGATTCAACAAGTTGGACAACAAACGCGCCAAGATTTTTATTTGCTGGTGTTTTACTTATACATGAACCACTCCTTCCCATTCCGAACAGGACAGTGAAAGTGTGTAAGACTAATGATACTTTTCGCCTCGGCGGATGGGAAAGTAGGCTATGCCAGCATATAAAAGTTTTGGCGTTTTTTTATTTGTAAGGTATAATATTTATAATTAATTAACGAGTTATTATTCATTGGAAATTGTAAATTGTAAATTAAAACATGGGCAAGCGTTTAATTAAACAAATAATTTATGGCTCCGGTTTTTCGGCAATCGTTTTTTTGATTTTAATGGCGATTTATTTTATTTGGCTGAAGCCAGAGCCGACTTGTTCCGACGGACGTCGGAATCAAAGCGAAACCGGCGTTGATTGCGGCGGGCCGTGCGCGGCTTGTGAAATAAAAACATTATTGCCGTTTCAAACAATTTGGCAGACTAAGTTTTCAATAAACGGCAAAGCGGCTCTTGCGGCGCAGATAAAAAATTCCAATTCAACTTACGGCGCGAATCGCTTCTCTTATTCTTTTGAAATTTATGGGAAAAGCGGCAATAAAATCAAAACCATTTCCGGGAATTCTTTTATTTACGCTTCGGAAATTAAATATATTTTTGAGCCGACCGAAATAAATTATTCGGATATCGGCGAAATTAAAATTTTTACTTCGGTCGTTCAATGGAAAAAGAACGAAGAATTTTTAAAACCGAAAACCCAAATTAGGGAAAAATTGACTAAAATAAGCGATAGTGGAAAAGGGGTTGAGGTGAGCGGATACATCGTCAACGACAACCCCTATCCTTTAAAAAAGGTAAGGTTTGTCGGATTTTTAGCGACGTCAAATAATATTAAAATCAGTGTTTCCAAAACGGAATTGGATAATTTAAAAGCTTTTGAAGAAAGATATTTTAAAATAATTTTTCCGAAAGATATCGATTTGCTTTATTCGGGCGCGTCTTCGGAATTAAGTTTTATTTTAGCCGACCCAAACAGAACGGAAATATATGTTGAAGCAATTTGATAAGCCCTATAATCCTCAAGAGGTTGAAGAAAAAATTTATAAGCTTTGGGAAGAAAGCGGGTTTTTTAATCCGGATAATTTATTAGGAGCTGATAAAGGGTCGTTTGTTATTTGTATTCCTCCGCCCAATGTAACCGGCAGTTTGCATTTAGGACATGCGTTAAACGCCACTATTCAAGATATTTTAATTCGTAAGAAAAGAATGGAGGGTTATAAGGCGCTTTGGATTCCGGGTACTGACCACGCCGGCATTGCTACTCAAAATGTCGTTGAAAAAATGTTAAAAAAAGAGGGTATTAGCCGCCATCAGCTTGGAAAAGAAAAATTTCTTGAAAAAGTTTGGGAATGGAAAGAAAAATACGGCGGAATTATTTTAGGACAGCTCAAAAAGATCGGTGCTTCTTGTGATTGGTCAAGAACCGCTTTTACAATGGATGAAAATTACAGCAAGGCGGTTCAAGAAGCGTTCAAGCATTACCACAATAAGGGGTGGATTTATCAAGGAGAAAAAATTGTCAATTGGTGTTCAAGATGCGGAACCAGTTTGTCTGATTTGGAATTGGAATACGTTGAAGAAAAAGGAAAGCTTTATTATATAAAATATCCAATAAAAAAATCATCAAATTTTATTGTTGTTGCCACCACTCGGCCGGAAACTATGCTGGGCGATTCTGCCGTTGCCGTTAATCCCAAGGATGAAAGATATAAAGAATTAATTGGACAGAATGTTTTATTGCCGATACAAAACAGGGGAATTCCGATTATTGCGGATGATTTAGTGGAAAAAGAATTTGGTACCGGAGCGGTAAAAGTCACTCCGGCTCATGATTTTAATGACGCTCAAATAGGGGAAAGAAATAATTTGCCGATTTATAAAATAATTGATGAAAGGGGTAAAATGACTGAACTATCGGGTTCTATTTGCGAAGGATTGAAAATTTTGGAATGTCGCGACAAAGTAATTGAAAAATTAAAAGAATTAAATTTATTGGAAAAAGAAGAAGATTATACTCATAGTATTGCCAAATGTTATCGTTGTAATGGCACAGTGGAACCGTTGCCGTCTCTTCAGTGGTTTGTGAAAATGAGCGAGTTAGCTAAACTTGCCATTAAAGCGGTGGAAAGCGGAGAAATAAAATTTCATCCGGAAAAATGGGAAAAAGTTTATTTAAATTGGCTTAAAAATATAAAAGATTGGTGCATATCTCGGCAGATTTGGTGGGGGCATAAAATTCCCTTAGAGGGTGTGGAAGATGTTTTAGATACTTGGTTTTCTGCGGCATTATGGCCGTTTGCGACTCTTGGTTGGCCAAATAAATCTAAAGATTTAAAAGAATTTTATCCAACACAAGTTTTACCAACAGCCAGAGATATTATTAATCTTTGGGTGGCGAGAATGATATTTTCCGGAATAGAATTTATGGGCAAAGCTCCGTTTAGCGATGTTATAATCCACGCCACTATTCTAACAAAAGAAGGAAAAAGAATGTCTAAATCGCTTGGTACCGGAGTTGACCCAATAGGTTTAATTGAAAAATACGGAGCTGATGCGACTCGTTTCGGTTTGATTTGGCAATCAATGGGCGGACAGGATATTCATTGGGCGGAAGAGCACGTTGTCGCCGGAAAAAAATTCGCTAATAAATTATGGAATATTGCTAAATTCGTGTTATTAAAAACAGGTGATGATTTCTCATTAATTTCATCGGAAAATATAAAAGATAAAGAAAATATAGATATTTTAAAGAAATTTGATTTAATCAAAAGCCAAGTGGAAAAAAATATAGAAGAATATGATTTTGGTCAGGCATTACATGCGCTTTATGATTTTATTTGGCATGATTTTGCGGATAAATACATTGAGTATTCAAAACAAAATGATTCAAATGAAACCCGTTATGTTTTATATTCTATACTTTATGATATTCTAAAACTTCTCCACCCCTTTATGCCGTTTATCACGGAAGAAATTTATCAGAATTTACCAAGTAAAAATGCGGAGTTTTTGATGGTTGACAGATGGAATTAGATATGATATAATTTTAACAGAAATTTGGAAAATTTAATATGTAAGATTTGAGCAAAGTGTTTTGAAAAAACTTTTAATAACTCGTGAAAGGAGGAGATTATGTATCTCGCAGGGATTCTAAGAAAGCTTACCGAGGTGGGATTTATTCAGTGGCGTAACTACAGGGGTGAGGGAGTGTACGGTGCGTCAATTGGAGTTTTTAGCGTTTTTGTGTACATGGAAGAAGAAAAAGTCCCCGGCTTCTTTGGCAAGAAGAGGAAAATCTATTATATTCTTAAAGTTCATAATAAAGGAAATGAACAAAAAGAATATAAAGAAGATTTTGAAGAAATCTGCTCGCCGGCTAACATCATGAACCTTTTCTACGCCGCAAAACGTTCTGCTGAGGAGATTCCAACAGATGATGTCGCAAAAGCGCTCGTTCAAGAAATGAGCAAGGAATTTGGTCTCAGATTATAGCCGAAAAATGAGATCAAGTTTCACAATATAGGATACCTGCTTTCTTTATGGCAAGGGCCCTTTTTCTTTTATAAAAATAAATTTTAAAGTATAATCTTTTAATGGTAATTCTTGTGATTTTACTCGGCGTTTTACCGTCATTAATCTGGCTGGTTTTCTTTTTAAAAGAGGACCCCCATCCGGAGCCGAAAGGCATATTGGCGCGAATTTTTATTTACGGTTCTTTTGCCGCTTTAATGGCGGTTGTTTTCCAATATTTTTTTCAGGACATTTTGGATTTTTTTAGAATAGGCGAATATGCTTTTATTTCTTTTTTTATTTTAGCCGCCGTTGAAGAAATTTTAAAATTTACGGTTGTTTATATAACCGTCAATAAAAAAAGTTTTTTTGACGAACCGGTTGACGCGATGATTTATATGATAACCGCGGCTTTGGGGTTCGCGGCTTTGGAAAATATATTTATTGCTTCCAACGGTTTATTAACAGGCAGTTTTAAAAACGGGGAAGTTTTTAGTATTTTAACAATTCGTTTTGTCGGCGCCACTCTTTTTCACGCTTTAGGAGCGGGTATCGTCGGGTATTATTGGGCAAAAGGATTTTTTAAAATTGGAAATTGGAAATTGAAAATTATAAAAGGCCTTATTATAGCGACCTTCTTGCATGCTGTTTTTAATTATTCTATAATTATGTTTAAGGACGCGAATATCTTGATTTATCCGTTGATTTTTTTAATAATTATCGCACTGGTTGTTTTTAAGGATTTTGAGAGAGTAAAAATATGAACCCCCACACCATAACGAATTGTGGTATGGGGAAATTATAAAAATATAAACGAACGAAAATTCATTCTATAAATTATTATAGAGCAAGATATAAATTCGTTTGGTGTGGGGGTGAACGAGAAAGATTTTTTTTCAAAATTAGCCGGCGTTGGACCGGATGGTAAATTTTCTGATTTTTCAAATGGTCGGCAAAGTTCCGATTCTAATTTGCCTGCGCAGGCAAACGGAACAAGGGAAAATTTTTATAAACAAGAAAATGGCAATAATAAAAACGGAACAAATTCAAAAATGGAAAACAAAGATTCAAAAATAAACAATAACGATAAAGAAGAAGAATTGGATAATACCGCCGAAGAAGAAGGACAGTTAGCGGTTGACGTTTATTCTACGGAAACAAGTTTTGTCATAGAGTCGGCGATTGCCGGCGTAAAAGGCGAAGACATAGACGTTTCCATCACTATTGATTCAGTTACAATCAAGGGCAAGCGTTCAAAAGAAGATAAGGATTCAGATAAAGAATATCTTTACCAAGAATGTTTCTGGGGGAGATTTAGTCGCGCCGTTATTCTGCCTCAGGAAATTGACGCCGATAGATCAATTGCTTCTTTTAAAAACGGAATTTTAAAAATAATTCTTCCGAAAATTATCCGCGATAAGCCCAAAAAATTAAGAGTAAGATTTGATTAAAACAACTTCATCTATCCAGACTAAAAAAATAGCGAAATTATTAGCGCGGGAAATTTTGTATTCAAAAGCTTCACAAATAGGCATATCTAAAAACGCCTTTGTTTTACTTTTAAGCGGGGATTTAGGAGCGGGCAAAACGACATTTATTCAAGGTTTTTTGCGTGGCTTGGGGATTGGTAAAAAAATTACCAGCCCCACATTTGTTTTAATTAAAACTTATAAACTTAAGAATTTAAAAACTTACAAACTAATCCATCATATTGATTGTTATCGCATTCATAAACCGAAAGATATTAAGGGCATTAGCATAAAAGAAATTTTAAAAAATCCTCAAAATATTGTTTTAATAGAATGGCCGGAAAGAATAAGGCGCATATTGCCGAAAAACGTTATAATGATAAAATTAAAGTACGGTAAAAAAGAAAACGAGAGGATTATGAGTATAAAATTTGAATGATAATCGCTTGTTTTCAAAGCGAATTTTTGGTAAAATAATAATACCCCAAGCGGGTATTTTATTGTTATGATAAAGAAAACCATAAAAAAATCTGCCCTTGCTAAGACTTCGGCGGACAAGGAGGAAAAAAAGCAGAATGACGGCGTTTCTTATGCCGCCAAAGATATTTATGTTTTAGAGGGTTTAGAGCCGGTAAGAAAGCGGCCGGGAATGTATATCGGTTCAACTGGAACCGACGGCTTGCACCATTTGATTTGGGAAGTCGTGGATAATTCCTTAGATGAGGCAATGGGCGGATATGCGAAAAATATCAGAGTTGAATTGTTGGAAAAAAACAGGATAGCGGTGCAGGACGATGGCCGTGGCATTCCTGTTGATATTCATTTGCAGACAAAAAAATCGGCTTTAGAAACGGTAATGTGTACTTTGCATGCTGGCGGAAAATTCGGAGGCGAATCGTATAAAATATCCGGCGGTTTACACGGCGTCGGCGTTTCTGTGGTCAACGCTTTGTCAAAATGGGTGAGGGTTGAAGTTTGTAAAGAAGGTGGATTGTACGTTCAAGAATATAAACAAGGTAAGCCGCAATATAATGTTAAAAAAATTGGTAAGTGTGAAAAAAACGGCACGAAAGTTATTTTTGAAGCAGACGAGGAAATTTTTGAAGAAGGAATTAAATTTGACAGAAAAAAAATTATTGACCATCTTCGTCAGCAGGCGTTTTTAACAAAAGGAGTAAGAATAGAAATTATTGACAAAAGAGACGCCAAAGCCGCGCCACTTTACCACTCTTTTTATTTTGAAGGTGGATTGCTTTCTTTTATTAATTATCTTAATCGTTTCAGAAAACCAATACAAAAAGAAAATTTTTATACTCATAAGGATTATGATAATATTGAAGTTGAAGTATCATTTATTTACAATCAAGAAATAGAAACTTCAGAATTAAGTTTTGCCAATAATATTTACACTCCTGATGGCGGAATGCATTTAACCGGATTTCGTTCGGCGTTGACCAAGGTTTTAAACGATTACGCCAGAAATAATAATTATCTCAAAGAAAAAGACGAAAATTTTACCGGTGATGATGTAAGAGAGGGATTGGCAGCGATTATTTCCGTAAAATTGCCGGAGCCGCAATTTGAAGGTCAGACTAAGGCAAGGCTTGGAAATCCGCCGGCGCGCACAGCCGTTGAATCGGTTATTGGTGAAACATTAAAAGAATTTTTAGAAAAGAATTCAATAGACGGCCGCGCGATTGTTGAAAAGTGCATGCTGGCGCAAAAAGCAAGAAAAGCCGCTAAGGCCGCCAAGGAAATGGTCTTGAGAAAAGGCGCGTTGGAAGGAATGACTTTGCCGGGTAAATTGGCTGATTGTTCAAGCAGGAAAGCCGAAGAATCGGAATTGTTCATAGTGGAAGGCGACAGCGCCGGAGGCAGCGCGAAATCGGCGCGCGACCGGAGAACACAGGCGATTTTACCGCTTCGCGGGAAAATTTTAAACGTTGAAAAAAGCCGCATTGACAAAATGCTGGCGAACAATGAAATTAAATCTTTGGTTATCGCCATGGGAACCTCTATCGCTGATAATCTTGACGTCTCAAAAATCCGTTACCATAAAATTATTATAATGACCGATGCGGATGTTGACGGCGCCCACATTAGAACTTTATTATTAACTCTTTTTTACCGTTATTTCCGGCCGATTATTGAAAACGGACATTTGTTTATTGCTCAGCCGCCGTTGTATAAAATCCAAAAAGGCAAAGATGTTCAATATGCTTATAACGACGCTGAAAAAGAAAAAATCGTGAAAACTTTTGGCGGAGCGTCTGGAATAAACATTCAAAGATATAAAGGTCTTGGAGAAATGAATCCCTCTCAATTATGGGAAACAACGATGAATTTTGACAATAGAATTTTGAGATTAGTGACCATTGAAGATGCCACTTCAGCCGACAGGTTATTTGATATTTTAATGGGCGAAAACGTTGAGCCGCGCAAGGCTTTTATTTCAAATCAGGCGGCAATGGTGAAAAATCTTGACATATAGCCGTTTTGTTTATAAAGTTATAAATCATGTTTTCAAAGATTAAATCTTACATTATTGAATCCAAACAGGAATTTAAAAGAGTTAATTGGCCGACAAAACAGGAAACCGGCCGGATGACTTTAGTTGTTGTTATTTTATCTCTGGCAACAGCTCTATTTTTAGGCACCTTGGATTTTATATTCAGATATTTATTGGGTAAATTTATATTATAAAAAAAATATGGCTAATCAAGTTGCGCAAGAAAAATCAAAATCTTCAACAAGAGAAAATAACGGCGAACGTCATTGGTACGCCGTCCATACTTATTCCGGCTACGAAGACGCGGTGGCGCGTTATTTGAAGCAGAGGATTGATTCTTTGGAAATGAATGATAAGATTTTTAACATTATTGTTCCGAAAGAAAAAAAGATTAAGATAAAAAACGGCAAAAGAAGAGAGGTGGAAGAAAAAATATACCCGGGATACGTTTTAGTTAATATGGTAATGAGCGATGATTCGTGGTATGTTGTGAGAAATACTCCGCGCGTTGCGGGTTTTGTCGGCGCAAACTCCACCGAACCGACTCCGCTTTCCAAAAAAGAAGTTGACGCTTTGTTGTCGCGAATGGGCGATAATGAGCCTAAATTTAAAGTGGAATTTAATACGGGCGAAACGGTTAAAATCACTGACGGACCGTTTAAAGACAGCGAGGGCAAAATCAGCGAGGTTGACGAAGAACATGGAAGATTAAAAGTAATGGTTCCGATTTTCGGCAGAGAAACTGCGGTAGAATTGGATTCGTTGCAAGTACAGAAAATTTAATAAATTTTTATTATTAAAATTTATTAAATCTTAATTTAGAATTAAGAATGCAGAATTAAGAATTAAATATAAAATTCTTAATTCTTAATTTGTAATTCTGAATTAGCGAGTGAAACGAGCTATGAAGGAAATCAAAACAACATTAAAACTTCAAATTCCGGCGGGCGCGGCCAATCCGGCGCCACCGATTGGTCCGGCCTTAGGACAGCACGGCATAAATATTGCTCAATTTTGTCAGCAATTTAATGAAGCCACAAAAGAAATGGTTGGCAGTATTATTCCCGCGGAAATCACGATTTTTGTTGATAGGACTTTTGAATTTAAACTTAAAACTTCACCGGCTTCGGATTTATTGAGAAAAGCGGCCGGCATTGAAAAAGGCGCGGGCAATCCTTTAAAAAATAAGGTTGGCAAAGTGAGTAAGGCGCAAATTCGCGAAATTGCCGAGAAAAAAATGGTTGATTTGAACGCTAATGACGTTGAAGCGGCAATGAAAATCATTGAAGGAAGCGCGCGAAGCATGGGAATTGAGATAGTTTAGTTTTTAAAAGGGGGTGGCGAAAGCCGCCTCTTTTTTTGCGTTTGCGCGTAAAAATTTATATAATTATGGCATGTATAAACCTACAATTGGTTTGGAAATACATACGGAATTGAAAACGCAAACAAAGATGTTTTGCGGGTGTTTAAATGAGCCGCATAATGCCGAGCCGAATACGAATGTTTGTCCGATTTGTTTGGCGCATCCTGGGACTTTGCCGGTAGCGAATAAAAAAGCCATTGAAGCGGTTCTGAAATTGGGCATGGCTTTAAATTCAAAAATTCCTGAAACGTCAAAATTTGACCGCAAAAATTATTTTTATCCGGATTTGCCGAAAGGATATCAGATTTCCCAATATGACCAACCATTGGTTATGGGAGGTGAACTTAAGGGAGTAAAATTAACGAGAGTGCATTTAGAAGAAGACACGGCGCGACTGCTTCATGAAGGCAAAAATAGTTTGGTTGACTTTAACCGCGCGGGCGTGCCTTTGATGGAATTGGTGACTGAACCGGATATTAAAACGGGCG
This sequence comes from uncultured Candidatus Saccharibacteria bacterium, assembly GCA_964642155.1. GTDB lineage: Bacteria > Patescibacteriota > Minisyncoccia > UBA6257 > UBA9933 > JAJYWO01. Next base: position 98,378 of record CAZXNT010000002.1, read on the forward strand.
AACAGGCCGTGAATTTTGCTAAAGAGTTGCAAATGATTTTGCGTTATTTGGGAATTTCCGACGCGGATATGGAAAAGGGGCAGATGCGCGTTGAAGCGAACATCAGCGTTTCCAAAAATTCAGAAATGGGAACGAAAGTGGAAGTTAAAAATCTTAATTCTTTCCGAGCTGTTCAAGACGCGGTTGATTATGAAATAAAAAGGCAGGAAGAAATTTTAGAAAAAGGAGAAAAAGTGATTCATGAAACGCGCGGTTGGGATGAGAAGAAGGGGATTACCGTAAGTCAGCGTGCCAAAGAAGAAGCGCATGATTATCGTTATTTTCCGGAGCCGGATTTGCCGATAATGGATATTTCTAAATTTGATTTAGGCGGATTAAGGGCGGAAATTCCGGAGTTGCCTCAACAAAAACGCGAAAGATTTATCAAAGAATATGGATTAAAATCGGATCAAATAGAGATTTTTATTCAAGACCATGATTTGGCAAATTATTTTGAAGAATCGGTTTCAGAGTTGGGCGAGGAATTGGGTGGCGCAAATAAAAAAGGGGAAGCAATTAATACATTATTTAATTATTTAACTAGTGATATTAAGGGATTGACAAATGAGCTTGAAATTGGTATAAATTTATTAAATATTGCTCCGGAAAATTTCGCGGATTTAATTGTTTTAATTATTAAAGGCGAGATTTCCAGCCGCATTGCCAAAGATTTAATAAGAGAAATGCATAAAAGCGGCGTTGACCCGCGGCAGATTATTAAAGAAAAGGTCTGGAATCAAGTTTTTGACGAAGCGGAAATTGAAAAAATCATCCAGGAAGTGATTAATGAAAATCCTTCAGCTGTTGAAGATTATAAAAAAGGTAAACAAAATATCATTCAATTTTTAATCGGTAAAGCAATGGCAAAATTAAAAGGCCGCGGTAATCCGGAAAAATTAAAAGAGCTATTGGAAATAAAGCTTGTTTCTTAATTTACTATCAATTATTTAAATATCAATATCTTTATTTTCACTCATTTCTTTTACGGCGTCTTGAAAAATTTTCATTATATCTGATGAATAGCCGTACTTTGATAAAATTCTTTCCTTTAATTCAGACGTTATTGTTTGAAAAATTTTTCGTTTTTCGCTTATTAGCCAATCTCCCCTTGATAATCTAATATCCTCAATATTTTCTAAATTTTTAAATTCTTTGATCAAGTATCCTTTTAAAATACTTTTAATATAGTTTTTTAAATATTTTTTTTGTCTGTCGTCCATTTTTTCTTTTAAACGACCAATTTCATTTTGGAGAAATCCCCAAATATTATCTATAGTTTCTTTAACCTCTTCGCCTTTCTTTTTTTTCAATTCCTGTTTTGGGATTATTTTTTCCACCTTTATTGAAGGTTTATTAAAAAGACCACTTATGAGACCATCTATTTCTTCGTCTGTAATTTTATGTCCTTGAGATGGCTCTTCTACCACTTTTTTTGTCTCTCTTTTTTCTTTTTTTTGTTCCACTTGCGGTTTAATTTTCTCTTGCCAGATTTCTTCTGAACTATCATATTGTTTCTTTTTTTCTTTAAACCATTCTTCGTCAGAAATAGGCTTTTCTTCTAAGGCTTTTCTTTTTTCTATTTCTTTTCCGCCTTTTTTTGAATTTTCAAGTGATTTTGGACAGTTTGGATGATGAGATGGATAAGGGAAACTGCAAAAAGAGCAGAATGGCTCTTTGATTTCTGATGATTGTTTTATATTTTCCATAATATAATTATACCATTTCTATATTTATTTGCAATGGGCGAGAATAGGTAATATTTATCAGCTTTTCACCCCTTTTTATTTTAAAAATTTACGCGTTAATTTTTGCGCTTCGTCATAATTATCAATCCAATGAATTTCTTCATCTTTTTTTCCGCCCGAGGCGGATCCGCCTTTGGCGGAAAACCATGTCATTTGGCGCTTGGCGTATTGATAAATTTCTTTTTCCAAACTTTTAATCATCTTATCCTTTGAAATTAAACCGCGCAGATAACGTGAAACATAGCGGTATTCAAGTCCCAAATTATCAAGCCGTTGCCATGATAATCCTTGCTTGCCCTGAGCGGAGTCGAAGGGTTTATAGAGATTCTCCACTTCTTTAATTATTCTATTGAGGCGTTTTATTAACCGTTTTCCAATTAAATATTTTAATTCTTCGGGGGATTTTTTAATGCCTATTTTTAAAAAATCGTAAGACGATTTTTTATCCTGAGCCTGTCGAAGGACACCCACGGGTTTTTTAGTTGTTATTATGATTTCTAGCGCTCTGATTAACCGGCGGCGGTTAAAGCGGTCTATGTTTTTTGCGCGTCGCGGGTCCAGTTTTTTAAGCTGTTCAAAAAGTTCTTCGGTTGATTTTTTCTCCAATTGTTTTCTTAATTTCGGCTGGGGCGGAACATTTGGGAAATTATAATCATAAATCAAGGCGTCAATATATAATCCGGTGCCGCCGCAAACAATCGGAATTTTGTTACGTTTAATAATATTGGCAAGCGCTTTTTTGGCGAGTTTTTGGTATTGGGTAACGGTAAAGGTTCTTTTTGGATTGACGACATCTAAAAGATGATGGGGGACACCGCGCATTTCTTTTTTGGTGATTTTACCGGAACCGATATTTAAGCCCTTATAAACTTGTCGCGAATCCGCGGAAATAATTTCGCCGTTGAATTTTTTGGCGATTTTAACAGCCAATTCTGATTTGCCGCTTGCGGTCGGCCCAAGAATGACAATAATTTTAGAAAGGATTGACATATTCTATAAAAATATATTATTATATTTACAGTATAAAATCAAAATATAAGGAGGAAAAGATTATGAAGAGGCGGTTTGAAGATAAGATAAAAAAATATCTAATAATAAGTCTATTCCTTTTTACTTTTCTTTATTTACTGGTTTTTATTAATAATTAACAAGATTAAAAAGTTATTTTATAAAAGAAAGGAGGTGATGTTATGAGAGCAATGGTAGCTTTTGTATTTATATAGACTGGAAAGAACGCAGTGCAGTACCTGCCATGGCAACCCCATGGCAGGTTTTATTTTTAATAGTTAAAAAGTTAAATAACTTTATCTTTAATTTCTTTTTTGATTTTTTCAATAAAGTTTTTTAGATCTGAAATTTCTTGATTGCCGTTGCGGGGGCGAATTGCAACAGTATTTGCAGTTTGTTCTTTTTCGCCAACGACCAAAATATACGGAATTTTTTGCATTTCCGCTTCACGGATGCGTTTACCGAGTGTTTCATCGCTTGGAGCGAGTTCGGCGTCAATGCCGTTATCTTTTAATTCTTTTAAAATTTTTTCAGCGTAATCATTTTGTTTTTCGCTTATTGCCAGAATTTTAACTTGAACAGGCGCGAGCCATAATGGCAAAGCACCGCAGGTTTTTTCTATCAGAAAAGCAAAAAATCTATCAAACGAACCGAAAATAGCGCGGTGAATGACAATCGCCGGTTTTTCTTTTCCGTCTTGAGCAATATAAGAGAGATTGAATTTCGGAGCGGAATAATAATCAACCTGAATGGTGGCGATAGTGTCTTCTTTGCCGTATAAATCTTTCATTTGGATGTCTATTTTGGGCCCGTAAAACGTCGCTTCGCCGATTGCTTCCGTGAATTTGTATCCGAGATTTTTGAGGGATTTTTTGAGAATTGAGGCTCCGGTTTCCCATATTTTGCGGTTTTTCACATCGCCGAATTTTTCCTTATTCTTGAAATCCGGCAAAGACAAGCGATACCAATAATCTTTTATATTGAAATCGTCAAAAACTTTTTTATGCAAATCCAAAATGGAAATAATTTCTTTTTCCAAATTTTCCTCTGTGGCGTAAATATGAGCGTCGTTTTGGGTAAAGCCTCTTACTCGAATAAGTCCGGAAAGCACGCCCGAGCGTTCATAGCGGTAGACAGTCCCGAATTCGGCGATTCTCAAGGGCAGTTCGCGATAGCTTCGTTTGCCATGTTTGTAAATTGAATGATGATGCGGGCAATTCATCGGCCTTAAATAATATCTTTCATTGTCAATTGTTATCGGCGCGTACATATCGTCTTTATAATGCGCTAAGTGTCCGGATTTTTTATAAAGTTCTTCTTTGGCGATTTGCGGAGTGAGAACGTGCAAATAGCCGTTTTCTTTTTCAATTTCGTAAATATAATCTTCCAGTTTTTTGCGGATGGCGTATCCTTTGGGCAACCACAAGGGAAGTCCCTTGCCGATTTGTTCGTCAATCATAAATAAACCGAGTCTTTCGCCGATATTGCGGTGGTCGCATTTTTCCGCTAATTCCATTTTCTTTAAATATTCATCCAATTCTTTTTTAGTTTCAAACGCTATGCCGTAAACGCGGGTGAGCATCTGATTTTTTTCATCGCCGTGCCAGTACGCGCCGGCGATTTTCGTCAGTTTAAAAGCATCGGGATTAATTTCTTTGGCGGATTTTATATGAGGACCGGCGCAGAGGTCAGTAAAATTATTACCGGTTTTGTAAATTAAAATCGGCTTTTTTGTTTTTTGAATATCTTTTATAAGTTCCAGTTTGTACGGTTGATTTTTAAATAATTTTTTAGCCGCGACAGGGGAGATAACTTCTTTTTTGAATTGAAGATTTTGTTTTATCAATTCGCGGATTTGTTTTTCCAGTTTTGGCAAATCTTCTAAAGATAAGGAAATTCCGTCAAAATCATAATAAAAGCCGTTTTCAATCGTCGGCCCGATGCCCAGTTTCGCCTTCGGAAATTTTTCCAAAACCGCCATTGCCATTAAATGGGCGAGAGAGTGGCGATTTTTTTCAATATTTTTATTGTCCATAATTAAAATAATAATATCATATCTTTGCTTAATTTATAACTCTACCGCGCTTTGGGCGATAAGTTTCGGTTCATTATCTTTTTGTGAAAGTCGTCCCTCAATAATTAAAACGTTATTTTCTTGCCAGAGTTCTGGATTTTTTACAAGCGTATCGTTGAAAATAACTATTTCCACATTGTCGTTCAAGTCTTCAATCTTGGCGAAAATCATTGGCTGGCCGTTTTTAGTGGTTATTTTTTTAATGCTCGTCAAAACGCCGGCAATTCTATATAAGCCATTGCCGTTTTTATTATTGGAAATTTTTATGGTTTTTAATTCTTTAATCGGTTTTACTTTATTCATTAACAGTTTTCGTTCATGCCTATTTAATGGATGTTCGGAAATATAAAGACCAACCAATTCTTTTTCCCATTGAAGTTTTTCTTTGGTTGAAGCGGAAGTTGCGGGTTTTAATTGTAAAACGCCGTTTGACGAATAATCCGAGCCGAAAAGGCTGTTTTGCGACAAGGTTTGCGATTTTTTAAGATTTTGGCTGAATGACAATATCTCGTCTATATTCGCCAAAAGTTGGCCGCGTTCGGAATTTAAAGAATCAAAAACACCCGCCTTAATCAAACTTTCAAGAGATTTTTTATTCAAATCTTTATGAAGGACGCAGTTTATAAAATCGGAAAAATTTTGGAATGGTCCGGATTTAAATCTTTCTTGGATAATCGCTTCAACGACATTGGCGCCGACGTTTTTAATGCTTAGCAATCCAAAACGAATGGCGGATTTTCCTTCCGGAGCGAAATCAACAAAACTGGCGTTGATGTCCGGCGGAAGCACTGAGACGTTCATTTTTTTCGCTTCATTAATAAGAAACGCGATTCTTTCCACGTCGCCGCTGTCGGCGTTGAATAACGCCGTGGTGAATTCAATCGTATAATGGGCTTTCAAATAAGCGGTTCTATAGCCGATTAAAGCGTAGCAAGCGGCATGGCTTCGATTGAATCCATACTTGGCGAAAGGCGGGAAAAGTTCCCAGATAGCTTCGGCGGTTTTTTGTTCAATGTCGTTATTTTTCATTCCTTCAATTAGTTTTTCTTTTTGGATATCAAGCAGGAATTTTATTTTTTTCCCGATGGCTTTTCTTAATATGTCCGCTTCCGCCAAACTGAATCCCGCCAAATCTCTGGCAATTCTCATCATTTGTTCCTGATAAACTCCGATGCCGTAAGTATTTTTTAAAATCGGTTCAAGTTTCGAGTGAAGATATTTAACTTCTTCAAGCTTATGTTTTCTCTTGATATAGCTCGGAATAAGTTCTATCGGCCCCGGCCGGTAAAGCGCGTTCATGGCAATAATGTCTTCAAATTCTGTTGGTTTTAATTCTTTTAAATATCGGCGCATGCCGTCGGATTCAAGCTGAAATACGGAAGAGGTTTCGCCTTTTTGTAAAAGCTCAAAAGTTTTTTTGTCGTTGAGCGGAAGTTCGGAAATTTCTATTTTTTCATCTCGTATTTCTTTGACGAGTTTGATTGTTTCTTCAATAATCGTCAGATTTTTTAATCCGAGAAAATCCATTTTTAACAATCCTATGGCTTCAACGCTATTCATGTCAAATTGGGTAATAATAACATCGGTGGTTTGCGGCGCGTATTGTAAGGGAACGTAATTGGTGAGGGATTCTTTACTGATAACGACTCCGCAAGCGTGAACCGAAGCGTGTCGCGCCACGCCTTCAAGATGTTTTGCCGCTCCAATGATTTTTTGGGCGTCGGGATTCATATCGCAGAAATTTCTTAATTCTTGAGACGCTTCCAGCGCTTCTTCTATGCCTAGGCCGAAGGGCATAAGTTTGGCGATTTGGTCGCCTAAAATATAGGGGAATCCGAGCGCCCGCGTGCTGTCGCGAACAGCTCCTCTTGCCGCCATTGTTCCAAATGTGATTATTTGCGCCACCTTGTCATCGCCGTATTTTTGTTTGACGTACGCCAGAATTTCATCGCGTCGTTTATCCGCGAAATCAATGTCAATATCCGGCATGGAAATTCTTTCCGGATTTAAAAATCTTTCAAAAAGCAAATCGTATTTTAGGGGGTCAATGTCGGTGATGCCCAGAATATAAGAAATAACGCTGCCGGCCGCCGAACCTCTGCCCGGGCCGACGGCAATGCCGTGATTTTTCGCCCAATTGACGAAATCTTGAACAATCAAAAAGTAATCAGCAAATTTCATTTTTTTAATAACTTCAATTTCATAATTAATCCGTTCCATTATTTTTACGTCGGGTTTCGGATAACGATTATGGATTTTTTCATTTATTATTTTTTCTAGTTCTTCATTAGCGGTGAGGCCGTTTTCCAACGGAAAAGACGGTAAAAGAATTTGACCGAGATTTAATTCCACATTGCAGCGTTCGGCGATTTTTACCGTATTGGCGACCGCTTCCGGAAAATCTTTAAAAAATTCTTCCGCTTGTTCTTGGGAAAACATTGAAAAGTCATCTGATTTTATTGAGAGCCTGCCCTCGTCGCTTATTTTATTTCCGGTTTGAACCGCCAGAAGAATATCTTGATAGTCGGCGTCTTCGGGATTGAGATAGTGAATGTCTTGGGTGGCGACAAGCGGGATGCCGGTTTTTTCATGAATTTTAATTATGCCTTCCTGTGATTTAACAACTTCCTTAATGTGCGGATGGTGCCCGATTTCCAGAAAAAAATTTCCTTTGCCGAAAATTTCTTCATATTCCAAAGCCATTTTTTCCGCCGCTTCAAAATTATTATTAATGATTAGTTGCGGTATTTCGCCCTTGGGACAACCAGATAAAGCGATAATGCCTTCGCCGTATTGGCGGAGAAGTTCTTTATCCACTCTTGGTTTGTAATAAAATCCTTCCAAGCTCGCCTTGGTTGCCAATTTTATTAAATTTTGCCAGCCGATGTTATTTTTCGCCAATAAAGTGAGGTGAAAATATCTATCGTCATTCTTGCCAACGGTTTTTTCAAATCGGCTTTTAGGGGCGACATATGTTTCAATCCCCAAAATCGGTTTGATTTCCGCTTTTTTGGCTTTTTGGTAAAATTCAACGGCGCCGTAAAGATTGCCGTGGTCTGTTATGGCGAGCGCTTTCATTCCTAATTCTTTGGCGCGATTGATAAGTCCGTCGATTTTAGCAAGACCGTCTAAAAGAGAATAATGCGAATGAGTATGGAGGTGAACAAATTTCATAATGGTATTATAATCAGATTATGCGTAAAAGAAAATTAAGTCAAAAATTTATTATCGGCATAGATGAGGTGGGGCGGGGAGCGCTGGCGGGTCCGGTAACCGTGGCAGCCTTAGTATTGCCACAGAATTTTCATAAAATTATCCGCGTTAATCCGCTTCTAAAAAAAGAAAAATTCCTGCCTGCCGGTAAGCAGACGCGTCAATTCGCTTCTATAATAAGGGATTCTAAAAAATTAACTTCGCGGCAAAGAGAGATTTGGTTTTCTTATATTAAAAAATTATCGCTATCCTATAGGATAGCATCCGTGTCACCGAAAATTATTGATAAAATTAATGTTTCTCAAGCGGCAAATTTAGCCGCTACCCGCGCAATCAAAAAATTAATTGAAAACTATAAGTCCCGACGTAAAGTCGGGACCCCGACCAAAGCGTCGGGGTTAAAAACTAAAAACTGCAAAATATTTCTCGACGGCGGATTATTTCTTAATTCTAAATTCTGCATTCTGAATTCCACCACAGTGGTAAGGGGCGATGAAAAAATCCCCGCAATCTCCTTAGCCTCCATTGTCGCCAAAGTTCATCGTGACAAATTAATGAAACGGCTTCATAAAAAATATCCGCGCTACGATTTTATCAATAATGTCGGTTATGGCACGAAAAAGCACATTAAGGCGTTGCGCAAATTCGGCCATTCGCCAATCCATCGCAAAACTTTTCACGGCGTTGTATAATAAATAATCTTTATGGAGAAATTTTATATCACAACATCCATTCATTATGTGAATGCTTCTCCGCATTTGGGGCACGCGCTGGAAGAAGTCCAAGCCGACGTAATCGCCCGCTATCAGAGAATTCTTAATAAAGAGGTTTATTTTTTGACCGGCGTTGATGAGCATGGAATAAAAATTGTTCGTTCTAGCCAAGATGCCGGCAAAAGCGTGAAAGATTTTGTCAATGAAAATAGTGGAAAATCCGTAGAATTAATAAAGAAATTGAACATTTCCAATAATGATTTTATCCGCACTTCTGACCGTGTTCGCCATTGGCTCGGCGCGCAATCACTTTGGAAAAAACTTGTTAAGGCGGGAGACATATATAAAGGGAAATACAGCGGATATTATTGCGTGGGTTGCGAAGCTTATGTGACGGAAAAAGATTTAATTGACGGCGAATGCCCTTATCATTTTAAAGAGCCGGAAAAAATAGAAGAGGAAAATTATTTTTTCAAACTTTCTCGTTATGTTGATGAAATAGAATTAAGAATTAAGAATAATGAATTAAGAATATTGCCGGAAAGCAGAAAAAATGAAATATTGGGAATGATAAAAGAAGGGGTGGGGGACATCAGTTTTTCCCGGCCCAAAGAAAAATTATCCGGTTGGGGAGTACCGGTTCCGGATGATGAATCGCAGTTGATGTATGTTTGGTGCGACGCGCTTGCCAATTATGTTTCCGCGCTCGGCTACGGTTCTAATAATGAAGATAATTTCAAGAAATTTTGGCCGGCTGATTTGCACGTTATCGGTAAAGACATTTTGCGCTTTCACGCTTTGATTTGGCCGGCAATGCTGATATCGGCTAAATTATCGTTGCCCAAAACTCTTTTTGTCCATGGTTTTATTTTTTCCAACGGAAAAAGAATGTCCAAAACTCTTGGCAATGTTATTGACCCATTTTATTTGGCGGAAAAATACGGCGTAGACGCGACGCGTTATTATCTTTTGCGTGAAATAACGCCTTTTGAAGACGGCGATATTACTGAAGAAAAATTTAAGGAAGCTTATAATGCCAATTTAGCGAATGGATTGGGAAATTTAACGGCAAGAATAATGAAAATGAGCGAACAATACTTGCCCGACGGAGCCTTGGCGAAGGCGGGTTTTATGCCGAACGACTACAAAATTCATATGGATAATTTTGAATTAAGCAAAATAATGGATTTAATTTGGAAAAAAATTTCCGAATTGGATTTACATATTCAAAAAACAGAACCTTTCAAGCTTATAAAAACTGACGAAAAAAAGGCGAAAGAAATTTTAGTTGAACTTGTTGCCGGTCTTTATAATATCGCTTTAATGTTAAAGCCTTTTTTGCCACGAACCTCGGAAAAAATTTTAAAATCCATTGAATTAAATAAAATGCCGGAAACATTGTTCCCGCGCGTATAATATGAATAAATCGGAAATAAAGAATCGCATTGAAAAATTGCGGCAGGAAATTAATCGCTACCGCTATGCTTATCATGTTTTGGATAAATCTTTGATTTCCGACGCGGCTTTGGATTCTTTAAAAAAAGAACTTTTTGATTTGGAAACTCAATGTCCGGAATTTATCACTTCCGATTCGCCGACACAAAGAGTGGCTGGCAAGCCGTTGAAAAGTTTTAAAAAAGTCCGGCGTGAAACACCGATGCTTTCTTTTAATGACGCTTTTTCCGAAGAAGATATGAGAAATTGGATTACTCGCGTGGAAAATTATTTGAAGTATCCAATTCAAAGCGAGCCGGCATCTTTTTATTGCGAATTGAAAATCGACGGCTTAGCAATGGAGCTTGTTTATGAAAATGGCATTTTTGTTCAAGGTTCAACGCGCGGCGATGGAATGATAGGCGAAGATATTACCCAAAATCTAAAAACCATTGAATCGATACCGTTAAGATTGGAAATTAAAAATGGGAAATTGCCACCGCCTTGGCGGGGTCCCGACTTGGCGGGAAAAATTCCCTCACGACTTGTTGTGAGAGGAGAAGTTTTTATTAATAAAAAAGATTTTGAAAAAATAAACAAAGACGCCGAAAAAATAGGCGGAAAAATTTTCGCCAATCCGCGCAATATGGCGGCCGGTTCGGTTCGCCAGCTTGACCCCAAAATAACGGCTAGCCGCAAACTGGATTCTTTTCAATATGGCATAGCGACGGATTTGGGGCAAAAAACTCACGAAGAAGAACATTTATTATTGAAAGCGTTCGGTTTCAAAACAAATCCGCATAATCAGCCGGCAAAATTATTGGAAGAAGTTTTTAAATTCAGAAATTATTGGGGTGATGAAAAAAATCGCGAGAAACTCCCATACGAAATAGACGGTATTATTGCCGTTATTAATGACAGCAAGATTTTTAAAGCGACCGGCGCAATCGGCAAAGCGCCACGAGCCGCCATTGCTTATAAATTTTCTCCGAAAGAAGCGACGACAATTGTTGAAAATATCAAAGTGCAAGTGGGCAGAACCGGCGCTTTGACGCCGGTGGCGATTTTAAAGCAGGTTGAATTGACGGGAATAAAAATTTCTCATGCCACGCTTCATAATTTTGACCAGATTAAGCGGTTGGGATTAAAAATAGGGGATACGGTGATTGTGAGCCGCGCCGGTGATGTAATTCCGCAAGTAAATAAAGTTTTGAAAGAATTAAGGACCGGTAAAGAGAAAGAATTTAAGGCGTTAACGCATTGTCCGATTGATAATTCTAAAATTGTCGTTGAGGGCGCGATTTATCGGTGTTCAAATCCGAAATGCGGAGCTAAAATAAAACGCTTATTAAAACATTTTGTTTCGCGGACCGCTTTTGACATTCGCGGTTTGGGCGGAAAAATTCTGGACAGGTTTTTGGACGAAGGATTGATTTCCGACGCTACTGATATTTTTGAGCTCGTAGAAGGTGATATTGCGGTTTTGGAACGTTTTGGAAAAAAATCCGCTGAAAATATAATTCGCGAAATTAAATTACATAAAATAATAACTTTGCCGCGGTTTATTTACAGTTTGGGGATTTTGCATATTGGCGAGGAAACATCGCGATTACTTGTCGAACAAGTAATCGCGAAATTTAGAATTCAGAATGCAGAATTAAGAATTAGCGAAATTATTAAATTTTTTCAATCTTATTCTTTTGAAAATTTTCAGGAAATTCGTGATATTGGGCCGAAAGTGGCGCAAAGTATTTATAATTGGTTTTGCGAGAAAAAAAATATTAATTTTTTGGAAAAATTGGAGAAGGTCGGAATTAAGATAGAAACTCAAAAACTCAAAAACCCGAGAACTCAAAAACTCAAAAATAAAACTTTCGTCTTAACCGGTTCTTTGGAAACAATGAGCCGTGATGAAGCCAAAGAAAAAATTCGTGAATTAGGCGGCTATGTGTCCGAATCCGTCAGTAAAAAAACCGATTATGTCGTTGCCGGCAGTGAACCCGGTTCAAAGCATGAAAAAGCGGTAAAATTAGGCGTAAAAATTTTAACCGAAAAAGATTTTTTGAATTTATTAAAAAAATAATGTAATCTATATATTATGCCAATTACAAAAAATAAAGTTGTTTTTTCAGCTGCCGCACCAAGCGGGGTTCTTCATATCGGCAATTATTTAGGCGCCATAAAACAATGGGTTGAATTACAGGATAAGTACAATTGCGTATTTTCAGTGGCTGATTATCACGCAATGACGATTTATCAAGAACCGGAAAAAATCAGAGAAAAGATTATAGAAACCGCGATGATTTATTTGGCGGCTGGCATAGATTCTCAAAAATTAACCATTTTTGTTCAATCAGATATCGCGGAGCATACGGAATTAGCTTGGATTTTAAACACAATCGCGAAAATTCCGGAATTAGAATTGATGACGCAGTTTAAAGACAAAGCAAAAAGATTTCGCAGTAAAATCAATGTCGGGCTTTTTGATTATCCGGTTTTGATGGCAGCCGATATTTTGCTTTATAAGACCGATTTGGTTCCGGTGGGCGAAGACCAAAAACAACACATTGAATTTACCAGAACTATCGCCAGGAGATTTAATAATTTATACGGCGAAACATTTATTATTCCGCAGACAGTTGTTAGAAAAGAAGGGGCGCGCATCATGGGGTTAGACGACCCTCTCAAAAAAATGTCAAAAAGCGCGGAAAATTCTTACAATTATCTCGCCTTGACGGATGAGCCGGATTTGATAAAAGAAAAAATAAAAAGAGCGGTTACGGATTCCGGGAAAGAAATAATTTATGACAAAAAGAAAAAACCGGGCGTTTCCAATCTTTTGGAAATTTATTCGTTGCTTTCTGAAAAACCGGTTAAAAAATTGGAAAAAGAATATCAAGGCAGGAATTACGGCGAGTTTAAAAATGATTTGGCAAACGTTGTCATTGGATTTCTTTTGCCGTTTCAAAAAGAATTTAAAAAATTAAAAGAAAACCCGGAAAAAGTCAGAAAAATCTTAAAAGACGGCGCTGAAAAAGCCGATATAATCGCCGAAAAAACTCTCAAAGAAGTAAAAAATAGAATCGGGCTTAACTATTAAAAATATGTCTCAAGAATTTGATTTAATCATCTCTAAAATTAAAAACAGGAGAAAACTTTATTTTGGCATTTCAGCGGCGCTGATTTCCGCCGGCATTGCCGCGACTATCCCGTATATTTACGGCCGGCTTATTGATATTGCGATTGCGTCGAATTCAGAAATTAAAATAATTTTTCTGCTTATACTTTTATGGTTAGTTTTATCTCTTATTAATAATGGATTAAGCCGTTTTGTTGATAAAAAGGCGTATGAAATATATATTGATATTTTTAACGGCCTTTTTATAGATTTTTTTCACCAACTTATTTTGCTTCCGATAAAATTCCACAAAAAGCATAAAATGGGCAAAATAATGAAAAGGATAGACCACGGGATAGAAACTCTTTGTAATATGATTGAAAGAACGATTTTTAAATTCGTTCCGAATCTAATTTCTTTTTTTATTGCCTTGATAATTCTTTTATTCGTTGAATGGCGTTTAAGTTTGATATTGATAATTTCCGCCATATTGTATGTTTTAGTAACAATATATTTTACGAAAGGAATTGTTAAAAAACAAAAAATAATGCATCGCGCGTGGGATAAGGCGTTCGGCGATCTCTGGGATTCTGTTTTAAATGTGGAAGCGGTTAAGGCGTCAACCAATGAAGAATTTGAAAGAAAAAGGAATATAAAAAATCATAATCGCGCCGGAGAGATATGGGGAAATTGGCGATTGATTTGGATAAATATGGGTTTTTGGCAGGGAATAATTTTTGCCATAAGTATTGTAAGTATTGTAAGTATTGGAGCGTTTATGCTCCGCAACGGAACATTAACTCCCGGACAACTCATAATGTTTATCGGATATACCAGCTTACTTACGGTTCCGCTGTCCCAATTGGCTGACCAATACCGTTTAGTAAGAACAGCTATTGTAAGTTTTAGCCGCGCGATGAAATATTATAAAATGCCACCGGAAAAAGATTTGCCTTTTTCAAAAGACATTAAAGATTTGAAAGGGGAAATAATTTTTAAAAACGTGGATTTCGGCTATAAAAAAGACAAATTAATAGCGGAAAATATTTCTTTTGAAGCTAAGGCTGGAGAAAATATCGCTTTGGTTGGCGAATCCGGAGTCGGTAAAAGCACGCTTGTGAGCTTAATAAGCCGCTATTATCTGCCGTTAAAAGGAAAAATTTTTATCGACGGCATTGATATTAAAAAAATTACTCTTAGGTCGCTAAGAGAAAAAATCGCCATTGTTCCGCAGGAAGTTTTATTATTCAACGACACGGTAAAAAATAATATTCGTTATGGAAAACCCGATGCTACGGATAAAGAAATTATTGAATCCGCCAAAGCCGCCAATGCCCACGAATTTATAGAAAGTTTTTCTAAAAAATACGACACTTTGGTTGGCGAGCGAGGGATAAAACTTTCTACCGGTCAAAAACAAAGAATCGCCATTGCCCGCGCCATTTTACGAAATCCGAGAATTTTGATTTTAGACGAAGCGACATCCGCGCTTGATTCGGTTTCGGAAAAACTGGTTCAAGAAGCTTTGAGCCGGCTTATTAAAAATCGGACGACTTTTATAATCGCCCATCGTTTAAGCACGATTCAGCATGCCGATAAAATTATTGTTTTAGAAAAAGGCAAAATTGTGGAAATAGGCAATCACGAAGAACTGATGAAAAACTTAGAAGGAATTTACCGTAATTTCTGGGAATTGCAAACAGCCATAGAAAGGGTAAGATAAATATATGTTGCATAAAATTTCCAAATATTTTGACAAATTGGAAGATAAAGTAAGGAGTAAATTAAGCCATTATCCGATAATTTACGCTTTGGTCGGCGGCGTCGGCATCGTGCTTTTTTGGCGCGGCGTTTGGCATGTGGCGGATGATATATCTTTGGGTTCTTGGGCTTCCCTAATAATTAGCCTTATTTTGCTTTTAATGACCGGACTTTTTGTTTCGTTTTTTATCGGCCATTACATTATTTTTTCAGGTCTTAAGCAGGAGAAAAAAATTGAAGAAAAAGAAGAAGAAGAAATTAAAATGGAATTGGATTTGCAACGGGCTCAAATGAATATTTTGATTGAAATTAAGAAAAGAATTGAAAATATAGAAAAAGAAATAAGAGAAATTAAAAATAATGGATGAAATAATTAATAAACAAACATTGGAAAAATTGGCGGAATTGGCGCGGATAGAAATCAGCGGCGATAAAGAAGAAAAACTTTTAAGCGATTTAAAAGCGATTTTGGGGCATTTTGAAGAATTAAAAGAGGTTGATGTTTCGGGGGTTATTAGTCCCGCTAAGCGAGACGCCGTTGAATTAACGAATATTTTTCGCGAAGACGAGCCGGTTGAAAGTGAAACTACGGCGATTGATTTAATTGAATCTTTTCCGGAAAAAGAAGGGAGATTTTTGAAAGTTCCTCCAATTTTTATGAATAATGAATAATGAATTAGGAATTATGGATATTCGCGGACTAACTATTAAAAAATTTCATCAAGGGCTGGTTGGCAAGGAGTTTTCCGCTTTTGAAATTGCGAAAGTGTTTTTTGATTTAATTAAGTCGCGCGATAAAGAAATCGGAGCGTATTTGCGATTAAGTGAAGACGCGGCTTTGGAGCGAGCAAAAATTGTTGACGCGGAATTAAATAGCGGCAGCAAACTTGGTATTTTAGCGGGCGCGCCCTTGGCGATTAAAGACATTATTTTAATTAAGGGGGAAAAAACGACCGCGGCTTCAAAAATTTTGGAAAATTACACGGCGAGTTATGACGCTACGGTTATTAAAAAATTGAAAAACAGCGGCGCGGTTTTTCTTGGTAAAACCAATATGGATGAATTTGCCATGGGTTCTTCAACGGAAAATTCCGCTTTCCAAAAAACAAAAAATCCGCGCGATTTAGAGAGAGTGCCGGGAGGTTCTTCAGGTGGTTCTGTGGCGGCGGTGGCGGCTGATATGGCGGTGGCGGCTTTAGGTTCGGATACAGGAGGTTCAATCCGCCATCCAGCTAATTTTTGCGGCGTAGTCGGGTTAAAGCCGACTTACGGCGCGGTTTCCCGTTATGGCTTAATCACTATGGCCTCTAGTTTAGACCAAATCGGGCCCATAACAAAAACAGTGGAAGACGCGGCGATTTTATTTAAAGAAATCAGCGGACGCGATAAATTTGATGCCACGAGTGTTAACTATAAATATAATGACGAGCTTTTGAAACCGGATTTTGAAAAAATAAAAAAATTAAAAATTGGATTGCCGAAAGAATATTTTATTTCCGGCTTATCAAAAGAAACGGAAAACGCGATTAATGAAACCATTAAACAATTAAAAAATCTAGGATTTGAGTTTAAAAAAATCAGTTTACCGCACACAAAATACGCTTTGTCTTGTTATTACATTATTATGCCGGCAGAAGTGAGCGCAAATTTGGCGCGTTTTGACGGCATACGCTATTCGCGAATTCAAAATTCAAAATTCAGAATTCAGAATTTAAAAGATATTTATTTAAAAACTCGAGGAGAGGGTTTTGGTGATGAAGTTAAACGAAGAATAATCTTGGGAACTTTCGTTTTATCATCCGGTTATTATGACGCTTATTATTCCAAGGCGCAGAAGGTCAGGCAGTTGATTAAACAGGATTTTGATAATGCTTTTGGGGAAGTGGATGTGATTTTGACTCCGGTTTCGCCAACTCCGGCTTTTAAAATCGGCGAAAAAACAAGCGACCCATTACAGATGTATCTGGAAGATATTTTTACCATTCCCGTTAATTTGGCGGGCTTGCCGGCGATTTCCATTCCAACGCGGACAAAAGGATTGCCAATCGGATTTCAGCTCATTGGCAAACATTTTCGCGAAGCGGACATTTTGGGGATAGGGCAGTGGTATGAGAGAAATTAAAAATTTTTGCGCGGGTGACCGGATTTGAACCGGCGATCCCTACCGTGACAGGGTAGTGCTTTAGACCGCTAAGCTACACCCGCAATGTCAAATATATTATCATTTAATCGGCATTTATTTCAACCCCTTTACAATTTCTTTAAATTTTTCTCCTCTGTCTTTATAGTCCTTAAACATATCAAAACTGGCGGTGGCGGGGGAGAATATAATATGAATTATGAAGTATGAATTATAAGTCAAGGATTTTGCGGTTTGATAAGCTAAATTGACGGCTGATTGTAGATTTTTAACTTCCATAATTCTTAATTCTTTATTCTTAATTCCAAAAATCGCTTTTGCGATTTTTTTCTTGTTTTCGCCGAATAAAATAACCATTTTCGTGTTAGAATTTTTTAGCGCTTTGGCAAGGGGAGTGTAATCAAGATTTTTATCTTTGCCGCCGCAGATTAAAATTTTCGGCTGGTTCGGAAAAGCGCGAACCGCCGCCGCGGCGGTGTAAGGATTAGTAGAGGCGGAATCATTATAAAAGTTAATTCCAATATTCTTGAGAATATTGGAATTAACCAGTTCTAGGCGATGTTCCATACCGCTATAATTTTTAACGACTTTTTTGATAATTTTCGGATTAATGCCGAGAGATTGCGCCACAGCTACGGCCATAGCGACATTTTTTAAATTATGTTCGCCAACGATTTTTATATCTTTTAGGTAAAGTTTATTCTCAAATTCTTGAGAATATTGGAATAAAGAAATTGGGATTTTTGCGGCTTTGCTTTTTTGCGCTATCCATCTGCTCCATTTATTGCTCGCGTCGTAGAAAATTTTATCGGATTTTTTCTGCCATTTAGCGATCTTGGTTTTAGCGTTTACGTATTCGTTAAAATTTTTATGGCTGTCTAGGTGGTCTTCAAAAACATTCAAAACAACGGCAATATTCGGTCCGCCAGTTGGCGGATTAAAATCCTGTAATTGAAAACTGGAAAGTTCTAAAACCACAATGGATTTTTTATCTAATTTCGGCAAAATTTCAATCGCCGGTTTGCCGATATTGCCCGCCAAAAATACATTTTTACCGGCCGTTTTTAATATTTTATAAAGCAAAGTGGATGTTGTGCCCTTGCCTTTTGTGCCGGTAATGCCGATAATTAGCGGTCGCGGACTTACACGGACTTGACGCGGACTTATACGGATTGTCTGCATTAGTCCGTGTTTTGTCTGTATTGGTCTGCGTATTATATCAAAAAACAAATTCGTGGCGCTGGAAAATTTAACGCCTTTTTTAATGGCGTTTTGTATTTCGGGGAGGTTATAGGGGATGCCGGGCGAACGAAAAACAATGTCAAATTGAGCAAGATTTTTAAGATAATTCTTGTCCATTTTTTTGTCTAAAATAGAAATCTCCGCGTTTTTATATTGAACTGATTTTTTGAGAAATCTTAAAACCGCTTTGCCTTCGTGGCCAAACCCCAAGATTGCAATTTTCATGTTGAAATTATATACTATTTTTTAGCGAAAAGTAAAAATTAAACCCCGTATAAAAACAAAGTTTTATACGGGGCAAGTATTCCGCAGTAGCTCAGTGGTAGAGCGGTCGCCTGTTAAGCGATTGGTCGTAGGTTCGAATCCTACCTGCGGAGCCAAATTTTTAGCTATATTTTGTAATGGCTATTTTTCCTACTTTAGTAGAAGCTTGGATCAATGTAATCATCTACTTTATTATTACCTAAGCCAATTCGCAAATTTCCAAATTGTCTTTGAGCACCTTGGCTAATACTAATATTATTTGTTATTACTCTTTACAGGATAGAGGGAATAAGATTAGAATATAATAACGGTGTGGGATTATTGCATTTATAATATATATTAGCTTAACTATAAACAATATTTAGTATAAATTTATGTCAATTAAACAATCATCTTTAGAAAAGAAGTCGTTATATAGGATTGCAAAAATATTTTTTTTACTGCTTCCATGGTTAGTTTTAGCCGTTGTTTTTTTAGGGGGGTATATAATTATTCCTGAAATAACACAACAACATATTATTGCAGCTTACATAGTGGGAGGATTAATTTTATATTATTTATTTTTAAATTTAACATGGAGAGGTTTTCTTTACATTGTATTCGGAGGATTAGAAAATGACACAAAAAAACCAATTACTGCGAGGGTACAACCTGTTAGTCCAATTACTCAACCAGTTCAAAAACCAAATCAAGCTGCCCCTGTTTTTGGCATTCTCGTGTTTGTAATTATTCTCGTTATTATTGCAACGTACTCATCAAAAAATACATACGGTACTAACTGTTCTAACGAAGGTGAAAAGGGTTTATATGGAACAGATGGGGGTTGCTACACATGTACCATCGGTGATGTTGCTGGTACTAGTCCTGCAAATAATTGTTCTGTTGGCACGGCTGGGGTTTATTGTTGTAATAATTCTAGTGGAAATAATGGAGTAACTGGCAATAGTAAATGTGTTGCTCCTTGTGGTAAATTATGGGATTGCGGGGGAACGTATTATCCACCATCAGGAGTACGGACAGACGTTAGTGGCTGTTTTACTATAAATCAGTCCTATCTTCACAACTGGAATGGTACTTGCATTAAACGATGTAATTAGTTTGTATTCTTGATGTCAATACTTATTTGAACATCGTCCCATGTTCGGAGCACATATAAAAAACAGGTCAAATATAAACCTGTTTTTTTATTTGGCTCCCGATAAAAAAACAATAATCCTGAAATCTTGCACTGAGCTTGTCGAAGTGCTCCGCGCTAACGCGCGGGTGGCGGACTTTCCGGACACGGCTCGCGGGCAAAAAGTTTCCTCCCTTTCAGTTTTTCACGACTTTCAGCCGCGTTCCGCACGGTTAGAGATTGAAGAATTGACACAAAGTGGCACCTGTTATAATGTGGTATTATATTTAGAAGCGCATAAAACGATATTTAAAATATGAAATCTGTAAAAATATTTTCATTTTTTCTAATAGGTCTTGTTATGGCCGGTGCTTTATCATCGGCAAGGCCGGCGTTTGCGCAAGAAGTGGCTCAGGATGTCAAAGTCTATGCCGAGAACATGAAAAACGACGCTGGGGCAATTGGCGCCGTTACGGAACTGTTCGGCAAGGACGCGCCAATAGTGAAGAAATTTCAGTTGGGCGTTAAGCTTGGGGAATTCATCACGCGCGTAAGTCAGGGCGACGTACTCGATGCGGCAATAGATTTAGCAAAATATGAATTAGAACAAGTGATAGATACTATAAAAGGGAAATTATTCGGTCCTTTCGCCGCCGCGGCTGATTTAGGAAAATGGCTTGGTGAAAAAGGTAGAAATATGCACTTCGTCTCGGTTTTTAATGCTGGATATGAGATTTACAAAAGAGAGAACGGTCAGGGCGAATTTTACATTTCTGAAATAGCCGGATGGTGGGATATAGGAGGAAAAAAGTTTGAGAAAGAAAAAGGCGATTTGCCGGCATGGAAAAAGGTATTTAAAAATCTTTATGAAGCGGAAAAGTTGGCGGCCGGAATTAAGCAAGAGGATATTCAGAAAGTTGAACAGGTAAAAAAAGAGGTTAAAAAAGAAGTATTTATCACTTTTTTCAAAACCAAATACATAGGCATGCCCGCTGACATTGCTGAAGAGCTTGCCGAGCTCATAGTCAATAAAGCCAGTAATGTGGAGATTGAGAAATTTATTGACAAACACAAAAACACTCTTAATAATCTTTCTATTGCGAAACCCGCGAATCAGGAAGGAGCGGCTTCGGGAAGTGGCATTTGCGAAACGATAAAAGACAAAGACTCTCAAGACTTTCAAGATTTCAGAAAAAATTGCGAAGAAATTTTGGCGGAAATCGTGGATATGAAAAACCAAGTTTTTTCCAATAAGATAACTTACTATGATTATTCTAGGCGGACTAATGGCCGTCAAATTGCTTACCTCGATGGTATTGGCAAGGAAAACTTTACCAAATTTAAAAAAAGCCAAGAAAATATTATTGCTTCTGCCTACGAATTTCAGTTTGGGCAAGAAATACGAGCGATAAATGATTCCTTGGCTACAAACAAAGACAGATTTCAAGGCCTAAAGAGCGATTATAAAAATCTTCCAAAGCAAGGAGATCATTGGAACGCGCCATCCTATAAGGTTTCCGTAAATAAGAGTTTTACGCGTGTTTTCAACAATGTTTATAATATGGTTTTCAATTACGGGAGTTTTAGTTATGAAGATTTTAAGAACGGAGACGCTCAAAAAAGTTATCAGCCATATTTTGACAATGAAACTAAGGCGAATATTGCGGATGACGCAAGAACAAGATATTTAAAAGCGCATCTCAACAGATTAAATGGCTTGGTTCGCGATTTTACTATTTTACAAAACAGGATAAACTCTCTTATCTCGTCAGCTGAATCAGCCAATGGAGTATTCAGCTATGGGCAAATAAGAATAGATGATTTAAAGAAAATGGTTTCGGAAATTGAGGAATTGAGAGAAGACATCCAATCCGGAGAAAGGCCTTGGTGGATGGTCTGGAGACAGCGCGACCCGTGGAGTATTAATTCTGTGTTAGAAGCTATTAAGGGAATGGAAAGTTATAAAAAAACACGCGGGGAGGAAAATGAACAACTAAAAAAAGATTATGCTTCGGCTTTTAAAATTTATGAAAAGGAAGAGAAACTGCTGGAATTGGAAAAACAGAAACAAGCTGAAGAAGAAAAAAAGGCCGCCGCGGAAGAAAAAGCGCAGGCTCTGAAAAAACAAAAGGCAGAAGAGGATGCCGTTAAACAGGAGCGAGCGGGATGGGAGGCAGAAAAACAAGCGGCCGCCGAAAAAGCTGACCCGAAGACAAAAAGCACTGACGCATTTAATGTTCCATTCGGAGAAAGTCAAAAAACAACGCTGAGTAAATCAGTACCAACGATCGAAACAACTAAACCCGCTACAATACAAACAAAACCAGTTCCCCCTCCAGCACAACCCTCTACACAATTCTCCGCGCAAAAAAAACCAACTCGCCCAACTGGAAAGAGCTTTATACCACATTATTACAAAAGAATAGCGGGTTTTTCTTTTATCAATCAAAGTGAAGCCGATATGATGGTATCCGACTTTTCCTGGAATGATGATGGAATTAATGCACTTGGTGCCGGAATATTAAAACTAGGGGCTAAATCTATAGATGATGTCTTTTCTGTTCCAACCTCGGGATATGAGGACGGTCCCTATCAGCCGGAGGTAGGTCACGTTTATGTCATTAAAACTAAAGGCGATAAATATGGCGTTATTGAAATAACACTTATTGAAACAGATTATCTATATTTTTATTGGAGATATCAGAATTCAGACGGCTCTTCTTCTTTTTAGTAATTATGGCATTCATAGGAGTTTTATTTTCAATCTTTGGTTTAATCGCGGTTGGCGCGGCAATCTTGGTAATGCTTTGGGGCATGGGATTTTTTCAGTATTTGGGCGGAAAGAAAAAAACTCCTTCGGCCATTGGCAAAGAAGCGTTGAAAGAAAAAATTCTTGCTCTCAATTCACCGGAACTTCCTTACCAAATAACGCCTGCTAAAGAAACAGATTTTTTGCTTGAATGGAAAATTGTTGATGCCAAATGGTACGGAATTTTTTCCAAAGAAAGAGTGGAAAAAACTTACCATGCCTTAATCCTATTGGACGATAACCGCAAAACAGCGCGTTATTACGAGGAATTAGGAAGTGTTGAGTGGCATATCGGCACAGACGGCATTTCAAAACCAAGTGTTCTCTATAGAAAGGAATTTTTTAAGGGCAGGATATTGTTTAAAAAATCGTGGGGGGTTCAGTATGGAATAAAAGAGAGCGGTGAGTTCGGCAAAGTGTACAAATATAAGTTTGATATTGGCTATGCGCGCGATCCTCTTAAAAAAATCGTCCTGGAAAGCGGTTGGGAATTTGTGCCGGTCGTCAGAAAGAAATACACGCTTCGCAAAAACTAAGTTTGTTGCGATTTTCCATCGGGAGCCAAGAATGACTACTTGCTAATTCTAGTACTAAATTAATATGTCACTCCTTACAAAAACAGATTTTATTTTATATCGAGAGTGCCCAAACAACGTTTGGGTAAAAAGACATAAGCCCGCGGAATATGCAAAGTTTGAGATTTCGGAGTTTGAACAATCTCTTGCGGTAATGGGTAACGAAGTAGAAAAGTTGGCGCGAGGAATGTTCCCCGCAGGCTTTCTTATTGAACGACGCAGTGAAAGAGCGCAAGAGCTAACGAAGAAACTTATTACAGAGCGCGCGCCAGTCATTTTTCAGGCGGTTTTTGCAACTGATAAATATCTGACTGCCGCTGACGTTCTAAAATGGAATGAATCGGCGCAAAAATATGACATATACGAAATAAAAATGTCTTCAACAGAGGAAGACGATGATGAAGAGGAAGAAGGAAAACCTAAAAGAGTCAACAAAAAAAGAGAACTTCAATATGAGTATGACATCGCTTTTCAAACCAATGTCATAGAAGGCTGTGGAATACCGCTGAACAAAAAGTATTTAGTCCGTCTCAATAGAAAATACGTTAGGATGGGAGAGCTTAATTTCATACCAGGAGAACTTTTTATTGTAGAAGATAAGACGGAAGTAATAGACCGTCTAAGTCCCACTGTTGCAATAGAAATGTCACAAGCACAAACTTATCTTTCCACTACAAAAATACCAGTAGCGCCGTGCCCTTGTTACTACAAAGGGCGCAGTTCCCACTGCACCGCATTTACCTACATAAACCCACACGTGCCTGCATACAGCGTTCACGACTTGAATAGAATTGGAAACAGTAAAAAGTATCTCAAGGAGCTTTTAGATGAAGGTATTTTGGAGATTAGCGATGTACCGATAGACGACAGGCTCAAACCAAAGCCGCCGAAAGCTGGCGCAAAACCCGGTAAGCCGAGGAAGCTAAATCAAATTCTAGTCCATAAGTCCCAAGAGCCTCTGGTGAATCTTGAGACTCTCAAAGCTGAACTTGATTCACTTACTTTTCCTCTTTATTTTCTTGACTACGAGACATATCCGACAGCAATTCCTCCTTACAACGGGTATTATCCATATCAGCAAATTGTCTTTCAGTATTCACTGCACGTCTTAAAAGATAAAAATTCGGAACCAATTCATTTTGAGCGTTTAATACTAGATGGAGAACCATCTGAACGTATAGCGGAAAGTTTGCGAAAGAATATTGGCGACACGGGAACAGTTATCTCTTGGTTCAAGACTTTTGAAAACTCCCGAAATAAGGAATTAGCGGGGTTTCTACCAATCCATAAGAATTTTTTTCTCGGTATTATTGGTCGCACTTATGACTTAATGGACATTGTAGATGGTCAACATTATGTGCACCCTGGATTTAAGGGAAGAGCATCAATCAAAAAAGTCTTACCAGTCTTGGCTCCACATCTTTCTTATAAAACGCTTGGTGTCCAAAGTGGTACAGATGCTATTGAGGCTTATCGAAAAATTACCGCAGGAGAGATAAGTGGAGAGGCGCTAAAAGATAAGGAACGCGAGATGCTTAAATACTGCAAACTTGATACTTATGCGATGTACGTATTATGGAGATTTTTTAGCAATGAAATAAAAAAAATATAATTATGATGTATTTAATAAAAAACAGGTCAAATATAGACCTGTTTTTTTAAAAGAGCAAATGGTAAAATATGATTGATAATTTAATGAAATAGCGATATGAAAAAAGATAATTTTCAAAAAGGCGAAATAGTGATTTACCAAGCGTCATCAGGCACCATTGAATTTCGCGGCGATTGGGAAAAAGAAACGATTTGGGCAACACAGGCAGAAATAGCTCGGGCTTTTGATGTTACGCCACAAAACATTACGATTCATCTGCACAATATATTTAAAGACGACGAACTTAATAAGGGGTCAACTTGTAAAGAATCCTTACAAGTTCAGAAAGAAGGCAAAAGGGAAATTGGGCGAAAGATGAAGCTGTATAATCTTGATGTCATTATTGCCATTGGTTATCGTATTAATTCCGTTGTTGGTACAAAATTTCGTCAATGGGCCACAAAGACCTTACGTGAGCATATTACTAAGGGCTATACCATAAATCGCAAACGCATTGCGCAAAATTATAACGCGTTTATGAAAGCAGTCGCCGATATTCAGACGCTCCTGCCGAAACATATTACTCTTGATCCAAAGACAGTTCTTGAACTCATTAAAGAATTCGCCAGCACTTGGGTTTCGCTTGACGCTTACGATAAAGAAACGCTTGAGGTTGTCGGAACAACTAAGAAAGCGGTCAAGTTAATTGGGAAAGAACTGACCGGCGCGATAGAGAACCTTCGAGCCGAACTGATTAAAAAAAGCGAGGCAACGGAATTGTTCGCCCAAGAAAGACAATTTGGAAATATCGAAGATATTGCGGGGAATGTTATGCAATCATTCGGAGGCAAACCGCTTTATCCGAGCGTGGAAGAAAAAGCTGCGCATCTTTTGTATTTTATGGTGAAGAATCATCCCTTCACTGACGGCAATAAACGCTCCGGCGCTTTTGCCTTTGTTTGGTTTCTACGTAAATATCGCGCTAAAGAAAACCGCAATATTAATCCAGCGAGTTTAACCGCCCTTACACTTCTTATCGCCGAAAGTAATCCCCAAAAAAAAGAACAAATGGTAGCGTTGGTAACGCAATTACTTAAATAATAATTACACTAACCCAATCCCGCGAAGCAAAAATCATCTATCAAAAACTGTTGAAAATTGATAAAATAAAACTATGAACAATAAAAAACAAATTTCAATTTTTGAAGGCAAACAAATCCGTCGTCACTGGGACGAGGAAAAAGAATTATGGCATTTTGCCGTTATGGATGTGGTGGAAATCTTGGCGCAAACCGATAGACCAAGAAAATATTGGAATGATTTAAAAACCAAGTTAAAAGCGGAGGGCAGCGAGGTGTCCGAAAAAATCGGACAACTGAAAATGCGAGCTTCTGACGGCAAATTTTACCTTACCGATACGGCAGACACGGAAACGATGTTTCGTATTATTCAATCCATTCCTTCGCCTAAAGCCGAACCGTTTAAGCTCTGGCTGGCTCGGGTGGGTTATGAGAGAGTGGAGGAAACCGAAGATCCGGAAAAAGCCATCCAAAGAGCGTTGGCGACTTATCTCAAAAAAGGATATTCTAAAAATTGGGTTGACCTGCGACTAAAAAGCATTGAAATCAGAAAAGATTTAACCAATGAATGGGACGAGCGAGGCGTAAAAACAAATAATGAATTCGCCATTTTGACTGACGATATTTCTTTCGCTTGGGCGGGATTAAAAACCAAGGACTACAAAAAGCATAAAGATTTGAAAAAAGAAAATCTGCGGGACAATATGAATAACCTTGAATTAGTTTTGAATATGCTGGCGGAAACGGCAACCACGGAAATTTCCAAAAAACGGGAACCAAAAACTTTTCCGGAGAATAGAAAAGTAGCGCGCGAAGGCGGAGGCATTGCCGGCAACGCCAGAAAACAAATTGAGGCAAAAATAGGAAAACCGGTTATCAGTAAATTGAGTTTTAAAAAAATACAGGAGCAGAAAAAGCTAAACGAAAAATAAATTTATGACCAAATCATTTACTATTCACGATTTACCTAATGAAGAACGCCCGCGCGAACGATTAGTTAAATTTGGAGAACAAGCGCTCTCGGCCCAAGAATTATTACAACTTATTTTGGGGAGGGGAATTGCCGGTGAATCAGTGGTAATTACGGCGCAAAAATTATTATCGCAATTTGGCAGTCTTCAAAAATTATCCGAAGCAAGTATTGAGGAATTATCCTCAATTAAAGGAATTGGGCTGGCAAAAGCCACTCAAATAAAAGCCGCGTTTGAAATCGGCCGTCGGCTTTCCACACAGACCGCGCCATATAAAAGCAAAGAACTTACCGAACCCAAAAAGGTGTATCAATTAATAAAAAGCAAGCTCAAAGATTATCATAAAGAGCATTTTTATGTTATTGCTCTTAACAGCAGAAATCACTCCATCGCGGAAATTTCGGTCGGCTCTCTTAATGCCAGTATTGTTCATCCGCGCGAAGTATTCGCGGAAGCCATCAAAAACAAAGCCGCCTCAGTTATATTCGTTCATAACCATCCATCAGGCGACTCCGAACCATCAGAAGACGATTTAATAATTACTAAAAAATTAGTTGAGTCCGGCAAGATTTTGGGGATTGAAATAGTTGACCATATTATTGTCGTTAAAGACAGTTTTTTTAGCTTTAAAGATAAAGGATTAATATAAAATTATTTTATTTAAGAAGTATAATTAGAAATTTGACAATTATACATTAAGGCTATAAAGTATAATTACAGTATGGAAAAGTCAATATTTACAACAAATGCCGCGGGGAAAGTAATAAAAACCGAAAAGGGTTATTTTGCTTTTGCGCCTAATCCACTCCCGCCATTGTTGGAATTTAATAATGATTTAGTTAACGCGCTTTCGCAGGCGGATATTGCGTTGGGGAAACTTGCGGGAGCCGCAAAACGTTTGCCTAACCCGCATCTTTTAATTCAGCCCTATTTAAAAAAAGAAGCGGTTTTAAGTTCAAAAATAGAAGGAACGCAGGCATCATTGTCTGATTTATTTGAGGCGGAAATTGGCGCCGTCGAAAAAACCGATGACATTAAAGAAGTAAATCAATATGTGAAAGCAATGGAATACGGATTGAAACGTATTAAAGATTTTCCTTTGAGCCTTCGTTTTGTTCGCGAACTCCATAAAATTTTGATGGAGGGGGTTCGAGGCAAACACGCTGCGCCGGGAGAATTTAGAGTAAGTCAAAATTGGATTGGCAATCCCGGCTGTACATTGGAAGAAGCAACTTTCGTCCCTCCCTCTGTCGCCACAATGAATGAATCTCTTAATGACTGGGAAAAATATTTGCATCAAGACAAAAAACTTCCGACTCTTATAGATTCTGCCTTAATTCATTATCAATTTGAGGCTATTCATCCGTTTCTTGATGGCAATGGAAGAATAGGGAGATTGTTTATAACTCTTCTTTTGGTGAATAAGGAAATTTTACCACTGCCTCTTTTATATTTAAGCGCCTTTTTTGAAAAATACAGAAGCGAGTATTACGAATACCTTATGCAGGTAAGCACAAAGGGATTGTGGAATGATTGGTTGATTTTTTTCTTGCGCGGCGTGCGCGAACAAGCGACAGAAGCGTTGGCAAATGCTGATAAAATTTTGGCCCTACAAGAAGAATACGACAGAATTATAAAAGAAAATCATTTGAGCGCCACAGTGAGCAGGGTGCTTGATTTATTGTTTCAAAATCCGTATATTACGATTCCTCGGGCCGCTTCCTTATTAAAAACTACTTTTGTCACTGCCAAACGGTCGGTGCTCCACCTCGAAAAACTCGGTATTGTAAAAGAAATAAGCGGTAAAGAAAAAGGAAGAGTTTTTCTTGCCTCAAAATTATTAGATATTTTAAACTAAAAGATTTTAAGTTTTAAAAGAAAAATGTTAATATAAAAGATATGGTTCAATATAAAAAACTCAAAGAAGAAATTATTACAGAACCAGAAAAAGGCAAATCAGGATTTGTTAAAGATGCTATTTCTAATGAGTGGATTAAAAAAACGCCCGAAGAAGAAGTGCGTCAAATTTATCTTCAAAAATTAATTAAAGAATATAAATATCCCAAAAGCCATATTAAAACTGAAGTAAAAATTCAATCCGGTCAAACTGAAACAAAAAAACGAGCCGATATTGTTGTTTTTAGGAATGATAAAAATTTTAGGCCCGAAGAAAACGCTTATATTATCGTTGAACTTAAAAAGCGAGACAGAAAAGACGGCGAAGAACAATTAAAAAGTTATATAAATAGCACTACCGCCGAATTTGCCGTTTGGTTTAATGGACAAGACATAGGTCATTTCCAGTACTCAAAAGATCCGAGAAAACATTTGGAAATTCCGGATA
The DNA here is from genome assembly GCA_964642155.1 of uncultured Candidatus Saccharibacteria bacterium. Lineage (GTDB taxonomy): Bacteria > Patescibacteriota > Minisyncoccia > UBA6257 > UBA9933 > JAJYWO01. The sequence continues at coordinate 127,612 of CAZXNT010000002.1, forward strand.
TTCCCAAGTATGGCGAATCATTAAAAGATATCGGACTTTATAAAAAGAAGGATTTAGTGTTGGCAAGCGAATTGAAAACGGTTTTCGAAACAATTCATAATCATATTTACGCCAATGAGGGCTATTTGAAAGATAAAGTTTTTAACGAGGTTTTAAAATTGATTTTTATTAAAATGGTTGATGAAAAATCCGCAAGCGCTGATTGCGATTTTCGCATAACCGTTAAAGAAAAAGAAGAAATAGAAAACGACGACGGAACCAATTTCCGCAAAAGAATTGAAGATTTGTTTGAAAAAGTTAAAAAAGATTTTAGCGATATTTTTGATAGCACGGATAAATTAATTTTAAGAACTCAAACCTTGGCTTTTGCCGTTGGCCAACTTCAAAAATATTCATTGATAAAAACAGAAGCCGATATAAAAGGTGTTGCTTTTCAAACTTTTGTTCATGCTCACTCAAGAGGCGAAAGAGGAGAATTTTTTACTCCTTATCCAATTTTAAAAATGGCGGTAGAAATGTTATCGCCAAAAGATAATGAATCAATTTTAGACCCTGCCTGTGGCTCTGGCGGTTTTTTGGTTCAAACATTGAATTATATAAGGTGTATGTTTGAAAAAAATCGTCCCGATTTATCGGATTTGGAAATTATTAGGAATTTAACGTCTTACGCCATAAATTATATTCGTGGAATTGATTTTAATCCCGATTTGGCGCGCGTGGCAAAAATGTATATGGTTTTATATGATGACGGCCACACCGGCATATTTGCGCATAATTCTTTAAATAGTTTCCAAAAAATTTACGATATTTCTAATCATAAAATTAAAGAAGAATCATTTGATATTATAATAACCAATCCGCCATTTGGCACAAAAGGAAAAGTGACGGATAAAAATATTTTAGATGATTTTGAAATGGGCCATAAATGGAAAAAAGACGAAGATAAATGGAAAAAATTATCAAAAATTGCGGCTGAAGACGGAAAAGGTGGCCAAGTGCCGGACATTCTTTTTATTAAACGTTGCTTGCAGTTTTTAAAAGATGGCGGAAGAATGGCAATTGTTTTACCGGATGGAGATTTAACAAATTCTTCGCTTGGCTATGTTCGGCAATGGCTCAAAGATAATGCCAGAATTTTAGCGGTTGTTTCTTTGCCGTCGGAAACTTTTATTCCTTATGGTGCTGGTGTTAAAGCATCGGTTTTGTTTTTACAAAAATTACCGAAAAAAGAGCTGGAAGCGTTAAAGAAAAAAGACTACCCGATTTTTATGGGAATTATTGAAAAAATCGGATATGACATTCGCGGCCGAGCGATTTATAAACGTAACGAAAAAGGCGAGATTATCAAAAAAGACGATAAACCAACAATTGATGAAGATGTAAGTTTAATAATAGAAGAATTTAAAAAATTTAAAGAGAAATATAAGTTGGAGTTTTAGAATATGAATTTTCCAAAAATTTTAGAGACCGCACGGAATAAGCCAAGGCTTATAAAAAAAGACACAAGACAGTGGACAAGCGGCCGTGTTAGCTTTGCCGTGATTGGCATACCTAAACATCCTGAAACAAATTATATTCTTTGGGAAAAAGATTTTTTCGGTCGCTCTAAACAACAACCACAAAGATTTATTCTCCATTCTCATGATTGGCAAAATCTTAAAAGATTGATTGATGGAGATTTAATAAAGGAAACAAAATGGACGCAACCACAGATTCTAACAGAGGTGATGTTGCAAAAAATAATATTAGAAAATCCAGATTTTATTGAAACAATTTTAAAAGTACCAAATATTACTAAATTGTCTCAGGTAAGTTTAGAAGCTCTTGATAGATTAGCAATTAGGATATTCGAGATTAAAAGAGAAAACATAGATTTAATTTTAAAAAGACTTGCAGAAAGTAAAAGTCAGGAATTAATAACTTTTGCATCTTTATTAAGAGATTTAAAACTAAATCAAGTTTCTATGTTGAGTAGTTTGGTTTATCAAAAACTTAAAATTATCGATTTACTTGAAAATCTTACTTGTAATAAAGAAACAAATGAGAGTAAAGTTCATGAATTATTTGAAAGCAACATCTGGTTATCTGGGAAAAATTTTGAGATAGTACAAAGCGATAAATCATTAAGTAAGTATCTTGATGAAAATATTTCTAAAGAAGCGGGGATGAAACTAAGGCCAGATTTAATTATTAAAAGGATTCCATATACAGAAGAAATAATATTAATTGAATTAAAAGCGCCAGGAATAAAACTAAAAGCAGACGACATAGGACAGGTATTGGGCTATAAAGCAATTATTGAACAAAATAAACCATCAATAAAAGAGATTTATTGTTTTTTGTATGGCTACGAAAAATCCCCAACATTTACTAAATCAAGAGACGTTATTATTAAAACCTTTTCAGAACTTATTGGTGAATTAAGAGAAGAATATGCCGAGTATTCAAAAGTTTTGGAAACTGGTCAAGAGACAGATGAAATAAGTGAATAATTATTTATGCAAACTTCCACAATCAAATTTTCCCAAATTGAAGACCGAATTGATGCCGAATATTATAAGCCGGAGTATTTAATATTAAATTCAAAATTTAAATATCAAAATTCAAAATTTTTAACAGAATTATGTCAAATTATAACTAAAGGAGAGACTCCACTCTGGCGAGGTGATATTTATGTTGAAAGAGGAATTCCATTTTTGCGAGTAGTGAATTTTGTTAATGAGGAATTAGATTTATCTGATATTGTTTATATTCATGAATTTGTCCATGAACGGATGAAAAGATCGCAATTAAGGCCTGGCGATATTCTATTATCTATGGCGGGTAGAATTGGAACAGCCGTAATTGTTCCGGAAAATTTAAAAGTGGCTAATATTAATCAGGCAGTCGCAAAAATTCGGTTAAAAGAAAACTCAATAAATAAATATTATTTGACAACATTTTTAAACTCTAAATATGGATTATTGCAATCACTAAGGAACGCAAGTGGAGGAGTCCAAAACAATATTAATTTTGAAGACATTAAATCAATCAAAATTCCTATTCCTCTCCAATCCTTCCAGCAAAAAATTGAAGAAATGGTTAAAGAATCGCAAGAAAAGCGAAAATTGGCTGATAAAAAATATAAAGAAGCGGAAGAAATTTTGAATAAAGAATTGGGATTGGAAAATTTAGATTTGTCCACTCAAAAAACTTTTGAAGCAAAATTTTCTGAAGTCAAAGACCGTCTTGATCCAGAATATTATCAATCAAAATACAAGAAAATAATTTCAAAACTTAAATCTCAAAAATTAGCATCATTAGGAGAGGTGGTAAAAATCAGAAAAGGTGTTGAGGTTGGACACGAGGCCTATACAAACGAAGGTAAGCCATTTATTCGCGTTCAAGATTTTGACGAAAAAGAGTTGGCTGTTAGCGGAAGCACGAATTATATCAGGCCGTATTTATATGAAAAGCTAAAGAAAAATCATAAACCAAATGCCGGTGAAATTATTTTTTCAAAAGACGGCACTGTTGGTCGAGCTTTCGTTATTGAAAAAGATAATAATGAATTTATTGTTAGTGGTGGAATTCTTATTTTAACTCCTCGCGATATTGATAATTATTATTTGACACTTGTTTTAAACTCGCTGGTTGTTAAATCTCAAGCTAATCGCGAATCAATCGGCGCTATTATTCAGCATTTAAGCGTTGAAGAGGTTAAAAAACTAAAAATCCCAATTTTATCTGAATCATTACAACAAAAAATTTCTTTTTTAATTCAGAAATCATTTAAATTACACCAAGAATCAAAAGAATTAATAGAAGAAGCAAAACAAAAGGTCGAAGAATAGTTTTTAATAATCCAGTTTTTCAGAATGTTATTGCTGGTTGTATTACTGCAACTTATATTTACTTCCTAACTAACAGAAATAATAAGAGCCAAAAATTTCAAAAGGAAATTGAAGAGTTTGAAAAGGATAAAAATTTTAAAGCGAATGTAAAAAGGGTTGTATCTCCGATAAATGTATCTGGCGACCAAGTAAACATTATTGGAAACAATAATACGGTGATTATAAAACAAGAACAAAAAGAGGCTTTTTATAATTCATTAGAAGATGAGCCAGAAAACGAATTACTAAAAAATGGAGAATTTGAAGAAGAATTGGTCGGCGTTATTAGAAAACTAGATTTAGATGTGCAAAAAAATAATTATTTTGGGTTTAATATCAATAACGGACCCTCAAAAATACCAACATCTATAAAGGGCGAATTTAACTTGAATATTTATAAAGAATTAATTAATGAGCCAGTAAGAATTAAAGCAGTAGTAAGGTACAAGGACGATATTATAACTCACATTGAAATTCTAAATTATGAAATATTAAATAAAAGTAAACAAAGTCATTTATTTAAAAAGTCAGAATAATGAATTATGAAAAACATTAACGAATGCACATTAGCAGAATAGCCAGCGATTAAATGGTTAAAAGATTTTTAATATGTCTTGGCCAACAAAAAAATAGGCTAATAAGTCATTGAACAATTCCATAGAATTGTTCAATGACAAGCCAACAAGAAAATTAGGAGAAATGACACAAGTATTTTTCAACTACGAATCATTCGAGGAGAAATTATTTGAGTTTGTTAATTGATAAAAAATTAATGACGACGCAAGACCGGATTAAAAATTGGCTAGACAGAGTTTCCCAGAATGGTGATTATATGGAACGAGAAGATATCTGCTTCCTTATGGTGCAAGCACGGCATTTACTAGAAGAAAACTCACTGAGAGAAGAATATAAAGTAATTGAATTTTATTGCGATTGGATGGTCCACTCCAAGCTAGATAGGTCAGAGGTAAGTGTGTTAATTTTGAGAGACATTACAAAAGTTATTGCAAAAAATTGGAATCCGACATCCGGCTATATAGTTAATGAAGTATCAAAAGTAATTGGGCTGTTCAAATTAAGAACAGAACTTATAAAGTTATTCAAGAAATATAATTTACCAACTACAATTTTTGAGATAGAAGAAAACTGGAAAAATCTGGTAGGATCTCTCACTTATTTTTTGGCGAATAAGCCGGTATCTTTTCCACAAGAAAATCCTATCAAAAAAACAAAATTAAGAATGATTTGGAAAGAAATGATTGCTTTTGAAAAGCCAGCCAATTTTTGGATTGAAAATCTTGCTATAATTAGTATAAACGATATTCCGCATTGGTGTGTAGAACTAGGAGGCGATAAAAGAACGACCAGAATTGTAGGATTATTAACTCTTGAAAAAGAATAATTTTATTTCAGTTAATGCTATACTTAGAAAGTAATAAACAAAATTATGACTAGAGACGAAGTAAAAAATAAAATAGAGGCTAAACTTAAAGAGCGAGAAGAATCTGTACGCAATAAGAATGCTATCGAAAAGTTTTTGGGATTATTCCCGACCCTTGATGCTTTATGGGGTGTTCTAGTCGGTTCTAAAGACGCACTTGAATTAGAAAAACAAAAATTAACACTGGAAACAGTATTAGATTTAGTTGTAGCTATTGATGATAAATTAAGCGGAAAAGATATAAGTAATATAGATGCTACTCTTAGGATTCTAGTTGAAGATGCTATAGCAGTAGGAGATATTGTAGGGTTAGAAGGCAATACCTCAGATGAAAATATGAAAAAGATTTTTGAAAAGCCGTTAGATGTCGAAATAAAAAATGTTAGTGCAGGGGGTAATATAACTGGCGTCAAATTAAATTAAATGTTGATGGAGAAATGCCAGTCAAAGGACAAACTAAAGTTAAAACTGACTTTGGAACGATAGAAATAAATCCTCAACTAGGAGAAATTACTTTTGGAAAAGGTTTTTCAAAGGACGAACCCAAAAAATAAAAGTTAATTTAACAATGGGAGTTTGCCGATCGCTAGCCAGCAAAAAATAAATTCTATATAACACGCGCACGGGAGGGTGGGGCAAGTGTTATATGTCCCCGTATTTACGACCTCCCTTCCAAAAAATTCTCTCTCCAAAAATCTTCGGCTTTCGTATTTTCGTGAACCTGTATTTTGCGAAATAAAAAATGAATTGGCCAACAAAAAAAATAGGCGATTAACTCATTGAACAATTCCATAGAATTGTTCAATGGATAATCAATAAAAAAATAGGCGAGTAAATTTATGTCACATAATCTGCCTTTTATATTTTTTTATGATTTTTTATGATATAATATTTTTATGAAGCGTTTATATAAAAGTCGCGAGAATAAGGTCTTTTGCGGGGTGATTGGCGGGTTGGGGGAGTATTTCGGCGTTGATGCGGTGATTTTGCGGGTCGGGTATGTTTTACTTTCCATCTTTACCGGCATCGTGCCCGGGCTTATAGCGTATTTTGTTATCTGTCTCGTGGTGCCGAAAAAATTAGAGAAATAGATTTTAGATTTATTGTCGGTTGTTTTTCTATTATTCACCTGTTTGTCCATGCTCTAATTCGCGCGAATAAGCGAATAGATGAAAATAACTAACTAATCAACAGCGATAAAGCAGTTGACTTATTAATTTTTTATCAATAGAATAATAATGATTTGATGGTTTTAAAGGTCGGGATAGTATTAATAAACAGTTTTAATAAATAATTTAAAAATATGGCAAAAACCAATTCCGCGTTTATGAAGCCGATGAATATCAGTTCTGAACTGGCCGTTGTAGTCGGTAAAGGGCCGATGCCAAGATCGGAAGTCGTTAAAAAGCTTTGGGTATATATTAAAAAAAATAATCTTCAGGATTCCAAGGACAGGCGAAATATTAACGCTGATGAGAGTCTTAAGAAAGTGTTCGGTGGTAAGGGAACCGTTAATATGTTTGAAATGACGAAGCTCGTTTCTAAACACCTTACATAATAAAAACGCGAATTTTAAAGAATAAAAAACAGACTTTTAAACAAGTCTGTTTTTTGTATTATTTTTATTAGATGATATAATATAATTAATTAAAATTATGAAAAAAATAAAAGATAATTATTTAAAAAAGACACTATTAGAAGATATTTTTTAAAAACTAATCTCCACTATTTTATTTTTTGACGTTAAGCCGCTAATTATTTTTATATTGGCGGCTGGGGTTTTGAAATATTTGGAAAGCAATTTAATGACGGCTTTATTGGCCTTGCCTTTTTCCGGCGCGGAATTTGTAAAAACAATAAAACAACCACCGCCGATTTTTTCCACTTTTTCAATCTTGTTTTTGATTTTTACTTTTACGGATATTTTCATTTTATTTGCTTTATTTTATCATTTATTTATAATTATTTGTAATTATAAAATGCTAAATATTATTTTATCAATTTTATTCGTGTCGGTTGTTTTTGTCGGAGGATATTATTTTAAAAACAGTTTTTTTAAGGTTGAAAATGAAAATAAAATAAATAATAATTTAACTATAAATAATCAAATGCAAAATAATTTAAAGATAGAAGTTTTAAAGGAGGGTAATGGTGTTGAAATAAAAAATAATGATAAGGCGACAATGCATTATACAGGCACCTTGGGAAACGGCCAAAAATTTGATTCAAGTTTGGATAGGGGGCAGCCCTTTAAATTTGTTTTGGGAGTCGGACAAGTTATTAAGGGTTGGGATTTGGGAGTTTTGGGAATGAAAATTAACGAGAAAAGAAAACTTACAATTCCTTATGAATTTGCTTACGGCGAAGCCGGCATCCCGGGAGTCATTCCTCCAAAATCAACATTGATTTTTGAAGTTGAGCTTTTGGGAGTAAATTAAATTTGCTTTTTTTACATATTTATAGTATTATTTAAATATCTCTGCGAGCGCGGAGTTTTTAATTTTTACTACAAACGTAGAGCAAATTATCTCTGAATATTTTTTCTTAGTGAATTGATTAAATAAAATTATGAATATAAGAAATATCGCAATTATTGCTCACGTTGACCACGGCAAAACAACTTTGGTTGACGCTTTATTGAGGCAGTCGTTCACAAAATTAAATAAGGAAGAAACTAACGCTGTTTGCATTATGGATAGCAATGAATTAGAGCGTGAAAGGGGAATCACAATTTTTTCTAAAAACGCTTCGGTTCAATACAGTGATTATAAAATCAATATCATTGATACGCCCGGGCACGCTGATTTTGGTGGCGAAGTGGAACGTGTTTTGAATATGGCGGACGGCTGTTTACTTTTGGTTGATGCCAAAGAAGGGCCGATGCCGCAAACAAGATTCGTTTTGAAAAAAGCGCTGGAAATGGGGCACAGGATAATCGTTATTATCAATAAAATAGACAAGCCGGATGCCAGGCCGGATTTTGCGTTGAATAAAGTTTTTGATTTATTTGTTGAACTCGGCGCCAATGACCAGGCGTTGGATTTTCCGGTTGTTTATGCTTCTTCTAAACAAGGTAAAGCCGGATTGGAGTCGGATTTAAATAAAATGAAAGACATAAATCCTATTTTTGATGCCATCTTGAAACATATTCCTTCGCCGATAAACGACATTGATAAGCCCTTGCAAATGTTGGTAACAACGGTTGTCGGAGACGATTTTAAGGGCAGAATCGCCATTGGCAGAATTTATGGAGGAAAAATAAAAGCAAAACAGGAAATAGCGCACATAAACCGCGAAGGCAATATAAAAAAATATCGGTTGGTTTCATTAATGACTTTTTTCGGATTAAGCAGAATTGAAACAGAAGAATTGTCAGCCGGAGATATCGCGGCGATAGCCGGAATTCCGGATGTTATGATTGGCGAAACAATTGCCGACCCGCAAAATCCGACAGCTTTGCCTTTGATTAATATAGAAGAGCCGACCGTTAAAATGACTTTTTCAATAAACGATTCGCCGTTCGCCGGACGGGAAGGAAAATTTACGACTTCGCGCCAAATTCGCGAACGGCTTTATAAAGAATTAGAAACGGATATGGCTTTGAGAATAGAAGATACTTCTAATGGAAAATGGATTGTTTCCGGCCGCGGAGAATTACATCTGGCGATTTTAATTGAAAGGATGCGGCGTGAAGGATATGAATTGCAGGTTTCTCGTCCGCAAGTCGTGCTTAAAGAAATGGACGGCAAAAAAATGGCGCCATACGAAAGAGTGTTTATTGAAACTCCGGAAGAATATTGCGGTTCGGTTATTCAGAAGCTTGGTATCAGAAAGGGTGAACTGAAAGAAATGAACACGATTGATAAAATTTCTTATTTGGAATTTATCGTGCCGACGCAGGGATTATTCGGATATCGCAACGAGTTTTTAACCGACACAAAAGGATTTGGAATTATCAACACGACTTTTTATCAGTATCAGCTGGATTCCGGGAATTATCGCGAACGCGAACAAGGTTCGTTGGTGGCGCATGAAACCGGAGCGAGCAATTTATACGGATTGATAAACGTGCAGGACAGGGGAATTTTATTTATCGGCCCCGCAGTGAAAATTTATGAAGGACAAGTTGTCGGACAAAATTCTCGCAAAGAAGATATTAGAGTGAATGTTTGCAAAACAAAACAGCTTTCCAATATGCGTTCAAAAAATGACGGAACAGGCGAACATTTCAATACTCCTAAAATAATGGGGCTTGAAGACGCTTTGGAATATATCGGCGATGATGAGTTGGTGGAGGTTACTCCCGAAAGTGTCCGCATCAGAAAAATATACTTAGACGAAAATACTGCGAAAAGAATGGCAAGAAAATAGTCGCGTATAAAATTAATTTTAGTAGGGGTTGATAATCTGTGGATAACTTCTAAATACCTTAAAAAATCCTGATAAAATCAGGGTTTTTTTGTTGTTAAAAAATGTTTTATAGGTATTGACTCAATCATTAAGTGGATTAGAATAATATAAAAGTGGGGATATGTGGATAACTATGGGGAAAACTACCAAAGTCTGGGGAAAACTATGTTTATAGGCGAATTCAAACACAATTTAGATTTAAAAGGACGACTGGCTGTTCCGGTGAAATTCAGGCAAAAATTATCCGGTGGCGCGATTGTTACTCGCGGTCTTGATAAATGTTTGTTTGTTTTCAGCGATAAAGAATGGGAAGTGTTGGCGCAGAAATTAATTGCTTTGCCTTTGGCGCAAGCAAATTCTCGCGCGTTCGTCCGTTTGATGTTTGCCGGCGCCATGGATGTTGAACTGGATAAACAAGGAAGAATTTTAATTCCCGATTATTTACGCGATTACGCCGGATTAAAAAAAGAAACGATTGTCGCCGGCTTGTATAACAGATTCGAAATTTGGAACAGCGAAAGTTGGAAAGAATACAAAAATAAAACAGAAAGCCAGTCAGATGAAATAGCGGAAAAATTATCAGAGCTTGGAATTTAAAAATGCACAAATCTGTTTTATTGAAAGAATCAATAGCGATTTTAAATCCACAAGAAGGCGAGTTCTTTATTGATGGAACGGTTGGAAGCGGAGGACACAGTGAAGCAATTTTGGAAAAAATCGGGCTAAGCGGAAAATTGTTAGGAATTGATTGGGACGAGAAAGCAATTGAAAATTGGAAATTGAAAATTGGAAATTGTTTGAATGTGGTTTTAGTGAATGCTAATTACGCGGATTTAATAGAAATTTTAAAAGAAAAAAAATTACTGAAAGCTGATGGGTTGATTGTTGATTTGGGATTTTCATCGGAGCAAATTGAGAAGTCGGGAAAGGGATTTAGTTTTATGAAAGACGAGCCGCTTATTATGCGTTACGCGAATGAAGGGGGAACGGTCGCGGAAATTGTAAATGGTTTCAATGAAAAAGATTTAGCGGATATTTTTTGGAAATACGGCGAAGAAAGATTTAGCCGCCAAATTGCCAAAAAAATCGTTGAAGAAAGGAAAAGGGGAAGAATTTTAACGACATTTGAATTGGTGGAAATTATAAAAAAAGCAGTGCCGAAATTTTATGAAAGGGGGCGGCTGCATCCGGCAACGAGAGTTTTTCAAGCATTAAGAATTTATGTAAATTGTGAATTGGAAAATTTGGAAACATTGTTAAAAAAAATACCGGAAATTTTGAAATCAAAAGGTCGAGTCGCAATAATATCGTTCCATTCTTTGGAAGACCGGCTGGTAAAAAATTATTTCAGGCAAATGGCGAAAGAGGGTTGCGCGGAAATTTTGACGAAAAAACCCATAACGCCAACCGAAGAAGAAATAAAAAATAATCCAAGAAGCCGATCGGCAAAAATGAGAGCAATAGAACTTCGTTTATGACATACATTCAACCTTATCAAAATAACAATAAAATCAATTTTTTGATTTCTATTTTAATGCTTTCCTCTGTCGGAATAGCGGTTTTCGGAGTTTTTTTATACAATCAAATGATTGATTTGCGTTATGAAGTTTCGGCGCGGGGAAAAAACATCAAACAATCGGAAGTCGATAACGCGGAATTAAAAAATAATTTTTATCAGTCGGTTAACTCAAAAAATCTTGAATCTTTAACGGAAGGAAGGCCGTTGGTTTTGGAAAAAAAGCCGGAATATGTTAAATTAAACAGCAATCAATTTTTAACCGCTAATCGCTGACCGTAGTTTGTAGTCCGTAGTTCGTAATTAAAACTATAAACTACATACTATAGACTACAAACTAATCTATGAGATGGCGTTATTTTTTCATAATTTTCATTTTTAGCGCCTTGTATTTGGCTTTGATTTCAAATCTTTTAAATCTTCAATATTTTAAAAAAGATTCTTATTTGTCTCAAGCTGAATTAAGAAATCAATTGAGCGGAGTTTTGGCTTCGGAACGGGGGAAAATATACATTACCGATAAAAATAATAATAAGATTGAGGTTGTTTTAAACAAGGACTATTCAATTGTTTACGTCGTTCCCAAAGAAATTCAGCAAATCGCGGAACAAAGCGGACTTCGTCTCGCCGAAGGCTCACTTCGTCCAGCCGAAGGCGGATTAACAACGCGAATTTACGCGGAACAATTAAGTCCGATTATCGGGGACTCAGCCGATGATTTGGAAAAAAAAATAAACAAACAGGAAGACGAATATGAATTATTGGTTCAAAAAGCGTCCGGCCAACAATTGGAGCAAACTAAGAATTTGAATCTTAAGGGAGTTTATTTTAAGAAAAACAATATGCGTCGTTATCCATTTGAAAAACTGGCTTCTCATTTACTCGGTTTTGTTTCTCCGGCGGATGATAAGGAAGCGGTTAAATACGGCAATGTCCAATTGGGGCGGTATGGCATTGAATCAAAATTTAATTCATTTTTAGCCGGAGAAGCCGGAGAATTCAACGACGGTAAAATAATAAAAAAACCCGAGAAGGGCAAGGATTTATTTTTAACAATTGATAGGAATATACAAGCGCAATCGGAAGACGTTTTGGCAAAGCTTGTTGAAAAATGGGGAGCGAGTAGCGGTTCTATAATTGTGCAGGAACCTTCAACCGGAAAAATTTTGGCGATGGCGAATGAGCCGAATTTCAATCCGAATGATTATTCGCAGTTTGACATTAAAAATTTTCTCAATCCGTCAGTTGAAGCGATTTACGAACCGGGTTCGGTTTTTAAAATTATCACTATGGCGGCCGGAATTGACAGTGGAAAAATCACTCCCGAAACTTCTTATATTGATACGGGTTCGGTTACCATAAACGGTAGAACAATCAAGAACTGGGATTTGAAAGCTCATGGTAAATTAACGATGATGAATGTTATTGAAAAATCAATCAATACGGGCACTATTTTCGCGGAACGGACAATGAGACATGATATTTTTTACGATTACCTTAATAAATTTGGGTTTAATGAAATTACAGGTATAGATTTGCCGGGAGAAGTGAGGGGCGATATCAGCCATCTTAAAAAAGGCAAAGATGTTGATTTTGCGACGGCTTCATTTGGACAAGGCGTGGCAATAACTCCGATTCAATTAATAAGCGCGGCTTCGGCGGTTGCTAACGGCGGAGTTTTAATGAAACCGTTGTTGTTGGCGGAAGAAAAACCGACTGTTGTCAGAAGGGTGGTTTCCGAAGACGCTTCTAAGAAAGTCATTGCAATGATGGTTTCAGCGGTTAAAAAAAATATTATCGCTGATATTCCCAATTATGAAATTGCCGGAAAAACCGGCACAGCTTATATTCCGAATTTTAAAGTCGGCGGATACACGGATGAGGTAATTCACAGTTATGTCGGTTTCGCGCCGGCTTCAAATCCGCGTTTTGTCATATTGATGAAATTGGAGAAGCCGAGAGCGCTTTTGGCCGGCGAAACCGTGGTGCCTATTTTTAAAGAATTAACGCAATATCTTTTGAATTATTACAATGTGGCGCCGGATAGAATATGAATTATGAAGTATGAATAATGAATTATGAATAAATTTTTTATCAAAATTTTAAAAATTAAATTAAGATGGCTGGCAAAATTAATAATTTGGAAATTTAATCCCGATATTATTGCTATCACCGGCAGTGTTGGAAAAACTTCCGCTAAGGAAGCGATTTATGCCGTTTTGAAGAATCACAAGCGTGTGAGAAAATCCAGCGGTAATTTAAATAATGAGTTGGGAACACCGCTCACCATTACGGGGAATTTTTCCGATGAAGAATTGAAAATAGTGAGCCGTGATTATCCGGCGGGCAAAGATAAAATTAAAAAAATGTTTTTTTGGCTGAAAGTAATTTTATTCGCTTTATTTAAATTTTTATTTTCCGGCAAATCATCTTATCCAGAAATTTTGATTTTGGAATACGGCGCCGACCGTCCAGGCGATATTAAATATCTACTTGAAATAGCCAAGCCGAAAATCGCCGTTATAACGGCGATAGGGGAAACGCCGGTCCATATAGAATTTTATGAATCCAGCCAGGCAGTGGCAAAAGAAAAATCAAAACTTCTTGAAAATCTTTTTACTTCTAATTTTGCGCTCTTGAATTTTGATGATGAAATGGTGATGGGAATGAAAGAAAAAACGCGCGCGAAAATAATGACATTTGGTTTTAATGAAGGAGCTGATGTTAAAATAACTAATTTTGAAAATAAATATGGAGATAATGAAACAATAGGAGTTTCATTTAAAATTGAATATGCCGGCAGTTTCGTTCCGATTTTTTTGAAAAACGTTTTCGGCAAATCTCACGTTTACGCGGCGGCAATCGGCGCGGCAGTCGGAATTATCTATAATATGAATATAGTGGAAATAGCCGAATCACTTTTAATCAATTATAAACCTGGCAATGAAATAAAATGAAAATTATTGTTCAAAATTTAGTAATTAAATATAAGGACGAAGGAAATGGTCCTGTTATGCTTTTTTTGCATGGTTGGCAAGACAATCTTCACACTTTTGATTCTTTGATTCCATTTTTATCTTTTAAAAGAAGAATAATTCGGCTTGATTTGCCGGGATTCGGTGAAAGTGAAATGCCAAAAGAAATTTGGAATTTAGACAATTATATTCAGTTTGTCGCTGATTTTATTAAAGAGCTTGATATAGAAGTTGATATATTAATTGGCCATTCTTTCGGCGGCAGGATTGTTATTAAAGGCGTTGCGGAAAAAATATTTGAAGTGAATAAAATTATTCTTATGAGCTCAGCGGGTATAGCCAAGAGCCATACATTCCGCAATTTGGTTTTAAAAATTTTAGCCAAAATAGCGGGATTAATAATGTATATTCCGCTTCTTGTCTTTTGGAGAGAAAAATTGCGGAAAAAGATTTATAATTTAATCGGCAGCGGTTATCTTAATACCGGGCCGCTTAAAGAAACTTTTTTGAAAATTATTGCTGAAGATTTAAGCGAAAACGCGAAAAATATAACAATTCCTACTCTTTTAATTTGGGGCATTTCTGATGCGGAAACTCCCATAACTGACGGCAAAAAACTTTCTCAATTGATTCGCGATGCTGAATTAAAAGTAATAAATGAAGCTGGACATTTTGTTCATCAAGAACAACCGCAAAAGGTTGCTAAACTTATACAAAAATTTTTATGATTAAAAACTGGCTATCTCGCTACAATTTTCATTATCCGCATTCTCTTATTTATATGCTTCAGGCAAGCGAATATAATATCCGTGATTATTTTGCTTGGTATTGGAGAATAAAAGATTTTACGCGCGTTGAACAACGCAAACAATTTGTTAAAACTCCAAAATCTCTTTTGTTATTGATGACGGCTTGGCTTATGATAATTTTTATTATTGGTTTTGCCATTTATTTTCTGTGGTTTAGCGGGTTTAGTAAAACCCCTTTTAAATATGTTTTGTTTTTTTTAATTTTGTTGAATATTCCTTATTTTTTGGCGCATATTATAATAATCCCTCTTTTTATATTTAAAATTTTTATTCAAATGCCGATTGAATATTTAACTATTAAAAAAACGCGGCAAATTCTTAAAAATCATAAAGCCGTTAAGATAGCCATAGCCGGAAGTTTTGGTAAAACAACGATGCGGGAGATTTTAAAAACCGTTTTATCGGAAGGGAAAAAAACAGCGGCGCCACCCGAAAATTACAATACTCCGATAGGAATCAGCCGATTTATAAAAACACTTGCAGGCGATGAAGAAGTTTTGATTTTTGAAATGGGAGAATATTATCCGGGCGACATTAAAAAATTATGCGATTTGGTTCAGCCGGATATGGGTATAATTACTGGCATAAATGAAGCGCATTTGCAGAAATTTAAAAAAATAGAGCGGACAGTTAAGACGATTTATGAACTTTCGGATTTTCTCGGCGATAAGCCGGTATATATTAACGGCGAAAATGAACTGGCGCGAAAAAATGCGCGGCCCAAGCATATTATATATAGCCGTGACGGAATCGGGGAGTTAAAAATTATAAATCAAAAAACCGGTTTGGACGGAACATCATTTATAATAATGAAAAATGGCAAAGAATTGGAGGTAAAATCAGGTCTTTTGGGTTTACATTTAATCGGTTCACTTGCAGTAGCGGCAGAAATTGCTTTAAATTTTGGATTAACTTTTGAACAGATTAAAAACGGTGTAAGTAAAATAAAACCGTTTGATCATCGTTTAGAATTGAAAATTGATAATACGGGCGTTATAACGCTTGACGATAGTTATAATGGCAATCCCGATGGTGTAAAAGCAGTAATTGAATTTTTAGCGGGTTTAAAAAATTGTCGGAGATTTTATGTTACGCCCGGTCTTGTGGAGATGGGAGAACAGACTGAAAAAATTCATAAACAAATCGGTAAAGAATTGGCAAAAGCCAGTATAGAAAAAATTATTTTAATAAAAAACTCCGTCACCCCTTATATTGAACAAGGATTAAAAGAAGCTGAATATAAAGGTGAAATAATATGGTTTGACGACGCGTTAACCGCATTCGCCGCTTTGCCGTATTTGACGGCAAAGGGAGATATTATATTATTACAAAATGATTGGTCGGACCAATACCAATAAAAAAAATATTGCCGTAATTTTCGGGGGGCGAAGCGCGGAACATGATGTTTCCATTATTACGGCGCATATTCCGATTATCCAATCGCTTTTAGCAACTGGACAGTTTGACGTTTGGCCGATTTATATTTCTAAAGACGGAGCGTGGTATTGCGATAAGAAAATGAATAATCTTGAGTATTTTAAACAAGATGATTTTAAAACACGCCTCGCAAAACAGAAAAAAATTAGAATTTTATTTGATAATGGGTTAAGAATTATTTGGCCGGGTATCAGGCCCAAAATGATTCAAATTAATGTTGTGTTTCCGGCGATGCACGGCACTTTTGGTGAAGATGGAAGTTTAATGGGGTTTTTGCGAATGGCTGATGTTTCTTTCACGGGTTGTGATTTGTTTGCTTCCGCGGTTGCTATGGATAAAGTTTTAACAAAGCAAATTGCGATTGCCGAAGGCATTCCAGTTGTTCCGTATGTTTGGTTTACAAAAAACGATTGGGAAAAAGATAAAAATATCTGGATTGAAAGAATTGCCAAATTAAAATGGCCGCTTTTTGTAAAACCAGTTCATCTTGGTTCAAGCATCGCTATTTCCAAAGTTAAGCAAAAGACAGAACTTGAAAACGCCATTGAAGTCGCTTTTCATTATGACGACAAGATTTTAGTGGAGGAAAGTGTGGAAAATTTAATTGAAGTAACGCTTCCAATTATTGGCAATAATGAATTACAACTTGCGGCGATAGAGCGGCCGCTCAATAAAACCGAGTTTTTTGATTTTAGCGATAAATATCTTTCAAGCGGTAAAAAGGGCGGCGGGGTGAATAGTCAATATAGCGAAATTCCAGCCAATATTGATAAAGAATTTGCAAAACAAGTGGAAGATTTAGGGAGAAAAACATACCGCGCGCTCGGTTGTTCAGGTATAGCAAGAATTGATTTTTTAATTGATGCCGTTGCTAAACAGGTTTATGTGAATGAAGTAAACACCCTTCCCGGAAGTTTGTATCATCATAATTGGAAAAAAGTCGGCGTTTCGGGAGTAGAACTTGTTACAAAATTAATTGCATTGGCGGAAGAAAATTTTGCTCAGCATAAAAATATAACTTATACGTTTAATTCAGATATTTTAAAAAATACCGGAGGTCAAAAATATCAAAATTAAATTATAATAATGGCCCTATCGTCTAGTGGTTAGTCCCGATTTTCTTGAAATTTTTATGGAAGAATACTATGTTTACATTTTAAAATCAGAAATTACAAAACGATATTATATAGGAGCGACCGAAAATTTAAGGCAGCGGTTAAAGGAACACAATGCGGGCAGGGTTAAAAGTACGAAGTTAATGATTCCTTGGAGAATTAAATATTATGAAAGATATGCCACGGTGTCAGAAGCACGAATAAGAGAAAAACAAATTAAAAACTGGAAAAAAAGATTAGCAATTGAACGATTAATTAAGGCGCATTCGTCTAGTGGTTAGGACGCGTGATTCTCAATCACGCAACAGGGGTTCGATTCCCCTATGCGCCACAAAAATTTCAAAGAAAATCGAGGATCCGCGATTTTGTATCTAAATTTGAAAATTTAGACAAAATCGGGAGACACATGGTTCTCATCCATGAAACACGGGTTCGAATCCCGTTGGGGCTACTAAAATTTTATCAATGATTGAATTATCAACTTCTCTTTCTCAATTAAAAGGCGCCAGGGTAAAAACCCTTGAGCGTTTAAAAAAATTTAAAATTGAAACCGTCAAAGACTTACTTTGGCATTTTCCTTTTCGTTATGAGGATTTTTCCAATATCTCCAAAATCAGCGATTTGAAAATCGGACAGCACGCGACAATTCGCGGTGAAATCGTTTCAATAAAAATGTGGAAAAGTTGGAAAAAGAGAATGTTTATTCTTGAGGCATTGGTGAGCGACAATAGCGGTTCAATTCGCGCGGTTTGGTTTAATCAAAGATTTTTAATAACAGTCATTAAAAAAGGAATAACGGTTAATTTGGCTGGAAAAATAATCGAGACGAAGGGAGGATTAACAATATCGCATCCGATTCATGAGATTATTACGTTTTTAAAAAAAGATGCAAGCGAATTAAGGCACACCGGCAGAATCGTGCCGGTATATCCGGAAACAAGAGGTTTGACTTCAAAAATGCTTCGGTTTCTTATTCAGCCGATATTAAAAAATATCGGTTCTTTAAAAGACCCTTTGCCCGAAGAAATTTTAAAATCATCAAATTTACCCGATTTAGAAACCAGCCTTCAGACGATTCATTTTCCCGAAAAGATTTCCGAGGCGATTAATGCCCAAAAACGGTTTGCTTTTGAGGATTTGTTTTTTTTGCAATTAATTAATCTGCGGCAAAAAATAAAATTATCGCAAGAAAAAGCGTATTCCGCGGAAATTGATTTGGAAGAAATAAAAGAAATGCTTAAAAAACTTCCATTTGAGCTCACGCATTCGCAAAAAAAATCTCTTTGGGAAATTTTACAGGATTTGAAAAAGCCGCATCCGATGAATCGGCTTTTGCAAGGTGATGTCGGTAGCGGAAAAACGATTGTGGCTGTTTTGGCGGCTTTGGTTTTGGTGAAATGGAAGAAGCCCTTCGGCAAAGCTCAGGGTAAACCCTTCAACTCGGTTCAGGGTAAACAAACGGCTTTTATGGCGCCCACGGAAGTGTTGGCAAAACAGCATTATGAAACATTTAAAAAGTTTTTCAAAAAATTTGACAAAGGCGTTGGTTTGATTACCGGCTCAATGGCAAAAGTTTTTTACGGAGACGGATTGGAAAGTGATTTCAAAAAAAATGAACTGATTAAAAAAGCGGAAAATAACGACATAAAAATAGTTTTCGGCACCCATGCTTTAATACAAAAATACGTAAAATTCGGCGATTTGGCGCTGGTGATAATTGACGAACAACATCGTTTTGGCGTCAAACAGCGCGCGGAACTTCTTAAAAACCACAAATCAAACATAAATATCCCTCATTTGCTTTCAATGTCGGCGACGCCCATTCCCCGCACGCTTTCTTTGACGGTTTTCGGCGATTTGGATTTATCCATTATTGATGAATTGCCTAAAGGCAGAAAAGAAATAATCACTAAGATTGTGGCGCCTAAAGACCGCGACAAAGCGTACGCTTTTATTCGCGGACAAGTAAAAAAAGGAAGGCAGGTTTTTGTGATTTGTCCCCGCATTGAACAGACTAATACAGACTTAACACAGACTAATACAGATTTAACACGGACCAATACGGACTATGCACAGACTAATACGGACAGTCTGTATAATTCAGTGTCAAGTCAGTATAAGTCCGCGTTGCTATGGGAAAACGTCAAAATGGTAAAAGAGGAATATGAAAAGCTTTCGCAAAAAGTTTTTCCGGATTTGCGCGTGGGAATGATGCATGGAAAAATGAAAGCCAAAGAAAAAAATGAAGTGATGAAAAATTTCAGCGGACATAAAATTGATATTTTAGTTTCCACTTCCGTGATTGAAGTCGGTGTTGATATTCCGAACGCCGTGATAATGATGATTGAAGACGCGGATAAATTTGGTCTGGCGCAACTTTATCAGTTCCGCGGCCGCGTGGGCAGAGGAGAACACCAGTCGTTTTGTTTTTTATTGACGGAATCCGCTTCAAAATCAACTCATCAAAGATTGCGTTCTTTGATTGAAGCGAAAAGCGGCTTTGAGTTGGCGGAAAAAGATTTGGCGATTAGAGGACCTGGAGAATTCTTAGGAGAAGAACAAACCGGCGTGCCGGACTTGGCGATGAAAGCGGTTCGCAATCCCGAGCTTGTTAAATCCAGCCGTCAGGCGGCGGAAGATATTTTAAAAACAGACCCAGAACTAAAAAATTACCCTTTGCTTAAAAACCGTCTGGACGCTTTCCAAAAGGACGTGCATTTGGAGTAAAAAATTTTTATTGATTTTTTAGATGAAAATAAATATAATTTAAACAGAATTATTTTCCTCTCCGTACTAGTCAGCTATAACACTTCGTTATTTGGATATTCTCCTCTAATACCAGGAATACAAAGAATTGGAAAACGGTTGATTTTAAGCGGATTTTTTTGTTTTAACCACAGACATTTTGCACTTTAAATAATCTAAGGATTTCATTCGGCGT
>CAZXNT010000003.1:0-146588 GCA_964642155.1 uncultured Candidatus Saccharibacteria bacterium
GCGGGGTGCCGCTGGAACAAAATTATTCTGCTTCTGAAAAATAATTTGTCCGAGATATATTGTAAATAACGCTATGGAATCTTATAATTTATAAATGAAATTTATTGCCGATTTTCATATCCATTCCAAATACAGCCGCGCCACCAGCAAAGATATGATTCTGGAAAATATTGATTCTTTTGCCGACGACAAAGGTATTTTAGTAATGGGAACCGGCGACTTTACCCACCCTCAATGGTTTAATGAAATTAAAACGAAACTTGAACCCAGCCCCGCTGAGCAAGGACTTTTCAAATTGAAAAAAGAATTTAAGCGCGAAACTTTAAAAGAAACTTTTAGCGAAACGCGGTTTATTTTAACGGTGGAAATTTCAAGTATTTATTCCCGCGGAGGAAAAACGCGAAGGGTACATAATTTAATTTTTAGTCCGGACATCGCGACCGCCGAGAATATCAACGCCCAGCTCGGTTTAATCGGCAATTTGAAATCCGATGGCCGGCCGATTCTGGGACTGGACAGCGAAAAATTGGCGGAAATTATTTTTAACATCAACCCCGAAGCCGCGATTATTCCGGCGCACGCTTGGACGCCGTGGTTTTCCATATTCGGCTCAATGTCCGGTTTTGATTCAATTGAAGAATGTTTCGGCAAATACGCGAAAAACATTTTTGCCATTGAGACCGGATTATCCAGCGACCCGGCGATGAACCGGCGGCTATCAAAATTGGATAATATCGCTTTGATTTCCAATTCCGATTCCCACAGTTTGCGAAAAATCGGGCGGGAAGCGAATATCTTTGACACGGAACTTTCTTATAAGGGAATTATGGAAGCGATAAAAAACGGCGCGCCTATGGCACGGACTAACACAGACTATACACGGACAGATACGGACAGTCCGCATAAGTCCGTGTTAAGTCCGCGTAAGTCTGCGTTTATAGCCACAATA
The DNA here is from genome assembly GCA_964642155.1 of uncultured Candidatus Saccharibacteria bacterium. Classification (GTDB taxonomy): domain Bacteria; phylum Patescibacteriota; class Minisyncoccia; order UBA6257; family UBA9933; genus JAJYWO01. Next base: position 950 of record CAZXNT010000003.1, read on the forward strand.
GAATTCTTTCCGGAAGAAGGAAAATACCATTATGACGGCCATCTTGATTGTAAAATTTATCTGTCGCCGACAGAAACGAAAAAATATAACGGCATCTGCCCGAAATGCGGAAAAAAATTGACAATCGGCGTAATGAATCGGGTTGATGAACTGGCTGACAGGGAAATCGGCAAAGATTTCATCCCCTATCGCAATCTTATTCCACTGGGAGAAATAATCGCCGAAGCGTTCGGCGTCGGTGAAAATACGAAACAAGTCAAAAAAGAATACGAAAAATTAATAAAAACTTTCGGCAATGAATTGAAAATTCTGATGGAAACCGGAGAAAATGAATTAAAATCCGTCGCCGACCCAGCCGTAACCGAAGGCATAAAAAGAGTCCGCGAAGGCAAAGTCAAAATCCGGCCGGGCTATGATGGAGAATACGGAGAAATAAAAATTTTTACTGATGAAGAAAGAAAAGAAATTAAAAACCAAGGAAGTTTGTTTTAAACCTCAATCAACACCGGTAAAATCATTGGACGGCGTTTGGTTTTATTGTAGAGAAACTGGCCGATTTGATCGCGCATCATTCCTTTAATGTAATCCGCGTCCATTTGCTGTTGCCGCGGAATGCGGGAAATCATAAGTCTGATTTTTTTTCGCAAATCTTCAACAAGCTCCTTATTCTCTTTGAGATAAATGAAACCGCGGGAAATAATGTCCGGGTTTTTTAAAAAATGACCCGTGCGACGGTCCAAAGTGGCGATTATTACCACCATTCCTTCTTGCGCCAAAGCTCTTCTGTCGCGTAAAACCACTTCTCCGACATCGCCCACCCCCAATCCATCAACCATTACATAATAAGCCTGCACTGTTTCTTCGGAAATTCGCGCCGCATTTTTTGACAATAATAAAATTTGACCGTTATCAATAATCGGAGTTTCTTCCGGCTTTAATTTTAATGACTCTTGCGCTAATTGAGCATTGCGCCACCTCATAAAATAATAGCCGTGGACCGGAGTATAAAATTTCGGCTTTACCATTTTCATCGCAATTTTAAGGTCTTCTTGAGGCGCGTGCCCACTAGAATGAATATCAACCATCCTTGAGTGATAAATTATTCCTCCTTGCCTAGCAATATCATCTAAAAGAATTTGAACGCTTCTTTCGTTTCCGGGAATAACTGATGAAGACAAAATTACCGTGTCTCCTTTTTTAATCTGGATCTGGCGATGTTCACCATTGATAATGCGCATCAAACTGGCATTCGGCTCTCCTTGCGCGCCGGTGCACAATACGACAATTTTATCGTCGCGATATTTATTAATTTCTTCCAAGGGCGCGATAGTTTCTTTTTTAATTTTCATATATCCGAGGTTTTGGGCAATTTGAATATTGGCTTTCATTGAAAATCCGCTGATAAAAATTTTTCTGTTATGTTTTTCCGCGATTTTAATAATTTCTCCAAGCCTGTCCAAAAGAGAAGCAAATGTGGCAACAAAAATTCTGCCCTCAGCTTTTTTGAAAATTTTTTCTATTTCCGCTTCCACAACGCGCTCAGAAAGAGAATGTCCCTCCTTGTCAGCTCCGGTTGACTCAAGTAAAAGCGTATGAATTTTTTGCTTTCCAATTTTTTCCCAAGTATCCAAATTTTGAGGATTTCCTTCAATATCATAATCAATTCTAAAATCTCCGGGATGAACCATTTTGCCGACCGGCGTATCTAAAATCACGCCGATGCTATCGGGAATTGTATGCGCGGTGCTAAAAAATTCCACCTTGAAATTTTCCGATAATTGCCTGGTTTCGCCGTCTTTCACTATTTCAAAATTCAATTTCGGAGCATTTTGAAATTCTTCCTGCCGGCGATTAAGCATTTCCTTGTTAAGCATAGTGGTGTAAATCGGCGGATTGCCAATCTTTTCCATTATGTAAGGAACGGCGCCGATGTGGTCCAAATGGCCGTGAGTGATAATTAAAGCCCTAATATTTTTTTTCTTGCTTTCAAGATAAGAAGTATTGGGGATAATAAAATCAATGCCCGGAGTCGTTTCTTCCGGAAATTGCAAACCGGCGTCAATAATGACAATTTCATCGCCATATTCAAAAAACATCATATTACGGCCGATTTCTTCTAAGCCGCCCAAAGCCGCGAATTTAACCGTTGGCTCGGAATCAATTTTAGAGTCAATTTTGAAAGCTGGCTTAATAGGCCTCGCAAAAGAAGACCTTCTTGTTCTCGGCTCATAAGGCCGCTTTGTTTTTATATTGGTATTTGTTCTCATAATAAATAAATTTTTATTTGTGCCCCCGAGAGGATTTGAACCCCTACGACCTTGCGGCCACACGCCCCTGAAGCGCGCGCGTCTGCCAATTCCGCCACGGGGGCAAATATTTACTTAAACGCCCTTGTTGTTTCCACATACCATTTTTCAATATTGTTAAAACGGTCGCTGGAGAATGAAATAAATTTTTCCTCCGGTGTTAAAGAATCAAATCTGTAAAATTTCTTTTTTCCGACATAAATGTAGTCCGGCGAATAAAGAAAAACGGCCGGATAATCCGAAGCAATCAACGATTGCAGTTTTCCCAAATCAGCGGAGCGTTTGTCATCGTTAAAATTTTCTCTTATTGATTCTATTAGTTTATCAGCTGTTTTATTTTCGTAAAGCGATAAATTAAGTCCGGGATAAAATTTTTCCGAAGAATGCCAAAATGAATATAAATCCGGGCTCTTGCCGAGAATATTTCCGAAAATAATCATTTGATAATCTCTGGTTTTTATAATTTCATTGTTAATTTCTGATAAAGAAAGAATTGAAATATTGGCTTTCACGCCAACTTTCTCCCATTCTTGTTTTATCAATTCGGCGGTATCAACTAAAATCTGGATTTGCGGAACAACCAGCGAAAATTCCATTTTTACCACTTCTTTGCCGATTGTTTTTTGCCTTATCCCATCTTCATTTAACAGCCAACCGCTATCATCAAGAATTTTACCTGCCCCGTAGCCACCGCTCTGGCGAAGTGCTTCGGAGTTGGCTTCGTCAATGGAAGACGAATAAGAGTTGCTATTTTTCTTGGTTAACGGTCCCGAAATAATTGTCGCGTAACCGCTAAAAATATTTTTAACTAATTCTTCTTTATTAATTGCCAAATCTAAAGCCATTCTAACATTTTCTTCTTTAAAAGCCGGATGAGAATAATGGTTGAAGAAAACAGCGTAATATTTCAGTGTCTTAAAAGAAAAAATTTGATGGGGAGAAATGATTTTTTCAACATTACGACTATTAACCAACCCAAAGCCGTCAATTTCACCGTTATTAAAAGCGCTGATAATTTCATCTTCGCCAGTGTAAAAAATAATTTTTATTTTTTTCAAATAAGGCTTATCGCCGGAATAATTATCATTGCGTTCTAAAATATAAGAATCAATAAAGCCGTCCGATTGTTTTTTAAAGCTTAAAATTTTATACGGTCCGCTGCCAACTGGATTAATATTATAATCCGATAATTTTAAATTGGCTGCCGGAATTTTCGCGAAAATATGTTTCGGTATCGGCCTTAAATCCTCCAAGGCATTCTTGAAAAAAACGTAAGCGGTCGGCAATTTGAATTCAATTTCTCTTTCGCTTACTCTTTCAACTTTGACTCCTTGCCAATTTTGTAAAATCGGAGAATAAACATCCTGATTTTGAATGTTTTCTATGGTAAAAATAATGTCATCACTGGTGATTTTTTCGCCATCCTGCCACTTAACGCCTTCTTTTAAACGATACCGCCAAATTTTCCCGTTATTTTCAACTTTATAATTTTCCGCCAATTGACCAAGGTCGCTGAAAATCAATTTTATCAAATCACGGTCAACGTCTCCGCTCGCCAAAACCGGATTAATAAAACTCGGCTGACCGACAATGCCTTCATTATAATTTCCGCCACTAACGGCAGTTATCTTGGTTTTTTGAATAACAAACTCCGCCAATGCTAATGAAAATGAAATTATAAAAATTCCGGCGGCAACCAAAAAAATCAAAAGTTCTTTCCGGGAAAAAGATTTAAATAGACGAACAAAAAAATGAATCATAATAAAAGTTTGAAAGCCAATAAGCTAATAAGCTTAAAAGCTAAAAAATGTATCGCTTATTTAAGGTAGATATTTAATAAAGACAATGTCACAAGAGCAATGATAAAAAAAATCGTGGCGCCGAAAATTAATTTTTCCAAGCCACGGCGCGTTTGATAAAATCCTTCCTCTCCACCACCAAAAACTCCGGAAAGACCAGAACTGCGTTCCTGAAGAAGAATTAAAACAATTAAAATAATGGATATGACTATTTGGGCTATTGAGATATACATAATTTAAACAAAACGTTTCCCTACAAAACCTAATATAAAATGAGCAACGCTTATTACAATAGTAGCATATAAAAGAGGCGTTATTCCATTAATAATAACGCTGTCAGAAATAAAGTCAAGGAAATAAAGCATAGCAGCATTGACAAAAATTAATCCCAGCCCTAGTGTGATAATAATAAAAGGGCTTAAAACAAGCTTTATAATTGGCTTAATAAAAATATTTATTAAAGTGAAGATGGCGGCAACAATAGAAAATTCAATCCAACCGGCCGAGATTTCAAAGCCGTCAACAAAATAAGCCACTGCGTAAAGCGCCAATGCGTTAAATAAAAACAAAAACAGTATTTTAATTGCTAATTTTGACATAGAAGTTATCCACAGGCTTATAGCTGTTATTTTATCTATTTTAAACTTATAATATAGATAGGTAAGAAATTTAAAAGGTCGGTTTAATTAATAATAACACAATCTAATGATAATTCAAAATCTAACAGATGCAACAATAAGTTCAATTTTTAGCGTTTGGGTTGGCGTTATCAGTTTTATTCCGTCATTAATCGGAGCGATAATAGTTTTGATTATCGGCATGATTATAGCTTCTGCCCTAAAAACGTTAGTTGAGAAAATTTTGGACGCCGTTAAATTGGACGGCTTACTTCGCAAACTTGAGATAGAAAAATATCTTCAACGCGCTAATGTTTCTCTCAATTCAGGAAAATTTTTCGGCGCTTTGGTATATTGGTTTTTCGTGATTGTCTTTATTTTAGTAGCGGCCGATATTTTGAAATTGGAAGGTCTTTCTCAATTCTTGAGTCAAGTTGTTCTATACGCGCCGAATATTATTCTTGCGGCTTTGATAATGTTGGCAACAATTGTTGTGGCCAATTTTCTCAGGTCATTGGTTAAAGTTTCGGTATCCGGAGCAAAACTTCACGCTTCCAAATTTTTGGGAACGGCAACTTGGTGGGCTACGATAATTTTTGGTCTTTTGGCGGCCTTGATTCAACTTGGCATCGCCCCGGCACTCTTGAATACGATAATCACCGGCATAGTGGCAATGTTTGCCATCGCCGGCGGCATCGCTTTCGGATTAGGAGGAAAAGATTACGCTGCTTATCTTGTTAATAAATTGAAAGAAAGAACTGAATAAAAAACAGTTCAACTAAAAACTCCCTTAATGGGAGTTTTTAGTTGCTTGCAAAGCAGAAAATTTTTTTCTGAAACCTAAACGAAAGCGCAGCCCCGCTAAGCGGGGCGTGAGCGGGTTGAATAAAAAAATTTCTGCTTTGCAAAACTATTTAAAAAATTCCAATAATTTCTCAAGGGGTTGAGTATTGATAATATCCCCTTTTTCCGCCCAACCGCGGCGAGCTTGGCTCACGCCATATTCCATAAAATCCATTTGTTCTTCGCGATGGCTGTCAGTATTAATAATCATTTTCACGCCCATTTGTTTGGCTTTTCTGATATTCGCGTCTTTCAAATCCAACCTATACGGACTGGCGTTAATTTCCAAAATCGTGCCGGTTTCTTTCGCGGCTTTTAAAATTTTATCAAAATCAATTTCATATTCTTCGCGCCTTTGCAAAATTCTACCGGTTGGATGCGCAATAATGTCAACATTCGGATTTTCCATCGCTTTAATAATTCTTTCAGTCATTTTCGCCTTGGGCATTTTCATTTGAGAATGAACTCCCACAATAACATAATCAAGTTTTGCCAACGCATTGTCGCTAATGTCAATGAAACCGTCCGCCATTATGTTCGCTTCGCAACCGCACAAAATTTTCAATTTACAATTTTCAATTTTCAATTTCTGATTTAATTTATCAATATATTTTTTCTGTTCCGCTAATTGCTTTTCATCTAATCCATATTCAATCGCCAAAAATTTTGTATGGTCGGAAATTCCGATATATTCATAACCGCGCTCCATCGCCAATTCCGCATATCGCTTAATTATTTGCAAACCCGCTTCTTTTCCTTCACCCCAATGCGAATGACAATGCAAGTCGCCTTTTATGTCTTTATAATCAACGAGTTTTGGAATTTTACCCGCAAGAGCCGTTTCAATTTCTCTTTGATTTTCCCGCATTTCCGGCGGAATCCATTGAAGTCCTAATTTTTCATAAATTTTTTTTTCGGTCTCGCCGGCAATCATTTTTGAATTGCGAAACAAACCGTATTCCGACAATTTTAATCCTTTTTTAATGGCGATTTTTCGCAAAACAATATTATGTTCTTTTGAACCGGTAAAATATTGCAAAGCCGAACCAAAACTTTCTTTTTTCAAAACCCGCAAATCAATATCAAATCCGTCTTCCAAACGGACAGACGCTTTAGTCGGTCCCTTGCCCCAAATTTTCACGACGCCCGGCAAAGAAACAAAATAATCAATAACCGCCTTGGGTTTTGAAGAAATAACTAAAATATCGGCGTCGCCGATTGTTTCTTTCCTGCGGCGAAACGAACCGGCTTCGGAAACAAATTCCGTTTCTTTAAGATTCGCCAATCCGGCCATAATTTTCCTGACTTTCGGCAAAATATGCCCCAATAAAAATCTACCCGCGCTTCTTTTTAAAAATTCAATGCCTTCTAAAATATTTTTTTCTGTTTTTTCGCCAAAACCTGATAATGAAGCGATTTTATGTTTTTTCGCCGCGTTTTCCAAATCGCGCAGATTTTTAATCTTTAATTTTTGATATAAAATTTTTATTTTCTTCGGACCCAATCCTTCAACTCCCAGCAGTTCTTCAATATCAACCGGCGTTTTCTTTTTGAGAGCTATGAGTTCTTTGATTTTTCCGGTTTTCAAATATTCCTCAATTTTAAAAGCAATGCCCCTGCCAACGCCGGGTATTCCCATCAGCGCTTTTAACCCGCCTTTATTGTAAATATTTTTCACATCCTCACTTAGGGCCTCCAAATTAACCGCCACTTTTTTAAAAGCGATTGATTTGAAAGGAACCACACTTCCTTCCATGTCCAAATAATTGACGATTTCGTAGAATATTTTAGCAAGTTCTTGATTGATCACAAAGTTTAATATATCATAAAATTTAGAAGCTTTAAAATAAAATAGGGGAAACTCAAAAAAGAAAGGAGGGGGAAATGTTCTCAAAAAATAAGTTAGAAAACGTCATCGTCGCTTATGATGACAAAAAAAAGTGCCCTGTATTCTTTGGATCTAAAAAAGGAAAGTTGGGACGCCGTAGCCTGGGAGATATTATCTGTTTTGAGAGTTCAGATCTTCTCAGGATTAATAACGTCTTAGACTTTGTAATTTTTGTTCATTTCTTGTTGAATATTTCTTCTGGACTACACGCCAAAGAATTCTACTGTAGTTCTGCAGGTTACGAAAATGCCTATCTTTTTTATAAGTAAGGCAAAACGCCTCGCCAAACAGACCGCCAGCCCTGATCACTTGCATATCAGGGCTTTTTATTTTCTATACAATTTCTATTTCTCCGCTTTTTATAACTGCTTTAACACTATCTCCTTTTGCAACTTCTCCCCTTAAAATTTTTTCCGCCAAAACAGAACGCAGTTTTTCAGAAATCACGCCGCGCAGGGGCCGGGCGCCGAAAACCGGGTCATAACCGAGTTCCGCTATTTTACGCGTTGCTTCCTCGTCGCATGAAAAACCGATGCCCTGTTCTTCCAAACTTTTTGCCAATGATTTTAATTGGAATTTTGCGATTGCCACGATGTCCTCGCGGGAAAGATTTTTAAAAACAATTATTTGCGAAAATCGATTCAACAATTCCGGCTTGAAATATTCAGTAAGTTTTTTCTTTAATTCTTCGCTGATTTTTTTAATATTATCGCCTGCTTCAATCCGTTCTTTGATAAAATTAGAATGGGCGTTGGAGGTGGCGATGATAATCGTATTGCTGAAATCAACCGTCCTGCCTAAACTATCGGTAAGCCGGCCATCATCAAAAACCTGCAAAAATAAATTTAAAATATCCGGATAAGCTTTTTCAAATTCATCAAGTAAAACTAAACTGAACGGCTTTTGCATTATGGCGTCGGTAAGGCTGCCACTGATTTTTCCATCCGGCGTTCCGATAAATCTCATAATGCTTTCTTTTGTCTGATACTCTGACATATCAAAACGAACCATTAAATTTTCAGAGCCGAATTGTATTTTTGCCAGAATTTTTGAAAGCTCAGTCTTGCCCACGCCGGTCGGACCAACGAACAAAAACGAGGCGATGGGTCCACCTTTGCGGCTTAATCCGCTGCGATATTCTCTTAACGCGCGGCTAACGGCTGAAACCGCCTGCTCCTGGTCAACTAAAAATTGATGAATGATATTTTCCAAATTCAATAATTTTTTTGCTTCTTCTTTGCCCGCGCGACGCACCGGAATGTTTAATTTTCTTTCAACAACCGCGATAACATCATCTGCCTGAAGCAATCCGTCTTTGCAACTGATGGCGAACGACAAAGATTCTCTCAATAAATCCTGAGCGCTTGAAGGCAAAAGTTTCTGTCTAAAATATTTATGGCTAAGTTCAACCGCGGCCTTAATGGCGCTGAAACTAATTGTTATTTTGTACTGTTTTTCCAAAATTAAACTGTCATACGCGAGAATTTTTATCGCATCGTCTTCGCTTATTTCTTCAATACGAATATTTTCAAAAGCATTCGTAAAATCACTAAGCGGTTCAATAAACTGCTTAAATTCTCTCGGGTAAGTGGCGCCGATGAGCGGGAAAGCGTCGTTATTTATCACCGGCATTAAAATATCAGCCGCGTTCATTGTGTCTCCGGAAGTTTTAACTAAATTATGAATATCAGGTATGTAAAGAATAATATTCCCGGAAGAAATAATTTCTTCAACCACTTTATTGAGGCGGCTGGAAATTTCAGCAGTTGAAGCTCCGGAAATTAAATTACCTAATTGAAGCGAAACAACCCGTTTATCAAAAATTGATTCCGGAACTTCGTCTTTAATGATAGCATGCGCCAAAGCCGAAATAATGGCTTCTTTGCCGCTTCCGGGCTCGCCGACAAGCAAAGCATTCGGCTTAATGGAACGCGACAAGATATCAATTAAACGGTTATATTCCTGCTGATGGCCGATTAAAAATCCAGCTTCGCCGGCAGCAGCCATGTCGGTAAAATCAATGCTAAAACTATCAAGTGTGGGAGTTGGCCTGGAAGTCCAAGCGCGATTCATCACCCGATGCCTAATTTTTTTAGGACGCGAAGCAAAGCCGCCTAAATTTTTGGGCAAACTACTCCAAAATCCCTTTTTAAAGCGGCTGAAAATCATCGCCTTTTCCAAATCCAACGGATTAATTTCAAAAAAAGTAAAAATTTTATTCGTCTGGGAATCATTAATTTCGCCTAAAGCCGAAAATAAATCAACCGGCTCAATAAAACGATTGTTATTGGCAATGGCGACAATAAAAGCCGCTTTTGCGATTAATTCTATTTGGAGCAATAATTCTTTTTTATCGGTTTTATTTCTTTCCGCGTCGCTTTTAATAATCGCATCCGCTTGTTTTTTCATTTCCTCAGCGTCAATATCCATCCGCGAAAGCCCGTTCTTGATTTCCGGGAGTTGAACAAGAAATTTTAACGCTTGCAGATAAAAATTACCTCCAACCGCCGATGTTTTGTCAAAAGCCGATTCTAAAATCCTAAAACTTGCGGAAGAAAAATAACGGGCAGTATTGATATTTTCCGGCAAGATAGTTTCATGATTTTTCCGACGGCTTAAACGCGGAAAATGCCTTGTTAAGCCGATAAATGATTTTTGAGCTTGGCCCAAATGAATAATTTTGTCTCCCAAAAATAACGCGATGAAAATTCCTATCCAAAATAATGGTTTAATGTCTGAAAATAAAAAAGTGATGCCGGCGACCGCAAAAACCGAATATGACGAATAATAAATCAACCGCGTTAAAAAACGCGAAAAATGACTCATTTGAAAACGCAAATCTTGAAAATATAAATTATTAATATCCATATAAAATCTTATAAATCACAAAAATCGGAAACGCCAGCCAAATCAAATATAATCCCGCTGCCGCTCCAATAATAACTAAATAAAATAATCCTCCCACAAGAAGCCTTTGCAATCTGAAAATAAATCCCAAAATATATCCCAAAACAGTTCTATCTTGATAGAGCGGATGAAAAAGATAACGCCAAGTTATTTTAAAAGCGAAAAATCTGTCAATTTTTTCAAGAAACGAAACAATAAATTGGCTGTAAACAAAAAAACTATTAATGTACCAATGGCGCAAAAACTCTTTAATGCGAAATATAGAGTGATTTAAAAGGTAAATAAACAACATAAATTTCACTAACTGTTTAGGGAGTTAAATATCTCACAATCACAATACCCGAACCGCCAGATCCTGCCAATCCTATTGGTGAATAATATTGCGATCCACCGCCACCGCCACCGCCAGTGTTTACAGTCCCATTAACAGCATTGCCACCGCCGTAGCTAGTGCCTCGCCCGCCACCTCCAGTTCCTCCATTTCCATAAGTTACATCTCCACATCCTCCGCCACCGCCGGCATAAACCACAGAAGAACCGGAAATTGAATATGTAATACCATTGCCTCCATTTCCACCTTGATAATTCAAGGGAGCGTTTTGACCTACTGCATTAGCTCCTCCTCCTCCTCCAGCACCGTTATAAGAAGTGCATGGTGAATAACCATTACCTCCATTATTTCCTTGTCCTGAAGTTCCACTGCCACCCGAAGTTAAACAAGCTCCTCCTCCGCCACCACTACCTCCGGCAAGCCCATTTCCAGAATGTATTCCTCCACCTCCTCCACCAATAGCTGTTATGGAACTAAAAATAGAATTACCGCCATTTGAGCCATTTGCCCCATCATTTGCTTGACCTCCGGCGCCTACGGTTACAGAAATATTCCCCGAGGAAACAGGAAAACTGGAATTATAAACATATCCTCCAGCTCCGCCACCACCGCCCCTCATTCCACCGCCGCCTCCACCGCCGCCCACAACAAGAACTTGGACATTGCCGCTACCTGTAACTGCGAATGTTCCGTTTGATGTAAAGGTATGAACTGTAAACGCCCCATCAGTTGTTGTTGCGCCGCCAGTAGCGCTAAAAGGAGTAGACGTAGACCCTCCTCCGGAAGTATTCCATAGGGCAAGGTCAGAGCCAAGTTCAAATCTGGTATTGTCATAACCTCCGTCATTCTGGGCAATGGGAAGGTATTTAACTGATTCTATTTTAGTTGTTAGAGACCAGGAACCTGGGATATAGGCGTAATAGTAGGAACTGTTATTAATGGGATCTACTGGAAGAATTGCCAAGGGAGGACTTGCTTGGGTGGAATTGAAATTGACGGGTATCCAGCCTGTTCCGTCTGTTTTTCTGTATTCTGATTCTGGTTTACAGGTATATGTCCAACCTGCTGTGAGAGAAGGAAGGTCGGCAGAATATAAAGAACAGTTAGCATTGGAATCCGGGAGAGATAGATAGACGGCTGAAGAAGTGCCGTAATATAGAGTGTTGGAATTGAAGGTGTAGAGTCTTATGGCGTCGTCTATGACTTTGATTTCGGAGAGACGTTTGGCGTCTCTGGATTGTTTGAGGAGTTCCGCGGGGTTGAGAACCAATATGACGACTGTGGCTAAGGTTGCCAATACACCTATGACGATGAGGAGTTCAAGGAGGGTGAAGGCGGTTTTATTAAAAAAATTTTTATTCATAATTATAATTATACCGGTATTAAATACTTTACTTCGCCTTTTTCAATAAACATTTTAATATTTTCAATATCGGTATCTAAAATGCGCTGCAACGCTTCTTTGGTATTAAAAGCGGTATGCGGCGTAATAACAACATTTGGCATATCAATTAAAACATGGTCGGCCAAAACAGCCCTAAGATTGTGCCCCTCCAAACTGCCGGAAAGCAAAAATTGACGTTCATCTTTTATAATTCCCTCTTCTTCCAAAACATCCGCGCCATAGCCTCCTAAAATTTCTTCGCTCAAAGCTTTAACCAAGGCTTCTGTTTCCACGAGCGGACCGCGCGCCGTATTGATAAGCAAAGCACCTTTTTTAATTTTAAGAATATTATTGGCGTTGATTATATGATGCGTGGATTCATTATAAGGAACGTGCAAGCTCACCACGTCCGAATTCGCCAATAATTCATCCAAAGAGACATATTTAAATCCCAATTCTTCCGCCATTTTTTGATTTGGATAAGCATCAAAAGCCAGAACCTCCATCCCGAATCCCTTGGCGATTTTTACCATAAATCTGCCGATTCTGCCCGTGCCGACAATACCGATTGTTTTTCCGTTCAAATCAAATCCGCGCAACCCTTTAAAATCAAATTGCCCTTTCTCTTTGATGCGGTCGTACGCTTCAAAAATTTTCCGCGACAAACTAAGAATCAAAGCAAAAGCGAATTCCGCCACAGTATTGTCGCCGTAACCCGGAATATAAGCGGTTAAAATTCCTTTTTCTTTGGCATAAGCCGCGTCAATGTGGTCAAAACCAGTGGAGCGGGTAGCGATAAGCTTCAAATTCGGGAAAGCGTCAATAACTTCTTTTTTGATTTCCGAGCCGACAAAAACCGAAATAACGTCAAAATCAAATCTGAAAGATTTGTCCTGAGCCAGCCGAAGGACTTCGTCCTTATTTAATTTCCCATCATAAAAAAACAATTCCTGATTACTGATTACTGATTTCTGATTCCTAATATAATCGGTTTCCCAATTTTCTATTTCAAAGAATGCGATCTTCATAGTTTTATTTTACAATAAATTAGATTATGGAGCAAATCAATTATTGGCGCCTATTTAATTTTTGCTTTATTTTTCAAAAATATATAAACTTGATTTATGGAGGACTTATCAAATTATAATAAATTAAAGGAAGATGCACAAAAATTCTATAATGACATAGGAAAGATTTTTTCTCCCGCTCTTAATCAAAATATTCATTTCAACGCAGAAGGATTTAATCATATCGTTTTTAAAAGCGCTCGATCCGAAAGAGAACGATCATCTCAAATATTAAGATTTAAATTATTGCCTTTGGCAATTAAACTAATAAAAATATCTACTACTTATCAAGAATTTGAAGAAACACTGAAAGAGTTTTCTGTTAAAAGTTTTAAAAAACGCATCCAAAAAACTCAACCAGTAAAATATTGGGGTATTATCGCCATAATTGATGGTAGAAAAATAAAAATAATAATCAGGCGGATTGGAGATAATGGCATAATGCACTTTTGGAGTATCGTGCCTGCTTGGACCACAAACAAACATCGCGATATAAGATTTTTTACAACAATGAAAGGTAATCCGGAAGAAGATTAAAAACAAAAACACCGCCATAAAGCGGTATTTTTGTTATGCTTGCCTTCAGCTTATGTATTAGCCGAATAGGGCTGACGCCCCACAAGCACATTATTACCATAAAGCATAATACATCAAAAATCAAGAGAAAAATGTGAATAACTCAATTTATTACCAACAACAAAAAATCCACAATTTTATTTATTACTTCGTTCTTCTTCTATTTTTTCAAGACCATAATTTATCGTTTCTTCTTTCCATCCATCATTTTTAAGGAGGTCTTTCAAATATCTTTCTCTTTCTTGGTGATATTCTTCATTCGTTTTATAAAGACCCCAAATAACAACAGCAAAAAAAGTGATTGTTGCCCCAACCTTAATTCCCAAAATAATCGATGGTGCAAAAACTATAATATAAACTAAACCAATCCATTTTATTATATTAATTATCATTTCGGTCCAATTCTTTCCCAAAATATTTTTCATATATCTATTTTACAATAAATTAGATTATAGAGCAAATTGATTTTTTATTATCTTCTAATCATCTCCAATTTTCCATTTTTAAGCTTAATTAAGGCGGATGGTCGGCCGGATATTTTTCCGGCGTCATAATAAACAACTTTATTTTCAAAATATTTTCTTGCCTCTTTTATGTTTTTAGCTGGTTTTTCTCCTTCCCAATTGGCGCTCGGCGCAACAAGCGGACCGGAAATTTTTAAAACCTTCGTCAAAAATTCGCTTTTGGGCATTCGAACGGCCAATGTCTCGGTCCCGCGATGAAGATATTCAAATTTTTTACCGGGGCATTTTAAAATAACGCTGATTTTTGCCGGCCATATCTTTTTTAAAATTTTTCTATCCGCCCCAGAAATTTTAATCCCAAAATTTTTTAAATCATTAAAATCCGAAATTAAAACTATCATCGGCTTTTTAAAATTCCTTTTTCTCAATTTGTAAATTTTTTCAACCGCGCTTTTATCCAGCGCCGAGCCACAAATCCCGTAAATCGTGTCAGTCGGCATCACCGCCACCGCCCCGTCTTTTAAAAGCAACGCCAATTTGCGCCACGCCAAAGCTTGCTCGCCTTTTAAAACTTTTTCACTGAAATTTTTTATTACACTCTTATTTTTCATCTTTTGGCTTCGGCTTGGCACACTTGCTCTTCATCCATTCCGAAATGATGGGCGATTTCATGCCAAACGGTATTTTTTACTATTTCTTTAATGTCTTTCTCGTCGCGCGCTTCTTCTTCAATCGGTTTTTGAAAAATAGTTATTTTATCCGGCAACACAAAAGTATAATTTGCTCCGCGTTCCAATTGCGGCACGCCTTCGTATAAACCAAATAGCGTCCAGTTTGGGTGAATGTTTAATTTCTTCTTTTGGGCTGGCGTTGGCTTATCTTCAATAACGATTACCACATTTTTTAGTTTTCGTAAAAACTTTTCCGGGATTGCTTTTATTCCTTCTTCCACAAATTTCTCAAATTTTGCCTGATTTAATTTTCTCATAAATTTACTTGCCCCGTAGCAAGCTTTGCCTTACTACTGGGGTTCGTCTAATTTTTTTATGGTCAACTCATTGAACAATTCTATGGAATTGTTCAATAACTGCTTAACTACTTTATTGTAATTTCAATTATTTTTTGGAAATCTTTGGGCATTTGAGGATTTATAGAATAAAAAACATGCCCCTCAACGCCTTGCGCATCCAAAACATCCAGATTTTTAAGTATGGCAAGGTGGTTAGAAGTGGCTTTAAAAGAAATATTCAAATCCTCCGCAATATCGCCGACATTCATCTTGTGGCCACCGGTCAGCATTTTAATTATTTTTAGCCGGTTAATATTGGCCAAAGCTCTAAAAATTACAGTCCATCTTTTCATATAATAATATTATAGGATAATTTATCATTGTACAATTCTATGGAATTGTACAATGAGTTAATCGCCTATTTTTTTTGTTAACCAAGAAATTTTATTCATATTCCCACTCTATTATTAAAAGATTCTTTTTTTTAATTCCGCAAGCTAATGCCCCTTCAATAAACTTAGTTTGTGCTTTTGTTAATTTATCTTTTCCTTTGTGTTTACTTTCACAAAATAAAATATCCCCATTCTTCCAAAGAAACACATCAAAACAAGCAGTGGTTTTTCCTGCTTTCCATATACGCTTTAACAAATTTTCTTTATCTTCTGGTATGGGGATACTGCTTTGGGCCAATTTCCAACTATTGGGCATGGTCCGAATAAAATTTTTTCCCCCATAAGTTTCCACCCAAACTCCATCCCATCCCAATGAAGTAAATAACTTTAAGATAGCGAGTTCTGCAAATGTGGCTTTACTATTATATTTAACGAAGGGCTTTTTACCAAAATCAAATCTTGGCACTTTACCCGCCCACCTCCTAAAAACTGCGTAGTATAAGGGCAACGTTACTTTTTTACCAGATGGCAATAATACTGTTGTCTTATTAATATTTTTTAGCTCCGGTGGTATAGTCATAATTTATTCTCCCAATTTTTTTTGTTGGCCGAATCATTGAACAATTCTATGGAATTGTTCAATGAAAATTAAATTAATTAAGTTTTTGACTTTTTATTGAATTATTAAGCGTTGGTTTCAAATATTTTTCCACCAAGGCGTCATATTTTTTAAGAATATCTTTAGAGATATTCAAATAATCCGCTTTTTCTAACGGCCAACCTTTTAATCTTTTGTTTTTATCGTGATAAGGCGGTTTTGTTATTAAAAAATAAGGTTCTTGATAACAATTCACAAAAATGATTATTGGTTGCCAAAAATGATTTAACCGATTCAACATTTCAAAATCGTTTTTATGCCACTTCGGACTCCAACGGAATTTGACTTCAATAAAAAATGGTTCGCCCTTTTTATTGATTACCAATAAATCCGGGATAGAACGTATTTTCTCCCCTATTTCGGTATGCCGGTCAAAAACTTTCTCAACTTGTGTTAAATTTTGTAATGTTGATTCGTAACCGAAACGATAAACTTGATTACCGGCTTCCCGCAAAATTTCGCTAACTAATGATTCCGCCATCCGGCCTTTTAAAATTGACTCAGGATTCATAAATTCATTTTACCACATCAACAACAAAAAATCCGCCCCGCTAAACGGGGACGGTTTTTATTAAAATTTACTTATTGTTTTTCCCTTTAATAATCTCGTCAATAATGCCGTATTCTTTGGCTTCAAAAGCATTAAGATAAAAATCGCGGTCAGTGTTTTTTTCAATTTTGGAAATCGGCTGACCGGTGTGCTTAGCCAAAATTTGATTGAGTTTGTCTTTGATTTTTAAAATCTGGCGGGCGGCGATTTCCACTTCCACCGCCTGGCCTTCAACTCCACCCAAAACTTGATGAAGTAAAATTTCGGAATTCGGCAAAGCAAATCGCTTGCCTTTTTTGCCGGCTGCTAAAAGCACGGCGCCCATTGAAGCCGCCATACCCACGCAAATTGTGGAAACATCCGGCTTAATATGCTGCATTGTGTCATAAATCGCCATACCAGCGGTAACCACACCCCCCGGAGAATTGACATAAAGTTTAATGTCTTTTTTCGGGTCCTCGTGTTCCAAAAATAAAAACTGGGCGATTATGCTGTTCGCCACTTGGTCGTTTATCGGCCCGCCGAGAAAAATAATTCTGTCCTTCAAAAGTCGCGAATAAATATCATACGCGCGTTCTCCATATTGCGATTTTTCAACCACCATTGGAACTAAGTTCATTTTAAAAATCTAACAATTAACAACGCCACAATATTCATTACTTTAATTAGTGGGTTGATTGCCGGGCCAACAGTGTCTTTATACGGGTCACCGACCGTGTCGCCAGTAACAGCCGCCTTATGCGCTTCCGAACCCTTACCGCCGTGATTGCCGGATTCAATATGTTTTTTGGCGTTATCCCACGCAGCTCCTCCGGAAGTCATTTTAATCGCCATAAATAATCCGGAAATAATTGAACCGATTAAAAGTCCTCCTAAAGCTTTGGCGCCCAATAAAAATCCGACTGCCAAAACCGCCACAATCGGAACCAGTGACGGGATAATCATTTGCCGCAAAGCGGCTTTTGTCACGATATCAACCGCGCGGTCATATTCCGGCTTTGCCGTTCCCTCCATAATGCCCTTAATTTCGCGGAATTGCCGCCTGACTTCGTCAACCACCGAACCCGCGGTTTCTCCCACCGCGCGCATTGCCATTGAACCAAAAAGATAAGGTATTGCCGCGCCCAACAGCAATCCGGCTATAACATAAGGGTCCTGCAAATCAAATCTCACGTCTTTAATCACGGTTGCCAATTCTTCAGCATAGCTGGCAAATAAAACTAAGGCGGCCAAACCGGCTGAGGCAATCGCGTATCCCTTAGTTACCGCTTTTGTAGTATTGCCGACCGCGTCAAGGCTGTCGGTAATGTTTCTGATTTCTTTCGGCTGATTAGTCATTTCCGCAATACCGCCGGCATTATCGGTAATCGGTCCGAAGGAATCAATCGCCACGATTATTCCGGCAGTGGAAAGCATGCTCAAAGCCGCTACGGCAATGCCATAAAGTCCGGCAAACCAAAAACTTATCAAAATTCCTCCGGTGATAACGACAATAGGCAAAAAAGTGGCTTCCATTCCAACTGCCAAACCCATAATAATATTAGTGGCATGACCAGAAGTTGACGCTTCGGCAATGGAACGAACCGGCCGAAAATGTTTTGCCGTATAATAATCAGTGATAAAAACCATTAACAAAGTAACAGCCAGCCCGATTAAAGCGCAAAAATAAATTCCCAAATAATTCTGGCCAAAATAAAATTTTGTCAAAGGATAAAAAAGAACGGCTGAAATCGCAACTGTGCCGATAAGTCCCTTATAAAGCGCAGCCATAATTTTTTCCGACCTGTCTTTGAAACTTAATTTCACAAAAAAACTTCCAATTATTGAAGCTAAAATCGCCACTGAAGCCAGTGCCAACGCGAAAGCAATGGCGCTGGGACCGACAATCAACGCTCCCAAAAGCAAAGCCGCCGTCAAAGTTACGACATAAGTTTCAAAAAGGTCAGCCGCCATGCCGGCGCAATCGCCGACATTATCGCCGACATTATCGGCAATCACCGCCGGATTGCGCGGGTCATCTTCCGGAATGCCGGCTTCAAGTTTACCGACTAAATCCGCGCCCACATCTGCCGCTTTGGTAAAAATTCCACCACCCAATCGCGCAAAAACCGAAATCAAACTCGCGCCAAAACTTAAACTTATTAAAAGGCGCAAATCATTGGTTAAAAAATAAAATCCGGCAACACTCAACAACGCCAGCGCCACCACGAGAAAGCCCGTAACCGAACCAGCTTTAAAAGCCAAAGAAAACGCCGATGATAAACTTTTTTTTGCGGCTTCAGTTGTTTTAACATTGGAACGAACGGCGATATTCATTCCGATATAACCGGCTAAAGAAGAAGCAACTGCGCCGATTAAAAATCCGGCGACCGAAAGCCAACCAAACGCAAAGTAAAGAATTATTGATAAAACAACGGCAACCAACGCGACGCTGCGCGATTGGCGATTAAGATAAGCTTTGGCGCCGGAAGCAATCGCATTGGAAATTTCTTTCATTTCCGCGCTACCGCTTGGCTGTTTCCGCAACCACAAAATAATATAAACGCTGTATAAAATGGCAATTAAAGCCGGAATAAAAATTATTGTCTTCATAATTTTATTTTACTATTCTTCTTTTTCTTTTTCAATATTTTCAGCCTTTGCGCTCTCTGCTTCGGAAACGCTTTCCGCAATTCCTTCCGCTAAAACTTCATCGGGTCTTGATAATGAACGAACGTCTATTTTCCAACCGGTCAATTTTGCCGCTAAACGCACATTTTGTCCGCCTTTGCCGATTGCCAAACTTAACTGGTCTTCGGGAACAAAAACTTTCGCTTCGCGACGCGGCAGAACATCCACTCCCTTAACTTTCGCCGGAGACAAGGAAGCGCCCACGAATTTTGCCGGGTCTTCCGACCATTCAATAATATCTATTTTTTCATTGCCAAGCTCATTTGTTACGGATATCACGCGCATCCCCCGCTGGCCGACGCAAGCGCCAACCGGGTCAACTCCCTCAACACTGGAAGCAACGGCGACTTTTGTTCGGTTGCCGGCTTCCCTCGCGATTGATTTAATTTCCACCGTTTTATCATGAATTTCCGGCACTTCCAATTCAAATAATTTACTTATAAATTTTGGGTGAGAACGCGAAAGTATCAAACCGGGCATTCTTTCTTCTTCCTGAACCGCCAAAAGATAAAATTTCATTCTTTCGTTAATTCTATAATATTCTCCCGGGATAGTTTCATTAAAAAACATTACGCCCGTGGCGCGACCAAGGTCAACAAAAACATTGCCACGCTCAATCCGCTGAATTATGCCACTGATAATTTCGCCCTCCTTGCCCTGATATTCTTTGATGACAGATTCCTTTTCCGCTTCCCTGATTTTTTGCAAAATAACCTGCTTGGCCGCTTGAGCCGCTATCCGGCCGAAATCTTCGCGCTCTTCAAGCGAAAACTCCAAATCTTCTCCAATTTGTGCGTTTGATTTTATATTTTTCGCTTCTTCCAATAAAATATGACGTTCCGGATTGTATAACGGCAGAACCTCTTCTCCTTCTTCCTTTTTTTCTTTTCTTTTTTCTTCGTCAAAAATCACCGTACTTTCGTCAACTACGTTTCTTATTTTCCAAAATTTAACTTCGCCTGTTTTAGAATCAAGCTTAGCTTTGATAATTTCGCCTCTTTTGGCGTATTCTTTTTTATAAGCCGCGGCGATTGACGATTCCACCACTTCCAGAATTTTTCTCTTATCAATTCCTTTCTCGTCGGCAATCTGTTCAATCGCGCGGTTAAGATTTTTTAAATCCATCCCTCACCCTTCAAAGATTTTATTTTCCATTTAAAAAATGAAAAATATTAATTCTTTGAATTTTTATTTTTATTTGAATTTTTATCCACTTACTCTTCAATAATATTTTTTTAAAATATCTTTGAAGGGTGAGGGATAATTTATGTTAATAAATCCGCTCATTGGCGGACTTTAATAATTAAATTATATGATAATTAAAGAACGAAAGTCAATAACTCGCTCCTTAGAAAATAAAAAATATTTTTGAACAAAATTTCGTTTAACGTATCGGGATAAAAGAAGTTTTGCGGAGTGAAACGAAATAAAATTTGGGAAAAATGCGAGCTGAGCATTTTTCCGCATACTCGGTGTTAGGCGTCCCGAAGTTCCGCCTTCCTTAATGTAATTTTAATTAAAAAAGGCGGAACGAGAGCGCAGCGTGGCTTGAATAATAAAAAGCCTTTTAATTTATATTCCTTATGAAAAAATTTCGGCAATTTATTTA
The DNA here is from genome assembly GCA_964642155.1 of uncultured Candidatus Saccharibacteria bacterium. GTDB lineage: Bacteria > Patescibacteriota > Minisyncoccia > UBA6257 > UBA9933 > JAJYWO01. The sequence continues at coordinate 22,020 of CAZXNT010000003.1, forward strand.
GAATTACATTATTCTTCTCTGATTTTTTTCAGTTTCTCTTGCATTTTTTTAGGATCTTTTTTGTATTCTTCCATTCTATATAACCTTATTTTATTATGATCCTCCTTGGCTTCTGAGAAAATGTTTTCTACGCCAAACTCTTTGAAAATCTGTTGCATAATTTTTTCGCAACTTTCATCAACTGGCCTCCATGGCGTGCGATCAAGCACAGGATAGAATCCATAGGCAATTTTTTTAAAATCTTCTGGCGTTATTATTTCTTTGCTATTTCTGATTAAGTCAAATATGCCAGCAGATGATGGACAATTTTCAAGTCCAGAGTTTTTCATTTTTTCTATTCTTTTATCTAATTCACTTTCAAATAATTCCCTCTTTGTTCCTTTTCCTTCAAATAATTTCTGTCTTCTTTCTGCATCTTCATGCTTAGTTATGCCTGCCATTTTTTTAGCTTCCTTTAGCTCTTTGGGAGTTTTAATTTCCAAATTATCCTCTTCGTAGGCAGGATGATTTTTCCATTGGTTTTCTATACTCATAGTTTTTTGTGAGCCGGTCATAAAATAAATTGCCAAAATTTATAAAAAAATAAATTAAAAGGCTTTTTATTATTACGCCTAACTCGTTATTATACGACGTGTTTGATGTATAATATGCGCATTGTTGTATATTATACGAAATTATAATATTATCGACCCATATTACATTTTATTAAATTATAACGAAATTTTATAAATTTACAAGAGCTTGTTTTTTCTCTGCCATTCATCTATTTTTTTATGATTTCCGGACAAAAGGATTTTTGGAACTTTATATTTTTTTCCGCCAGCTGGCGGATAAACAAATACTTCCGGCCTGGTGTAAACGGGCAAACCGACGCCATGCCGCTTTTCTTCCAAAGATTCCTGCTTGCCCAAAACGCCGGAAATCTGGCGCGAAACAGAATCAATTAAAATCATTGCTGGAAGTTCACCGCCGGTTAAAACATATGGCCCGACAGATATTTCCTGAATCTTAAATCCTAAATCCAAAATAACTTTTTTAACTCGGGCGTCTATTCCTTCATAACGACCGCAAATTAAAATAAGGTTGTCATATTTTTCAGATAATTGCTTCGCAATTTTATTGTCAAATTGTTTGCCTACCGGCGAAAATAAAATTACTTTAATTCTGTTAATTCTCAAATTCTCAAGAATTTGAGAATTAACATCTATTTTTTTCTTAATTTTCAAAATCGAACTTATCGCTTTTATCAAAGGTTCAATTTTAAAAACCATTCCCGGTCCTCCGCCAAAAGGCCTGTCATCAACTTTGCGATGCTTATCTTTGGTAAAATCGCGCAAATTATGAATTTCAATTTGAATAAGTTTATTTTTTTGCGCCCGCTTCAAAATAGACTCGTTTAAATATGATCCGTCTTTGGCGGAAAAAATTTTCGGAAAAATTGTGATGATGTCAAATTTCATAAAATCATTTGTAAGAATTAATTGCGTTATTTACAATATTCTCGGACAAATTATTTTTCAGAAGCAGAATAATTTTGTTCCAGCGGCACCCCGCTAAGCGGGGCTTCGCCCTCGGGCTGGCATCCAGCCAATTTAATACTTCATTTTAATCTCAAATTCCTGTTATTTCAACGATAGTTGAAATAACAGGAATTGTCGAAATTGAAAAATTTGATTGAAAGATATTAAAAATTCTTTTATTCTATCTATAAACTGGCTGGAATCAAGCTGCCAACCCTGCGGGATGTTCCGAAAAACAATTTGTCCGAGATATAAAGATAAAATCAGGCGTAAAATCTTTTTTATAGCCAACTTGTCTGGGTAGGGGGAAATAGCAAAAACAAAATTATTTCTGAAACCTTAACGGAAGCGCAGCCCAGCACATAACTTGTTATGTGCTGGGCGTGAGCGGGTTGAAGAAATAATTTTGTATTTGCTGTTCATGCGGCGAAAAAAGATTTTACGCTTGATGTAAATAACGCTCGAGATTCTTACATATATAGTAAACCAAAAATCCCGCCATTGAAAGCGGGATTTTCATTTTACTAAATTTATATACCATCCGTAGGTCTGTTAAATGACGGCCTTGGTCCTCTTGTTGAACCCTCCGGCTCAATAATCTTCAAATTGACGCGGGCATTGTTTTTGATGCCAACGATTTTGAGAAGTGAGCGGATGGATTGCGCAGTGGCTCCTCCTTTGCCAATAATTTGCGCCATATCCGTGGCATTAACTTTGAGAGTTAAAAGCACCCCCATTTCATCAACCTTGCGTTCAACTTTTACTTCATCCGGATGGTCAACGATTGATTGTATAAGAAATTCAAGGAATTTCTGGTCTTTTGCTTCCATGCTATTAAAATTCTTTCTTTATTTCTTTTTTTCTTTTTTTCGACCTTTCTTTAACATCCTGCAATTTTAAATCTATTTGGCTTCTTCCGTCTTTTTCTTTTTATGGACAGCTATTTTTTTACTCTCAATCACGCCCGCTTTTACCAATAAATTATGAATACTGGCTGTTGGCTGAGCGCCGGTTTTCAACCTATACGCTATTCTTTCTTTTTTAATTTCAAATTTTTTTGAAATGGGATCGTACCAGCCCAAATCCTCAACGCAATCCCCGCCCATTTTTGAGCGTTTTTCAGCCACAATAATCCGATAACTCGGCTGATGCTTTTTCCCTATTCTTTTTAATTTAATGGCTAACATAGAATATAGCTTTTAGCTTATAGTTTTTAACTTTTAGTGTCAAGCTTCAACGATAATAACTTTGACGTGCCGTCGTCGTTCATTGTGACGCCGTATAAAACATCGGCCACTTCCATTACCGCCCGATTGTGGGTAACGATGATAAATTGCGTGTCTCCGGAAAAATCTTTAACAAGATTGGCGAACATTTGGGAATTTTTTTCGTCTAAAGGCGCGTCAATTTCGTCCAAAACCAAAAACGGCGGCGGACTAACGGAAATTAAAGCGAAAAGCGCGGCGATGGAAACCAAACTTTTTTCTCCTCCGGAAAGCATCTCCACTCCGGTAATTTTTTTTCCGGGCAAATTCAAATCAATTTCAACGCCAATTTTTTCTTCCTGTTCTTGTTCATCATTTTGATTTTCACTATTGTTTTCGTCTTCGCCGTTTTTGATTTTTGAGATTTGATTTTTGATTTTAAGCTTAGCGTGTCCTCCTTTGAACATCAATCTGAAAAAATGGTCGAATTTTTCGTTTATCGCGCGAAAAGCGTTTAAAAATTCTTTATGAATCCGCTCTTTCAAGTCCTTGATTAAAATTTTCAAATCATCTGTCGCTTTTTCCAAATCATTAATCTGACCGGATAAAAAATTATAATGTTTTTCCGTTTCTTCGGCTTCTTTTATCAAGGATTGGTCTATTTCGCCGATACTCGCCAATTCTCCGCGCAAACGAAGCATTTTTCGCTCCGCCTCATAAATATTCACCTCTTCGGGGTCAATATTAAAGCCTTGCGGAGGCAATAATCTAAATTCGTTTATTGACCGGCCGATTTGCTCCAACTGCGCCTCTAAATCACTTAATTTCATATCAAGTTTTTCTCGCTCAAAAATCATCTGCTGTTTCTTATTTTCCAGCAATCTTATTTCATCGCGTTTGGCATCCATCGCTTCAAACGCTTTTTGAAATTGCTTATTAAAATCCTGCAAGCCAGCGGTAATTTCCGCTTCCATTTTTTCAACTTGTTTTAAATCGGTTTCAATCAAAACGATTTCTTTAAGCAAATCGTTTTTTATTTTAATAATGTCTTCCAATTCTTTGGATTTTGAAAAATCAGCCGGTTTATTGTTTTTGGAATCGGAGAAAAAAACGCCTATCTTTTCCACAACGCTTTTAATGACGGCCGCGACTTCTTTCATATTTTCAAAAACAATATCATCAAGAGATTTTTTTATTTCCTTGACCAGTCGCGCTAATTCATCTCCGTTAAAAGACAATTCTTCCTTTTTTTCTTTTTCGCCGTGAAAAGAAATATCGCCGAGAATTTCCGCTTTTGCCTCCAAACGGCTTAATTCTTTTTGGATTTTAAGATGTTTACTTGATAATTCATTTTTACGGGTTTTAACGGAATCAAAATTGCCGCCTTCGGATTTTTCTTCCAATTTTCTAACATTGCTTTCCAAAATTTTTAATTCCGCGATTTTCTCCGCAATAATTTTGGCCGTTTCTTCCAATTCCGGCTCTAATTTTTGTTTATCTTTTTCTATTCCGCTTAATTTTAAAGAAAAATATCCGTCTTCAAGATTTTTCAATTCGGTTTCCAATTGCGCTCTTTTTTCCCATTTGACAGTCTGGCGTTTCAACATTCTTAAGCGCGGCAAAACTTCTTCAACCATCGCTTTCACTCTTTCAAGATTGATATTGGTATTATTCAGTTTTCTTTCCGCTTCTGATTTTTTGATCTGAAATTCGCGAAGACCAAGAACTTCTTCAATCATTATTCTTCTTTCTTCGGGACTCACGCGGACAAACAAATCGCTGGAACCCTGATTAATTATCGCAAGTCCTTTTGTGCCAAGCCGCGCCCGAGCGAAAAAATCAACAATATCTTTTAACCTCACTTCCGATTTATTGAGAAAATATTGGGAAGCGCCGTCGCGCGCCACGCGCCGGACAATGGAAATTTCAGGAAATTCTTCATCAACCAATTTGGAATTATTTTCAAAATTAAGAGAAACTTGCGCCATTCCCGCCCGGCTTTTTTTCGACGTACCGGCAAAAATCAAATTTTCAATTTTATCGCCCCTTAAATTTTTAGCTTCCCGTTCTCCAAAAATCCAGCGAATAGCGTCAATAATATTGCTTTTGCCGCTTCCGTTCGGACCGACAATCGCGGTAATCCCTTTTGGAAATTCCAAAACCGCCTTTGAAGCGAATGATTTAAATCCGTTAAGTTCCAATGATTTAAGAAACATATTTCAGGGCATTCTTCGCTGCTTCCACTTCCGCTTCCTGTTTTGAAGAGCCTTTGCCTTCGGCAATTAATTTATCGCCGCAATAAACGCCCACCGTAAAAATCTTGGCATGGTCCGGCCCCTTTTCGGATAAAACTTCGTAAACGGGCGTGGTTTTTGATTTCTCCTGAATTATTTCCTGAAACAAACTTTTCGGGTCCTCGTAAAGCTTGTTTTTCATCACTTCATCAAGATGATTGATAACCGTTTTTTCAATAAAATTTTTCGCTATCGCGTATCCGGCGTCAAGATAAATCGCGCCCAAAAGCGCTTCAAAAACATTCGCCAAAATAACTTCTCGCGCCTTGCCCGTGTCTTTCGCTTCTCCGCGCGAAAGCAAAATGAAATTATCCAATTCCGTTTCTTTGGCGACAATCGCAAGCATCTGGTAATTAACCAAAGCCGCCCGAATACTCGTAAGGTCGCCTTCCGGCAAATCAGGAAATCTGTTAAAAAGTCCTTCGGTCGTTGCCAATTCCAAAACCGCGTCCCCTAAAAATTCCAAACGCTCATTATGCGGCACCCCCCATTTGGGATTTTCATTCAAATAAGAACGATGAGTTAAAGCTTCTTTAAGAAAATCCTTATTTTTGAAAACAACGCCGATTTTATTTTCTAATTTTGTAAAATCCACCCGAGTTAGTAATTAGGAAATAATAATCAATAACTAGGGTTTAAAAAATCATTCCCTGGTTACTAGTTACTAATTTCTAGTTGCTAGTTCCTATTTGTTTATACACCGTCCCCAACACTCCGTTTATGAATTTTGAAGAATTCGGGCCGCTGTAATTTTTTGCTAATTCTATCGCTTCGTTAATCGCCACTTTCTCCGGCACTTCTTTTTTATCCGCGTATAAAAGTTCGTAAAGCCCGATACGCAAAACATTCCTGTCAACTATGGAAATCTGGCTCAACGGCCATTCCGGAGCGGCTTTTTCAATAATTTTATCAAGAGCGTCCAAATGTTCAATAACTCCCTTAATAATTCGCCAAGCGAAATCCGGCTCATCAACGCCACTGCCAAATTCATTAAGATTCCGTTCAACAATTTTATTTAAATCCTCTTTTTTATTGTAAAAATCCCACTCGTAAAGAGATTGAAGAACAATACTTCTTATCAAGTGCCGAGTGGCCATTATTTTTTAACTCTAATTTTCGGGACTTTTACAACCTTGCCTTTATAGCTTCCACAACTTGCGCAAATTTTATGCGGTCTGTTCGGCGCCTGACAATTCTGGCAAGCAAAAATCTGACTCGGTTTTAAAGCTAAGTGCGACCGCCTGCGGCCAACTTTAGATTTAGTATGATGTTTTACCGATACGCCACCCATAGTTTAATCAGTTTAATTTTAAAATTTCAAAAAGTCAACTTAAACGCCGGTGCTACCGAATCCGTTTTCTCCTCTTTGGCTTTCATTTAATTCAGAAACTATTTCAATTCGCGGCTGTTCAATTTTTTGGATAAGCATTTGGGCGATTTTAGAATTCTTTTTCACAATAAAATCTTCTTGCCCCAAATTTATTAAAACAACTTTTATTTCTCCGCGATAACCCGCGTCAATCACGCCAGCCATTGTTTTAACGCCATTTTTAACGGCCAAGCCGCTTTTATCCCAAACCAATCCGACATATCCTTCGGGGATTTACATTTTAACGCCGGTTCTTATTGCTTTTCTTTCCATTGGCTTCAAAACAATGTCTTCAACCGAATAAAAATCAAGCCCCGCGTCGCCCTTCGTCGCGTAATTAGGAACCGTTGCGTCTGAATCAATTTTTAAAATTTTAATTTTCATAAAAATATTTTATAGAAAAAATAAGGGACTAACAACTATTAATTTCCATTTAATTTTGAACATTTAACAATTTTTGTTTAAGTTTATGCGTATTTCCGTATTTTAACAACCCCAAATAAGAATTAATTGATTCTATTTTCGCGTCTGCGGTTATTTTTCTAAACATTCTTCTCTTTGTAGTTGTTCTCAAAACCCTATTATGCGGAAAATTTACCCAACCGAGAAAATCGACGCCCGAATCGAACGTTTTTATGGAAACCTTATCAGGATGAAGCGAGAGTTTTAATTGTATTTCTAAAAATTTGGATATTTTAGAGATAAGATTTTCCAAATAATTTTTATTTTCCGAAAAAATTACAAAGTCGTCGGCATAACGGATATAATAACGAATTTTTAATTCTCTTTTAATAAAATGATCAAATTTATTCATATAAACATTTACAAAAAGCTGGCTAGTGAGATTGCCAAGCGGAAGTCCGACACCAATTTTTCCTTCGGTATTAAAACTATCTATAATCTGCGAAAGAAGCCATAAAATATCTTTATCCTTAATATGTTTCACCAAAATATTTTTTAATATTTCGTGGTCAATACTCGCAAAAAACTTTCTGATGTCGCATTTTAAAATCCAACATGTTTTGGTGTTGTTTTCGTTTGTAATACGCGCTAATTTTCTGAATCTGTTAATCGCCTTGTGTGTACCTTTTCTTAATCGGCAAGAAAAAGAGTCCGCTATGAATTTTTTGTCAAAATACGGATATAAAATACTATAAATAGCGCGATGAACAAGCCGGTCGCGAACACTTGCTTTATGAATATCTCTCGGTTTCGGGTCGTTAATTTTAAACGCTTCGTACCCTCCGTGTTGATACGATTTTCCCGCCAATTCCCGATGAAGCGATAAAATATTATCCAAAAAATGCAACGAAAATTCCGCCACATCTTTTCATTTTCTTTTCCCGCGCAAAAACTCCCGCCACGATACAAGTAAATTCTCCAAAGATATGATATTATTAAAAGTATGACGAAGCCGTCTTACTCTCTCTCTCTCTCTCTCGGGAACGCATCCATCCTTCAGCGAATCAAAGAGGGATACTTGATTTGGGTTAATATTGTTCCGCATATTCAAAGAAGTAGTCGCTACACAATCGGCGCGCGAATTGAAAATAAGTTTCTTGATTTGCTGGAATTGTCATATATCGCCTATTTTACGGAAAAAGAAAGGAAAATTGAAGAGATTAAAAAATGTATTTTAACTCTTGATACTCTCAAATTTTTAATCTCCATTGCTTGGGAAGCGAAAATCATTTCCAATAAACAGTATGAAGAAGTCGCAGTTAAACTGAATGAAATCGGAAAAATGTTCGGCGGATGGAAAAACAGCTTAAAAAATCCGGAAAAGAAAAACCGCGCTTTGTAAACGCGGAAAAGGATTGACTTTCGGAGACGGAAAACGAACTTGTTGTTGTCATTCCACCTGTTCGAGGGCTTGGCATTGTTGTCGTTAAGCCACAAGCCATCATCATTCCTGTTGAGGTTGAACACGTTCGGATTGCCATCGCGGGCGGTTATGTATGCCACGCCATCCAAACCACTGCCTATTTAGTCCGTTAAAACGGAAGAAATTGGGCTGTATTTTACTCGGCATCTTCAATGCCCCAGCGCCGCACACTAAGTTAATTTCTTTTTTTAGACAAAATATACACCACTCTGTAAGAAGCCGTAACCGCTTACATTCTCGATTTATACTTGCCAGAAAGGTTTCAAAAAGCCGTAGCCGTTTAATACAACCAATCCGTAATAATTGTATCAAAAAAATCGGAAAAAATTAAAAGAATCAAAGGATCTAAGTGTTAAAGAATCAAAAAATTATAAAAAAATAAAATTTCTAAGTTTTTAACTTGCGGAGACGGAAAACGAACCTGCGGTTGCCACTCCACCTGAGCGAGGGCCTGGCAATGTCGTCGTGAAGCCACAAGCCAACAGCACCCCTGAGGAGGTAGAACACGTACGGAAAGCCATCGCGGGCGGTAATTTGCTTCATGGCGATTAATATGTAATCAGGAGTGGAATTTTGGAGGCGGAGGTTGGGGCCGGTGTCTTGCGGGCAAAGTTCCAGACCGAGTTCTTCGGATCTTTGGTAGATTTCATCAGTGGTGGCGCCGTTGGGAAAGCCGAGGTCTTTAACGGTTAAGCGAACGAGATTGAGATGTTCTTTTTTTGAGACGGTGATTTTTTTCAGCATATCCATAGCATAATCGGAGATCTTGATGTTTTTTTCTCTCAGCTCTTTTTCCAGCTGGCTTCCGTCTTTTCCCTCCAGTTCCGCTTCCATTTTCTTTACCATTCCTTCAGGAAAAGAAGTGCCGATATGTTCCAAGTTTAATTGGAATACGCCCTTGAAGAGAGGGCCGATGTAGGCCTTGGTGTTTTTGCTGATTTCTTTTTGATTGAAAACGATTTGATTTGGTTCGCATTCAAAGACAATCGGCGCGTCTTCTTGGGGATTTCTGGCTTTGATGATTTCGGTAATGCGGGGGTCTCTTTGATAGCCGAAACCTTCTATTGGTTCGTTGATTTCATAAAGGAAGATGAGGTCTTCTTTGGTGAGCGGTTCTTTCTTTTTGGTTTTGTTGTCTATGGCGGTGAGGAACTTCATGTCGGCGGATTTTTTCTCATACGCCTTGCCGTCGGGAAATTCGGAAAGTTTGTTTTTAACAACATCATTGATATGCGGATCAAGATTTTGTTCGTGGGCAATGCCACGGATTTCGGCGATGTCCCCGCCCTGCATTCTGATGGCGGCTCTGGGAATATTCGGCTTTCCGTTTTCGTCGTAAGAGTAGTAGACGTAAAAATCTCCGGCCTGAAGCTGCGCCTCAGCTGTTGATTCTCCGGCCGTGCACCAGCCAGTGCCATGCCCTTGAAGAGAATTGACGAGAGGCATATGGTCTTTTCCTTGGCGATATTTTACCCATTCGCCTTTAGTATTAGCGAGAACTTCCTCGGAAGCCAGAGTGACTTTATCTATGGCGAAGGCGTAGAGCTTGGCGAAGTTTTCTCCTTGGAGAAGTTTTTGGAATTCGGGGTCTTGTGGCTGGATTTTTCTTTGATATTTCTTTTCAATGGCGTCAAGAACATAAGCCAGCGCCTCGCGATTGATATCGGGAAAAGGTTTGGTTGTGCCTTTGGAGCGTTTAGTAAATTGTTTCTTTTCTTTGTCGTAGTCGCCCATGTCGAGAATACTGCGGAAAGCGTAATATTTCAGCCAATCGGGATAGATGGCGTCATTTGAGGAAAGATAATCAATCCAGTTATCAAGCGAACTTTTTTGGTCGGTGATTATAACTTCGGTTAATTGCTTCCGCATTTCTTCGGATATTTCAATCTCGCCATAGCCTTGTTCGCGGGCGAGACGCCTTTGATTTTCAAAATATGCTTCGGGGACTTCTTCTTCTTTTATTACGAATTTATCGTGAAGAATGTGTTTTAACGCTTCAACGCCCCGCTCGCGCTTAGCCGGCTCTTTGCGCTCGATAATTTCCGTAAAGCGATCCAGATAGTTTTGGATTTTGGTTTCGGGGTCTTGCGGAACTTTTTCGCCTGTGCGTTTTTCTGTACGCTTCGTCGCCGACTCCACTTCCGGAGCGTTATGCAAATCGTATTTCTTTTTGAGAAAGTCTGGTTGTTCCATATTGTTATTTTATTACATAAAATTTACTATTTGTCAAACACAAAAATTCGGCACCTAAAATTTTATCCGCAAAGTTCCCTGATTATTTCATCAACCCGATTATGAAGTTCTTCAATCGAACCGTTGTTATCAATAATATAATCGGCGTTGTTTCTTAACCCTTTAATCTGAATCTCTGATTCTTGTTCAAGTTCTTTTTTAAATTGTTCAAAAGTTTTTGTATTATCGTCTGAATTTTCGCCACGAACTGAAATTCTTTTATATCTTTTCTCGACATCCGCCTCAATATAAATAAGCTTAAACCCCGGAAGGTCTTTTAAAAATTTTATATCCGACAATCTTCTTACGCCATCTATCACCAATATTTCATCTTCGCTGTTTTTCGCTTCTTTCGCTATGACCAACGACAAAATATCTTGGCCGAAATTATCACGCAATAAAGTAGAAAGTTTTTGCAAATTTTCGCGCGTCTCTCCCAAATAAAGCCTGTTTAAAATATCCCTGAGAATTGTTGAAAATCTAAAATTCTTACCATTATGATTTTTAACGATAAAATCCGTAACCGTTCCTTTGCCGCTCGCCATTTCGCCGGCTAATCCAAGAATTATTTTATTCTTACATATCGTCATATTTCTGAATTTCATTATTTACCAAAACATACTCAACTTCCGCTTCCTTAAAAATTTCCTTGCTTCTTCCGCCAGCATGATAATCCTTGGCGCAAACCACTTTTTTTATTCCTGAATTAATAATCATTTTCGCGCACGTATAACATGGAGTCATATTGCAATATAAAGTCGCGCCGTTAAGCGCCACTCCGAATCGCGCCGAATTAGCAATGGCATTTTGTTCCGCGTGGGCAGTCCTGATACAATGACGGGTTTGTGTCCCGTCCTCATGAATAACCGAATGCATTTCATGCCCGGCATCATCGCAATGTTTCGCTCCAATCGGAGAACCGACATAACCGGTAGTCAAAATTCTTTTATCTTTAACAATAACGCAACCGGCTCTTCCTCTATCGCAAGTCGCGCGAGTGCTGATTACTTGAATAAGATTTAAAAAATATTCATCCCAAGAAGGACGCTGATGTTTTGTATCCATATTGATATAATAAAACAAATAATAACTATTTTCAATAAATTAAAAATCAAGTGATTTATCTTGAACATAAGACAAACCTTTTTTCAGCGCTATTTCCGCTTTTTGAAGTTCTGCGCCAACATCAAGCAAATGGTCCGGCCGGCTCAAAATCTCCAATTGAGCGATTTTTTTCATTATTTCCTTGGCGGTTTTAGCGTTAAAGCTCAATAACTCCTCTCCTTGCGGTCCCTGAAAAACAGCCGAGATTTCTTCATTCTTCACATTAATCACCAGATATCCCCTTGGGTCTCTTTGAGTTTTCTCATCAAAAATCAAATTTGGCTCCCTTTCCCAAAACGCGCACTTCACCAATTGAGAAGCATTATTCCAATCTTGCTCATAAATATGAGCTGATTCAGAAGTAATTTTAAGTTGTCCCAATTCAAAACCCAATTCCTGACTTACCTTTTTTTGCAAAGTCCGCAAACCAAAAGCATTCGGAATCGCGCCCTTGAAAATATCATGGCTTCTAACCGTCGCTAAAAAATGAAGCTTGCCATTGCTTTGAAGCGCCTGTATCTGAGTGATGCATGGTGACTCTTTTGAAAAAGCATCAATTTCCGGCACCAATGTTGTCGCCACGGCGCGCCGTGAATCCGGAGAATCTCTAAGCTGTTTAATAATTACCTCTTTAATCTGATCCAAATTTCCATCACTTAGAGGATATTTCATCAAACGATTTCCATAAGTATAAGAGATTCCGGCGGGCGGTTCTGGCGATAAAAAAACCGAATAGTATTCTTTAAGGTCTTTTTCAATCGCACCCGTAACTTTTTGCAATTCTTCCGGCCATTCTAAGACCAATGACAAGTCCGGTTCATCCGGGTCTTCATCACTTATCACCCAAGTTACTCCAATCAATTCCCTTTGTTGATAACCATATTGTGTTCCTTTAATCAAACCGTATCTCATAATTCTTTCAACCACTCTTAACCATGCTTCAACGATTGTTTTCCCGCGCACCAACCAACCGACTTCTTCCGAAGGAAATGTTTCCACCTCTTCTAAAATAGCGTCAGAAAATTTTATTGGCTCCATATATGATTCGCCGGCTATCTTTGTATCTTTAATATATTTTTCCGCTTCTTCAAATGAAAGATGGCTTATGTCAATCAACTCAACGTTACTGATAATCTTTTTCACAATTTCTATATCAATTTCTTTTTCCAGTTTGAATTTTGTGCCCTTTACGAAACCGTCAGAATCAATACCTTCTTTCCAGATTTTTTCAATTAACGATTTTCCCATTAAACCGAATTGAGTGTTGGAAAGCCCGCCGTTGCCCCAGATAAAAAATTTTCTAATCTGAGGATTTAAGGCCAAGTTGCGGAAAATTACATTAACTCCGGAACGACTATAAAGCGTGCCCAAAATTGCGGTTTTTTCCTGCAAAACTTTGGATTTATTAAAAACCGCCTCAGCTTCATTCCAAATAGTGCAAAAGCCTAAAGATTTCCCGCTTCCTAAAAACACTTTGTATTTTTCCGGCTGATAAAGATTCATAAATTTTTCTCCACCTCCTTTTTTATAGATTCAAAAACTTTTACTATCGACCTATTGCCGTCAATGATAATTATTTTTTCGTCCGGTAAAACCTCCGGAAGCATAAGAAAATTACGGCGCGCCTCTTCTTGAAATTCTTTTTGTTCAAAAACTTCTTTATGAGATCTATTGCTGTCTTTTACAACGCGTTCAAGAGCCACATCAACCGGCGTATCAATAATTATCGCTAAATCCGGCGCTAAAATTCCTTTGTGCATTTCAAAAATTTTTTCAAAAGAGACTCCTTGAATTTTCTGATAAACCAACGTTACATATTTATACCTGTCGCAAACAACATGAATGCCGCTATTCAAAAAATCGCCAATTAATTCCACGTGAACCTTTCTGTCTTTAACAAATAATTCCGCTAAAAGTTCGGCATTATCTTTAGGATTAATGCCTTCTTTTAAAAGCCGCCTTATTTCCGCGTAATATTCGCTATTATACGGCTCTCTGGTTAAAAAAATATGGTTTTTCTTATCACTGTCAAAAATAAAATCCACTAGTAATTTTATTTGCGTTCCCTTGCCACAACCGTCAATTCCGTCTATTACTATAAATTTTCCTTTTTTCATATTTTTTGAATTTCCAAAATTCTGTTATATTTCGCCAATCTTTCCGGTTTTGCCGGCGCGCCGGCTTTAATGCCCCAAGCGTTAATGGCAACGCTTAAATCCGCGATAAAATCGTCCATTGTTTCGCCACTCCGATGGCTCACCACCGCCTGCCAATTATTTTCATAAGCCATTTTTACGACATTTAATGTTTCCGTAAGCGTGCCGATTTGATTCGGTTTTATTAAAATCGCATTGCCGGATTTTTTCTCTATCGCGGTTTTTAGACGTTCAGAATTGGTAGTCGTCAAATCATCCGTGATAATTAAAAAATCGTCCGCTGCTATCCTATGGGATAGCACGGAAAAATCATTAAAAGATTCTTCATAAAACGGGTCTTCAATTGAAATAATATTATAAGCGTCAATCAGTTTTAAATAATAATCTTTCAATTCCTCTGCTGAATATTTCTTGCCGTTTATTAAATAATATCCATCTTTACCCTCCTTCGCTAAAGCTTCGGCGGGCACGTAAAATTGAGTTGCCGCAACGTCTAACCCAATTTTTAATGGGTATTTATATTTTTCAATCAAATCCGCCAAAATTTCAAGCGCCTCTTCATTATTTCTGAACGGCGCGGAAAATCCGGCCTCGTCGCCCAAAAAAATATTTTCCTTGCCGAATTTATTTTCCAAAAATTCTTGTAATTTGCGATAAAATTCTTTGCCAATGCTTAAGGCGATGCCGAAATCATCCACCGTTGGTATAACTTGAAATTCCTGAAACTCAAGCTTATTTTGAGCATGCGCCCCGCCATTGATAACGTTGAAAATCGGCTTTGGTGTTCCTAATTTCTGATTATTAATTCCTAATTCCTTATTTATATATTGGAAAAGTTCCTTCCCCTCACTTTTTGTTTTCAATCGCGCGAAGGCCAAGGACAAAGATAAAATCAAATTACCGCCCAAACTGCTTTTATTTTCCGTGCCGTCCAAAGAAATTAAAAAATTGTCGAATTCTTTCTGGCTTTGAAAATCTTTTTCCAATATCTTATTTCTAATTTCTTCAAATTTTTCTAACGCCTTTTTCGGTTCCAAAACGAATGCTTCGTGCGCACCCGTGCTTTTTCCGGCCGGCACGCTGGCAATTGCCGAAAATTCGCCGCTTTTCAATTCCGCTTCTAAAGTTTCTTTACCGCGAGAATCTAAAATGATTTTTAAATTGACATTAATAATTTTCATTTCTAATTCTAAATCCAAATAAAAACATTCTAACATTCTTGAGAATGTTAGAATGTTTTTATAAAACTTATAAATCTTTTGCCGTAAGGCGAAAGTGTGTGAATTACTTGCCTGCCTTTGTATTTTTTATTTAAAAGCCCGGCTTGAACTAACCGCCTGGTATGTTGAGATATTGTCTTAAAATTACAACCTAAATCCTTAGATATTCCGTCTAAGGAAACGCCCTCTAATCTATTTACTAACAATAAAATTTCAATCCTCCTATGGTTAGCCGCGCCCTTAAAATACCTTTCCAGTTGTTTTGCCGTTTTCATATTTTTATTTTTATATTTTATATACTATCACAACATTCTAACATTCTCAAGAATGTTAGAATGTTGTGTATTGAAATTCAATCATTAATTATTTGTGTAATGTTCTCAGTTTTATGGCCGTATTAAAATCTCCCCCGATTGATTGCTTTATAATATCTGTCTTTTTGGTATCCCGCTTTTTCCATTTTTTGGTTGGCTTGCATAAACCGCAAGTAGATTTTTTTTTCGCATATTTTTTTAATTAAATAATTTTATTTTAAATCAATTCTTCTTTTATAATTTCAAAAATTTTCTGGTGGCTCTATAATTTTGAATCAAAATGTCTTTAAGATAAAATCTTTAACCTTCCGGAAAATGTATTCGTGACCCTCATCATTAGGATGCACCCCGTCAGCAAGCATCTTTTTATAATCAATCTTCCGCCACGCTTCAAAAATATGAATTACTTTTGCGCCATTTTTTCTTGCCACTTTATTAAGCATTTTATTAAAGTGCGTAATTTTTTTATTATCGTAAAAACATTTTTTGTTCCAAATAACGGGTTTTGTAAATCTTTCGTCAACCGGTGCGACTTCCAAAAAGAATATTTTATTGGAAAATCTTTTAGCTCGTTTAATTATTTCATCAATATTTCTTTCTGATTCTTTTATATTTAGAAAGGCTGTGTCATTTTTGCCTATTTGAAAGATAAATATTTCTTCGGTGGTGTTCCAAACCATTCTTTTTTTTGCTTCAAATTCAAATCTTTCTAAAATTCTCTTGGTTGTATCGTCAGTTATACCAAGAGGATAAACCATATAATAAAAACTGTGCTTGGGAAACTTAGGAGATATTGTCATCCATTCATCAAAATATTGCTTTAATCTTGTAGCCCAACCTCCTTTACTATCCCAAAACCCTTGAGTATTACTATCGCCAAAAATGAAAAAGTCCTTTTCAGAATTTCCCTTTAATTTCCTTATTTCTTTCGTTTGCGCGGTAGTTTTAATAGTCACTTTAATTTACTGAAAATTCTTAAACTAATTTATTTTTTAACTTTAAACATTTTTCCGTGCCCCGGGATTATCCAATCCGCCAACTCTAATATTTTTTTCCTGCTTTCTTTTAACTTTTTATTATCGCTGGCATACGGGTCGTTTTCTGGAAAATTTTCTTTCCAAAATAAATCGCCGCAAATAGCAATAACGCCTTTATTCGTTTTTACCAAAAGAGTAATATGGTCGTAATTATGACCCGGCGTTTTTATTATTTGGATATCATCCGTAAAATCTTTTTTCCAATCTTCAACAGTATTTTTGTCCCAAAGCCCAAAATATTCCAAAGTTTTTGCCCTTGGAAACATTCCTATATTCCGATAATGGTCAATATGAGAATGAGTAATACAAACGACATTCACATCGTCTATGGTTAATCCTTCCTCTTTTAATCTATTAACGAGAATGTTTTGATCTTCTAATACGCCCGGGTCAACAACCATCGCAATATCTTTATCTCTTACTAAAATAATCGTGGCGCAAGTTTTCTCTTCGCCGCTTGACGCTCCTGCATCGTCAGTTGTATAGCCCTCTACTAAAATTTTAACTTCTGCCATAAAATTTTTACTTTTTTAATTGTTTTTCTTTTTTAACAACCTCAATAGTGGTTTTAATAATCGTATCCGGATTAAGAGAAATGCTTTCAATACCATCTTCCACTAAAAATTCGGCGAATTCCGGATAATCTGAAGGCGCCTGACCGCAAATGCCGATGTATTTCTTTTTGGCGCGGCATTTTTTGACGACTTCGGAAATTAATTTTTTCACCGATGCGTCATTTTCATTCGTAATAGCCCTTATCATTTCGTTACCGTCGCGGTCAATACCAACGGTTAATTGCGTCAAATCATTTGAACCGATGCTCATCCCGTCAAAAATTTCCAAAAATTCATCGGCTAAAATGACATTAGAAGGAATTTCGCACATGACAAAAACTTTTAATTTTTTGCCATTATTTTTTCGCAAGCCGAATTTATCAATAATCTGCAACACTTTTTTTCCTTCTTCCGGCGTTCTGCAAAACGGCACCATTACCACCACATTATCCAAGCCCATTTCTTCGCGGACTTTTTTAATAGCTTTTAATTCCAAAATAAAAGCTGACGCGAAATTCGGATGATAATAACGCGACGCCCCGCGCCAACCAATCATCGGATTTTCCTCCTGCGGCTCATATAATTCGCCACCGACAAGCGTTCTATATTCATTAGTTTTAAAATCGGAAAACCTCACAATCACCGGTTTCGGATAAAACGCCGCTCCGATTTTAGCGATTCCATAAGCCAATTTATCAACATAAAATTGAGTTTTATTTTGATAGCCAATAGTTTTTTTATCAATCTGAGTTTTAAGATTTTGCGACAATTTAGAATAATTTATAAGCGCATTGGGGTGGATTCCAATATCGCCTGCGATAATAAATTCCTCTCTTGCCAATCCCACTCCGTCATTGGGCAGAAATGATTTCTCAAAAGCCGTATCTGGTGTGGCGATATTCATCATTATTTTGGTTTTTGGCTTCAGAAACTTCTTGATATTGTGTTCAATAATTTCAAATTTTAAAACGCCATCATATACAAAACCTTCGCTGCCCGTTGTATCAATCGTAATCATCTGGCCGGTTTTAATTTTTTTGGTAGCGTTTTCTGAACCAACAATACAAGGAATGCCAAGTTCGCGGCTCACAATCGCCGCGTGGCTTGTACGCCCGCCCTTGTCCGTAATAATCGCCGAAGCGATTTTCATAATCGGTTCCCAATCCGGGTCAGTCATATCGGTTATTAAAACCTCTCCCGCCTTAAATTGCCCGACATTTTTCGCGTCTAAAATAATATGCGCCTTTCCAATAGCAATTTTACTGCCTACCGACGCTCCTTTAACTAAAATTTTAGGATTTTGGATTTTGGATTTTGGATTTTCTAACTGATATTCCTTGATTTTTGAAAAATTCCGCAACGCATGGATTGTTTCCGGACGCGCCTGGACAATAAACAATTCGCCGGTTCTGCCGTCTTTTGCCCATTCCATATCCATCGGCATCCATTTTTTATATTTTTTTGAATAATGCTCTTCAATTAAAACTCCCCATTTTGCCAATTGCAGAATTTCTTTTTCAGATAAAACAAAAGATTCTTTTTCCTTTTGCGAAGCTGAAATAATTTTTGTGTTTTTTATGGAAACTCCTTTGCCTTCCGAATAAATCATCTTTTGATTTTTGATGCCAAGTTTTTTGCTGATTATCGCGTTCGGCGACTTATCCAATGTTTTTTTAAAGACAAGAAATTCATCCGGCGTCACTTCTCCCTGAACAATCATTTCTCCAAGCCCCCAAGAGCCGTTAATTAAAACAACATCGCGAAAGCCTGATTCGGTATCCAAAGTAAACATAACGCCGGAACAGCTCAAATCTGAACGAATCATTTTTTGAACACCAACTGAAAGCGCCACTTTAAAATGGTCAAAACCCTTGTCAACGCGGTAAGAAATCGCGCGGTTCGTAAACAATGAAGCCATTGCCGATTTCACTGATTTTAAAACTTCTTCCGCGCCGCGAATATTAAGATAAGTTTCGTGTTCGCCGGCAAATGACGCACCAGGAAGGTCTTCTGCAGTAGCGGAAGAACGCGCCGCCACATCTACATTTTTGCCGTATTCTTTTTCCATTTGCTCATACGCTTTAATAATTTCCTGATTCAATTCTTCCGGAAATTCCGCCTTTTTGATTGTTTCGCGAATTAATTTTCCTCGCTTCGCTAAATCCATAAGATTTTTAGTATTTAAACCCTGAAGCGTTTTTTTAATAAATTTGTCCAAACCGGTTTCTTCTAAAAAGTATCGATAAGCATCAGCTGTTACCACAAATCCGCCGGGAATTTTTACGCCTTTAGACGTCAAATTCTGAATCATTTCGCCGAGTGAAGCGTTTTTCCCGCCGACTTCGGAAACGTCTTTTATGCCGACCTCGTTTAATTTTTTAATAAAAGATTTGTTATTCATAAAATAATTATAAAATAAAATTGTAAAAATATAAAGCCCCTCTTATCAGTGGGGCTTCAAAATAAACACCTCCTTTACCAAACCATTATTCTTATATTTTTATCTTTTACATTAAATCTTTTAAATCCTTTTATCCTATCGACATCTTCCGCCGTTAAATCTAAAATAATTCCCGCCATCTTTATGGCATCGCCATTTTTCATACGAATACATCCCCGACTCGCTTTTTTGCCGATGCTTGCCTCATCGTTTGTTCCATGCAAACGAATCGGAAATTTCATCGGCTGATCAAATTCAAAAATAAATTTAACCCTTCCCATGGCATTTCTATGGTGCCCGGGTAGCACAATATTTGGTAATTCCACTTTCTTTTTTTTCAAATAATCCTCTTTTGTATTTGGGGTCGGCTTCCAAAAAGGATTGATTTGAATTTCTATCAATTTGCCGGTAAGCGGTAATTGATAATAATCTCCTTTTGGAACGCCGATGGCATAAGCACTCACTTTGAGCCGCCTATTTTTCTCAAATAAATACAGTGTCCTCTCTGAAAAAGAAACCGAAATGACTGCTTTTTCATTTGTGGTCGCGCCGAGCTCAGTGGGCATTAATAAAATAACGCTTACTATCTTAAAAACCAGATACCACTTTATTAATTTCTTAAAGAACATCCGACACCTCCTTTTATCTAAATTATTTTAACACAACCATTAAATCCGCCACATTAAAACATTTCTTTTTAGCATAAATTAAATCATCGGTTTTGTCAAAAAAGTCAAACGATTTATTTTGTTTTAAAAATTCTTCCGGAGAAATGCCCGACTCCTCCGCTTTTTTTAAAGTCAAAATATCGCTAATCGCTCCCGCAGCCTCGGTATTGTCATGACCATCGGAAGTAAAAGACATTATAATTAAATTTTCAATTTTAAATTTTAAATTTTTAATTTTTGCCAAAGCGCCAAGTACAGATTCCGTATTTCTTCCGCCTTTGCCTTTCGGCCGGCCCTCTAAATCAACTGTTGTTTCGCCAGCCGCTAAAAATGCCTGACCAGATTTTACCATCTTAATCATCGGCATTAACGCGTTTTTTGCCTCGCCCTGCAACGTTAAGGAATAAATTTTCGTTTTAAAGCCCAATTCTTTTGATTTTTTCATCATCGCCATTATCGCGTCCTGATTACAAATAAAAAGAATATTTTTAACTTTTTTAAAATATTTTTTTTCTTTTGGATTTTCATGAAAATGAAATTTCTTTGACTCAAGGCCGTATTTTTTTAAAATTTTCTCCGCGTCTTTATTTGTTGTTTTATCGTAAACCGTCGGGCCCGAAGCGATAAAAGACAAATCATTGCCGCAAATATCCGATACAATCAAAGAAACGATTGTCGCCGGATAAGCCATTTTTGCCAATCCTCCGCCCTTCACTTCTGATAAATGTTTTCTAATGGTGTTTAATTTAAAAATATCGGCGCCGACTTCGGTCAAATGTTTAAAAATCTCCTGCGAATGCTTTAATTCTTTTTCCGAACCGCACATTAACGCCGAACCGCCGCCGCAGATAAATGTAATCAACAAATCGTCCTTGTTTAAATTTTTCGCAAGCTTGATAATTTCCCGCGTGGCTCTGATGTTTTGTTTTGATGGAAGAGGATGCGTACCTTTAAAAATTTTTAATTTCCAATTTTTAATTTTAAATTTTGGCTTAACGATGTCTAAAGCAATACCGCTAGTCAATTTATTTTTTAAAATTTCCGCTAAAGCTACGCTTGCCAACGCCGAACCCTTGCCAACGCCAACAATAAAAACTCTTTTAAAATTATTTAAATTCAATTTTAAAGGAGGTTTGACCTCCCGAATATTAACTACAATTTTAGGAGGTCGAACCTCCAAAATATTGCCGTCTAAATTTATTCGCTCCGAAACCGTCTTTTCAATTTCAATCGCCTCATATCCCGCCTCGGCAATTAAAAGCGCCTTTCTACGCAAAGAATTTCTAGCTAAATTTTTAAAATTGGAGATAATCATTATTTAATAAAATAAAATATAATCGGCGCGACAATAAACGATAAAACCGTTGAAATAAATAAAGAATTGCCGACTAATTCTTTATTTAAATTAAATTTTTCGGCAATAACGAAAGTCGTCACCGCCACCGGCATTGAAGAAAGCAAAATTAAAATTTGATAATTTTCCGATTTTAAAAAATAAAAGAGCGTTATAAATACAATAATCGGGAAACAAATAACCTTTAAAAAAGAGACAAAAAACGCCAACCCCAAATCTTTCTTTAAAAATCTTCCGTATAAAAACGCCCCCAAAGTGAATAAGGCGATTGGCGAAGCCGTGGCTCCCAGCATAGAAATTGATTTTTTAACGGCAAAAATTAAAAAATGATCTATTGATAAAATTTTCAAAAAACTCAAAGCAATGCCGACAAAAACCGAAATCATCAGGGGATTTCTGATAAACGCCGATATTTCTTTTACAATATCGTATTCTTCATTATGCCAATATCTGATAATAAAGATTGAAATCAATATCGGCGCAACTAAATAAATTACCCCTATTAAAGCGCCATTTAAAATAAATTCCTTCCCAAAACCCAATTCAATCAAGGGAAATCCCATATAAATCGTATTGCCGACAGTTGCTGTTAAAAATATGGCTGCTTTTAAATCTTTTTTTATTTTTAAGAAATAAAGCGAAATAAAAACAACCAAAGAAAATAATCCCAAAGTCAGCAAACTTGAAAAAATAATATTCCAAGATTCTTTATTTAAAAAATTAATATCCCAAAAACTGGCGATAATTAAAGCCGGCAAAGAAATATAATAAGCAAAAACGTTTAAAATATGCACCCAATCATCCGTCGCTATTTTAAATTTTTTAAAAAGCCAGCCACTTAAAATAATTAAAAATATAGGAAGTGAAATTAAAAATGTGGACATGAATTAATTCTAACACAAAATCTACTTTTTTCTAAAATCCAACTGCTTAAATGGCTGAGGCTTGTCTGAAGAACGCCAATTTTCCCATTGCTGTTTTAATTGCTTATAACCAAGACCATGGGAATGATAGACGGAAAATTTAATGTCTCGCGCCGCTTTATATCCTTTAGAAAACCAATAATTCGCCCACTCCCCGTCTTCTCCGCCAAGACCGTATTTTTCATTGAAATTTCTTTTCTCCCATAAATCTTTCCTAATTATTGCATTTGTAAAACCCATTACCCCCATTCCTCCCTGCTCAATAATAATTTTCTTTTAAAATATATTTCTAATTTTGCAAAGATATTTATTAAAAATCAGTTTTTCCCAAACAGAACCGTCGGACAACGCCCAAACAAAACCATAAACTCCCATTATTTTATCATCTGTAAAATTTTTTAATCCATCCGCAAGCCATGTTTTAGATATAGGCAAAGAATGCCCGCTTAAAATAACCAAATATTTTTCAGCCAAAGATTGTTTAATGCCGTAATTTAAGGCAAAAGGATAACTAAATTCTTCTTGTTTTATTTTAAAAATTCTAATATTTAAAATTTCGGAAAATTGATTAACAATATCAAGAGTTTTGTCAGTTGACCCGGAATCAACAATAATAATTTCAAAATTTTTATAAGTTTGGCTGGATAAACGCTTTAAAATTTCTCCAATCCATTTTTCTTCGTTTTTAGTTCTTATAATTATTAAAACTTCAACCATAAATAAAATTTAATTTTTTATTTTGTTATTATTTAGATATTGACCTACGGCTAATTTTTTTCCGAAACAAACGCTATTGTTCCGTAAAAAGTAGTCCCCGTCCCTTCTTCGGAAGCCGCGCCAATCGTTCCATTGTGGGCTTCAATGATGCCCTTAGCAATTGCCAAACCAAGACCGGTTCCTTTTTGTTCAACTTTCAAAATACGGGATTGAAATTGTTTGAATTTATTGAAAAGCAAAGGAATATTTTCGGTAGAAATTCCGATGCCGGTATCGGTTACGGCGATAATCAAGGAATCGGGAAGATTTTGGATGTTTTTGTCGTCTCCGTGTATTAACCATTCGATTTGGGCCTGTTTCGCTTCCTGGTCAAGATTCTGACCCTTTCTGTGAATTAACGCTTGAATGGTTACTATTCCTCCGGGCTTGGTGAATTTTAAAGCATTGGAAATAAAATTATTGAAAACCTGGGCTATGCGGACCGGGTCAACGGAAACCACATCGAGAAAGCCGTCTACCGCAATTTTAAGTGTAATCTTTGCTTCTTTGGCGGCCAACTCGTAGAAATGTATTTTATCCTGAATAATTTCTTTGATATTTGTCGGCTGTTTGTGAATTTCAAACTTACCTGCTTCTAATTTAGCCGCGTCCAAAAGGTCATTAACAAGGTCCAACATTCCGCGAGTGTTTTTCGAAACCATTTGAGTCATTTCTATATAATCTTTGTCTCCCGGCTTCAATGCCCCATCTCCTAAAAGTTCAAGAATTTTCATTACGTTGCTCAACGGCGAACGAAGCTCATGCACCATCATGGATATAAAATCTTCACGCAAACGTTCAAGTTCTTT
Organism: uncultured Candidatus Saccharibacteria bacterium; assembly: GCA_964642155.1. GTDB lineage: Bacteria > Patescibacteriota > Minisyncoccia > UBA6257 > UBA9933 > JAJYWO01. The sequence goes on from CAZXNT010000003.1 coordinate 45,860, forward strand.
TTCTTGAGTAATATCATGTAAAATAACTACGCCTCCGAGAGTTTCCTCGCCTTTAATTCCGACAACGCTGCGCACGGGAGCCACTAATATCTGATAAAATTTATCTAAAACTACAACATCCTGCGCAGCAAGAGTTTTTCCGAGTTTTACGCTTTCTTCCAGTTTCCCCCGAATATCAAATTTTCCTCCTAAAACGTCAATAATGTCAAAAATAGTAATATCGTTTTTTGCAGTAAGACCGAGAATCCTTTTTGCCGCCGGGTTCACCACTAAAAGCCGATAGTCCTGGTCAGTCATAATAACTCCTTCGGTCATGCTTTCCACCATGGAATTTACTTTGCGCTGTTCCGTTTGCACCACTTCCTGAAGACGCGTAACTGCCTGGGACGCTTGGTGAGTAATTTTATAAAGAATCGTCATTTCTTCTTCTTTATAAAGACCCTTTTCTGTATGCGCCACCGTGAGCATCCCCACCACTTTTTCGCCGATAATAAGGGGAATATTAAAAAACGAGCCAACAAGCACATCTATGTCTTCCAAAAGAATGGCTCCTGAAAGTAATTCTTCCACTTGGTTTTTTTTAAATTCCCTGTCAAGAAGCGCGGAAAGTGATTTTAACATTCTGTCTTCAATTTCATTTACAAATGACCGGGAAACCGATTCTTCTAGATGCACCTTAAAAATAATTCTTTCGCCCCCCAAAAGCATATATGAAGCCGCGGAATATTCGATAAACTGATGCAAAGAGCCCGTAATAATATCAACGATGTTCTGGATATTAAGCGAGTAGCCAACCCGCTCGCCTAATTCCTTAAGAATTGCTAGTTCGTACATCCGTCTGTTTATTTCATCTCCTCCGCGTTCAATGTTGGTTTTGGATAACTGCAGTTGTTTTTCAAATTGAATTTTGATTTCTTTTTCCCGCGCCTCCATAACAGCGACGATTTTTTTATTTTTCCAAAACGCAAAAATAACCGCGCCCGTGATAAAACCGACGACAAACAATATTACTCCAAATATCATTTCAAAATTGTACATTGAAAGCAAAATTAAAGATTAATTTGCCAATACTATTATTTTTCATCCGCCGAAATTACCGACTTGTAGATAGAACTGGTCAGGCGCGCGGCCACGGTGATAAAAATCATGGAAATTAACAAAAATCCATGGCTTATCACATAATGAAAAAAATCTCTCAGTTCTACGGGTAATGGAATAAGGTCATGAAAAATATGGTCAACCCCCCAAAGTGTGAAAAAAATTGAAGAAAGTATAAACCATAAATAAGGCCTTCTAATCTGGCCACCCACCAACAATTTTCGCGCCACAATCAATTGCCAGATTGTATAAATGGACAATCCGACAAAAATGAACAATGGCACCTCATAAATTATTTTTAACATGATGTTAATTATCATAAACTACAGACATAACTCTTATTAATGAACTTTTTAGCAAGTTTAAGTCAGAGTTTATGAATTTTTAATATATTAATTTTTATTCGACTTTTTTATTGAGACTCGGATATTTAGCGAGAACCGAGTCCATAGCGTTTTTCACGATGAGTCCGGAGAGCGCGACATATTCATCCATTAGTTTTTGGAATACCGCCTGCGGTTCTCCGTTAATATCGACGACTATTCCGTTATCCTCAATTTTTAATTCCTTGACATTACGCGCTTTTAACACGGCAATGTTGGGCCCCAAAATAACAATTTGTTTTTGAATAACCTCTGTTAGCAGGGATTTATATTGTTCTATATTTTCCATAATATTATTTTTTATTTAATGCGTAAACACGCTAACAAACGATTCTTCGACCTTAGAACCACCCAAATAATTTTCGTCTTATTTTATATAGTATACTATTTATTCCATTCCAATAAAAATAGTTATCCACAGCCCCCCCATAACTTCTCCCCGACTTGGCAATTTTAAAAAATATTATTTATTTTTATTTTTCTGCCCCTAAATTCAAATTCATCTCCAGATTTCTTTTGCAAAAATATTTGACCGATTGGAGATCCTACACTTATTAATTTATATTTCTTTTTATTAATACTAATCTCATTAAGAATTCCAACTGAAATAAAATAATTGCTCTTATTCGTTTCAATAATTGAACCTAATTTGATTTTATCAGTAATTTCAAATGGCATTTCATTTACAAAAGACAATAATTGCCGTACATCAAAAAGCTGTTTTTTATAAGAACTAACCGCGGCTTGAGCCTCTTCTTTAAAAGTATCATATCGCGATTCCATTCTGCCTTTATGACTAGCCGATTCTTTTTGCGCATTATCAATGGCATTTTTTAAAAAATCTATCTTTTTTTCCAATTCTAATTTAGAAAATTCAATTAATTTCTTTTTAATTTCAATTTTATTCATTTTGTTTTTAAAAATTTAATTATCTTTTTATAGCAATTTATACAAATATGGAATTTTCTGACTTTGTTTTTATTGGGCGGACTAAACAAAATGGCGCCGAATTTATTTAATTCCTTTTTGCAAAAATCGCATTTGGGTTTTATCGCCATAAATTTATTTTTTTATTTTTATTTTGTTTATTCCAACCCCGCAAAATGCGGGGTGAGAATTAACTAATTTTTATTTTTTGTGAATTTTAATCCCGTCTTCTCCAATAGTAATAAAAATTGAAGGAACATCTGTCCAACAGCCAGCATTAAAATAATTAACACCCATTATAACTTCTTTCGCTTCCCGATGAGTGTGCCCGCAAAAAACATAACGAATGCCCCTTTTTAAAGCATAACGCGCCGCGTTCTGGGCAACTTTTCCAGAAAGCCGAAGCCAACTTTTAGAAGCTCTTTTTATAAAACGGCTGAATCTTAAATCAAATCTTTGCAAAATTCTGTAAATAAACGAGGCAATATCGCTAATAACCTTGTTATTTGCTAAAAACCTATCAAACTGATGGCCGTGAATTGCCAGATATTTTTCATTTTTATAATTCCAAACATATTCCTGAAACACTTTAATTCCGATAAAACGGGATATTACTTTGAATATAAATTCGTCGTGATTTCCCAAAACCCAAACTATTTCAATATTGCTTTTTGGGTTGGAAAGTTCCTGAATATAAGAAAGTAATTCCCAATGATTTCTCTCTAAGTGATTGAAATTTAAATCATCAAAAATATCACCAAGAAGAATAAGGCGGCTGAAACTGTGATTTTTAAGGACATTGAGCAATTCTTTTGCCCGGCTTACCTCCGAACCAAGATGAATATCGGAAACGATAATTGTGTTAATTTTAGGCATAAATTTAAAGTTTTCTTACTATTTATTATAATATTATCAAAAATTTGAAATTGACATAATTTAAACAAAAATCGCGTTGTTAATCTCAATAAACTCAATTTGATTATTTTCCGTATCCCAAATTAAAAAAGTAGATTTTTTATATTTATGGCCGGATATTTCGCCAGGATTGGCAAGTAAGCATTTATTTTCTAATATTTCAGAATATTGAGTATGATCATGCCCATAAAACACGGCGCTGTAACCGTCACTTTTCGCGGCAATTTCCGCAATATCCGGATAATGAGAAAGAAAAATTTTTACCGTCAATTTCAATCTCGGCACATATTTTATCGGCAATTTCCGCTTGTCCGCCACTGGATAAAAAAGTTTTTGTAATTACAACCTTATCTCCGTCATTGTTCCCCCAAACAGCGAAAATATCCAAACCAGAATTTACCAAATTCTTGGCAATGCCATTATTTATAAAATCACCCCAAAATAACGCTTTTTTAATGCCGCGTTCTTTTATAATTTTCAATGCTTCTTCTAAATTATGGAAGTTATCGTGAATATCCGATAAAATTGCGATTTTCATATTTTTTTATTAATTTATTTTCTTTATTCCAAAATTCTCAAGAATTTGAGAATTAACTCGCCTCGCTTTGTGAGCTTATGGCGGACATTGTGCCCGTTGGAGCGTTTCATTAAAAGACCACTGATTGCCAATCGTCTTATGTGCTCTGACGCGGTTTTAAAATTTAATTTTAATTTATCCGCTATTTCCGTCACGGACATCTCCGGCTTCTTTCCTAAAAGTTCCAAAATTTCAACCCGACGATGATTGGCAACGCCTTTTATAATTCTTTCCAAATCATAATAAGTTTTTTCTTTTTTCTCCGCTTTTTCCATATTTTTATATTAACACCTTATTCAGTTAATTCCAATATTCTTGAGAATATTGGAATTAACTATTTTTTGTTATAACATCGCTTTATAATATTGCTTTGCGCGCTTTAATGGTTCTGCCGAAAAACTTGCTTCCTAAAATTGTGAATTTATCGGTTAAATCAGTGGAATAAAAATGAATAATTCCGTTTTTACCGATTTTTTCTTCTATTTCCTTGTGTTTATTTAAATAATCGCTTAGTTTTGACGGCACGACTTTTGTTTCTGACACAATACGAATATCCGGCCCGATTATTTTACGTATTTTATTTTCTAAAATTCCATAATGGGTGCAGCCTAAAATTAGGGTGTCTATTTTTTTATTTACAAGAGGACGCAAATAATCGCGGATTATCAATTCCGCTGCTTTTGAATTTTGTTCTCCGGATTCAATCAATGGCACAAGAAGAGGGCAGGCTTTTTGAAACACTTTTGCTTTAAGATTAAGTTTTTTAATTTCCCTTACAAATGCTTCTGAGCGTGTTGCGCTTTCTGTCGCAATCACGCCAATTTTTTTATTATGCGTTTTCTCTACGGCTTCTTCAGTCGCCGGAATAAGCACTCCAAGCGCTTTTTTATCCGACCAATGACTTGGCAAATATTCTTGCTGAATTTTACGCAAAGCCTCACTGGAAGCGGTATTACAGGCTAAGATTATAAGCTCGCAATTGTTTTTAAAAAGAAAATTAACCGCTTGTTTAGTGAATTCATATATTGTTTCCTGAGAACGCGTTCCATATGGAGTACGGGCAGTATCGCCTAAATAAATATAATTATAATCAGGAAGTTTTTTTACAATGCCGCGCAGAATATCCAACCCGCCGAAACCGGAATCAAAAACGCCAATAAATTTATTTTTTGATTTTTGCATAATAAATAATAGTTAATTCTCAAATTCTTGAGAATATTGGAATAAACCACTAAAATTTTTGTCTAAAAATTTATCCGGTTTTTTCTAAAAATATCTTTTTGTCAAAACCGCCGCGTTTTTGTTTTCTTTCTTCTTTTACTTTTAAAATTTCCTCTTTGTCCAATCCGAAAGATTTTTCTATATATTCAAGCACTTCCAAAACATCCCCGATTTCTTTTATTAAATCCTGATTGTTTTCCGCTAAAAACAATTCCTCGACCTCTTCTTTTATTTTTTTCTTTAATTCTTTTTTATACTCTTCCTCATCCAAAATTCTAACAAACGGCTTTTCGCCGTCTTTTTCAATAATTTCCGGAATCCTATCCCGCACCAATTTGTTATAAATTTTTGCCATGGTTTATTTTAATTTTAATTTAACTTTAAATTCCAACTCGTCTACTTTTATCTCCTCGCCGTCGTTTTTCCCTCCTTCGCCAAGGCTACGGCGGGCAAGGGCAAATTTTATTTCGTTCGTGTTTGTGCCTTTTTTGATTTCGTTTTCAAAATCTTTAATGAATTTTTCGCCTGCCTCGTTTGTTTCAATCACTAAATTTATTTTATCCTGCGGATTAAGGCCTGCTTTTTTGCGCAAATCCTGAATACCGCGCGTTAATTCTCTAACCATTCCTTCTTCTTTTAACTCTTTGGTAATTTTTGTATCCAATTCAATCTCGCTTTTAATTTTATCGTCAAAAATAATTTCTTTTACATTAATTTCGTCTTTAATTAAATCAAACAATTCTTTTTTATTTCTTAATTTATAATTCTTAATTCTTAATTCTGATAAAGGTTGACGAACCTTTATCTGCGCCCTCTGCCTTTCTTCCAACGCAACGGATGCGATTTTTCTCGTCTCGCTCATATTTTTTATCAACTCGGCCTCGTCCGCCGTAGCCTTGGCAAAAACAGGCCAATTCTCCAAATGCACTGATTCATAATTCTTAATTCCTAATTCTTGATTCTTAATACTTTGATATATCTCTTCCGCGATAAACGGCATAAACGGCGCGATTATTTTTGAAAGCTCTAACAAAACATAATGCAATGTTGCCATCGCATTTTCTTTATCTCCTCCTTCATTTTTAAACCTTTCCCGCGACCGCCTCACATACCAATTGGACAAATCATCAATAAAATCGCCAATCGGCCGACTCGCCGTGTCCAATTCATATTTATCCAACGCTTCCGTAATTTCACCGATCAAAACATTTAATTTTGCCAAAATCCATTTATCTAATATAGACGCGGATTTATACTGACTTAATGCTGACCTATGCTGACTTTTTCCATTTTGGTCAGTGTTCAGTCCGTATTGATCAGTGTATAATTTATAAAACGCCAAAATGTTTTTCAGCCGCATAATCACTTTTTTATGCGCTTCATCCACGCCTTTTTCCGAAAAAATAAGATTTTCCGCGGCCACCACCGGCGAAGTCAAAAGATAATAGCGCAATGCGTCCGCTCCGTATTTTTCCATAACCTCCATCGGGTCCGGATAATTTTTCAGACGCTTGCTCATTTTTTTTCCGTCTTCCCCTAAAACAATTCCGTTCACAATGACATTTTTATAAGCGATTGAATTTTTCAGCGCCACGGCAATAATATGCAGATAATAAAACCACGCCCGCGTCTGGTCCACGGCCTCGCCGATAAATTCCGCCGGAAATTCTTTTCTAATATAAGGCATTGAGCCGGAATCAAACCAAGTATCTAAAACATCGGGAATTCTTTTCATCTTTCCGCCGCAAGCCTGCCCTGAGGACATTCGGCTGAGCTCAGTCGAAGCCCTTGTTGAATGGGTACAATCAAATTCAACTTCATCAATATATGGGCGATGCAAATCAATTTCATAATTGCCGTTATGGGGAAGTGGAACAAAATCAAGTTTTTGAAATTCTCCTGTTTTAATAAATTGTTCTTCTTTATTTTCTGTAATTTCCAACGCTTTATTAACATTGGCACCGATCGCTCCGGCGACCATGCACCAAATGGGCGCTTCGTGGCTTACAATTAAAATATTTTTGTTTGAATATTTTTTATCAATATCGTATAAAAATTCGCTCACTCTGTTTTTTAATTGACTGAAATTTTCTCCATCCGGCGGAATTTTTTCAAATCTTTCTTTATGAGACGAAAAATAAGCGCGGTATTCTTGACTTGTTTTGCCGTCAAAAATTCCGAAATTTACTTCTCTTATTCGCTTATCAAAAATTATTTTATCCCTGCTGATTTCCAAACTATCAGCGATCATTTTCGAGGTTTCTTCCGCGCGCAATAAATCAGAAGAAAAAATTAAATCAATTTTTTCTTCCGCCATTTTTTTTGCCGTTGCTAAAACCTGTTTTTTCCCGTTTTCAGTAAGATGATAATGATTCGTTTCTAATTTTGAATTTAAAATCCCCTTAACATTCTGTTCCGCTTCGCCGTGCCGCATCACAAAATATTTATTACCGGATTTTTTTATATTTTCTTTTAATTCATCAATAGAGCCGATTACCTTCATCGCCGCGCATTTTTCACATTTCCAAATTGGAATCGCCGACGCCCAAAATCTCTGTCTGGATATTGACCAATCCCGCGCGCCTTCCAGCCATTTGCCAAAACGACCCTCTTTAATGTGAGCCGGCGACCAATTAATATCCTTCGCTAATTCCAAGGCCTTATCTTTAATTTTCAAAACGTTCACAAACCACGACGAAGTGGCGTAATTTATCAACGGAGTTTCGCACCGCCAGCAATGCGGATAGCTGTGCTCGTATTTTTCTTTGGCAAAAAGTAAATTGTTTTTCGCCAGATATTTTATTATTTCCACGTCTGTCTTCTGGTGGTCATCCATCGGCTTAACACTCATACCGGCAAAATCTTTCGCCTCCGGTTTAATAATTCCATCCATACCCACGTGCTGAATAAACGGCAATTTATATTTTTGCCCCAAATTTAAATCGTCTTCGCCGAATGCCGGCGCGATATGCACAATCCCCGTGCCTTCGTCGGTCGTTACAAAATCCGCGCCATAAATTTTCCAGCCGTTTTGGCCTTTTTTTATAAACTTTTCGCTAAATTCCTTACTTGTATTATCTATGCCCCCAGATTCTAAATTTAAACCACGAGAATTATAAAATTTGTAATAATAATCAAAAAGTGGCTCATATTCCTTACCAACTAAGTCTTTGCCTTTAAATTCATCAATAATCTCAAATTTTTCTTTAATAATTTCCAATCTCTCTTTCGCTAAAATATAAAAATTTTTTTCAATTTTAACTTTCACATAATCAATATCTGCGCCAACCACCAGCGCCACATTTCCAATCAATGTCCATGGCGTCGTTGTCCACGCTAAAACATAAGTCCCCGGCTCGCCAACCAGCTCAAACTTTACCGTTGCTGACAAATCTTTAATATCCTTATATCCTTCCGCTACTTCCTGCTGGGAAAGCGTGGTTTCGCACCGCGTGCAAATATGCATTGACCGATAACCTTCGTAAATCAATCCTTTGTCCCACAATTCTTTAAAAACCTTCCAAACGTTTTCCATATACGCCAAATCCATCGTCTTATACGCGTTATCCATATCAATCCATCGCCCCAAACCGGCAATGACTTTTTTCCATTCTTCCGTATAACTTAGAACTTTAGAACGGCAAAATTCGTTGAACTTCGCAATGCCCATTTCCTCAATTTCTTTTTTGCGTTTTATGCCGAGCTCTTTTTCCGCGATATTTTCAATCGGCAAGCCATGACAATCCCAGCCCCACTGACGCGAAACTTTTTTTCCTTTCATCGTTTGATAGCGCGGGATAACGTCTTTAATGACGCTTGTTAAAATATGGCCGTAATGAGGGGTGCCCGTGGCAAATGGAGGGCCGTCGTAAAATACAAATTCGCCGCCAGTCGCCGGTTTTTCCAAAGATTTCTCAAAAATTTTATTTTCCTGCCAAAATTTTAGAATTTCTTGTTCAGTCATTATTTTTATCTTAATCAAAAATTGTAGGTTTTACAAATAAAAAAGGGTAATTAAAAATTACCCCTTCTCCTTAACATCTGACTTTATCCTCCTTTTTCAAGGCTAAATTTTTACTCCGTGGAAATTATTGCCGACATATGCGTAATTATCGCAGGAGACACATTTAAGTTTATGTAAATCTCCTGCATCTAACGCTATCTCTTCCCTAACATCAGCGCCACATTTCGAGCATTTTATCCCAGGAATTATTTCTTGATTATTTTTCTCACTCATCTTTACACCTCCTTTCCTTTTTTTAATTCTGAATTTTAACCACGATCCCCGTGTCCCTTAATTTTTTAATAAAAGAGCTTGTGAAGATGTTTTTTAATTCTTTTTTCTCCCCCTTTATTAAATATGCATGAGAGCCGACTTCTGAAATGGCGAATTTTTTATCAGCAATATTTAAAATGTCTTGCTCTGTGAATATGATCGCAAAACTACAAATATTAACTTTAATACGCCGCCACTTTGGGAATATTACTTTAATCGCTTTCATATCCAACACCCCCTATTTAAAATTTTTAATTTGCTACTTTTTATTTATCAAATCTTTCTTCATCTGGTTTGTCAATAGAAATAGGTTCCAAACCGGCAGCTTCGCCAGTAATCCGCAAAACGTCTTTATCAATTTTACCAAGTTCTTTGGAAGCGGAATTATACATATTAACCGTGGTGCCCAGATGCGTTCCCAGTTTTTTCATATAATTTTCATAACTCCCCAAATGACGACCCAATTCTTCAACGCGTTTGCGAATTTCTTTCGCCGATTCTTCAATCTGTAAAGCTTTCAACCCCTGTAAAACTGTCTGTAAATAAGCCAGAAAGGTTGTCGGCGAAACAATCATCACTTTTTTATCGCCGGTCGCGTATTCAATTAAATCGCGTGTGTTTGATTTTACGGCGCCAATTTTATTGATAAGCAAATCGTAATAAACCGCTTCTGACGGAATAAACATAAAAGCGAAATCCATCGTGTTTTCCGACGGCTTGATATATTTTGAAGTTTCGTCAATGCGGGCCTTTAAATCGTCGCGGAAAACGCTTTCCAATTTTTGCCTTTCTGTTTCGTTTCGCGTTTCCAGAATCCGATTGTAATTTTCAAGAGAAAATTTAGAATCAATTGGAATTATTTTATCTTTGACAAAAACCACGGCATCAACAATACTGCCGTCTTTAAACTCATATTGCATCTGAAAACTGCCGGGGGGCAAAACATTTTCCAAAACAGTTTTGAGAAAATATTCTCCCAGAACTCCGCGCTGTTTCGGATTTTTCAAAATATCCTGCAAACTTTCCAATTGGCGGGCGATGTCAACGACCTGTTTCTGGCCCTCGCCGACTTTTGTAAGCTCTTGAGTGATTTCCTTGATAATCCGGCTGCTTTCGCCGAACTGGCGCTGCATAATTTGAGTGGATTGTTCAAGTCTTGAATCAACCTGCCGGCTGATTTCCTGAATTTGATTTTGAAGCAAAAGCATAACCGGACTATTGCTTTCTTTCTCCCGAGCTTTTTGAAAATTTCTTAAAAACAAAAATCCGGCTACCAAACCAATCAATAAAACCGCCAGTATTGATGTCAAAAAAATTATTTCCATATCTGTTTACTGTTTACTGTTTCCTGTTTACTATATAATAATGTCTTTATTGCCAGAATACAATTATACAAAAATCGGTTCGGCAAGCGATTTAAGCGACCCAAAAGAGCGTCGGATATACAGAATACTGGAAATTTTTCCGGCCGGATTGTCCTGGCTTACTTTAATCAGCGTTGTTCTTGTATCGTGGCTGACGCCAGTTTTCGCCGCGATTTTCATAATCGTTTTTGATATTTATTGGCTTTTAAAAACCGTTTATCTTTCTTTTCATTTACGTTCCGCGTTTAAAAAAATGCGGCACAATATGGAAATAAATTGGTTCAGCAAACTAATTCAGAATGAAGAATTAAAAATTAAGAATTGGCAAAATATTTATCATTTAATTTTCCTCCCTTTTTACAACGAATCGGAAGAAACGATTCGTGCTTCAATTGAAAGCCTATCAAACGCCAATTATCCGAAAGATAAAATGATTGTTGTTTTGGCGGCTGAAGAACGAGCTGGAGAATCTGCTACATTTATTACCGAAAAAATTAAAAAAGAATACGAAAATAAATTTTTCAAATTTTTGACGACTATTCATCCCGCGAATCTTTCAAATGAAATTCCGGGCAAAGGTTCAAATATCGCCTGGGCGGGGGAACAAGCTAAAAAAGAAATTATTGATAATTTAAAAATCCCTTATGAAAACGTTTTAGTTTCGGCTTTTGACGTGGACACCGTGATTTATCCGGATTATTTCAGCCGACTAACTTATGTTTTTCTTAATACTCCGAATAATCAAAATTTCAGTTATCAGCCGGTGCCTTTTTACACCAATAATATCTGGCAATCGCCGGCTCTGGCGCGCGTTGTGGCTTTTTCCGCGACCTTCTGGCACACCATTCAGCAAGAAAGAATGGAACGGCTAACAACATTCTCTTCCCACTCAATGCCATTACAAGCCCTTATCAATGTTGATTTCTGGCAGACGAATATGGTCAGCGAAGATTCAAGAATTTTCTGGCAAAGCCTTCTCCGCCATAACGGCGATTACGGAACAATGCCGCTTTATTATCCGGTGAAAATGGACGCGAACGCGGCGCCGAAATTTTGGCAAACAATGAAAAATTTATACAAACAGCAGCGGCGGTGGGCATGGGGCTGCGAAAATATTCCATATATGCTTTTCGGATTTTGGAAAAACAAAAAAATTCCGTTCCGCAAAAAATGGCATTACGCCTGGGTTTATATTGAAGGATTTTGGTCATGGTCAACAAATACTTTAATTATTTTTATGCTTGGCTGGCTGCCAATACTGCTAGGCGGAGAAGTTTTCAAACAAACCCTGCTCGCTTATAATCTTCCGCAAATCACAAGATGGCTGATGACTCTGGCGACTGTCGGAATCATCACTTCAGCCTATCTGACAATGGTAATTTTGCCGCCAAAACCAATGGAATACGGAAAATATAAATATCTTGAAATGATTCTGCAATGGCCTCTGCTTTTGATAACAATGGTTATTTTCGGCGCGTTCCCGGCATTGGAAGCCCAAACGCGGCTAGCATTAAGCGGAAAATTCCGGCTCGGTTTTTGGGTAACGCCGAAAGAAAAATTGTAAAATAAATCCTTGATTATAATCGCATTGAGTTGTAAATTATAAAAAACATTTGCGGGATCATCTAGTGGTAGGATGCGACTCTCTGAAAGTCGTCACCTTGGTTCGAATCCAAGTCCCGCAGCCAATCAAAATAAAAACGCCATAATGGCGTTTTTATTTTGATTGGCTGTCTGTCCTGAACAAAATCCGAACCTTTTTCCAAACTAATCCGACTGACTACTAATCTGCGCGCCTCGTCCGCTCCCTGCGGTCGCGGGAGCAAAAACCAAAAATTTTCCTTACCTTTCTTCTTTTCCTCGGCGGGGGGGGTGGGGGGGAGCCGACAAAAAATGGAAAGGAGATTTTTGGTTTTGCTTCGCCGCCAGCATAAATACATTATATGGCAGTTTGGAATAATACACAATGGAATACTATACTTACAATGTAATGCCTAGAGCAATTTATACAAAAGACCATAATGCAATCGTTGAACGCTTGAAAAAGGCGCGTCTTGAGTCTGGGCTTGGACAGGTTGATGCTTCAAAGAAACTTGGCAAGACACAGTCTTATCTTTCAAAAATTGAATCTGGGCAAAGACGATTTGATGTTTTGCAATTAAAAGAATTTGCAAAAATTTATAAAAAGGACATCAATTATTTCATCAAATAAGAATATGGAAATAAATTCTCATAAAACGATTGTAGGTATCATTGGTGGTCATTCTCATAATACAAACCAACAGGCATTATCTCTTGCAGAAAAAACTGGGGAACAATTAGCGAAACTTGGTATTACTATTGCTTGCGGTGGCGAGGATGGAATTATGGAAGCAATTTGTAAAGGAGCAAAACAATGCGGTGGCACAACAATAGCCATCACTAAAAGTAACAAAAAAGGGGATGCGAATAAGTATGTTGATTATGTAATTCCAACATCGCTTGATCTCGCTTTTATGAATGTCCTCGCTTGGTCATCTGACGCGGTGATTGCATTTGATGGGCGTTTTGGAACGATGTGTGAAATTGGTTTAATTCTCGATATCGGTAGACCTTTGGTGCTTCTTGGTAAACATGAGTTAATTTATACCGAGAAGATAAGGGTTCAGAACTTTGCTCATTTTAAGGAGTACTCTGATGAAAATATTCAGAAAGCTATTGATTTTGTAATACAACACATTCCTAAAAATATCTCGTAAAATAATATGCCATACTCAAGTTTTATTTTTGATAGATATATAGAAGAAATTATTCGACTATTAAAACCAGAGACTCTTCTTGATCTTGGTGCCGGTGCCGGAAAATACGGCGAGTTAGCAAAAAAGATCAGTCCATCCATAAAATTAACAGCTGTTGAAATTGAAAAAGACTACATAAAAAATTTTAAGCTCCCTTCCGTTTACGATGAAGTATGGAACATTTCTGTTACGGATTTAATTAACCCAAAATATTATGATTCAACCTTTGATGTGGTTATGATTGGCGATATTATTGAACACCTAAAAAAATCAGATGGTATTGATTTACTCAATTTTTTAATTTACAGATGTCGTTGGATTATCCTTGAATTTCCCTATCGCTATCTCCAAAACTCTGTTGATGGGTATCATTCAGAGGCTCACATATCAGTATGGACAAAAGATGACTTTATTTCGTTCGAAAGGACTCAGCTATATGAGAAAGATGCTCAGCGTTTGGTCGTACTTCGCGGATATCTTGAAAGCAAGATGTCTGTCGCAGACATTGAGTCATTGATTGATAAACATGAATAATAATGATTTAAAAATTGGTGTGTGTATTATGGTGCATAATATGGCCCCTTTTATTGGGGCTTGCGTACAATCGCTTCAATGGACAGATGGAATATTTATATATGATGATCATTCTACTGATGGAAGTGTTGAGGTGGCGCGATCTCAGTCTGAAATACCGATTAATGTCGAGTACTCAAAGAATAAAGATGTGGCTTTCAAGAGAGGAGAACTTGAGACACGAAATTATGTTATTGACCGAGCCTTTGAAGAACTTAATGTTGATATTTTGATGATTGCAGATGCCGACGAATTATTCTCATCATCACTCCGTTCAAAAATAATCGAGTCTTTTAGTAATCCTGATACGGACGGGATAGCTTTTTCAATATGGCATCTTTATAACGAAGAGCAATATATTCACTTTTGGGAAATAAAAATCAATGGTGTGGATATGATTGATCCGCATACTCGTATTATTAAAAAGGGTAGACATTTCATTCCTCTTTTTGAGGATGGCAGTCACCCAATTCTTGAGCCAACAAAACACACTGTGTGTTTTCACGGCCCTTACCATTTTCATCTTAAATATCACCATAAAAGCACTTTCCCTAATTACTCGATTTATTTTTTACCCGAAAAACTAAGAGAAGAGGATGTGTTGCCATACCTTAGACCATTACCTTTCGAGTTGCCGAATGATGTAAGGTCAGCCATTTCGTTGGTTAATTGGGATAGCCTACCACCCCACAAAGAAACGCCTCACTATTTATCAAAACGTGTGAAATTTACCGATCCAAGTGAGGCACTAATTCACCCTAAAGATAAAAAATATGATAAAAATTGAACGAGGAAAAGATGTATTACTTTTCTATGAAAAGCATAAATGGGATTATGTTGAAACATATTCAAAAAGAAGTATCTCAGGCTTTTACGCGTGGTATACGCTTCTCGCTCGTGCTCTAAAGGAAAATGGCTATCGTGTTTACGAAAATGATTACGAACTGGCCATAGCTAACCCGACATATCCGATAGGAATTGTTGGCACTCCAAACTGTATTCCAAAATGGTCGTTGCCAAATCCGGCAATTTTAGGTCCAAGTATGTATGATAACCCATCTCAAAATCCAAGTTTAATGAAAGATCCAAGATTCAAATATTATTTACTGACATGCAATTGGCTTAAAAATGTTTTTGAAAAAACGTACGGCAATGCGTGTGTTATATGGTATGCAGGAATTTCAACGGGCGAGTGGGAAGATACAAAAAATAACCAGAAATCTATCGACGTACTTATTTATGATAAAATTCGCTGGGAAAGAGAAAAAACTGTTCCATTATTTCTTGATCCGATTAAAGCATATCTAGATAAAAAGGGTCTGTCATATTTTGTACTACCATACGGAAATATCACACACGAAGCTTATAAAGATTTATTGAGAAAAAGCCGGTCAATGGTTTTTCTCTGCGAACATGAAACCCAAGGAATAGCTTACCAAGAAGCCCTTGCTTCAAATGTGCCTATTATTGCATGGGATCACGGATGGTGGACTGATCCTGTTTGGCCTGCATTCTCTGAAAATCCTATCCCTGCAACATCTGTACCAAACTTCTCAAAAGAGTGCGGAGAAAAATTTAAAATGATTTCAGATTTTCCCGTAACTTTTGAGAAATTTTGGACCAATCTTAATTCTTATACGCCACGTGCTTATATAGAAAAAGAAGTTTCTTTCAAGGTATCAGCTGATTTGTACGCAAAATATTATTTTAGCATCTAACTATTATGGCGACCTACAAATGCGCGTGGTTTATAAATTTTACTGGTATCGGAAACGGAACAACTATTACACCCCTACTCCAATGTTTTGAGAAAAGTTATCCAACAACGGACTACTTTCATAGTGAAAATGAAATTCTTTCAGACAAATGGTTTATTGAAAAAGCTGGATTGAAAAGACTGAAAGGATTTAGTCCAATTGCATGGAGACGGTTTAATAGAGAAGACTGGGACAAGATTGTCGATTTTGTAAATCAAAATCAGATTGATTTGATTGTTAATTTGCGTAATGAGGGTCCAAAGTATGATATTAATTACTATGAATTTAAGAAATTTCTAAAACAGGATCACAATGTTGTTTTTTGGGATTTGGATTTTAATATTATTGAAAATAGAGAAAAACAAGAAAATCTGACTGGTGATCTCCTGAGAATGTTTCAGCAACAGGGTGTTGATATTTCTCATTATAAATCTCGATGGCTCTCTGTTTACAGTGAAGATAAAAGTGGAATCGGTTTTGGTATGGCTGCTAGTCAGAAAAATAAGCGTTGGCCAACACATAAGTGGGTTGAACTAGCACAAAAAATATTAAAAAACTATGATCAAAAAATAATTTTATTTCATGGCTTGTCACAAGAGGAAACGGATCAAGCAATAGAAGTACAAAAGGTTATTGGATCGAATAGGTGCGAACTGATCAACCACCAAGAACTTAGTCACATTGCGATTATGTTGGGAAAGTTAAAATGTTTTATTTCAAATGATACTGGCCTTTTGCATATTTGTTCTGCGGCTGGAATTCCTACAATCGGTCTATATACAAACACTGACCCTAATATATGGGCACCTTATAATAAAACAAATTTTTTATACTGCGTTAATATTTTTATGAAAAAATGTCCAGCGCGTAAAATATACTGTGGAAATTGTTTTCATTATTATGATCCTTGTCCGGCGATTACTCAGTATGGTGACAGTATCAGTCCTAAACAAGTATTTGAGCTAGTTAAGGAAATGATTGTTTAGGTATCCTTTCTAGTTCGATTTATCTTTTGCAGTTGAGATTGTTCCACAAGCAATCTTTTGTAAGAACCATATATTTTTATTTTTGATTTTTTAGTGGCATGACTAAAAAAAGTTTCAAATATGCTAACCCAGTCAATAAATAATATTTTCTTGATTTCTTTATCTTCAGGAATATGTATGTTACTCAAAATAATTTTGACCTGCAGATTGCTCATTACGCTTTTTAGAGCTTCTTTAATACAAGGCTTTTGTCGCTCAAAAATATAAACCAAAAAATCTTTAAACTGCTCTGATTTTTGTTTATCAAAAACAGGGCTCTCTCTTTTTTTAATAGATATGAAAGCCGTATCAAATTTTGGCCTAGGACTATAGTTTGACTTATCAATATCCATGAGTAATTTTATCTCAAAATTGATATTTAAAATATGTGATAGGAGAGGAGAATGTGCGTGCGGCGCGCCTATAAATTTAACAGCGGCATCTTTCTGTATAATGAGGTAGGCAGTATATAATTTTGACTGTTCATCTGTAATTTTTCTAACAATATTCGCTGTAATATTAAAGGGGATATTAGAAACGATAATAAATGGTTCGTTTGGTGTTGTGTATTTTAAAAAATCAGCTTGGATAAGCGAAAGATTAATTACATTCGCATATCTTTTTTGTAATTCAGAAAAGAGTTTCGGATCAGCCTCAATCGCAATAATATTCTTATTTTGTTTGATAAGAATATCAGTTATAATGCCTTTACCCGGGCCAATTTCGAGAATAGTTTTAGTCGATTCAAAGTCAACAAATCCAAGCAACTTGTGAACAAGTTGCTGATTATTGATATAATTTTGTGAATCAGATAATCCCATAGTCTTTACAAGCTATTTTAACAAAAAATTTGGTTTAATGCCATTTTTTTAAGGGAGCAATCCCCGCCGTTTTATAATATCTCCTAAAAACGGCGGGGATTTGTACGCGCACTGGGTGGGCGGGGCAAGCACGATGTATTTGAGCCTCGGATATTTCCGCTCCCACACTGATTAAAAAAGTTATTGAAGCGGCAATTATGTTTTCGGGTGTTTATATTTTATTAACCTAAATCTATTACTTCGACAAACTCAACGAAAACTGGCATAAATAAAAATTTAAACATATAATAAATTTATTCAATGATTAAAATCATAGAAAACGACATATTCAGGGGACGGGAAAAAATCGGTTATATCCGAGGCAATGATATTTGGGAAGTCGGCGGAAATAAAATCGGCTATTATATCGGCGACGACATTTATAATTACAAAGGCGTGAAAATCGGCTACATTGAAAACAATTACATTAAATACGAAAACGGAAACAGGAAAATCAGCTTACAGGAAGCTAAAAATAACGTTATCGGCGGGACAATTCCCGACATCTGCCGCGCGGCGATAAAACTATTATTCGGGGATAATTGAAATATTTAAAATAATAAAAAAACCGTCCCGCAATGCGGGACGGTTTTTTTGTCGGTAAGTGATAGGCCGGATTTTGTGTCTAAACGATAATTTATCTGGGTCCTTGATTACTCGCGGACTCTAGTCCTTCGATAAACTCAGGACAATAGCGGCACTCCGAACACTCAAAACGTTGAATGTTCAGTTCGGCCTTGCGCTTAGTAAGGATTTAGCCGTTTCACTCCTGTTTTTTTGTCCCTATACAGGATTAAGCCATTTAGCTTGGGATTAGGCTTCCCCTCGGCTTTCGCCTCGGGACGTCACTGCTCGCACCTCTCGCATTACTGCGGCTCCGCTGTTAGCGGGGTACTTCCATAAGCGTCCGGACCTTCCTCTCCGACTTTTACGTCAGAGCTATCGTTTCCTTACCGATTTAATCATTATACTAATCTTTAACGGTTTGTCAAAATAACCCAACTTGGCTGTTCAATTCCCTATTCACCAACCAATCGGCTTTTTTATTTTCCTCGCGCGGGATATGGATAAAATTCACTTTCCCAAAATCCTGCTTTAAATTCCAAATCTCAATAAAAAACGGGATTAGGCTTTTTTCTTTGATTTTATATTTTCCGCTTAATTGATTAACAATCAATTCGCTGTCCATTTTTATTTCAATTTCCATTTTTTCCGCTTTTTTCCCGCCAATCAGATGTTTTATTTTTTTCAAAGTGAAAATCGCCGATTGGTATTCCGCTTCATTATTTGTCGCTTTACCGAGAAATTTTGAATATTCTTTTTTAAGTTGTGGAATATAAACGCCAATAGCCGACGGTCCGGGATTGCTCCGCGAACCACCGTCGCAATATGCGATTATTTTATTTTTTTCCATGGAAATTTTGTTTCAGCGTTAAATGTAAAACCGGCAGCTGATTTATGCCCTCCGCCGCCGTATTTTTCCGCCAAATCGGAAAGATTGATTTCTCCGCTATTTCTCAGCGACCCTTTAAATAATTTATTTCTGCGAGACCAAATCAAACCAATGGTTTTTTTGTTTTTTGAAACATAATTTCCCAATTCTGATTCCAAAATCGGCGAATTGACGACAAAAACTTGATGACCTTCAAAAATTGCTTTTTCGCCATATCCAACAATTTTTTTTATCAGATTATCCTGATATTTTACAATCGCCCTGCCCTCATTAATATATTTTTTTCTTTTTTTCGTATTTTCAAAATCATTCGCGATTTTATTCCATTTAACAAAATCTAAATTATAAGTATTTAAAGAAGCCACTAATTCTCTTGTGTGGGGAATCTTGAATTTCCATATATCCATATCTTCAATAGCTCTTAAAAGTCGGGGGATTTTTTTTGAGGGATAAAAATATTTCCAACTTAAAACCGCGGCGGAATTATCCACATTAAACAAATAATCCGTAGAAATTTTAATTTCGTCTTTTCTGCCGATGTGATGGTCAATGACAACAACTTTTTTATTTTCATTTAAAAGGCGTTTCATCGTATTTTTATCAAAACATAAATCAACCAGATATATTTCCTTGTTTTTTAATCCCTTCGGTAAAACGTCTTTTTCGCCCTTATATTGAATCGGCGTATAATCGGCTTTTCCGCCGAATTTTTTCCAAGCTGCCCAAGCGGCGCCAAAACCATCCAAATCACTATGATATAAAACTATAATTTTCTTCATAAATTTATTTTAGCGCTTCTATCCCCGGCAGTTTTTTGCCCGCCAAATATTCTAACATTGCTCCGCCGCCAGTGGATAGAAACACTGACTTATGCGGACTCAACATCGACTTATACAGACCGCTTTCCGTATTAGTCCGTGTATAGTCAGTATTAGTCCGTATAAAAAGCGAAGCGGTTTCGCCGCCGCCGATAACCACAAAAGATTTACTGTTTAAAATCGCTTTTGCGATTGCCTCCGAGCCTTTAGCGAATCGCTTATCTTCAAAATATCCCATCGGACCATTCCAAATTATTGTTTCGGATTTCTTTATAATATCAGAATATAACTTCACTGTGTTTGGACCGATATCCAAAATTCTATTCTTATCAATTACATAATCAACCGGTAAAATCACCAAATTATTTTTTAATATTTTTTTGGCGAAATCAACGGTTTTTTCTTCAAAAATGGAATCGCCTATCGGCAATCCTTGCGCCAATAAAAAATTATGAGCAATGCCTCCGCCAATTAAAAAATAATCGGCGCGATTAAGAAAATTTTTAATCAATCCGATTTTATCGGAAATTTTCGCTCCGCCCAAAATTATAACCAGTGGCTTCTTGGAATTTTTCATCACCGAAGAAAGATTCTTAATTTCTTTTTCTAAAAGCAACCCCGCATATGACGGCAAAAATTTCGTGATTGCTGAAACTGACGCGACATTGCGATGACTTACCGCAAAAGCATCGTTTATATAAATATCGCCTAATTTTGCTAATTGTTTTGCCAATCGCAAATCATTTTTCTTTTCCCCTGGCAAAAATCGCAAATTCTCAAGTAAAAAAATGTTGTTTGATTTTGATTTTTCAATTTCTTTCTTTATTTTTTGAAAATCAAAATTGCTTATAAATTTTATTTTACGATTCAATAATTTTGATAAAATTCCCGCAAACGGCTTTAAACTTAATTTTTTATCAAAACCATTTGGCCTTCCGCGATGGCTCAAAATCACCACTTTCGCGCCGTTATTAATTAAAAATTTTATTGTCGGTAAAATTCCCAAAATTCGCGGAGAATTTCTCGCCTCTTTTTCGGCAATATTCAAATCAACCCGCAAAAGACAAGTTTTCCCGGATAAATTTTTTTTGTTTAAAGACTTGAGAAATTTCATAATATAAACTTCTTGGAGCGGGTAACGGGAATCGAACCCGTGCCTTATCCTTGGGAAGGATACATAATACCACTATACGATACCCGCGCACCATACTTTTAAACTTATTTTACTATAACTTCCTTCCCGTTCCACTCAAATCCAGATAAAAAAATATTCACTCGCGCTTGCGCCCTGATATCTTTTATTTTCTCGTCAAAATCTATTCCCGCCAAAAACAATCTATTCTCCAAAATTTCTTTTTTCGCCTGCGGTTTTAAAACTCTCTCTTTAAATTCACTAAGTGAAAAACTATATAAAGTTTCAACCGCCTTATCGGCAATCTGGTTTTCCGAAATTTCGCTTATTTTTTTTTCAACCAACGCATTTAAGTCGTTTTGTTTGATCTCTTTTTTTAATTCTCGGTCAATTAAAATATCTTCAATTAAATTATCGAGCACCGCGCGTTTTATTTCTCGCCTGGCTTCATCGGCTTTAAGAACTTGTGAATCTTGCGCGTATGTTTCAAGAGCTTTTTCGTAATAATTTAAGGAAGTTGAATAATTCCTATTATAATCATTGACCATAATGGGACTGATACCGACAAGCGCAATGGGATAAACACCGAATAAAATTAAAATAACAATAATTCCAGTCGCCGATGCCGAAAAAATAATAAGCTTTTTTTTATTTATCATTTTATTATTTTTTTGAACACTTCCGCCGATATCCTCACCTGCGCCATGCTCAATAATTTCTTTTTCCCTTTTTTCTGCTTTTTCCATAATTTCATTTTACGCGTTCTATCGCCACCGTAAAGATACCCCGTAACGTCTTTTTTCATTGCGGACATGGTTTCCCGAGCGACAATTCTGCCGCCAGCCACCGCCTGAATTGCCTGACTAAACTGCTGACGCGGTAAAACATCTTTCAATTTTTCCACCATTTTACGCGCTTCATATTCAAGTTTTTTGCGCGGCACCACGCGTACCAACCCGGCAACCGACGCGTTAGCGACTAAAATTTCCATTTTTTCAAGCTCAGCTTTTTGATAATCCGTCAATTCATAATTGAAAGAAGCGAATCCTTCGGAAACAGATTTCAACCGGTCATCAAAATCTGAAATAAGCTCAGCCAAGGGCATTTTAGCGGTTATTAAAATTATTCCTTCGGTCCCCAAATTATTCGTCGCTATATTTTCCATTCTGAAAATTTCTTTCAATTGCAAAATTCCTCCGAGGTGTTCGCTTGGTGAAATAATTTCCAAATTTATCATCGGCTCTAAAATTTCCTTAATGTCATCCGGCAAATCCGCTGGATTATCTATTATTAAATTATTAACTTTATAAGCGACTGACGGAAAACTGTTTATTGTTTTTATATCAAATTCTTTTTCCAAACGTTCAGCGGTAATTTCAAAATGAAGCTTACCCAAGAAACCGACTTTAAATCCACGCCCAAGTACCTCATTAAAATCCGCTTCAAATTTTAAAGACGAATCATTTAGTTTCAACCGGCCAAACGCTTTTTTCAAATCGTCGTATTGGTTACTTTCTTCGGGATAAAAAGAAACAAACACAACCGGCTTCGGTTCGTCATAGCCTGGCAAAGCCAAGTTCGCAAACTCACGCTGACTCAACGCAGAATTACGCAGAATGGTATCGCCAATTTTAATGTGACTTGGGTCTTTCAAGCCGGTGGCGATATAGCCGATTTCACCGACTGATAATTTACCAATCGGCTTTAATTGCGGTAAAAAATATCCGATTTCTTTCATTTTAAATTTTTCATCGGCAGCTATTAAATACGCTTCTTCATTAACATTAAATTCTCCGTTAAAAACACGAATGGAAGCAATAATACCTTTGTGGTCGTCGTAAAATGAATCAAAAATGAGAGCGCGGGACGCGCTTGATAAATTTTCATTAAGATTTGGAATTTTTTCTATAATTTTTTTTAAAAGTTCTTCCACGCCTTTGCCGGTTTTAGCGGATATTTTATGAATTTCTTCCGGCTCACAGCCGATTAAATCCGCCAAATCTTTTATTCTTCTGCTTAATTGCTCTTCGCCGCTTATTAAATCAACCTTATTAATAGCGCCGATAATTTTAAGTCCGGATTTTTTAGCAGCATAAAATTTTGCCAAAGTTTGCGCTTGAATTCCCTGCGTTATATCAACAAGCAAAATCGCGCCTTCAACAGCCGCCAATGCCCGCGATACTTCGTAAGAAAAATCAGAATGCCCGGGCGTATCAATCATATTTAGAATATAATTTCCATAAATCATCCGTACCGGCGCCATTTTAATAGTGATTCCCCTTTCCCGTTCCGATTCCAAAGAATCCAAAAACTGCTCCTTCATTTGCCGGCTGTCAACGGTTTTGGTAATTTCCAAAAACCTGTCCGCCAAAGTTGATTTGCCGTGGTCAATATGACTGATTATCACGAAATTTCGGATATTTACAGCATTATTCATAATTGCTATAATAATATATAAATGAACAAAAAACTAATTGTTTTTAACTGGAAAAGTAATCCTGCCACTGTTGGCGCGGCAATAAAATTGACAAAAGCAGTTGAAAACAATATTCCTCAAAAAAACGCGCTGGAAATCGTTATCGCCCCGCCGTTTCTTTTTATGGAAGAAATTGAGAAGTTAGTTAAAAAAGCGAAATTGGGAAGCCAAGATGTATTTTGGTCCGCCAGTGGGCGGACGCCAGCCGGCAAAGGCCCGTATACCGGAGAAATTTCGCCGAAAATGCTGAAAAATTTGGGAGTTGAATATGTTATTATCGGCCATTCCGAACGCCGCCGAATTTTGGGCGAGACTGACGAAATGATAAATAAAAAAGTTTTGGCGGCTTTGAAAACCGGCTTAAAAGTAATTCTCTGTGTTGGAGAAAATTTAATAATTCGCAAACGCGGGAAAAAAACAATTAAAAATTTCATTAAAAACCAACTAAAAAAAGATTTAAAAAATTCTAAATTCTTAATTCTGAATTCTAAATTACGCAATCACTTAGTGATTGCGTATGAGCCTGTCTGGGCAATCGGCACCGGACATAACGACACTCCCAAAGATGCAGTAGAAATAATAAAATTCATCAAGCAAAATCTACAATCTACAATCTATAATCTACAAACTAAAGTATTATACGGCGGTTCGGTAGATGGTAAAAACATTAAAAATTTTGTAAAATATAAAGAGATTGACGGATTTTTAATCGGTGGTGCAAGCTTAAAACCGAAAGAAATAAAAAATATAATTAAATCAATATGAAAAAGTGGACAAAAATACTCGCTAAAATAATTATAATTTTGATTGCTCTGATGACAATCGCGTCATTAAGCTTTTTCTAAATGCCTGAAAAAATATTTCTAAAAACAAAAGATGGCGTGAAAATCGCCACTGATTTGTATGACGTTGAAAAACCGATTGGTTGGCTCATTTTATCGCATATGATGCCCGCGACAAAAGAATCTTATGAAGATTTGGCGATTAAACTACAAAATGCCGGCTACGAAAACATTGCTATTGATTTGCGCGGACATGGAAAATCCGATGGCGGCCCAAAGGGATTTTTTAATTTTTTAGACGAAGACCACCAAAAAAGTATTTTAGATATTCAAGCCGCGGTTGATTATTTAATAAAAGAACGCAATGCGACGCCGGATAAAATCTCACTTATCGGCGCTTCCATCGGAGCCAATTTATCGTTACAATATATTATAGAAAATTCAAAGTTCCAAACCGCAATTTTGCTCTCGCCGGGATTAAATTATAGAGGAATAAAAACCGAACCATTTACCATAAAAATTAAACCTGATCAAAAAGTATTTTTAATCTCTGCTAAAGATGATAATGTCCCTCAAAATGCCGAACAAACTAAAAAACTTTATGATTTAATTTATGAAAATAAAAATAAAAAAATCCAGATTTACGAAACCGGCGGCCATGGAACGGATATTTTAAAAAACCAACCGAATTTATATAATTTAATTATTCAATTTATTAAAAATAAGATATAATAAATTTATGGACATTCAATCAAATTCCTTAAAAAAACAAGTTGGGAAGTTCGCGATTGTCGGAGTTATAAATACGCTTATTGATATTGCCATACTCAACAGTTTGGTATTTTTAGGATTTACCGTCGCCTTAATGGTTGTCGGGCAAAAATTTTTAATCGCGAATATTATTTCCGTCGTCATTGCTATGATAAACAGCTTTATCTTAAATAAACAATGGACTTTCAAGACCGAAGAAGGAAATATTTACAAGCAAATTTTCCAATTTTTAGCCATTACGATTATCGGCATGTTTGTAATCCATCAAATAATTTTCAACGCGCTTTATTACGGCTTGCCGTCAATTTCAAATTTTATTGTTTCAATCGTCCACTTCTTAAAACTTAGCGGTATTTTTTCAGATTCTTTTATAGCGCTTAATTTTGCAAAAATTATCGCCATCATCGGCTCTTTAATTTGGAATTTTATCGGATATAAATTTATTGTTTTTAAGAAAAAAGAGTTGACTTTTTAAAAGTCTTTATATATAATGTTTCAATGAGTGGTAATAGCTCTGTACGATGATATCTATAAAGAGCCATTATTCCGGTTTGCAACCCCGCCCTTGTGGCGGGGTTTTTGTTGTGTAAAATTGTTTATTTATATAAAATAATATTGGGACCGTTGAAAGCACTCACTCATTGCAAGCTGGAGGTAAACGTCAGCGGTCCCATTTTAAATTATTTTTCCATTAAGAGCGCTTACCTCAGACAAACTTGTCTTTCAGAAACAGAATAATTTTGCTCCAGCGGCAAAATTTTCTTCGCCCTCGGCGCGCTGGCTTCACTTCACTCAGACCAAGCCCAGCGCGCCTGCGGGATGTTCCTCAAAACAAGTTCGTCTTCGGTTTTAAATATCGTTAATAAAAAAATTTAAAATGATATTAAAATAAATGGATTTTGAAACAAATGTTCCGTTAAAACAAATAAGCCATTATAAAATCGGCGGAAACGCCAAATATTTTTTTGAAGCGAAAAACACCGATGATTTAATTAAGGCGATAGAGAAACAAAGACAATTAAAAACGCCCTTATTTGTTTTGGCCGGCGCGACAAATGTTTTGATTGACGACAATGGATTTGACGGTTTAATTATAAAACCTGATTTAAAATTTCTTAAAAAAGAAAATGATGTTTTAATAAGCGCCGGCGCCGGCGTTTTAATAAAAGACTTGGTGAATTTCACTTTGGAAAAAAACTTTTCCGGACTAGAATGGGCCGCCGGCTTGCCCGGAACTTTAGGTGGAGCGATTCGCGGCAATGCCGGAGCTTTTAACGGAGAAATGAAAGATGCGATTAAAGAAGTTGTGAGTTTGGACATATCGCAGAAAAATCCCAAAATAATAAAACGCAAATTTAAAGATTGCGATTTTCAATACCGTTCCAGTGTTTTTAAGAAGCAATCCTTCGACAAGCTCAGGACAAGTTCCTTCGACAAGCTCAGGACAAAAGAAATTATTATGGAAGCGACGTTAAAACTCCAGAAAAGTAGCCGAAAAAAAATAGAAGAGGAAATGATAAAAAATATCAATTATCGCCTATTAAAACACCCCATGGAATATCCCAGTTTAGGCAGCACATTCAAAAATGTTCCGCTAACACAAATAAATTCTAAAATTATTAACATAAATCCGCTTTTTAATCCGCATAAATCTGTGTCTATTATAAAAAATGACCCGTTCCCGATTATTCCGGCCGCTTATTTGATTTCTGAGGCAGGATTAAAAGGAATTTCCATAGGCGGAGCAATGATTTCGCCGAAACATCCGAATTTTATCGTTAATGTTCTTGACGCAAAAGCAAAAGACGTGGAAAATTTAATTCAACTTATAAAAAATGAAGTGAATAAAAAATTTAAAATTGAGCTTCAAGAAGAAATAGAATACTTAATCTAAATTTTTGAGCCGAAAAAGTTATCCACAGTTATCCACATTGCATTTCATTTTAAATTTGTTAAAATTTATATAAGAAGAATTAAAAATTATTTAAAATTAGAGAGCGAAATAAAAAGAAAAAGAAATTTTATTTTTATTGAGCGAACTAATTATATGAAATACAATTTCATATAAAAAATTCTTCTTTGTAAAAAAGTCGTCAAAGGTCAGCGTGTAAAATTAGGTGGTCGTCAATTTTATCGCTGATTATAAAATAAATATCCGTCTTATCTTTAATAAAATTAAGATACAACGGATTACTTAAATGGCTGCTAAGAAAAAAGCAAAGGGAAAGAAAAAGAAGTAATTTTCTACCCCGCCAGTCCATGGACTGGCGGGGTCTTTTATTTTAAAACAATTAATTTATAATAATAACATGCAAATAATCATCCATTCAAAAAATCTTGACATTACGCCGTCAATTCGCGAATACGTGGAAATAAAAATCGGCTCGTTAAACCATCTTTTGCAAAGATTTGAAACTAGGGGAGAAATTAAAACGGAAATTGAAATAGCGAGAACTACAAAACATCACAAACACGGAGATGTCTTTTACGCCGAAGCAAATCTACACTTGCCGAAAAAAATTTTACGCGCCGAACATTACGATTCCGACATCAGAATCGCTATTGACGAGATAAAAAACAAACTTCACAACGAAATTATTAAATATAAAGAACTTTCAGTCGACCATCGTCCGGAGAAAAAACAATAAAATAAAAATCGTCCCGCTAAGCGAGGGATTTTTATTTTCTGCCTATAATCTGTATCCAAGGAGACTTAATTTCAGAAAACACAATTTTAATCCCTAAATTTTGCAAATATAATTTTATTTCATCAACGGTAAAATAACTAAAAAATCTTTCGTATTGGTATCCGTAATCATTTTCAATTTTTATTTCCTCTTCTACTCCTTGCGATTTTTTCTCTTTAACCGCGATATAAATATATCCTCCTGTTTTCAACTTTGTTATAACTTTCTCCAATTTATCTTTTACTTTTCGTTTTGGAATATGAAGTAAAACCGCTTGCATGAAAATACCGTTAAATAAATAATCTAATTTATCTATTTCACTTAAATCAAACACAAAAAAATTTCCATTTGGAATCTCCCGCTTTGCGATTTCAATCATTTTTTCAGAAAAATCAACTCCAATCACTCGCAACCCTTTTTTAATAAGATATTTTGATTTTGTGCCGGCGCCACAACCAACATCAAGCGCCAAATCGCCTTTTTGTAAAAAAGAAATAAATTTATCCGTTCCTCCCGCCCACCAGTCGTCTTTTTGGTGATTTCTATGCCAATCTTCGGCTATTCGATTATAAGTTTCTTTTAAATTCATATCTTATCCCCCATAACATTTTAAAATCTTATCTTTTTATCCGTAGAAATAATTTTAAATCCTTTACGCTTTTTTCTGTTAAATCATACTCAAAAACTTTATCCAGAGATATCCAATCAAAGCCCTCACCCTCCGATAACTGCATCTGCGATTTACCCAAATCACTTTCTACAAAAAATACATATCTGTATGTTTGTAATTCTTCATTTAGATAATCGCAAAGTGGTACAATTTTTTCTTCTGGAATTTTTATGCCAAGTTCTTCTTCTAATTCTCTCACAAAAATCTGCTTTGGCGATTCATCTCCCTTATTCAATCCACCGAAGAAAGCCCATTAATTTGGATTTATATTTGTCTTTGAATCTCGTTTATGCAACAATACTGATTTATTTTTGAGATTGTATAAAAATCCGCCGGCGTAAAATTTTTCTTTTTTTATATTTTTATTTCCCATGGCATTTTTTGATTTTATTTCTGTGTCCGCAGAAATTGTTTATGACCATTTTCTACGTATTGTCTTGCAATTTTATCATCTTCAATAGTTCGAAACTTATGATGATAGCTAAAAAAAACTTTCAATTAATTTCCTTTCATCTTCGGGTATTTCACTCCATTTCTTAATTGATATCATGGTTTCATCAACAGCCACGATTTTATCGTCTTCATCGTCACGTCTTATTAAAGCTATGGGTTCAACCTCAATTTCTTGACCAACTTCTAATGCCTTATTTGATAATATCAATATATCAATCTCGTCGCCTTCCTTTTCATTCAACGTTTCAGGAATATATCCATAGTGAATTGGCATAATTCCATCATTAACTGAAATTACATCTTTAGTAGGACCAAGATCTATAAATCCAGACTTATCATACTTGATATGTCGTCTCCTATTATCACCTTTTGGAATTTCGATAATTGCCTTCATATATTTATTCCTATTTTCCATGGCATTTTTTAAATTTTTTCCCGCTTCCGCAATAACATATGTCATTTCTTCCAAGTTTATGCGATTTAATATCTATAGATGAATGGCTTACTAAATTTTCCGTTTCCTGATTCCTATTTACTGATTCCTGCTTACTAAATTTTTCTTTATTCTCTTCCAGCCATTTATCAAAATTCGCGACCATTTCTTTATACATCATATTGCTTTCTCTGCGATATTCCACCAAAGGGTCGTGCTGACCGTAAGCGCGCAAACGCACTGATTCGCGAAGCGCTTCCATATTTTCCAAATGGCTCATCCAAAGCGCGTCAAGCATTCCAAAAATTTGAGGATTAACTCCGCCCTCAAGCATCTTTTGTCTTTTTTCGTAAATCGCGGTTCTTTGTTTGTTTAAAACATCGTCGTATTCCAATAAATGTTTTCTGGAATCAAAATTCAATCCCTCAATTTTTTTCTGGGCCTCATTGACGACTCTGGAAATAAGCCGCGATTCAATCGGATGGTCTTCAGGTAAATCAAGCCGCTCCATCAGCGATTTTATTTTTTCTCCGCCGAAAATTCTCAATAAATCGTCTTCCAATGAAAGAAAGAATCTAGTTTCTCCCGGGTCGCCTTGCCTTCCGCTTCGGCCGCGCAACTGATTGTCAATCCGACGAGCTTCATGGCGTTCAGTGCCAATAACGCACAATCCTCCCAATTCTTTTATTTTTTGTTGTTCTTCAACGCTTGAAGGAGTGCCGCCGAGAACAATATCAACGCCGCGCCCCGCCATATTGGTCGCCACTGTCACGGCTCCGATTCTTCCCGCTTGAGCAATAACCGCTCCTTCTTGTTCATGATTTTTTGCGTTTAAAACTTCGTGAGGAACGCCGGCT
Source organism: uncultured Candidatus Saccharibacteria bacterium (assembly GCA_964642155.1). Taxonomy (GTDB): domain Bacteria; phylum Patescibacteriota; class Minisyncoccia; order UBA6257; family UBA9933; genus JAJYWO01. Next base: position 76,145 of record CAZXNT010000003.1, read on the forward strand.
TGCCTCAATAGATAAGAAAAAAGTTCGTTATGCTCAATTGAAGCGGTACCGATCAAAACCGGCTGGCCCAATTGGCGGCGTTTTTTTATTTCTTCAACCACAGCGCCGCATTTCGCCTTAAAAGTTTTGTAAATCAAATCCGCTTGGTCTTTGCGAACCATCGGTTTATTGGTCGGGATATTGGCAACTTCCAGATTATAAACTTTGTGAAATTCCTCGGCAGAAGTCTGAGCCGTGCCGGTCATTCCGCTCAACTTTTCATACAAACGAAAATAATTTTGGATGGTAATGGAAGCGTATGTCCGCGACTCCTGTTTCACTTCAATGCTCTCCTTTGCTTCAATCGCCTGATGCAAACCGCCGGAATATCGGCGGCCGTACATTTTCCTGCCGGTAAATTCATCAATAATTACTATTTCGTTATTCTCAACGATATAATTTTTGTCTCTCTTAAAAAGCGCGAAGGCTTTTAACGATTCTTCAAGATAATGAACCAGCCGAAGATTTTCCGGCTCGTAAAGATTTTTGATGTTTAAAATTTTTTCGATCTTGGCAATGCCTTCGTCCGTAATCGTCGTCGCTTTCGCTTTTTCCTCAACTGAATAATCTTTTTCTTTTTCAAGCCGACTGACAATTTTGGCGAATACTTTATAATATTCGCTTGATTCAGCGTCGGGCGCGGAAATAATTAAGGGCGTCCGCGCTTCGTCTATTAAAATACTGTCAACCTCGTCAATAATCGCGTAGTAAAACGGTTTTCTCTGAGCCTGGTCTTCCGGCCGATACGCCAAATTATCCCTTAAATAATCAAATCCGAATTCATGGTTGGTGCCGTAAAGAATATTGCATTGATAAGCTTCTTTGCGGGAAATCGGCCGAAGAAAATCATAAAAAATTTTATAACTTCCAAAAATATCGCGTTCTTTGTCTTCTTGGGTAGTTTCTTTTTTATAATGCGAATCATAAATGAACGCCGCTTCATGCGTTAAACACCCAACCGTTAAACCAAGCGCGTCGTAAATCTGACCCATCCAAATCGCGTCTCTGCGAGCTAAATAATCATTAACAGTAATTATATGAACTCCTTTTCCGGATAAGGCGTTAGAGTAAGCCGCCAAAGTGGCGGTTAAAGTTTTCCCTTCACCGGTCGCCATTTCCACGATTTTGCCCTGATGCAAGACAATGCCGCCAATAAGCTGAACGTCAAAATGCCGCTGGCCAAGAGTTCGTTTAGCGGCTTCGCGGCACAAAGCGAATGCTTCCGGTAAAACATTATTTAATAATTCACCTTCAGTAATTCGCTTTTTCAACGCCAAACTTCTTTCTTTTAAATTATCATTATCGAGTTTTTCCAATTCCGGCTCCAAATTATTAATAGCCGCGATTAGCGGCTTAAAATCCTCCTTGCCAAATAAATTCCTTAAAAAACTAAACATTCCTTAATTATAATGTTTTTTTGCCAAAAATAAAGAAAATCTACGGACTCCAATTTATAATCACATCGGTTACTGTCGGGGAATTCGTTCCGGAAGCGTCAGAATATAAAAATATTTTGTAACGGAAATATCTTTGATTGTTATGATACGCCAAATTTATTTGAGTCGAAATTCCCGTGTTCGCCGGAGCGTAATAAGTTGTTGCCGAACCGTCCGGACCCTTGTAATCCCATGGTCCAGCAGCGCTGTTTGACGAAGCGATTTGAAATTTAACGCTTGTTCCGCTCAACTGCGTTCCTTGCCACATAATGGTATTTATCGCTGAACCGCCAATTGCCCAAGTGTCAAAAACCGAAGAAACTAAACTGCCAGAAGTGGATGTTGAAACAGAACTTGTTTTAACTTTATAATCGGACGGTGAACAACCGCCAGCGCCGGAATTAACGCAATTAAAACTAAACCAGCCGACATTATCATTCCACGCCCAGCCGGAAAAATCGCCGTTTGACGGATTAACAAAAACGCCATAAGCCTGGCTTTGTGTTGTTGTACCGGAAAAACTGAGCCAACCAAAATTATCATTCCAAGCATAACCGCTCAAACTTCCGGTTCCGTCTTTTAAAACTTTAAAATCGCTCGTTCCGCAAACATTACCGCTCGGCGAAGTAGCGCAATCAAGTGCGATAAAGCCGATTGATGAAGAAGCGTAGCCAGTCAGTTGTGTTGAAGAGACATTGACATTATTCGTCGTATAAAAATCAACCCAACCGATTACATCATTCCAGGCATAGCGGTAGGTTGAATCAATATTGGTGGCGGCGGAAACAGTAGTAAGTAGAAAGTAGATAGTAGATAGTAAAACAACGAGGCACACCGCAAAAATAATTTTTATTTTAAACATATTTTAATTTATTTTATCATAATCCAATTATCATTACAAATTACCTATGTTCAATTTCGTATAAATTTTTATATAAATTATCGCAGATATTAAATTTTATATCTTTAATCTTTCTTGCTATCCCATAGGATAGCAAGAATAGTTGAGTTAAATTGAGATTACGGGGCCTGATCACGAAATCTTTAATTTCCCTTACAATCCTATGAAATAGCAAGGGTTTTGTATAAAAAATTAAAAAAAATACCCCGTTAGAAATAATACCTCTTTGTTCTACGGCGAGGTTACATTTTAGAATAATTCTGGCGGGGTCTAATGCCCCGCTGGAATTTCTAACGGGGTTTACTTTTCAATTTATTAATTTCTTTCTCCGCCTTGGCATTGTTGGGTCAAGGAATTTCCATCTCCCCTTTCCGGATGCGTTCGGCAATCTGTCAAATATCTCATCCATAATATTAATGATATCCGCCATTCCGTCCGCCATATCGCTAAATGAAAATTGAAGAAAATGTTTTGGTGTTTTATCTGATTTATTGTTATTTTTATTTTTTTTGGAAATTTCAAAATAACTCTTATATTCGCCGTTTCCAATACTTTTTTTAATTGAACTAATGGTGTTCGGAGACAGCCAAAGAATTTCGCTGATTTGGTGATAATTCATTCCTTTTTTAAATAAAGAAATGATCGCCAATCTCCTGATAATATTTCTTTTTTCTTGATTGGTTAATAAATTATTTAAAAATAATTCTAATTTTTTATTGCTCGCGATTTTTGAAAACTCTTTCCAAAGATAGTTTTCCCATTCTTTCCGGGACGAAAATTCGGAAAGATTTTTTATATTTTCCATAATTTTAAATTTTGATATTTTAAGCAAAATAGAATATTAAGATAAAACATTAATAAGATTTTAAAACATCCTTGCTCTTGCTATCTTATAGGATAGCAAGAGCAAGGAAAAAAGCAAACAAAATAGACAAGGAATAGTAAGAAGAATGATAGAAGAGCAAGAAGAAAAAGAATAAAGAGGATATATTCCTTGCTATCCTGTAGGATAGCAAGGAAAAGAATAGGTGGAATACTTAAACAGATTAATAGAAAAACGGAAATATAAAAAAATCACTCTAAAATGGCTAAAAGAAATTGATTTGGGCAACGAAAAAATAAAAAAGTTAACTCTGGAATAAATTATTGACTTACGAAGTCAATAAGATTGGGGTAATTATTTATTTTCTAACGCTTCAATTCTTGATTTTAATTCTTTGATCTCAGTGTCTTTTTCCGCTTTGAGTTCTTTAATTGTCAACCATTGTCCCTATTTATTTTTTATTTTCCTAGTTTATAAACCCTTGAATAGAGTGTTGTTGTGCCGTCATGATAACATCTATAATTTTCTCCTTTTCTAACAACCGCCGTACATCCAGCTTGATTGACTGCCGGTAGAGCATTTTGTGAATATACAGATATTCCACCCGCCTCACACAGTATATAAGTCAATGTTCCGCCAACGCCATTACACATAAAAATTAAGTCTGTATCTGCTAGATAGTAAGTAGTATTAGTCATACCTGTTGTTGGCACTCTCAAAATTGAAACTGTCCCCACAACATCAAGAGTTGCATCCGGCGTTGGCGTCCCAATGCCGACGTAGCCATTGCTCCCGTCTATAACTAAATAATTTGCTCCCGTAAAATTACCAATTTCAAATTTTCCTGCTCCAATAGCATTCCCTGACCCAGACGACATTAAACTAAAAGTTCTCGCCCCAACTCCTCCTCCAGTAAGATTTAAAATTCCGCCGGCAGTTCCTGTATTAGTGATACGCGCAAGAGTATTAAGAGAAAAAGGATTATTATTTGATGCCACGATATCTAAGGAAACTTGAGGTGTTGATGTCCCGATGCCGACGTTGCCGTTGTAATAATATAAAGCGCCGCCGCCGGAAGGAGGGTTGGCGGTAGGATTGGTCCAAGCATTAACCAAAACAGCAATTAAAAGACCGACTATTATTGAAGTTAAAATTGGAAATAAAATTTTTTGTTTATTTTTCATTTTTTTTATTATAACATATCCTACGGACGCCAGCTAGTTTTCACCTTATAATTAACCGTTCCGCAAGTGCTTGTGTTGGAACAATTGAACGAAACCCAACCCTTGATATCGTTCCACGCCCAGCCGGAAAATTCTCCCGTAGAAGTATTGATAACGACCTGATACGTTGGATTTGACGGACAAACCCAATTACTGCCACTTAAAGTTGAACCGCCGGAAGCGTTTCCGCAAAAACTTGTCCAGCCGATTCCATCATTCCACGCCCAACCTGCCAAATTTCCGCTCGCGTCATTGGAAACTTTAAAATTACTCGTCCCGCAAATATTATTATTCGGCGTGGAATTACAATTCAAAGCGACAAAACCGACTGATAAACTTGCGTATCCTTCAAGCCGGTCAGAATAAACTTTTACATTGCCTGTTGAAAATCCGAAATCAATCCAGCCAATTAAGTCATTCCATGCCCATTTGTCCGTTGAATCAATGGTGCCAGTGGCGTTACTGCCCCCCCCCGCAGCGCCGCTAATCGTTATTGCGCCCGTTGAACTTGAATAATTAATATTGGTTGAACTGGCGAATTTATTGTTTATTAAAGTGTTATTGGTGCTGGTTGAAAAAAATTCTTGATTATTACCGCCGCTCCAATCGGTCTGAATAAAAACTTTATTCTGGTTCCGCGTCAGATATTGGATTTTATTCAGATTGCGTCCGCCTTCCCAATTTACATAAACCATTATTTTTTGAGTTGAAGGGTCATCCGCAATTCCGCTGTCGCCCACAGCCGCGCAGGAAGTAGTGGCGTTAGTTGTGATATTGCCGATGCCGCATAAATCACGACTTGCGTTTTCAATTAAAAAATAACGGGTAAAATTTTTGCCTTCAATAATAGTAGTGGTAGCGCCGGAAACCAACGCAAAAGCCGTGCCCGAAGCAGTTAAATAAAATTGTGAGTCCACTCCTTTACTCGCCGGTGGAATATAAACTTTTTGCCAGTCGGAATAAGCGAGCGATTGAAGATTATCAATATATTCCGAAGCCAAAGACAAAGCGATTTGCGCTGTTTTGGTGTCAAAATTACTTCTTAACACAACAACGATCGTTGTGGCCGCCGCGCCGATTAAAATAGTGGCAATCGCCATGCCGATAATGACTTCTATTAAACTTTGTCCCTTATTAGTATTGAATCTGTCCATTTGTGTTAACGATTATTGTTTTGGAAATTGACGCGTCTCTTTTAAGGGAAATTATAATAGTGGTTGACGCGTTCGGCAAACCGCTGACCGGAGCGAAAATAACGTCTTTGCTGTTTCCGGATGTTGGGTCGGAAAATTGAATAGTCGGCCTAAACGAATTTTTAGAGATTATCGTTCCAGTGGCATAAGTCGTTCCGGAAAATAAATCGTAAAATCCGCCGCTGGAAACTGAATTTTCAAAATGAATGCCATAATGGCTGCTTGATTCCTGCGAGATTGACCTATCCTGCGCGTTTCTTAAAATTATCGTAATTTCCCGCGCCGTTAAATCAAGGTCTTGCGTTCCGCGATAACCGAAAAGATTTAAAAAAGAAACCGTGGATACAACTGCAATAATGCCGATAGTTATTAATAATTCTATAAGTGTAAAGGCTCTCATTTTAGAATTGTCCTACTAACTGATATATCGGCACGATGACCGCCAAAGCGATGGTGCCGATGATAAGTCCGATAACCAAAAGCAAAATCGGCTCCAAGAATGAAACCATTGATTTTATCGCGGTCTCTATCTCCGAAGTGTAAAAATCAGCCAAGGTCGTTAAAATGCTTTCCATATGGCCGGCCTTTTCAGAAATTGACATCAGATTAACCACCACTCTCGGGAAAGTCGGCTCTTTGCGAAAAGCTTCGCCGATGGTCAAACCTTTGGAAATTCCTTCCCGCGCTATTCTGCGTAAGCTTGTTTTTAATTCTTCATTTCCGACGGCATCAGCGGTGATTTCCAGAGAATCAAGGATCGGCAATCCCGAAGAAAGTAATGCCGAAAATGTTGAAGCAAACCGCTGTAAGGCTATTTTTTTAAGAACTCCTCCGACAATCGGCGTTTTTGCGATAAATCTTGAAAAAAGTTTTATTCCGATAATAGACTTTGTTATAAAAAACCAAGCGCCAACTAAAAGAATAATTATAAAAACCAAAATAAACAAAAAATATTTTCCCATAAAAAGGCCGATTGCAAAAACGATTTTTGAAAATAACGGCGGCTCAAAACCTCCGGACGTAAAAATGTTGGCGATTTTTGGAAGCGCGAAACTCACCAAGAGGAAAAGAATCGCGGCCGAAGCGGTTAAAAGAATAATTGGATAAGTAATCGCCGCTTTAATCTGCCGTCTTAAATCCTGCTCTTTTTGCAAGGCAATGCTTAATTGATTAAAAACAAGTTCCAAATTTCCGGAAGTTTCTCCGGCTTTAATCATATTTATAAAAACCGAGGAGAAAAATCTCGGATACCTGACAAACACGGAATGAAAGGGCTGTCCCTTTTCCAGTGAAGTCCTGATTTCCATCAATAAAGCTTTAAGCGCCGGCTTTTCAAAATCAGCGATTAAAATATCAATCGCCCTTAAAAGGTCAGTGCCGACTCTTAGCATTAAAGCCAGATACTTAGTGAGAAAAACCTTGTCTTCAACGTCAATTGACTGGCTAAAAATTTTAAACCGGCCGGTTTTTGAAAGTTCTTTCGGCGCTTTTAATGAAATCGGCCTTAATCCCTGGCTGGCGAGAAACCCCAAAACTTCAGCCACACTTTCAGCTTCATGGTCGCCTTCAATTATTTTCCCATTGGATTGTGATGCAATATAATGAAACCTCATCCCTCACCCTTCAAAGATTTTAATTTTCATTTAAAAAATGAAAAATATTAATTCTTTGAATTTTTATTTTTATTTGAATTTTTATCCACTTACTCTTCAACCCCTCACCCTTTAATTTTAAAGGGTGAGGGGTTATTTTTTCAAAATATCTTTGAAGGGTGAGGGATTATTCTCGTATTACACGAAACACTTCTTCTATCGTTGTCATTCCCAATTCGGATTTTCTCAATCCATCTTCAAACATCGTAATCATCCCTTTATTTTTCGCCAATTTTATCAAATTGTCCAAAGAAAAATTAGGATTAATAATTTCCTTACGGCTATCTTCATTAATATTTAAAATTTCAAAAATTCCTATTCTACTATAATAACCCGTATTACCGCAACTCATACATCCCTTACCTTGATATAAAATTTTCGGCGCCCTAAATTCAAATTCAAGATTTAATTCTTTTAATTGTTTTTTAATGGAATTTAACAAATCTTCCGACGGCACAAATGAACTAATACAATCCAAACAAATTTTTCTAACCAAACGCTGAGCAACAATCATATTTAAAACAGCGGCGGTTAAAAATTGCGGAATTTTCATATCAATCAAACGCGGAATCGCGGTTGCCGCGTCATTAGTGTGCAAGCTGGATAAAACCAAATGGCCGGTTAAAGCTGAATGCACAGCAATTTCAGCGGTTTCTTCATCACGAATTTCTCCGACCATAATAATATTCGGGTCTTGCCGAAGTATTGAACGCAATCCGCTTTCAAAAGTGATTCCCGCCAAAGGATTAATTTGAATCTGATTGATATATTTCATATTGTATTCAATCGGGTCTTCAATGGTCACTATATTCACTTCCGGCCTGTTTAAAATGTTTAAAATGGCGTAAAGCGTGGTGGTTTTTCCGCTGCCGGTCGGTCCAGTTACAAGAATCATTCCGTAAGTTTTTTTAATATTTTCTTCAACGATTTTAACCATATCATCCATCAACCCGACTTCTCTTAAAGAAAGCGGTTTTTGGGCCGCGGGCAAAAGCCTCATTTCTATCTTTTCGCCGTAAAAAGTCGGAATAATGGAAATCCTGATATCAACTAAATCCGAACCGACTTTATAATGAGTTCTACCATCTTGTGGCCTCTGATGTTCGTCTATTTTTAAAGCCGCGAGCAGTTTAATCCTTGCCACAATCGCCGGATGAACTTCTTTCGGAATTTTGGTTATTTCATGAAGAACGCCGTCAATCCTGAATCTCATTAAAATTCCGTCTTCAAAAATTTCCATATGAATATCCGAAGCGCGCAAAGAAAAAGCATAAAAAAGAATATTATCAATAAGGGCGACGATGGGAATCGCCGAGGCCGCTTCTTCAACTGTGCCGGCCTTTTGCCTCAATGACGCCTGAATATTTTCTTCAACTATTTTTTTAAAATTTTCCGCAAAACGGCGGCTATACATCGCAAATCCTTTGTTTAAATCGTCTTGAGTCGCAAGATACGGCTTGATATTAGCTTTTAAATTATTTCTCAAAAATTCCACCGTTCCCAAATCACTCGGATCTTCCATGGCAACGCTAATGCTCCCATTGGACTCCTTGTCAAAAACAATAACCATTTTTTGCTTGGCTAAATTTTCAGCAAGAAGATTAAGAATTCCTTCGTCTATTTTTCTGCCGATTAAATTGGCTTTCTGAACATTAAAATAATCCGCTATAACATCATAAAAATAATCTGTTGTGATAATATTGCGCGAAATCAAAATATCGCCGATATTCTGGTCCATATGCTTCGCCTCGCTTACCAAAAAGTCAAAATTTTCCTCAGTTATCAAACTATCTTTAATTAAAATCTCTTTTAATTTTTTATCGGGAATTTTAAGCATAGTGGTTAATAATTAAATTATACTATACAATTATTAATTATGAAAACCCTTCTTCTCGTTGATGCCAATGCTTTAATTCATCGTTGCTTTCACGCTTTGCCGCCGTTCACCACAAAAGAAAACAAGCCCAGCGGCGCGATTTACGGACTAGCGAGTATTCTTATTAAAATCGCGCGAGATAACTCCGCCTTCGCTAAAGCTTCGGTGGACAAGGAAGAAATCGGCGTCAATGGAAAAGCGCCGGATTACGCAGTGGCTTTTTTTGACCGGCCGGAACCGACTTTTAGAAAAGAAATGTACGACGAATATAAAAGCCATCGTCCCAAGGCGCCCAATGAATTAATTTCGCAAATTATTGAAGCTCATCGGCTGTTTGAAAATTTCGGAATAAAAAGTTTTGAAATCCCGGGATTTGAAGCTGACGATTTAATCGGCACGGCGGTTGAAAAATTCAAAAACAATCCGGATTTAAAAATAATAATTTTAACCGGCGATTTGGACGCGCTCCAACTTATTGAAAATGAAAAAATTATGGTTGAAACTTTTAAAAAAGGAATCAGCAACACGATAATTTATAACGAAAAAGAAACTTTGGAGAAATTCGGCGTTCTGCCGCGCCAACTTATTGATTATAAGGGACTTGTCGGCGACCAATCAGATAATATCAAAGGCGTTTCCGGCATCGGGCCGAAAACAGCGGCTCAAATAATCCAAAAATACGGCACAATTGAACAATTTTTGGAACAAGGGCAAAAGGAAAAATCTTATGAAAAAATCAACGCTTCGCGTGAAATGGCTTTATTATCAAAAAAATTGGCGACGATCAGACGCGACACGCCGTTGGAAATAAATAATCTTGAAGAATTAAAATACGAAGGAATCTTCAAAGAAAAACTCCTCGCGTATTTTGAGGAGTTTGGATTCCAAAGTTTAGCAAAGAGAATAAACTAAATAGGTTTTATTACTACGTACCTCTCCCTCCCCTCTCCCACGCTTTCCGTTTTAATATCAGGATGTTTAGCAAGTTCCGTATGGACAAGACGGCGCTCATAAGCATTCATTATCGGCAAAGACATTTCTTTTTTCTCGGCAATAGATTTTCTCGCCGTCACCCGAGCAATTTCCAAAATTAAATCTTCGCGTTTCCGACGATAATTATTAATATCAACTATAACAAAATCAACATTATTTTTTTTGGCTATCAATTTAATAATTGAATCAAAACTGTTCATAATTGACGGCAAATTATTTTCCGAAATAAAACTGTCATTTATAAATATAGAAAATCTTCCGTTGTCAGCGGAATAATTAACCGAAAAATCATCAAACCCCATCATCCCGATAATTTCTTTAATTATTGATTCAATTTTTTCCATTTGTGTTTATGTTTAACCGTTTATTGATGACTATTTGTTGAATAACCGAAAAAATAGACGTTGTCAACCAATAAAGTCCAACGGCCGAAGGCAAATAACTTAAAAACATCACCGTTAAAACCGGACCGAAAAAAACCATTTGCCTTCCCATTTTTTCCATCGGCGACAATTCTCCGCCGTCCTTGACTGTTTTCGGCAAAGCCAATTTTCCCTGAAAATACTGCGCCAAAGCCGCCAAAACAACAATAACCAAACTACGACTGTTCAAATCAATAAAACCGAGAAAATAATGATTTAAAACTCCATTACCGTTTATGCCCTTAAGAAAAACCCAATAAAGAGCGATTAAAACCGGCAATTGAATGATAATAATCAGAAACTGAGAAAGAGGATTCACTTTATGTTCGCGATAAAGTTCCATCATCACCTGCGCTTGTTTGGCGCGGTCGTCTTTATAGTCTTTTTGAATTTCTTTTATTTTAGGCGCCAAACGCTGCATAATCGCCTGGTCTTTAGCGCCCTTATAAAACAACGGCAATAAAATAATTCTAATCGCAATTGTTAAAACAATAATGGCAACGCCCAAATCATGGCCGGGAATATTTTCGTATAAAAAAATCAAGGCGCTTAATAATGGATTATATAAATATGTGTTAAAAAGTGATGACATTTTTTAATTCTTTTTCAATTTCATTTTTATCTAATTTCGCGGTTGCGGACAAAACAGTTATCGCCGCATCCCGACCGCCGATTTCATATAACTTATTCAATCGAATAAAATCATAAATAATTCTTTTAATTCTATTTCGTTTTACCGCTGATTTTGAAACTTTTGCGCTGATAATCACTCCAAAACGGCTGAAAGATAAATCATTAGCGGACATCCTTACAATAAAAAAATCGCTTCTGCGGCTTATTATTTTCTTATTCCTATTTTTCAACCAATTTTGAATTTGAAGCCGAAATTTTTTAGCAAGCATATTTACACGGTGATTTTCTTTCTTCCCTTTCTCCTTCTTCTATTCAAAACATTCGTTCCTCCGACGGTTCGGCTGCGCTTCAAAAATCCATGCGTTCTGCTCCTTTTTCTTTTTTTCGGCTGATATGTTACTGACATTTTTAAAATATATCAAAACAAACAATAAAAAACAATACCCGCAAATGCGGGTATTGTTTTTTTCTAATTTCTAAACTTTATTGTCCTGTTGCCAAGAAGGTGGATACAATCGTGTCCACGCTAACGGCAATAAGAGCGACGATAATCGCGATTGCCGCGTAAATAATTTGGTCTCTCGCGTTTTTCACTTTCTCCGGGTCGCCTTGCGCGGTCAGATAAGTAAAGGCCGCGAAAAGAATGAATAAAACCGCGATGATAAAGAATATTATATAAACCCACCTGACGAGATTTTTAATCACGTCAACGGTGCCGGTTACGGTTGTCGGACCAGTCGGAGTAATTCCGGGGATATCAACTGCCATTGCCGAACTCGCCAACACCAAAGACATTGCCACGATTCCTAAAATTCCAAAAAATTTTTTCATATTTGAACTTTTAAACTTTGAAACTTTTATTTTCTCGACCTTTTTGATTTATTCTATCCCTCACCCTTCAAAGATATTTTAAAAAATAATTACTTATTATTCAAGTATCTATGTCTTTCTATTTTTGAAGGGTGAGGGATAATACAAAAAATTTTTTAAAATTACAAATCATTTTAGTGGCTGATAGCGTTGTTCAAAACCTTTCGGCGTTGGCCAATACTGTTTGCCACCACCCCCACCTCCTTGATTATCTATAATGCTCTTTACAATCAAATCAATTCCCAGCGCCATAAATGCCACAACAATCGCTATTGCGGCATAAATAATCTGATTATGGGCATTTTTTACTTTTTCCGGATCGCCTTGGGCGGTCAGATAAGTGTAAGCCGCGAAAATAATAAACAGCACGGCAATAATGAAAAATATAATATACGTCCATCGAACAATGGTTTCAATGATGCTTTTGATTCCGCCCGCCGTTTCATTTTGTAAAGTTTTGCTAATACCCAAATCGCCGGAATCGGGAATCTGACCGGCAGTAATAGCAAAAACCGATGAAATCAAAATTAAGAAACTTATAGAAATTAATAAACTTAAATATAGTATTCGCATTATTTTAAATTAAATTTGTATATTTGCGTTTGATTTGTATATTCGCGATTACTCTTATATTTTATAATATGTATAAAAAAAAGCAATAATAAATCCCCTGCTCGCCATCGCGAAAACAGGGGATAAAAAAATTATTTCGGCTGGTATGCATACCAATGGTAGTCCTTGCCGAAATATTCAAACATACGCGGGCCTGATGTAATTTCACCAACGCGGTCCAACTTTCCGTTAATAATATAAAAAACTTTGTAAGTGCCTGGCAAAAGATAATTCTCTTTCCAGTCGCCGGGGGACAAAACATAACTCTTCACCTCATATCCCTTTTTATGTTTTATAACAATCTGAACGGTTTCGTAATTACTATCATTATGCACAACGCCCTTGTAACCCTGATTAACACCATTAATAATTTTTGTTTCTATCGGTTGCTCTTTTAATTTAGAAATAGCCATCGCGCCCACTTCCTTATCAAAAGCCAACTGAGCTTTGTCGCGCTTAATTTCTGCGACTTCGTTTAAATATGCATCGCCCTTCCATTCACCTTTGTCATACTGCGCTTCACTTTTGAAACGCGGTCCAGCACAACCTATAAACAAAAACACTACCATAACTATCATCACTATCTTTTTCATAGTAATACCTCCTTATTTAAATATAGTTATTTATTTTTAAGAACCTTAAATAGGGTATCACAAATTTTTTATTTTGTCAATACTATTGTCCAGGAAGATTAGTAGCACTTCTTTCCTTCGGAGTGAATGTTTTTTAATAAGTAGGAGCAGAAGCAGGAGTAGGATAAGTAGGACTTTGTGTTTGAGATGCGCCACTATTGCCTCCGCCACTCGAAGGGCCAATAATGCTTCCGACTATCGCGTTTATGCTTACCGCCAGCAAAGCTACGGCAATCGCTATAGAGGCGTAAATAATTTGGTTGGTGGCGCTTTTAATTTTTTCCGGTTCGGCTTGGGCGGTCAAATAAGTATAAGCCGCCAATAAAATCATAAACACCGCGACAATGAAGAAAATTGTGTAAGTCCATCTAAGAACCGTCATAAGAATGACGACTACTCCTTCAAACCTTGAAATACCCGCTCCTTTGGGAATAAGAGGATTTGTAGTAGGAGAAGCAACTTCACCAGTATAAGGAATAACAGCATTAACAAAATTACATGACAAAAAAACGCTAAATAATATAATTATTGATAAAATAATAAAATTTTTTCTAATAAACATTTTATTTAATAAAATTTTTAATAATTTCATTAGCGCCGACGGAAATTAAAGCCACGGCAATGGAGATAGCGGCATAAATAATTTTGTGATTTGCACTTTTAATTTTTTCCGGGTCATCGCCGCCGGTTAAATAACTGAATGCCGCCAAAATAACAAATCCAATTGCCACTATAAAAAATGCTGTGTAAAGAACATTAACAATTTTTGTTAAAATATTCATTACATCGTTTATGCCTGTTACTGGACAATCTACGCTTGTATTACCAGGACATGGTTTAGCAAAACCAACAGCCGGGAAAATAATTATTAAATAAAAAATTGTTAAAAATAATAAAATTTTTGAGAATTTATTCATTTTTTTGTTGAGATAAACGCATCCGACTTATTGGTTATTATTTCTCCCATTATATAAATAACTCCCCAAGAACACAAGACAATAATATAACCCACCACCGCCCAAAGAATGACATCCTTGCCGGATTTCACTTTTTCCGGACTGTCGCCCGCGGTCAAAATAAGAAAACCGCCGTAAATCACCATAATCGCCAAAATCGGCGCGCCAATTTTAATAAGATAACCGATAATGTTTTGGATAATGGTGAAAATTGTTTTACCGGCGAAGGGGTCTTGGAGGTTACCATTAGATGATCCTCCTTGAGCATAAGGTGAACCCTGACCAAGGGGCAATGGACCAATAAAATTAGCATCGCCTGGCTGCGGCGCTGCCATTACAATATCATTATTAATGACAAAAAATAAACCACCAAAAGAAATAATAAATATTATAATCAAATATAAAAACTTATTTCTGAAAAATAATTTAATCATTTAATTAATTATATTATAAATTAAATTTATTAATATTTCAAGACTTAATATATTAATTTTATTATAACAAATAATTTAAAAATAAAATAGCTGCGTTTGGATAAATCCGCGCGCAGCTTTTTTTTAACACCTCCTAATTATATAATTATATTTTGGTTATTCTTATTAAGGTATCAGGTTGGATACCCTTAAGACCCAATCTCCCAATAGATCCTGTGCCGTTCCAATATGAAACGCCGGTTGGCATTTCATACTCTTTTATTCCCACAACTGAATCCCAAGAAAGAGCAATGAATGGCTTATCGCTTTCTAAGCGGTGATGTGTTCCAGAGGACACAACCACTGTTTGAATTTCTTTCCCGACTTGCAGATAGAACTCTTCTATCGGGGAAATTGCCGCTACCGACGCGCCAGCATTCGTAATTTTTAACGGCTTCGATTCAAACTTACCCGCCGCTTTATCTCTCCCCCCGAGGAAAAAAATAATGGTTAAGATAATAGCAATAAGTGCCATAGCGCTAATTGCCGTCTTCTGTATCCTTCCTTTTGTTCCAATCGCAAGGAAAAATATCGCAACAGCAACCAAAACCACTACGGGAACCAATCCTCGGTCATTCCAAACCGGAACGATTGAAAAATAAACTCCGAGAACCAATTCCGCGGCAATTATTGTGGCAATCCAAGCAAGAACCGTGCGGCCTTTTTTAAAGGCGGCGACTACGGCTATTATAATTGGATCAATAGCGGCAATAATAGAAAACGCTATCGCCACAACCGGTATTAAGGCCGCTATGGACGTTACTGCAGGAGAGCCTATTAAAGCTACCCCGCAAATCAATATCGGCCATAATACTATCAATAAAATCGCAGCCCGCGCAATTCTATTCCCTGTGTTCCAAAGAGCGACGAATATCGCCCATAATTCTTGCAGAGTGTTCATTATCTTATCCCCCTTTCTGCCATAATTTTTCTGAAACCGCCGAGTTTCTGAGCAACAGCTTGATCAGTTTTTTTAATGGTATCGCTTATCTGGAATTCCTGATTGAATTCCTTACTGAACTCTATAAGTCCGTCTGAGAATTCACGGAATCCCTTGATAAAAGACTTCCACTTTTTCTGCCAATCAATTGGTTCATCGACCGGCTCGGTTTTTACCTCTAACTTTGGCTTTGGTTTTGCATCTTCAATAAGCTTAAGAAGCGCCAGCCGACACTCAAATTCTATTTTCATTCTTTCGGCTTCCGCTTTTGGATCTTTGGATTTTTTAAGACGCCATTTCGCGTCGTTAAAAAATTCATCCATCCAATCTTCCACTGCCCCTTTTTTCTCTTTTTCTGAAGCTCCGCCAAGCGCTCCGGTAAAAAAATCGCTAAAATCAATGGCTTTCTCAACCGCTATCGCAGCAGTTGGTGGTAACTTTTCAGCCATGGATTCAACAAATCCTTTTACAACGCCTTGCGCCACTCCAAAAAGGTCTGAGCGCAAGTAGCTATTTGTTGGAATCTTTTTTGCCAACTTTTGCGCCCAGTTTTTTAAAACCGGATCAAGGGCGCCAATAGCTGCGCCTAAAAATTCCTTTTTCTTTGCCATCACATCCTCCTCGGCTATTCAGCCATTCAGTTTTTTATTTTCAATCATTTTTAATTTTTAAGGTCCAAAATCAAAAGACAAAGCCTCTTGATTTATGGCCAAATAATAACATAGGAGTTCAAAAAAGTCAACCCCATGCAAAACCGGTTCAAGAAACTAACGCAACATAAGTAAATCGAAGTTTTTCTCTATTGTTTATTCTTTTGCTTTTTTACTATTTTTCTTTATTTTTATATTATTATTCTTCTCTTCTGCTATCCCCAGGGATAGCAGAAATATTTCTTGGATTTATTTTGTAAATCTTACAAGGTTAAACCTTGTAAATAATTTTGAGAGTAATAATTTTATAAACAAACGCTATCACTAAAATGTTCCTGCTCTCCCTGGGGAGAGCAGGATAAAAAAGACATAAGAAAAAATAAGAACATAAAAATATAAGGGGAAAATAAAAAAAAGAAATGAAAGGGGGGAATAAAATAAAGGAAATAAAATAAAGAATAAAATAAAAAAGATAAAAATAAAAAATGAAGAAAGTGAAAAATAAAAATAAATTTCCTGCTCTCCCCATGGAGAGCAGAATAGAATATAATATAAAGAAAACACAAAAGGTCGACCTTAATAATTAATGATAAAAAATAATAAAAATTAAAATTTAATTCATTTATAATTTATAATGATATAATTTTATGATTAATTTATTTATGAAACATCTTTCTTCTGAAAATTCCATAAAACAACTCCCAGAATTTAAATCAAGAAAAGAATGGCAAGAATACATTTGGCAAGAATTTATAAAAAAACTTTACAAAGCAAAATCGGCAAAACAAACGCAAGAATATCTGGAAAGTTTTTTAAGCGCGAGAGAGCGAGATTTAATTATTAAACGAATAATTGCCACTGCCTTAATCAGCCAAGGTAAAAAATACAGAGAAATAGGAGAAATTTTATGGCTATCCCATAACACAATTAGCGCCATTAAAAAGGGTCTTTTAAAAAAGACTATTTATCACGGATATAAATATTATCGCGTTCAAAAATTAAAAAACGGCCCTGATAATAAAAATTCACTTAAAATAACGATTGATAATTTAGGAGAGGCGACTTTGGATTTTGTAAATTGGCTTTCTCGATTACCGATTTCACCGGCAGCGATTAAATATGGAAAACTCTTTAATTCATATGAGCAAGATAAGGCAAAATATAGTAAAAAATAAAAATAAATTAAAAATAAAATATTCTTGAACTTAAATACTGCTTTGATTAATTTTATCCTTGCTCTCCCTGGGGAGAGCAAGGATTTTTAAAAAAGATAATTACCATAAAATATAATTACTATAATTTAATACAAATAGTCACTATTTGATTCTCCTATCTGCGAACTCTAATTCCTCAAGGACAATTCAAATACCTTTTGCCTCCCCATTCCCAAGGGACGAAACTACCGCCGCCGACAGCGGAAAGAACCATATTAATAATCATCCATGCGCCGAGCGCGATTAAAACTCCGACAATGGCGGATTGAATCATTTTTCTGCCTTGTGAAACTTTTTCCGTGGAATCGCCGGCAGTCATAATCGTCAATCCGCCCCAAACGATAAAAACAACGACCAAGGGAATGGCGATATTATAGAGAGCGAAATTAATAACATTTCCAATTAATATAATCAGATCACAAAATTGACAACCTTTTCCGCCATGAGAATCCGGTCCGCAAGGAACCAAAGGATCAGCCGCTTGCGCGCTAACAACGGTAACTAGTAAATAGAAAATAGTAACTAGTAAAATAATTTTGAATTTTGATTTTTGATTTTGCATAATTATTATCTTTTCAGCTTATCAGCTTTTAAGCTTTATAAACTATTCACTTCATTTTCCGCTTGTTCCAACGCGCGGTCAACTGACAATCTGCCGCTTGATATTGATTCTATCATATTGGAAAAAATCCGCCTAACCGCGTCGCTATCCGGCTGAGGCCAAGATCTCGCGGTTAACGCCTGCTGGCCAAAAACTCCCAAATCCAAATCATTAAGATATTTTTGAATTAAGCTCCTTAAAGCCGGCGGTCTTTTTGATTCTTGAATATATTTTTCGGCAACGGACAAATCGGTAGTAAAATACATAATAAAATTCCAGGCAATTTCCGGATTGCGGCTTTGATTAGAAACCGCCAAGCCCCAATAATCGGCGTAATTTATCGGCTGGTTCGTCCCGGCTGATTGAATCATCGGCGCCACCGCCAAATTCAAAAACGGATTTTTCGCTTTAATAGCGGAAATTGCGGATTGATAATTGAAAATCGCCGCCACTGTTCCCTGGCTAAAACTATCCAAAGAATCGCGGAAATTGTCATTCCAAGTATAAACGGAATTGCCGGGATTGCTGAATTGAAGATAAAAATTCAACGATTTATCTCCGCCGTTTCTCGCAAAATCAATACTTCCCGCCTGGTCAATCATTTTCATTCCCGATTGAAGCATTATTAAACTCAAAAGGTCTGTTGCCTTATTAATGCTTTTTTCCGAACCGCCGATGGCGGCCGCGGCTTTGACAACTTTATTGCCAAAATCCAACTCCCTTAATCGCGGAATAACATATTGAAATTCGTTCCAATTTTTCGGCACCACTGCCACACCCTTGGCGTCAAAAAAATCTTTATTATAAAGAAAAGCCAAAGTATCAATGTAAATCGGCAAAGCGTAAATTCCGTTGCTTCCGGAAAAATCCGCTTCCACCACTTGCGGAAATAGTTGCCTTAACTGCGTTATGGAAAATCCGCTCACTGCCGGCAATGGCGATAATCTGCTTGCATGTTTCGTCAACCAAGTATTATGGAGCATTAAAATATCCGGCGCTTGGCCGCTAGCCATGGCATTAACCAATCTCTTTTCATAATCGCTCTCGCTAAATTGCGTGTAAGCTATTCTTGCCGCTTTATTGACTTGCGAATAAGAATCAATAATCGGCCGAATGAATTGTTCATCTTCCACTCCCCAAAAAGTTATTTCTGTTTGCTGTTCATTGCCGATTGCGCCAAGGCCGGGACCGCCGCCTTGTTTTCTCCCCGGCAAAACGCCGATAAAGATTAAAACAATAATTATAACGACCAGCGCCGCCCCGAAAATTATTATTATTTGATTTTTGGTTAAGTTCATAATATTACCACTCCCATTACTTTGTCTTTTTCTTTTAATCTCATGATTTTTACTCCACTGGTGGCGCGGCCGGCTGTTCTGATGGCGGAAATTTTCGTTCTGATTATCTGGCCCTTTGACGAAAGCGCCAACAATTCTTCCTCTTCGCCGATAATCTGAATTGCGACTATAAAACCGGTTTTGGCGGTGATTTTCGCGGCTTTAATTCCGGAACCGCCACGGCTCTGAATTCTATATTCTTTCAGCGACGTCTGTTTTGCAAACCCGTTTTCCGTCACCACCAACAATTTCTTACTTTCTTTTATTATATCAAGTCCTGCCACAAAATCACCACTCTTTAATCTAATTGCCGAAACTCCGGCCGCTCCTCTTCCCATTGACCGCAATTGAGATTCTTTAAATCTTATCGCTTGCCCCTTGGCAGTCGCCAGAATTATCTCGTCTTTCCCCGATGAAAGTTTTACCCATTTCAACGCATCGCCTTGTTTCAAGCCAATGGCAATAATGCCTGTCCGCCTCACGCTTTCAAATTCTTCCAGCGCCGTTTTTTTGATAACGCCTTTTTTCGTCACCATCACCAAAAAATCTTTTGACCCGTGCGGATAATTTACGATCGCGTTCACGTTTTCGTCCGACGGAATTTCAAGAAAATTTTGTACCAGTTTTCCTTTTGACGTTCGTGTCCCAACGGGAATTTCATAAACTTTTGTCTGGAAAGCGCGGCCCTTGTCCGTAAAGAACAAAATATTATCGTGAGTGCTGGCGGAAATAAAATGGCTCAAAAAATCTTCTTCGCCGACTTCGGAACCGATTAACCCCTTGCCGCCCCGTTTCTGCGATTTAAATGTTTGCGGTGGCATTCTTTTGATGTAGCCGTCAGCGGTCATCACAATAACCGTCTCTTCCAAGGAAACCAAATCTTCTTCTTTAAATTCTTTGAGTCCGGAAGCGACAATTTGCGTACGGCGGTCACCTTTATATTTTTCTTTAAGCTCCGTTAATTCGTCCTTAATGATTTTTAAAATCTTTTGCGGGCTTTTAAGCAAAATTTCCAGTTCTTTTATCAATTTCATTTTTTCCGTTAATTCGTCTTCTATTTTTTTTCTTTCCAAAGCCGCCAAAGTGGCAAGCTTCATATCAAGAATCGCGTTTGCCTGAATTTCCGTAAGTTTGAATTTTTTAATCAAATTTTCCCGCGCCTCGTCGCGGTCTTTTGATTTTTTGATTGTTTCAATTATTTTATCAATAACGGACAACGCTTTCGCCAATCCCTCTAAAATATGGGCGCGTTCTTTGGCTTTTTTTAATTCAAATTCCACGCGACGGCGAACCACCTCCTTGCGATGTTCAATATAAAATTCCAAAATGTCTTTAAGCGACATTGTCTGCGGCTGAATACCGCCGGCCAACGCAATCATATTAAGATTGAAATTTTTTTGAAGGTCGGTGTATTTAAAAAGCTGGTTCAAAATTTTCTGCGCCGAAACATCTGATTTCAATTCAACAACAATCCTCATTCCTTCGCGATCGCTTTCGTCGCGCAAATCCTTAATCCCTTCTACTTTCTTTTCCTGAACCAAACTCGCGATTTTTATAATCAATTCCGATTTGTTCACCTGATAAGGAATTTCCGTGATAATAATGTTTAATTGATTTTTGCCACGCTCCTGAATTTCGGCTTTTGCCCTCACGGTGATGGGCCCGCGTCCGCTGGAATAAGCGTCCGCAATCGCTTTTTTATCGTAAATAATTCCTCCTGTTGGAAAATCCGGACCTTTGATAAAATTCAAAATATTTTCTGCCGCTACCTTAGGATTGTCTATTAAATGAAGAACTGCATCAATCACTTCGTGCAGATTGTGCGGCGGAATGCTAGTCGCCATACCTACGGCAATTCCAGAAGTTCCGTTTAAAAGAAGATGGGGCAATTTAGCCGGCAAAACTTTCGGCTCCTGAACACTGCTGTCGTAATTCGGCTGCCAATCAACGGTTTCTTTTTCAATATCATATAAAAGTTCTTCGGAAATTTTTGACAAACGACACTCTGTGTAACGCATCGCCGCTTGATTATCGCCGTCAATGCTACCCCAATTTCCCTGTCCGTCAATTAACGGATAACGCAAAGAAAAATCCTGCGCCATTCTTGCCATTGCGTCATAAACCGAAAGATCGCCGTGTGGATGGTATGATTTCAAAACTTCGCCGACAACCGCCGCCGATTTTCTGTATTTCACGCCGGCTTTTAATCCAGTTTCCCACATCGCCCAGAGGATTCTTCTTTGTACCGGCTTCAAACCGTCGCGAACATCCGGCAAGGCGCGGCTCACAATAACGGACATCGCGTAATCCAAATAAGATTCTTTTAATTCTTCCGTTATTTCCCTATTTTCAATTTTACCTATTTGTTTTTCCATAAAATATTCGCATTATTTAATATTAATTCGCATTATTCGCGATTACTTCTCCACTTCAATAAACATTTTTCCTATTGCCTGGCTGTATAAATTTTTAACTTCTTCCCAACCAGACCCGCTCACTGAGTTTAATCCTGTTTTAAAAACCTGCCAAAATGAAGTTTCTTCCGATGGTTCAATTTTATCCGTTTTATTTTCTCCGATCGGGGAATTTAAAAAAAACAGCCAAATTGCCACAATAATTGCCATTGAAACAACGCTCATTAAAACAAGCCATCTTTTTTTAATTTGTTCATCCGATTCCTGAATTTTGTTTAATTTATTTTTTAAGCTTTCAAACATATGACTTTCGTTTTCTTAATCTCCGCCAAATCTTTCTTTTTGACGGTTAATTTTTCCTGCGTTTCGGCCTTATATCCCCCTTCTTCAAGAAAAATTTTCAAATCAGCGGACGGCCTCTTTAATCCGGAAATTTTAAAGAAAGACGGAATAACTATTTTTGGCGCTATTTGTTTGATTAATTTTACAGCCGCTTTTTGCTCAATAAACGGCTTGCCGCCGGCGGGAATAAACAAAACGTCAATTTCTTCTAGATGCTCGGCAATATCCGTCGCTAATGCTTCAGAAACATGTCCCAAAAAACACATTTTAATTCCCTCAATTTCAACCAAATAAATCGTCTTGATAAATTCATCCGTTGATTCATTTGCCAGTCCGTAACCGGAAATAACAATATTTTTAATGTCGTATTCTCCGGGACCGATTATTTTAAATCCCTCTCCATCAACGTTTCTTAAAAATCCGGATTCAACCTCTTCGCTTGAAACTAAAGTTTTTAACAGAATGTCAAACTTAAAACGCGGCGGGGTTAAACCGCTTTGAGGAGACGGTGGGTCAATTAAAACAACCGCTTCTCCGCTTTGAATTTTAAAACAGCCTTCGCCGTAAAAAGAAATAACCATAATTGATTTTTAATAATATCACTATTGCCCTTGATTTTCAATATGCGATAGTTTATTATTCACAAATTATTATGGATACAGTGCAAACAGTGAACAATAATAAAGATATTTTAGCGCAGATTATTAAAAATGAGCCGGAGCTTATTTCATTTTTAAAAGAAGGCGACTTGATAGAAGCCGAATTATTGGAGAAAACTCCGAAAGCAGCCTATTTTGATTTGGGAAAATTCGGCACCGGAATCGTTCTCGGCGCCGAACTTAACAACGCGAAAGACGTTTTTAAAAATCTTGATAAGGGTGGGAAAACAAACGCCAAAGTTTTAGTCCCTGAAAATGACGAGGGATTTATTGAGCTTTCATTGGCTGATGCCCATAAACAAAAAGGCTGGCAGGAATTAAAAAATATTATGGAAAGCGACGAAGTTTTAACGATTAAAATAATCGGCGCCAACAGCGGCGGCCTTATCGCCAATATAAATGACATCAAAGCTTTTATGCCGGTTTCCCAATTAAGCAATAAAAATTATCCGCGCATTGAAACAAAAGAAGACGGCGAAAATGGCCAGCAAAAGAACGAAATTCTCAAAGAATTGAGAAAATTGGTCGGACAAGAATTGAAAATAAAAATCATTGACCTTAACCCGCGAACCAATAAGCTGATTATTTCCGAAAAAGCTTCTGAAGAAGAAGATATTAAAAAATTGCTTGAAAATTACAAGGTGGGCGACGTTGTTGAAGGAATTGTTTCCGGCGTTGCCGATTTCGGCGCGTTTATCCGTTTTATTGATAACCCGTCAATTGAAGGATTTGTGCATATTTCCGAATTTGACCACAAAATAATAGACAGCCCGAAAGAAATAGTGAAAATTGACGACGTGATAAAAGTGAAAATCATGGAAATAAAAAACAATCAAGTCAATCTTTCACTTAAGGCCCTAAAAGCAGACCCATGGATAAACGTTGAAGAAAAATTGAAAGAAAATCAGGAAATTAAAGGGGTTGTCAGTAAATTCAGCCAGTTTGGCGCGCTTGTAAATCTGGAAAATGATTTGCAGGGAGCGATCCACGTTTCCGAATTTGGAAGCTTGGAAGAAATGAAAAAACAAATTGAAATCGGCAAATCGTATGATTTTATTGTCGCCTCAATTAAGCCGCAAGAAAAAAGAATACTCCTTAAATTAAAGAATTTAGAATCATAACAGCTGTTTTTCAAAATTAGTTATCCACAGGCGCCGTATTGCTATTTTTTAATTTTGTCTTATAATCTTAAAGTGGTTCTCATTGCCGGAAAAGGCCGGCGGCCATAATCGCTGGAAAAAGCTGGCGAATATGAGCGAATATAAATTTCTCCTCTTTAGCTAAAGGGAACCACTAAAACTCTGTTCTTTTAAATTTAAAATAAAAATAGTGGGGGCGATAAACAATTAAACCAGTTTGAGGAGGATTTACATGAAGAATAAGAAGTCTATACCCAATATAATGGTAATTGGGTATGTAAAGGTGGAGAAGAAATTATTACAAATAATTTTTCCGGAGGTGCCAAGAGGGGTAATGCGTCCCCTTCGCTCATTGATTAAATATAATCATGGTAGGGTGCACAGAAACGCGACAGGAGGTATTACGATTACAGCAGAAGATTCTTGTTGCGCTGAAGCCATATCCAGCCTAGCACTGGATATCGGAGATTTGGGAGTAGGTCTAAATGTAGACGCCGAAACCATACCAAGGTTAAAATTAAATTAAGTATTCCCTCGCCCCCCACCCAATATAGTTCGGCTCTCTGAGTCGAACTATATTTTTTATAAATTGACATAGCGTTTTTTTAACAATACAATAAATCCTATGAAAAGCTTTTCTAAAAACATTTTTTGGGCGATTATAGCGTTTTTAATAATAACGTTTCTTTTTTCACTCGCTTATCAAGAAAAAAAGGCGGAGGTTGTTTTAAGCCTTGACCAATTGGCGACAAAAATCAATTCTAATGAAATTTCCAAAATCGTTGTAAGCGCGAATAATTTGGATATTGAATTGGCAAACGGCGAAAAAACGACCGCTAAAAAAGAATTTGAATCGGGGTTATCTGAAACTCTGCGAAATTTCAACGTTGACGCCAGCGCGTTTAAAAAAGTAAATATAGAAATCAAAGAAGAATCCGGCTGGAAATATTGGGCGAGTATTTTACTCCCCTCTCTTTTGCCGCTTTTAATCATTGGCTGGTTTTTATGGATGATGTTCAAACAAGCCGGACGCGGAATGAGCCAAGCGATGACTTTCGGCAAGGCCAATATCAAACTTTTTACTCAATTTAAAGACCGCGTCACTTTCAACGACATTGCGGGACTAAAAGAAGCAAAACAAGAATTGATGGAAGTGGTGGACTTTCTGAAAAATCCGAAAAAATATCTTGATATCGGAGCAAAAATTCCGCGCGGAGTTTTATTATATGGAGCTCCGGGAACGGGGAAAACTTTATTGGCGCGCGCGGTGGCCGGCGAAGCCAATGTTCCGTTTTTTCACATTTCCGGTTCGGAATTCGTGGAAATGTTTGTCGGCGTAGGAGCCAGTCGCGTCCGGGATTTATTTGACACTGCCAAGAAAGCCGGACGGTCAATAATTTTCATTGATGAGATTGACGCCGTAGGCAGAGAAAGGGGAGCCGGATTGGGCGGCGGGCATGATGAAAGAGAACAAACTTTAAACCAAATTCTCGTTGAAATGGACGGTTTTGAAAAAAACGACAAACGGATAGTTGTCGCCGCCACCAATAGACCGGACGTCTTAGATATAGCGCTGTTGCGACCGGGCCGTTTTGACCGCCGCGTTATTCTTGATTTACCGGACATCAACGACCGCGAAGAAATTCTAAAAATTCATGCCAAGGGAAAAATTCAGGCAAGTGATATTAATTTAAGAAAAATAGCCGAACGAACTCCGGGATTTTCCGGAGCTGATTTGGCAAATTTGCTGAATGAAGCCGCTCTGCTGGCCGCCAGAAAAAACCAAAAAGAAATAAAGCAATTTGATATTTTTGAATCAATTGAAAAAGTATTGCTCGGTCCGGAACGCCGTAGCCGAGTTTTTTCCAAAAAAGAAAAAGATATCACCTCTTTTCACGAAGCCGGCCACGCTTTAGTCGCCGCTTCGCTCAAAAACGCCGACCCTGTTCATAAAGTTTCCATCGTCGCCCGCGGCCGAGCCGGCGGCTACACTTTAAAACTGCCGCTTGAAGAAACATACCTCCGCACTAAATCGCAATTTATGACCGACTTGGCAATGATGCTCGGCGGATATATTGCTGAAAAATCTGTTTTTGGAGATGTTTCCACGGGCGCATCCAGCGATTTACAAAGCGCTTCTTCTTTGACGCGCAAACTTATTACCAAATACGGAATGAGCGAAAAACTGGGGCCGATTACTTTCGGGAAAACAGATGGAATGGTTTTTCTTGGACGGGAAATCGCCACTGAAAAAAATTATTCCGAGGACGTGGCAAAACAAATAGACGAAGAAGTGAAAAATTTTATTGATAAAGCTTACAACGCAGCCGCAAAAATTATTACTTCGCGCAAAAAAGTTTTAAACGCCATAGCCAAAACGCTTATGGAAAAAGAAACCATTGAACGCGAAGAATTTGATAATTTAATAAAAAGCTTTAAACTTAAACTTGTTGAAATAAAATAAATTTGCGCCTGTAGCTCAGCTGGTTAGAGCATCGAGCTTATACCTCGAGGGTCCTTGGTTCGAGTCCAAGCAGGCGCACCACGTTGGAAATGTCAAAGATTCAGATGTCGCCTCGCTTCGCTCGGCGACCAAATCGTACGGATTTTTCGGGGCAAAAAGAAATTCCCGATTCCGTAAAATATGGTTCGAGCCGATGTTTTTCAGAAATGTTGTCATTTCGGAAAGATTTTCTGATTCAAGCAATTTAGCGGCTTGATTCAATGATAAAACGAACTCACGAGCCGGTTCGAGCCAAGACAGACCTTTTTGCTCAAAGTCGGTGATTTTTTCGTTTAGCGCGACCTTTTGGGAAATGAGGATGTCTTTTTTGGCGGCATATTCTTTTTGTGTAAGCGCGTCATCCAAATATACATCGAGCAATTTTTGGAGCTTCATCTCGATTTGCGATAATTGATTTTTCAGATTTATCACTTCGCCTTGTGCTTGTTCCTTTGCTTGCATTTCTTCTGCGTTTAGCGCCGCCAAAACTTTTTCAGTGTTTTAGCTCGACAAAGAAACTTTTTGTAGGAAACTTTTGATTTGTACCACTAACTGATTTTCGCCGAGATACTTTTCTTGGCATTTGCCTCGCTTCTTCGTGCAACGATAGTAAGTGTAAATACCACCATTTCCTTTAGCGTATTGAGCAGTTATCGAACAACCACACGAGGCGCATTTCATTAGGCCAAGAAAAGCAAAATCATGTTTTCTGTCTGGTCGGACTTTTCCGCGCTTTGTCATAACTTCCTGACATCTATCAAAAAGTTTCTTTGAAATTAATGGCTCGTGTTTTCCCTCAAAAATTTCCCCTTTGTATCTCATTAACCCGATGTAAAAAGGATTTTGTAAGATATGCTGAATATTGCTCATTGAGATTTTGTTTCCGGCATTTGTCAGCAACTTCTTTTTCTCACACCAATTTGCGAGAGTGTTGAGAGGATATGCTCCGGTGGCGTACATCTCAAAAATCTTTTTCACTTTAGAGGATTTCTCGCTATCAACATCAATACCTCGCGTCTTGGGATTATTTGCATATCCCACCGGAGCCCAGCTTGGCCATACTCCATTTCGTATCTTTTGGCGTAGTCCTCGTTTCACATTCTCTCGTAAATTGTCTACAAAGTATTTACTCTGTCCAAAAGCAATGTTCAGCATAAATAATCCTTGTGGTGTTGGTTCAAACCAAAAAGTAGGAAATTTTAGAGAACGAATCAAGCCGCGATCTACAAAATGGATAATCTTTCCGCCGTCCACACTATTGCGGGCCAACCTATCCGGATGCCATGAGATTATGCCGTCAGCTTTTCCTTTCTCAATCAAGGACAACATTTCTGCGAATTTAATTCGCCCGGGTTCTTTTGCGGTTTTGGCTTCCCGAAAGGAAGCAACGATTTCAAGTTTTTCTTTGGCGGCAAATTCTTTGAGCTCAACGAGTTGCGCTTCAATACTCAATACTTGGCGGTCATCTTCTTCTGTGCTTTTTCTCGCGTAGATAATATATTTCATAGTTTTGTTTGGTTAATGATTAAAATTTTTCTTTTCTGCTTCTAACGGAATCGGGAATTTCTTTTTGCCCCGAAAACTCCGTACGATTTGGTCGCCGAGCGAAGCGAGGCGACATCTGAATCTTTGACATTTCCAACGTGGTGCTCTATTCTTGAATTAGTCCGAACCGCTTTTGCCACCGCAGGCGGCGAGGAAGTCCCCCCGCGAAAATTCGGGAAGGCGGTGGAGCCGCACGAATCAAAACCGCAAAAGAACCCGTTAAAAACATCGGCTCGAACCATATTTTGTAGAAGCAGAAAAGAAAAATCTTCATAAGGAATTGGGACTAAGAGAACAGCGGAAACGCATTTTTTGTTTGAGCTTGACTTCCAACCTATAATATGCTATTCTTATTAGAATCAAAATTAATTAGGTAAGGGCCATTAAATTTGATATACCTGCCACGAGGGAATCGTGGAAATCTGTACTTTAAAAAGGAGGAAAAACCATGTTTAACTTCATTAGGAGTATCTTCGGATACTACAAGGCGAAGTCCCTTGAGGAATTCGTCGAAGTCTTGGAAAGAGAAAGAAAGGATCGCGGAGTAGCAATAACAGTCAAACCGTACACAAAGTTTAAGGGGATTTGTATAAGTATAGACAACGCGAATGTCCAGCTTATGCTGAAATTCACGGGCATAATGTCTTGCGGTCGTAAGGTTGTCTACAAACGGCGTGGCGCCTTTTTGAAAACATCTCGAAACTCTCATTACAAACAAACCAAAGGCAAAGCCTATTTAAAAAACTTTATGATTGGCGAACAGAAAGTTATAGAGCTACGGGAAAAATTTCCCGGCGTGTCTGTGAACCTTATCTTCGAGAAGATGGAAGTAGAGTTCCATAGCGACAGATCTCTAAAAAGCTTTGGTTTTGCTGAACAAGTTATGGACAGTAACTTGTTCAGCAAACTTCATAAGGAGGCGGCGGGATATGGCCTCTTTATCCACGATGTCTTAGAAGAAAACTGATGCCTCCCATCATCTACCAGAGGGAATACGCTTACGCGATTCCCTCTTTTTATTTTTTATAATTTAAAAGAATAAAGAATTTGCCGCTAACCAATACATTTTTCAATAATTTTTAAATTGAAAAATGTATTGAAATGAGTTATTATTAACTCATTAGAAAAACTTGAAATTGTCATTCGTGCGGCTCCACCGCCTTCCCGAATTTTCGCGGGGGGACTTCCTCGCCGCCTGCGGTGGCAAAAGCGGTTCGGACTAATTCAAGAATAGAGCACTTTCTCGCGCGCTTAGCTCAGTGGCAGAGCATCTCGTTTACACCGAGAGGGTCGGGGGTTCGATCCCCTCAGCGCGCACAAAAAATATAAAAATAATTTATTTAGCGGATTTTTTCCAATATCTTTTTAATCATTTCTTCCTGTTTTTCAAGATTTTCCAAAATCGTTTCTATTTCCTTTTCAGCTTTCAAATTTATTTCAAAATCGTTTTCTGCTCTCATTTCGGCGTGCCGTTCTTGAAGATTTTGGCTTATCATAATAAGCGGTAAAAAGAAAAGCTGAAGCATATTGGAAATAAAAAGCCAAAACACGAATGCTGGAAATGGGTCAAAACGCAATTCCATCGGCGTAAAAATATTCCATAAAAACCAGAGAATTGTCCAAATTAAAATAATAAAGAAAAATCCGGTTGTGCCAATGCGGTCGGTAATCCAAACCGCGAATTTTTCCGACGGCGTCAGACTTTTTTTATGATTGATATTAACATTCCGAATCGACTTTCTTTGTTTTTTTAATTCGGCTAAAGTACTCATATAGATATTTTAATATTATACAGTTTGCTTGTAAATCCCCTTCTTGCTTTTAAGCTTTTAAGCTTTTAATATTTGAGAGGAGGGTTGGCTGAGTGGTCTAAAGCGCCGCACTCGAAATGCGGTTGGGGAGAAATCCCCTCAGGGGTTCAAATCCTCTACCCTCCGCAATATTTTTCCGCTACCATTTTAATGGCGGCGGGAAAATATATCAGAAATGTAAAGGATTTGAAGACCGCAGCGCAGCGCGAGTTATTGCCGTAGGCGATAAGCGAGCGCCGCGAGGGGCGGCCTGCGAAAAATTTCCGTCAGGAAATTTATTTGTAGGCAAATCCTCTACCCTCCGCCAATTTTCAGAATTCCCCCCTCCTTATATCTTTGGCCGTCCTTGACCCTCCCGCTCATTCGCGGACGGCAGCAAGGAACCCCCTTATAGTTTAATATTGCTTTGTTTAAGCTAAAATTAGCTTTTTTTGCGACTCATCATTTGACAGAACAGTTATTTTATGCTAAAATTTATTATTGATCTTTGAAAATTTAATTACGCTGCCTAATGAAGAGAATTTCAAATTTTACTTGGAATTTTGTTTGTTGGGCAGCAAACCATCCTTTGGATGGTCAAATTTCCAAACCGACCTGGTGAAACTATGATGAAAGTCAAGTTATCAAAAACAGGCGGTATTAGGAGGATGTATGAACAGCTTTACTATCAGAACGAAAAAATGGAGTGGAAAAAGTACAGAAAAAAAAGACTTGGGAATCTTCGATATATACCAAGGCAGGCATGATAGGGATGAGGTCTGTGTCGAAGTAACCCTTTTGGGACATTTCATCCTTCCTGCTCATCGCGAAATAGGTATCTATTCCATCCCAGCAAATCTTGTTGTAAATTCTGCCGAGATAAGAGTACCTGTTCCCGTGGCCTGCGACACGACAGTGATGATAGGCGACTACATTGTCGCTGGGGCCGTCGGTACTGTTGTACTGGAAGATTTTTTAGCGAAGCGCTACAAAATTTTTATCCAGGCAAAACAGGAATATGCTGCCCACTATCTTTTACAGCAAATTCTCGGGGGAGAACTGCCTCCGACAATAAGTCTTGAAAAACTACAGATAGCAGCAAAGGAGGAATAGGTCTTGCAGTAATTGTAATGGCCTCTCCCTTTTACGCGACCTTCTTAAGGAAAAAGGCAAGGGAAGGTTGGGAGGCAAGCTTCCAATAAAAGTCGTTTCTATATTATAAGCGGGTATGCCACCAACATGGCACACCCGCTTTCTTTTTTTAAAATTGCATAAAAGTAGGCAATATGCTATATTTTATTTGAAAAGGATTAACTTTTTTAAATATTAATTAAATTATAAACAATATGTTTGATGAAAGAAAACTAATAAAAATAGAGACTGTGGATGAAAAAGGACAAGGCGAATCTGGTTCATCGGTTTCCCGTCAAGCTATTTTAAAAAATTGGGACGAAATAAGGGATACGGCTAATAATGGATTAAATGTTACGGGAAGCTATAGCCCCGAAGAAGAATTGGAAGATCCCGAAAAATTAAAACACAATCGGTGGAATCGTGAGCAAAGAGTCCAATTGGTGGCTGACACCACAACCGTTGTTCCTGAAAAGAGAGCAGAATTTGAAATTGATAACATTTGGGAACAGGTTCTGAGTGATATAAAAGCTTATCGGCAAAATGATATAAATAAATACGCAAGAATGGCATATGGTGTTAAAAAAATATGGCCTGAAAAATTTTCTGAAATAGACTTTAATGACGATGTTCGTGCTGAAATTAAAGAAAAAATAAAAGAAGATCGGATAAATAGCACAAATTGGAGAGTTTGGCCAAATCTTTTAATAATTTCAAAAGAACTCTGCCCCGAAATAATTGAAAAAAATGAATTAGAAAAAGATCTTGAGGAATTAAGAAGTGTGCTTAAGGTTTGCTATAATACTAACTGGTCAAATTACCTCGATGCTTTGGTTAATTTGAAAATCATTGCCCCTGAAGAGGTAGCAAAATATTTGGATGAAAAAAGCAAAGAAAATATTAAAAAGATTGTTTCAGATGAAAAGTATAGATATTCGGAAAAAGCAGCTAAATTAAATATTGTTTCAGGAGAATAAAAAAATTGTGAAGGGAGATATAAAATGAAAAAATTTGCGCGCATGGGTGGGCTCAGAGCAAGCAAATTTTACTTTTGAATAAATATAGCGTAGTCCTGCTTTCCGCCGTTCCGAATTCTCGGAACTCCAAAACAAAAAATTTTCTTTTCCTTTTTGAAAAAAATTTGGGGCGCGCGACATCAAAAAAATGTGGAGAAAATTTTTCTGTTTTGGACGCAATTCGCCGCGGCGAATTGCGGGCGGAAGCGGGCGGAGCGCTAAAAGTCGGAGTCCGGATTTTCCGCAAAAAAAGTTCGGATTTTAACCAAAAGGCACCGCCGCCAAAAATTAACAATGTCTAATTTTGTAAAAATAATTAAAAAAGTGATGCCTGCCATAGTGTCTATTGTCGTTTCGGAAAATCTTAAAGAAATTCCGAAAAAACTTATTACTCCGGCAACGCGAAAGAAATTAAAAAAAATCGTTAATAACAACGGCGATATTGAAGTTGGCGGCGGTTCGGGATTTATTATTGATAAATCCGGCCTTATCGCCACAAGTAAACACATTGTCGCCGACCCCAAAGCCGATTATACGGTAATAATAAATAATGGGAAAAAAATCAAGGCAAAAGTTATTTTTCGTTCCCCGCACAATGATATAGCTATTCTAAAAATTTTCAATTTTCATCCGCCAGCTGGCGGATCAATTTCTAATTTTCAAACACTTAAGCTTGGCAATTCCGATAAAGTCCAATTAGGCGAAAACGTTTTGGCATTTGGAAGTCCGCTTGGAAATTTCCCCAACACTGTTTCCGAGGGCATTATTTCAGGATTGCACAGGAAGATAAAAGCGGAAACCGACTTAAAACCCGGCGAAGATACTTTGAAAGAAATGATTCAAACAGACGCGGCGATAAATCCGGGCAATTCCGGCGGCCCGCTGGTAAATATGAAAGGAGAAGCAATCGGCATTAATACCGTTGCCGTAATGAATGCGGAAAACATAAGCTTGGCAATTCCCATTAATCCGATAAAGGATATTTTAAAAACTAATAAACGTAATCGCTGACCAATAAGCCATCATTGTCAAAAAGGTCTAAGCGATCGTGCTGGGAATCTAAAATATCGCTGTTCACCCACAATCTCCATTCACTGGACAAAAAATCTTTATCCTGAGAATATTTCTCAAAACAATTTCCGTATGTGCCGACCGTGTTTAAAAAAGCGCGGCAAACATTTCCTTCGCTGGTCCCCGTAAGAAGAGAATTGTAAAAAGTAACATCAACGGGCTTGCATCCTCCCAAAGAAAAAAGATATGTCTGGCATTGACCCGATAAATAAGCGACTTCATAACGCGACCTGTATACCATCGGACAGCTTTGCGGTAATAATGGATTAAAATTAAACGAGTTTTCCAAATATCCCATACATTTATTCAAGCGAAAATTTTTATTTATGGCGCTTGTAGTGCTATAAATATTGACGTAATTATTTGACGATAAAATTACGTTTTTTTCTTCATTTGTTCCCGATGGTTTATAAATTTCCACCGCTTTGGGAATAATAAATTCATAACGGTTGCTTTTTAACCGCCAACCGGTGATATTAATCGGCGAATCGCCACTTTCCAAACGTGAATAAAGCCTGATTGTTGAAGGTTTATTATATCCCGTACTGAATGACGCCGAAGCAATTCTTATTTTTTCAAAAAAGGGAGAAAGTTGCTCTCGGCTAAACCCTGATGGAATTCTTGAATTAGAAATCTCTGTTTTTTTAGAAGATATTGTGGCAGAAACTTGCGGTTGCGTTGAGGGCGCGGTCTTAATTGTCGCTTTTTGCGCCGAGGAAACAATTTTTTCGGTTGACGTCGCATTAAGGCCTTTCTTTAAATCATAATCTTTAAAAAATTTAGGCGCGGTAATAACAAAGAATATAATTCCGCCGACAATTACTATAAATAAAATTATTTTCATATTGTTTAAATCACGAAATTAATAAGTTTATTCGGGACAAAAATTATTTTTTTGATTTTTTGCCCGGAAACGGCATTTTTTATTTTCTCCCGCTTTAATATTAATTCTTCCGCTTCTTTTTGAACAATGCCGATTTTTGCCGCGACTTTATCTTTAAATTTTCCATTTATCTGAATAATCAATTCAAATTGTTCTTCAATAATCAATTTTAGATTATATTTGGGCCATTGTTCAATGTGAATGCTTTTAAAAGTTTGTAGTTTATAGTTTGTAGTTTGTAGTTGTTGCCATAATTCTTCCGCCAAATGAGGCGCGAAAGGAGCGAGTAATTTAATTATCAATTTCCAATTTCCAATTTCCAATGACGGTTGTTTTTCTATTTCATTGAATAAAATCATCAGCGAACTTATTGCCGTATTAAAGCGAAAGTTTTCAATATCTTCTGTTACTTTTTTGATTGTTTGGTGTAATAACCTTTCAAATTTTGAATTTTGAATTTTAGATTTTGAAATTTTAGAAGTTATTTTATATATTCTATTAATAAATCTTTTCATCCCTCTGATTCCGTCTATATCCCAAGCAATACTTTGCATAAACGGTCCGAGGAACATTTCATATAAACGCAACGAATCCGCGCCGAATTGTTGAATCATATCGTCGGGATTAACCACATTATTCCAACGCTTGGACATTTTTCGCCCGTCTTCGGCCAATATCAAACCTTGATTAACCAATTTTTTAAAAGGCTCTTTTGTTGAAACTGCCTTAATATCATATAAAAATTTATGCCAAAAACGAGCATATAGAAGATGGCGAGTCGCATGCTCCACTCCGCCCACATATAAATCAACCGGCAACCATTTATTGATTATCTTTTTATCCCAGACATATTTTTTGCCCTTTTTAATCAAATAGCCGATGTAATACCAGCAAGAACCGGCCCACTGAGGCATTGTATTTGTTTCACGCTTGGCAATTCCCTTGCATTTTGGACATTTTATATTCACCCATTTATCAATTTTAACCAATGGCGATTCTCCAGTGCCCGTTGGCTCATAATATTTAACGTCCGGCAATTTTACCGGCAGATTATTTTCCGGAATCTGAATCCATCCGGGATTCATCAATCCGCCTTTTGTAAATTCTTCTTTTCTATATTTACCACTTTTTATTTTCTTCGCGCAAGCTTCGCAATAAACCAACGGAAACGGTTCTCCCCAATATCTCTGACGGGCAAAAACCCAGTCGCGCATTTTATAATTTATTTTTCTAGCGCCGAATTTATTTTTTTCAAGCCACTTTACCATTTTCTCGCGAGCCTTTTCAGAAGTTAATCCGGAAAATTGACCAGAGTTAACTACAAAACCGTCATCAATAAATGCTGTTTCATTTTCCTTAAGCCTTTTAATCCAAACATCCAATTCCGCATGGCACAATGTGCCGTAATTAATTTCGCTTTCATCAATCCACATCATCTCATGTTCATCCGCCCAATCTTTATCTACGGCAGATTTTTCATCGTTAATCAAATCAAACATAACCGCCGTCGTAAAAGCAATTCTGTTTTCATCTTTATGTTTAGCAAAATATTCCGCCCGTACTTCTCCGCCCAAAATTTTTACCAACTTAAGATTTTTATAACCTGTTTCTTCCTCTACTTCTCTTTTTGCCGCATCAACAAAACTTTCATTTTCTTCAATCCCGCCCATTGGAAAAGTAACCCATAAAAACTTTTTTGACCTTAAGCATAAAAATTTATTATTTTTCGGATTCCGCACAAGAACATGAACATTTTTTCTTGCTTGTGTTTTTTTACCCTCAACAGGAGGATTTTTAATATCTACTCTATTGGGAATAATAACTTCTTTAATCGGCAAATTGTATTTTTTAGCAAATTCCCAATCGCGTTCATCATGCGCCGGCACCGCCATCACCGCGCCGGTGCCATAATGCCCCAAAACATAATCAGCGACAAAAATAGACACCTCTTCATTATTGAAAGGATTGAGCGCTTTGATACCTTTTAATTCCACGCCGGTTTTCTCTTTTGCTAAATCAGTTCTTTGTAAGTCGGATTTCTTTTTTGAATCGTCAATATACCGCTTAACTTCTCCATAATTCATAATTCCTAATTCATTATTCTGAATAATCGAATGCTCCGGCGCGACCACCAAATAAGTACAGCCGAAAATAGTGTCTAAACGAGTGGTAAATACTTCAATTGGAAATTGGAAATTGGAAATTGGAAATTTTATAACGGCACCCTGAGATTTCCCTATCCAATTTCTTTGCTGTTCTTTGATTGATTCCGGCCAATCTAATGATTTTAAACCGTCCAAAAGTTTTTCCGCATAAGCGGTCATTTTTAAAACCCACTGCCGTAAAGGCTTTTTTTCAATCTCACTACCGCACCTTTCGCACTTGCCGTTTTCCAAATCTTCCAGAGCCAAACCGGTTTTACAACTTGGACACCAAATAATCGGCTCCCGCGATTCATAAACCAAGCCGTTTTCAAAAAGTTTTAAAAATATCCATTGAGTCCACTTATAATATTCCAAATCAGTAGTATTGACTTCCTTTTTCCAATCGTAAGTAAAGCCGAATTTGCTAAGCTGTTCTTTAAATCGCTTGATATTTTTTTGAACCGCTATTTTGGGATGAATTTTATTTTTAAGCGCGTAATTTTCCGCCGGCAATCCAAAAGCATCCCAGCCCATGGGATGCAAAACGCTATAACCCTGCATCATTTTAAAACGAGCGACTATATCGGTGGCAATATACCCCCTCGGATGGCCAACGTGAAGCCCGTCTCCCGAAGGATACGGAAACATATCTAAAACATAGAATTTCTTCGATTTTTTGTAATTTTTATAAATCCCTTCTTTCTCCCATATTTTTTGCCACTTTTTCTCAATCTTGTTGAAATCCATATTGAATATGTTATCACCGCAAAAAGAACTTATCAATTACTTTGCGAATTTTGAGGATTGGGGCTGGTTTGAATTTTAAATTCGCCGCTATTCCAAGAGCTGGAAATCCGCTCTAAACTTTGTCCTTTTATAATTTCATCCCAGCTGATATCTTCAATCGCTTTGCCATCGACATTATAAAGAGTCACCGCATTGTTTTTATAAGCCAAATTTGTTGAATATAAAATATCCGGCCGTGGTGAGCCCGTCAAACCATATCCATCTTTTTGCGCCAATAAAAGATATTTATGCGGCATAATTTTTTTATTTTTAAAATTTCCCGCCACATTGCCCGCCCCAGTATTGTTAGACACAAGTGTTGATATATTACCCGTTGAGTTTCTTTTTTTAATTGAATAGCCCGTTAAATCAATTACTACGTCATTGGGATTATAAAGTTCAATAAATTCATAGTCCGCGTTGCCGTCAATACCGACTAAAATTTCGCTAATACCGATATTGATAATATTTGAAGAAGCTTCTTGGGTAGCTGGCGTAACGGGAACAATAGGCGCAACGGCTATTAAAGCGGTTGACGCGATTGGCTCAATCGGCGCGGTTGATGTTGACGTAGATGCTATAGGCGCAATTGGCGCGACGGGCGCTATGGGCGCGGTTGGCGTGATAATCGAAGTGATATTTGTAATTTTATTATTTTTATTATTTTTTAAATCGCTTGTTTGCCGAATAGACGAAGAAACTTGCTGATTTTCCAATAAATCCACTTTACCGACAAATTGAAAACCGTTCGAAGAAATTTTATCGGCTTTCCCAAAAAGATTTTCCGGCGCGTTAATTTTTATAATGCCGAAATAAGAGGCAAAAATAACAATACCTAAGAAAATTAAAACGACGATAATGATGTTTTTCATTGCGACTTTTTTCCGCCAGAGGCGGATCCGCCAAGGGCGGAAAAATAATCGTTAATATTCAAAACCGCCCTAATGGCGTCGCCGATAGCGATATTTATCTGGCCATATAGAACATCGGTGACGTCGCCGGCTGCCCAAATGCCGTCGCAAGAAGTTTTTTGAGTTTGATGGTCAATAATAATTTTTCCGTTTTTATTTAATTTAACCAAATCTTTGACAATGCCACTGTTGGGAGCGTAGCCGATTGCCACAAAAACTCCTTCTGTTTTTATTTCTTTAATTTCCTTACTTTGCCGGTCTTCATATTTTATCGCCGAAACAAAAGTTTCTCCCACAACTTCTTTCGCTTCCGCCATTGTGATAAATTCAACTTTTCCCGATGTTTTGGCTTTATCAATATAAATCGGGTCTGCTCGAAATGCATCGCCGTATTCCAAAACATAAATTTTTGACGCATGGGGCAATAAATCTAAAACTGCGTAAAAACCGGAATTACCGCCGCCCACCACGGCCACCGTTTTATTTTTCATCAAAGGCGCGTCGCAAGTGGAACAATAAAAAACTCCCCTACCCGTAAATTCTTTCTCACCCGGAATACCAAGTTTGCGGTAGCTACTACCCAATGCGACTAAAACCGTTTTTGTTTCAAATTGTTCGCCTCCTACAAAAACTGAAAATCCCGCATCAGATTTTTTAATTTCATTAACCCGCGCGCCTTCTTTAATTTCTATTCCCTCGTGAGAACGCAAATGTTCTTCTAAAATATTTTTCATCTCAATACCACTCACGGACTTAAACCCAATAAAATTATTTATTTGAGCGGCAACCACGGACTGACCACCAAAAGATTCGGCAACTAATAAAGTTTTTAATTTTTTCCTGGCGGCATAAATACCGGCCGCAATGCCGGCCGGTCCACCGCCGAGAATAATTAAATCATAAACCATAAAGCATAAAGCAAATTCATGCTTCATGCTTCATGCTTCATGTTTCATGTTTCATGCTTTCAACGCCTTATCTATCTCCGGCCTGTTGAATCCGACAATAATTGTTCCATCAATATCAATTACCGGAACTCCCATTTGGTGGGATTTCGCAACTAATTCTTCGCGCGCTTTCTCGTCAACCGAAACGTCAAAATCCTGATATTCAACTCCGAGCTTTTTGAAATAATCTTTTGCCATTACACAGTAAGGGCAAGTTGGCGTGGAATAAATTTTTATCATAGTAATGGTGGTTTATTTCCGAATATTTTCCACAAAGCAGTGATAATAATCAAAACGCCGGCAACCACATTACTCCACATCGCTAAAGTATATGTGGAAAAACCGAGAATCCAGGGAGAAACTAAAACCCATAATCCAAGCAAAAAAACAATCCATTTAAGTCCTTTCATATATTCGTATATTTAATATTTCGTGAATTTCAACGACCTTTTAAATATTATAACAAACCTTCCAAAATAACAAAACCCCCGATAAACGGGGGTTTCGATTTTTCTGCGATTATCTGCGGAATCCTCCTCTGCCACCTCTGCCTCCGTCCCTGCCTCCTCCAAAAGATTGTCTCTTTTGGCGATGGCAATCGCGACACAAAAGCTGTCCAACTCTGGACGGGTCGGGTTCAAAAGGAAGTTCTGAGATCTTTGAATTGCACTGAGAGCACTGCCAGTCGCCTTGGTACATTTGGCTGGTGCCAAACGAGCGTCCGCCTCTGTCTCCTCCGCCGCTAAAAGAACCTCTTTTAGCTTTGTGACAGCTGCTGCACAAAAGCTGATCAAGCCTTGATTCATCCGGCTCAAAAGGAAGCTCTGTGATTTGGTTGTCGCATTGCGAACATTGCCAATTGCCTTGGTACATCTTGCGCTGAAAATCGCCTTGATTTCCGTAAGCCATTTTGCCTTTCTACGAATTACGAATATTACGAATATGCGAAAAAAAATCGCGCCTTAGTATTTATTTTGTATTTCGTAGCACTTATATTTATCGTCCCTTTTTTACGTTTAATGCTAAGGCAAAATAGCTGAAAGCCCCTTGTCTTATACTAAACTTGTTGTATTTTATTACTAAAATTTGAAATTGTCAACTGTTTCAATTTGCGGTAGAATAAACCGTATGTTAAATACACGAATAAGCTTTAAAAAATTGATTATTATTTTCAGCGATATTGCCATTCTTTACGGCTCGCTTATTTTGACATTGATAATCCGCTACGGCGCGGTTCATTTTCCTAACGCCTTCCAAAGCCACTTGCAACCGTTTTCATTGATTTTTATTTTCTGGATTTTAATTTTCTATCTTTTTAATTTTTATTCCGAAAAATTTTTCAAATACAATCTGGCGGCGACGCAAAACTTCATTTCGGCGATTATCGTAAACATCGCCATTTCCATGGCCATATTTTACGCTTTTGAGCCGTTTTTCAAACTTACTCCGAAAACCAATCTTTTAATTTTTTCGCTGATATTCTTAATCGCGGATTACGCCTGGCGCGTGGGCTTATCCAAAATTTTTATCGCCCGGGGCTTAAAAAAACAAATTGTTATTATCGGCGATTCGCCGGTTGCCGAAGAATTGGCTGATTATTTGAATAATAATCCGCAAATCGGATACAGCGCTAAAATTAAAAAAATTGAGGATATTAAAAATATCAATGGCGCCGAGGAAATTGTCATAAGTAACGCGCTTAAAAAAAATCCGGACGTCATAAAAATAATTTACGGGCTTTTACCTCTTAACATTAAAATTTTCAATCTTGCGGATTTTTATGAAATGATTTTTCAAAAAGCGCCGCTTAAAGAAGTTGAAGAATTGTGGTTTATCGAGCAAATAACCGCGACAACTCATTTTTACGACGCCTTAAAAAGAATAATGGATGTTGTTTTATCCGTAATTTTAATAATCGCATTTTCACCGATAATGCTGTTAATCGCGATTTTAATAAAAGTTAATTCAAAGGGACCAATTATTTATAAACATAAAAGAACAGGGATCAATGATAAACCATTTATTCTTTATAAATTCAGAATTATGATAGCCAATCACAATGGTCCTCTTGTTACAGAAAAAAATGATTCTCGTCTAACTTTTATTGGAAAAATTATTAATTACACTCATTTGAATGAAATCCCTCAATTATTTAATATTTTAAAAGGAGATATGTCTTTTATCGGTCCGCGACCGGAAAGTAGCCAATTGGTTGAGATTTACAAAAAATTACCGTATTATGAAATCCGCCATATCATTAAACCCGGACTCACGGGCTGGGCGCAAGTAAATTATAAACCCAGCGCCTCACTGGAAGAAGCATTTGAAAAACTGCAATACGATATTTACTACATCAAAAACCGCTCGCTAGTTCTGGATTTCCTGATTTTAATAAAAACCATAAAATATTTATTTATTTCACACTAAATGATAAATCGCCTTAAAGACCTTTTATTCACAAACCGCTCGGCTAAACAAACAATAGCAAAAAATGTTTTTTGGTTAAGTGTTGGACAAATCGGTAGCCGCCTGATAAGAGCAGCAATTATTATTTACGCGGCGCGAATTCTAGGCGCTGCGGAATACGGAATTTTTTCTTATGTTTTAGGATTAGCGGGATTTTTCACTATTTTTGCCGATTTAGGCGTAAGTCCACTGATGACGCGCGAAATTGCCAGCCACCCGGATAAACGCGCGGCATATTTTGCCAACGCATTTTGGATAAAAAATATATTATTGGCAATTACTGCCGCTTTAATTATTTTTGTCGCTCCTAAATTCTCTAACATAGAAGCCGCCATTGCTCTACTTCCTTTTGTTGCCCTACTTGTCCTTTTTGATAATTTCCGCGATTTTATTTTTTCTTATTTTAGAGGAATTGAAAAAATGGAATTAGAAGCGTTTTTAGTTATTATTATGAACACGGCAATAACCGTGTCTGGATTTATTATTTTAAATTTTTATCAAACCGCCGGCGCTTTATTATTTTCTTATATTTTTAGCGTTGGAATTTTAAGCATTATTTCTTTCTATTTTGTTAAAGATTTTATTAAAGGAGTTTTTAAAAATTTTGACAAGGAAATTTTAAAACAATTTTTTCATGATTGTTGGCCGTTGGCTTTTAGCGGATTATTCGGCGTATTTATGCTCAATATTGATATTGTAATGCTTGGCTGGTGGCGTAGCGCTGAAGAAATCGGCTATTATTCCGCAAGCCAAAAAGTTGTTCAATTATTTTATACTCTGCCTGCGATACTTGCCAGCGCCGTTTTTCCGACGATAGCGCGTTTTATAAGACAAAATGAGAAAGATAAAGCGCGCGTTCTTAATGAAAAATCAATGACTATTTTATATTTTATCGCCATTCCTTTAGCAATTGGCGGCATTATTTTAAGCAAGTCTATTATAAGATTTCTTTTCGGCGAAGCATATCTGCCAGCCTCCGCGTCATTCCAAATATTAATCGCCGCTTTGTTTATTAATTTTCCCGGCGCCATTCTTAGCAATTTATTGATGGCATATAATCAACAAAGACGACTTATCAATTATGT
Source organism: uncultured Candidatus Saccharibacteria bacterium (assembly GCA_964642155.1). Lineage (GTDB taxonomy): Bacteria > Patescibacteriota > Minisyncoccia > UBA6257 > UBA9933 > JAJYWO01. The sequence goes on from CAZXNT010000003.1 coordinate 118,453, forward strand.
GATTGCCGGCTCCGCCAGCAATGTAATTTTAAACGCCCTGCTTATTCCTTCTTTTGGCATTGTTGGCTCGGCAATCGCCACTATAATTGCGCAATTTGCTTATTTCGCGCCAATTTGGCTGAAAATGAAAAAACTTGGAAATTTTAAAACCCTTCGCCATTTAAAAAAAATAATAACCAGTGCGGCTATTATGGGAATTTTCTCCTTTTTTATCAATAAATTGGGTTTAAATGTAATTTTAAATATTACTATTTCCGCCGGAATTTATTTTCTGTCCCTTTATTTATTAAAAGAAAAAATCTTAAAAGAAGTGCTTGAGCTTTTTAAGAAAGTTAAAACGCCTTAATAACTTTTTCTCCACCAAGCCAATAAAAAGGCCAAAAAGATTCCTGTAAATAAACCTGACATTCCCCCAATAACAACATTAAGCAACGATTTTCTGTTTGATGATTTTTCTGTTGCCGCTGAAAAAGAAATCATTTCTGTTGGTTGGATGTCCGCCATTTCCTCTTTCAATTTGTTAATTTGTTGTATTTCCGCACTTTTTAACAAAAGTAAAACAAATTGTTGGCCGGATATCTTCATCTCTGATTCTATATTTTTTTCTTCCTGTTCCAATAAATCAATTTTTATTTGTATTCTGTTTATTTCGCTTTCCAATATTCCCTTTTTGGCGTTTATTTTTTTATTATGCGCGTTAAGTATCGCGCCGCTCACTTCATCTAAAGCGTTTTTGATTTTTTCTTGGTTGCCACCCTCTATTTTTATTTCAATTAAATTGGTTTTTATCGGATTTGAAGCGATAATTTTGCCGTCAGCGTATATTCCATAAACCTCTTGCCCAATTTTTTCCAATAATTGTTCAGGCTGTTCCACTAATTCTAATTTATTTTTATAACCTGTTTCCAATAATATTTTACCTTCGTAAACTTTATCTTTTGAAACAAATTCGTAATTAAAACCGGCTGCAAAAATAATTCCCAATAAAAACAGCCCAAAAATCAACTTTTTGTTTCCAAATATCAATTTAATATAATCCCTTAAATCAACTTCTTTTTCATCCATTGAATTATCTTAAAATAGTTTTTCTAATTTGTCCATATGAGCATTAAAAAATTATTCACAAAAAATAAAAGCGTAAATTATCGTTTAAAATTTCCAATAAATTCAATAATTCTTTTTGCCACTACGCCATCTCCATAAGGATTATTGCCAGACGCCATTTTTTTATAAATATTTTCATTATCCAATAATAAAAGCGCTTCCTTTATGATATTCTCTGAATTTGTTCCGACGAGTTTTGATACACCGGCTTCTATTCCTTCTTGGCGTTCAGTTTTATTTCTCATCACTAAAACCGGCTTTTTTAATGACGGCGCTTCTTCCTGAATTCCGCCGGAATCGGTTAAAATCAAATATGATTTATCCATCAAAAATACGAACTCGTCATATTCCAATGGCTCAACCAGATGAATATTTACGACACCCTCCAATATCTCATGCGCCAAATGATAAACATTTGGATTTAAATGAACCGGATAAATTATTTCCACATCATTTCTTTTTTGCGCGATTTCTTTAATCGCTGAAAAAATATTCTGTAGTCCTTCGCCGAAACTTTCTCTTCTATGTGCGGTGACTAAAATTATTTTTTTATTATTTAAATTAACTCTATATTTTTTTGAAAAATTTTCTTCGTATTTTTTAATATTATTTTTTTGATTTTCTTTTATTATAAATAACGCATCAATCGCCGTATTGCCGGTTAAAAATATTTTTTCTTCCGCGATGCCTTCTTTTAAAAGATTATCTTTTGCCTGTCTTGTCGGCGCGAAATGAAAATCGGCCAGGCGGCATATAAGCTGACGATTCATTTCTTCGGGAAAAGGACTATATTTGTCATAAGTTCTTAAGCCGGCCTCAATATGAGCAATTTTAATTTTAAAGTGATAAGCTAAAAAAGCGGCTAAAAAAGCGGTAGAGGTGTCTCCCTGAACCATTAAAATATCCGGCTTTTCTTTTTTTAAAATCCGTAAAAATTTCAAAAACGAAAATCCGCTTATGATTAAATTTTTGGCTTTTTTAAAAATATTTATTTTTTTGCCAAATAATGATTTATCATTTAACGTAATTCTTAAATCATAATTCGGCTCAATATTAAAAACCTTTAATATGTGGTTGAGCATCTTATCGTGTTGGCGAAAAACACAAATAATTCCCTTTAATGAAGAATGATTTTTAATTTCTTTAATTATCGGCGCGAATTTAATCGCTTCCGGCCGCGTACCGAATACTATTAAAATTTTTTCCATATTATTATTCATATTAACAATTTTTCAAATTTATCCACACAAACTTTTTTCTCCATATTTTCCAAAAGATATTTTAAGCCATTTTCGCCATATTCTTTTAATTTTTCTTTTTCATTATACATTTTTAAAATTATTTCCAGCGCTTTTTCTTCATCATTTGAAACTGCGCCATAACCGCATTTGGCTTCTTTAACGATTAACAAACCCTCGCTTTCTTTATGTAAAAAAGCGACAACCGGCACAGCGGTGGCCATATAGCCCAAAATTTTTGCCGGCACCGCGGGAGTGGTGTTTCGCGCGGTAAGACAAATTATGCCAACGTCGCAATCTTTAACCAATTCGGGATATTCTTCCAAAGAAACAAATGGTTTAAAAATCACATTTTCCAAATTATGTTCTTTTGCCATTTTCACCAAATTTTCTTTTACCGATCCGTCACCCACAAAAAGAAAAATAATGTCTTTATTATTTCTTATTTTATCCGCCATTCTAATAAACAAATTAAGTCCTTGCGACGGCCCAAGCACTCCGCCGAATAAAAAAATGAATTTATTTTCTAAACCGTATAGTTTTCTGAATTTACCGGTTTTTTTTACATTCAAAAACGGCTCGCTGTCTATCCAATGATTCACTATTTGTGTTTTTCCCATTGCCACGTTTCTTTTTTCTTCAATAAATTTTTTATGCTCATTAGAAGGCACTACAATCAAATCAGAATTTTTATAAGCGCTTTTTTCCATTTGCTTAAAAAGCCAAATAGCCGGCCAATGCTTCCATTTTTTTAAAACTCCAAGATCAATGGCATTTTGCGGAAAAATATCATGAAGATTAAGAATATATTTCGCGCCGTAATATTTTTTTACTTTATAAGCGGCTATTGAAAGCGGCAACGGCGGGCTATGAACAATTACGACATCTAATTTTCCTTTAATATTTTGTTTAATTTTACGGAAAAAAATATAGGGCATCAAAACCTGCGCTATGCCCCTGATAATAAAATTTACCTTGTGGTGCGGAAGGGTTTTTATGCGTAAAACTTTTATGCCGTTTTCATCAACAACTTCCGTCCAAGCGGTGTTTCCAGAATCCGCTAAATTATATTTAGGATAAGAAGTGGCAACCCAAACATTATGCCCTTTATCGCGCAAACCATCCGCTAAATCTTTCATTAATTGCGCGGCTGAACGGATTTCCGGAGGATAAGAATCTGTAATGATTAAAATATTTTTTTTCATAAAAATGCGGCTTCACTTAAAATAACTCCAAAATCTTTCTTTGGCTTTATCATATCTGTCGCCCCAGTCTTTCATTTTTTGAAGTTTCTCTTCAAGGTCAAGCATTATTTTTGCCGATATAAGAATTGATTCTATTGAATCCCCGTCTTCGTTATTGGCTATTTTTCTTCCTATCTCTTGATACATATCTCTATAGCTATTAGTTTTAAATATTCTCTTTTTTCTGATTATTCTGTAATTGTCTTCGGATTGATATTTTATGGCATCTATTATTCTTATGTTTCTTCCGTGGACTTTTAATTCCACAATATCCCTTGGCCCCACTCTTAAGCTGCCTTTTTCGCTAAAAGTCGTCGTGAATGTGGCTCCATTTTCAAGTTCTATCCAAACTTCAACTGCATTGTCCTGTAACAATTTAATGTCTGAATTTATCGGCTTGCTGAAATTATTAAGATGAAGAAAATGGTCAATCTGATGACAGCCATTGGCGAAAAACGTGCTTCTTGAAACCGGCCAATTATACCAAAAAAATTCCGGCTGAAGCAATTCATAAACTATTGAGTGATAGGAAATCGGCTCTCCGTATTTTACGCCGAGGTCTTCAAGGGCAAATTTATTAAATGCGCCATAGCGTTTGTGAAATCCGATAAAAAGTTTTCTTCCGGATTTTCTTAAAGCTTTTTCCAATTCATTTAATTCATCATAATCGTTGACAACCGGTTTTTCCACGACAACATACGCGCCTTGGTTTAAAGCATGTAAAGTTATCGGAACATGGGTGTGATTGTAGCTGGCAACAAAATAAACGTCGTATTTTTCGTCTTTTCTCGGAAGGGGCGAAGAATCCCATCTTTCAATTCCTTGTTCAAAAAATATCTGTGTTGGGTCGATTTCATGGACTGATTTTATTTCCACAAAAGGCTTGGAATAAGGAATGATATTGGTTTTCGCGTAATTGCCATAACCAAACAAAACCCCACTCTTTTTATTATTAGAATTTATATTGCTAATTTGCCCTCTAGTTTCTGAAACAGGATTTGCATTTTTTATATCAATCTTTTGAGAATTGAGCCATTTACTATTTTTAATCTCGTTTACTAATCCATCCGCCAACTTTTTCCGCGCTTCTTTGGAAATTTCTATTCCCGAATAAACACTCCACCCCATAACATCTTTCCACCAAACGTCTTGCTGTTCATTTTTTCCAAAAGAGGAATATAAAATCGCATCTTCCGACATTTCAGGCAAATTAGATTTATCAATTCCAAAAATTAACTCTTCCGGCAAAACAACCCGCTCTACAAGAGCCGGATGCAAAGGCGCCACAAAATCAACCCAATCTCCTTTTTGAAAAATTTTATTGTCGGGGCTTTCAATAATTTTCCCCATTCCACAAGAAACATATTTTTCATTACGCCGTTCTTCTCTGAGTCGAGACCATGTTTTTGTGAATAAACCATGAGGCCCAACAACTGGAAAATAATTAATCAATAATCTCAAACTTTTTACTCTTGTGTGATAAACATTTTCAAGTTTTTCAAGATTTTTCCAAGCAAAAACCTGAATTCTGTATTCATTTTTATTTCGGCAATAATCCAAATAACCCTCTCTCCATTTTTTGCCAGCAAGTATTCTCATGATTTTTAAATATACTAAATTTTATTCTGTTTATCAACTTTTAATTTTGTTTCATAAATTTTCGCGTCAATTAAAAACCTGTACCAAAAAGCCTGTAAAAAGTGAAATATCAAGCCCTTATTATTTGCGAATTTATATTTTTAAATTATAAAAATCAATAGTTTTGATAATTTCTTTTATTAAATCTAAATCTATGCCGCCAAAATTTATAAGAAGATAATTTTTATCTACTTCTGATATTTTAATCGGTTTAGGATATTTTATGATTAAAGCAGCTGATTTATATGAATCATCTTTTGATGTAAAACTTTCAGAAATTATTAATCGTCCTTCCTGCCCATTAATTTGTAATTTCTCAATTACGGGATACGCGCCGTATGGTTGCATTCTTTGATTAATTTCATCATAAACAATATCATCCATTGTTATTTCACTTTCTAAAAAAGACGATATAAAAATCATCTCTCCTTTATCTCCACTAACCCCTGAATCATTAACACCCCCTGAATCACTAACTGAGTAGTTCCAAAAAACCGGATGTTTAAAAGTAATTCTATAAATTGGCGAAGAATAAACGCTCCAATTTATAGTTTTATCCGCAGAAATTTTTTCGATGTTATTTTTTTGGATATTATCGTAAATAAGTTGACTTCGTATTTGGTATTTGTTCTCAATTTTTTTATAAATTAAAAAAAATATTGTAATAAAAATTATTGCCGTTAAAAAAATAACAAGATTTTTCTTATTCATGTTTTTATTTAAAATTCAAAATTAAAATAAGCGAAACTTAACGATAAAATAACGAAAACAAATGCTGATTTTTTAAACATAATTTAATATTTTTATTTACATTTCGACTTTTTATAATTTAATTTTTTCCGCTAAAACGAAAATTGAATGTGAAATTGGATATATTCTACCATAATATCCAATCTTAACAGCTTTTAAACCGTTTTTATTTAACAAATTTAATAATGTCTTTTTTGAGAAAAATCTAATATGAGCGCCAGTTGGATTAAAATGTTTATTAAAAGCGAAAATTGTAATCAATAAATTTTTTATAAAACAATGATAAGGAGTTGTGAGTAATATTTTACTACTTGGCCGTAAAATGCGAGCAATTTCCATAAAAGCATTTTCCGTATCATAAATATGTTCGATAACTTCTGAAGAAAAGATAAAATCGACTATTTCATTATTAAGAGGGAATTTCTCGCCATCGCTGATTTTATAGAATTCAACATCCGGCAAATCTTTTTTCGCTTGTTCTAATGCCGCCTCAGAAACATCAAGGCCTATTAATTTCGCCTTGGGATTTATTTTTTTTATTTCTCCTAAAATTTTCCCGTTTCCACAGCCAAAATCAACAATCACAACATTATTATTCAATGGAATATAATTTTTCAATTTAGGCCATTTAAGCGCGAAATCGCTTAAATAATCATCTTGCCCCTTCCAATAATTTTCATAAAATTTTTTAGTCATATCATTAAAATCACTTCAAAATTTTCAAAAACTTGTTGTTTTTTATCCATTAATGAATTATAGCTCTTTAAAATTAAAAAACAATTATTATTTTGATTTATTTTTATGCTCATAAATTTTCGCGTCCACAAGAAAACGATACCAAAAAGCCTGTAAAAAGTGAAATATCAGGCCTTCTTTGCCGTCCAAAAAGCCCAAGCGGAAAAAATAACGATAAATAAAATAAAGGAAAGCTCGGCAAAAAATCGGCAGATGGTAATAAAATTTCTTTTTACCGCACCCATAATCGTCGCTAATCGTAGCCACCATTTCTCTCGTGGAATAATTGTTATGCTTGGCAACCCACCATTCCAAATTTTTTTTATTGTCATCAATAAAATCGTTTTTCAATTTTCCGGATTTGCCCTTCAGTAAAACAATATGTTCGTCCATTGCTCTTTGTTCGGAACGCGCCTTGCCTTTTTTAAATAATCTTAAAAACCAAACCGGATAATAAGCGCCGTGCTTTATCCAGCGACCCATAAAATAAACCTTTCGCTTAATATAAAAACCGGTTATTGATGGCTGCGTCTTCGGCAAAACTTCGTTGATTTCATTTTTAAGTTCTTTCGTTAAATATTCATCCGCATCTAATCGTAAAATCCAATCGTTTTTGATTTTTATATTATCCAAAGACCAATTGAATTGCTGCGCCTGATTTTCAAATTTATGCTGAAAAATTTTACATCCGTATTTTTGGGCAATTTCCAACGTTTTATCAGTCGAAAAAGAATCAACAATAAAAATCTCATCCGCCCAATCGCCGATGTTTTTCAACAACCGCTCAATATGAATTTCTTCGTTATAAGTTAAAATTATAACACTAAGAGGAAATTTCATTTTTTATATTAATAATTATTTACTATCTTTTTAAATTTTTCAATCATTTTGTCGGTAACCTTATTAAAATCAAATTTTTCTTTTGCCAATATTTTCCCGTTTTTGCTTAAATCTTGGGCTAATTCTTTATTGTCAATAATTTTAATAATAGCTTCACTAAGTCGCAAGACGTCGCCAGCCGGAATAACCAAGCCTCCACTTGTTTCTGTTATTTCATTATGAACCCCGACCGTATCGGTGGTAATAACCGGCAATCCGCAAACCATCGCTTCAACTATCGCCATCCCGAAATTTTCCGAATATGACGGTAAAACAAAAATATCGCTGCCGCTCAACGCTTCCAATTTTTCTTTACCCGTGAGCATTCCAGTAAAAGTTATTTTTTCTCCCTCTAAAACTCCTTCGTTTTTAAACCATTCTTTAACTTTCTTTTTAAAACTATCCGGTCCGTCTCCCACAACCAATAAATGGACATCATTTCTTTGTTTAATCACATTTCCATACGCCTTCGCCAAAACATCCAAACCCTTTTTCCAATCCAACCGACCCAAAAATAATATTACTTTTTTATCTTTAAGCATAGGATATTTATCCCTTAAAACTCTTTTTGCCGGAAGATTATCAAATTCCGACAAATCAAGGCCATTGGGAATAATAAAAGTTTTATTGTTTTTTATTCCTAAAAAAGAATGGCCTTTTTTGAATTCATCTATACTTGTGTAATGAATGGCCGCCGCCCCTTCCAAATCTCTTTTTGTAATTAATTTATAATAAGGCCATTTCTTCCAAATTTTTTTATTAAAAGTATACGGATAAAATATTCCCCGTGGCGCGATAATATAAGGTTTTTTATATTTTCGGCAATAATAACTTGCGATAGCGGTCGGATAATTCCAAACTGCTGAAATATAAATCAAATCAAAATTCGGCACATTCTCTTTTAGCGCCTTGCTTAAAGGAACGGAAAATTGCCAGCCAGTCGGCCCGAAAAATTCAAAAAATTTTAAAAATGAAAAGTAGGTGACCCTAACGCCGTCTATTAAGACTTCTTTATTCGCGATAACTTTATCTTTTAACCCGACATTTGTAGTATATACCGCTATATCAATTCCTTTTTGGACAAATGATTTATTCAAATTATGGACCGAAGCAATAGGCCCTCCGAATTGGAAAGCTGGATAATATGACGGAATTACGCAAAGAATTTTCATGCTGTTGATGTCGCTAATTTGTTTAAATTAAATAAAACGCCGATAAAAAACCATAAAGTTGCCAATGTGGTGGCATCGCCGAATGTCTGATGATGCAAAAATGAAAACCATATTAACATTAAAAAGGAAAATGTAGAAATTGCAACTGCTAAATTCCTTAAGGGAGAGATATTTAATTTCTTGATTTCTTTTTTCGTCCGATAAAATAAATACCCCCAGAAAAAATAAAAAATAATCAGTCCCGCGAATCCAAGCTCAAAAATAATCTTGCTAACGCCATTTTCAAACCAAGAATCAGTCCTTAATTCTTGCGTTTGATATCGAATCCAATCCAAACCGCCGGGAATATAATCCAAGCCCTGAGACATTGTCCCGGCTCCATTCCCAAACAGCTTCGCTTCGGGAAATGTCCTGTTAAATTCCTTAAACATCATCGAAGGAATTCTTTCTTGAAAAGCGTAATAAAATGCCGTTATTTGGAATATTCCCAAATCACTGATTATAAAAACCATTAATCCTGCCAACGCCAATATTGAAACTAATAAAGACGCTTTAACCCGGCTATTGCGCCACAAAGAAAATATTTTATTATTTTTAACATAAACGGCGGATATTATAAATAAAACAATTCCCATTATTGTTAAAACAAAAGCGCTGCGGCTGCCGCTTAAAATTATCCCCAAGAAAGCGGAAATAGTGGAAATTATCAAAATTTTACTCTTTTTTATTGTTAAAAGCCCCACCCCTAGAAAAAATAATAACATTGAGAAGCGAGCATATCTGTGAGCGCTACCGAAAACTGATGATAATAATGGTATTTTTTCGCTTTCCACCAAAGTGAAATTATGAAATTGATGACCCGTTGACAAAGACCTTAAAAAAACAATATTTGAATCCCAGAATAAATATTGAAATATGATTAATGCAAAAAGCGGAATGGCCGCATAAACCAAAATTCGGCAAAATTTCAATAATTTTTCTTTATCATCAAACATATGATAACCCAAAAACGCCAATGGCAAATACCACAAATAATGACGCAATCCAATCGCGCCAAAAAATAAATTTGGCGCGTTATAATTAAAAACTTCTATCAAGACGAATCCGATAAATAATAAAAGAGGGACAATAAATGAAGGCTGCCAAATTTTTTTCTTTTTTATTGCCATTATCGCTAAAAAAGAAAAATAAGTTAAAAAAATCAGAATATCCTTAATTAGCATTATTTGACCCGGTTGGCCGGGAACAAGCCGACGAATTACATCTTCAATTAAAAGCCAACTGAATATTAAAATAACCCCCGTCTGCCAACGACGCAAAATAACGGCGGCAATTAAAAAAAATAAAGGAATTACAATAAATAAATATTCGTTAATCATTTTTATAAGCGAAAATTTCGTTAATTCCATCCAAACTGTTGCCCGCAATTGATTTCAGACCATATCCCGCATTTTTAAGAAAATCACAGCAATTTTTATGGATTTTATCGTCAAATATATGAATAGACAAAAATATCGCGGGCCCGTATTTTTTTAAAATAAAAGCGGCGCCTTTTAAAACGGAGAATTCCGCTCCTTCAACGTCAATTTTGATAATATTCGGCGCCGACAATTTTCCGCTTTTAACCAAATTATCAAGAACAACTGTTTTTACTTCAAATCCTTTATTTTTGACAATTTTAGCGTAAGAGCCGTCGCCTTCATTTTCCAGAAAAGCCGTTCCTTCTTTATCGGAGGCCGCCGCTTCAATTACGTCAATATTTTTAATGTTATTTATTTTAATATGCTTCTTAAGATATTTTAAATTTTTTAGCAACGGTTCAAAAGCGAAAACTTTTCCTTCTTCGCCGACTAATTCTGAAGCCAAAAGAGCGTAAAAACCAACATGGCTGCCAATGTCAAAAACAACGTCTCCTTTTTTGACTGTTTCTTCAAAAAATTTCCGCTCTTCCGGCTCGTAACTGCCAAGCCAATAACCGTTAACGCCGGACCCCTTTATCCATTTTTTTCCTTTTAATTTCCCCTGCAGAATAAAAAGTTTCGTATTTTGAGGAATTAGTTTAAGAAAAATCCTCATCATCCGCCCCAATATTGATTTTTGCGATATGGAAGAAAAATTTATCATTATTTATTTAAATAATTTTAATATTTTATAAATCGGCTGCTGGAAAATTTTTTGAATCCTTTTCCGAAATAATCGGGTTTTTAATCGGCCATAAAATATTTATAATTGGATCATTCCAAATAAGTCCCTTTTCAGATTCGGGCAAATATTCTTCCGAACATTTATAGACTATTTCCGTATCATTGGCCAAAGAACAAAATCCATGAGCAAAACCAATCGGTATATAAAGCTGTTTTTTATTTTCAGCGGAAAGCGTAAACCCGACCCATTTTAAGTATGTGGGCGAATTTTTTCTTAAATCAACCGCAACGTCAAAAATTTCTCCCTTAATGCATCTCACCAATTTCGCCTGAGCCTTTGGACCTTGCTGATAATGCAATCCCCGTAAAACGCCATAAAAAGATTTAGAACTATTATCCTGAATAAAATCATCTTTAATGCCATTTTCAAAAAAAACGGATTTTTTGTACGTTTCCATAAAAAATCCCCTATTATCGTTAAAAATTTCCGTTTCTATTAAAATAACCTCGGGAATTTCTGTTTTGATAAATTTAAACATAATTCAAAATTATTTGCGATTTTTTAACATTTTCTCGCAATTTTTAATCATTCTATCCCCATAATCATCCCATGTAAAATTAGCGCTTATTCTTTCCTTTGCCGATTCCGCCATATTATTTCTTATACTAGAATTATCATATAAAAATAAAATTTTCTCTTTTATCGCATTAACATCGCGAATGGGAATTATGAAACCGTCAATGCCGTCGCGCACAATATCCTCCGCTCCAGTATTTGTTGTCGCAATAATAGGCAACCCGCAAGCCATGGCCATAGGCTGGACCAAAGCCAAACCTTCTTCCAAGGACGGCATTACAAAAACCGACCCTTGAGAAAAATATTTATAAAGTTCCTTCATCGGCCGGTAATCCAACCTTTTATATTTTCCTTCATATTTTTTAAGAAAAGGGATAATTTCATCGCTCTCGGGACCAATTAAAAGAAGCTCCGCATTCGGCAAATTCAATTCGGCAAACGCCTGTAAAAGATAATGAGTTCCTTTTCTCAAAGACAATCCTCCTCCGAAAATAATCCGAAAAACATCATCTTCTTTGGGAATTTGTTTAAACCAGGAAAGATCCACCCCGTAAGGATTATGGATTATTTTTGATTCCGAAACCCCATATTCAATAAAAGTTTTTTTCACAAAAAGCGAAGGAACGGAAATATAATCGGCTTCTTCATATTCATTTAATTCCTTTTCGATAATTTTAGGATGCGCCAATTTAAAAGATTTAATGCCAAACTTTTCGTATTCCTCTTTTAATATTTTATTTTGATATTTTATATGGGAACTACCTCTTTCAACAACCGCTATCGCCCCTAAATCTTTTGCCTTTCTCATCACATGAAGAAACATTGAAGAATTGCCAAATAAAATGTCCGATTTCCGCAAACAAATTGAAGCTGATTTATCAAAAACTTCACTAATAAAATACTGGGGGTTATATAAATTTTTAAAAAAATTTGGCAGCTTATTCCAGCCCCGCTCAATAATTTCCTTTGCTAAAACCGAATTTATCTTATTTTTCGGAATTCCATATTTAATAACTTCGAATTTGGGATAAGAAGTTATTAATTGGTTAAGGATTCCCCTCCTTTCCAGCTGCTGGGCAAGATTAAACATATGAAATTTACCTCCGACAGAAACAGAAACATCCATTTTTTAAATATATTTATCTTTATATTTTTTATAATAATCAACCATTCTTTTAACGCCGTCTTCTATTGAGATTTTTGGTTTCCATCCCGTAGCTTTTATTAATTTGGAAATATCGGTTTTAAAATCTCCGGTTTCAATGCGTTCATAATCTTCCGGCCATGAAACAAATTCAATATTTCCGCTTCCAACAGTTTTAACAATAAAATTAACCATATCCTTAAAATGCCACGATTCTCCGTAGCCGCAATTATAAATCTCCCCGTCAGTGTTATCTGAAACTGCACACAGAATAAAAGCCTTTGCGATATCAATGCCGTAAATATAATCCCTTAATTGATTTCCGTCACCGAATATTTTTATTGTTTTTCCTTCCATAGCCAACCTCATGAACCAGCCCGGCAAACTGTATTTACTGTGTTTTATCTGCTGTCTTTCGCCAAAAGGATTGGTAATCCTCAAAATAACAGACCTAATGCCATAATCCTTAAAATACATTAGATGATATTTTTCAGCCGTTAATTTATGTATGCCGTACAAACTCAAAGGATTCGTCGGATGATTTTCATCCACTGTCTCAGACAATATTTTCCCCAAAACCATTCTTGAACTGGCAAAAACTATTTTAACGCCCTTATTATATTTCCGGCATGCTTCTAAAATAACAAGTTGTCCTTTACAATCTATATCCAAATCTTCAAACGGCATAGAATTACTGTCTATATAACTTACTTGAGCCGCCAAATTAAAAATAATGTCCTTATCTTTAACAGCTTCATTAACCAAGCCTTCATCGCGGATATCGCCAATAACAACTTTTACTTTGTCTTTGATATTTTCAATGTTAAAAATATTTCCTCCGTACAGCGGATTTAATGAATCTATGATTGTTACTTCCGCTCCGAAAGGAACAATTTCATTGGCAATATTACTCCCCAAAAATCCCAATCCGCCCGTTATAAGAACTTTTTTATTTTTATACAATAAAGCTAAATTCATTTTAAAAAACAATTTACTTTTTATTGGCAATAATTGCCACTGAAAAAAATGGATAATTTATCAATTTGGTTAATGGCGTGTCAAAAATAACCAATATCCTCAACGGAAATGTAATTACCCATGCAATTTTTCCGAAACCGGGACCAATGTCCCCTATAATTCTTATTAAATTTATCAGTTGCTGGGAAATAAATCCCGTTATGAATTCTTCCAATTCCATTTTAAAGCCGACTTCCCTTAATAGATTTCTTAATTCCTCAAAAGTATACCCCCGGCGGACATGGTCTCCATTTTCGCAAACAGCCATTTCAATTTGATCACCATAAAGATGCTTATAATATTTATAAGGAGTGGTCAGCAATAATTTCCCCCCTGAATTTAAAAGAGAATAAAAATCTTTAATAAGCTTTTTGTCATTTAAAATATGCTCAATTGTTTCAAAACAAATAATTTGGTCAAATTTCCCCAAATCCTTTGACATTTCGTCCAATTTTCTCAAATCTCCCTGCATAAATTTAACATTGGAAATATTTAAAATTTTCGCCCGCAATTCTCCTTTTTTATTATTTTGTTCATTAAAAGAAACGCCAACCGCTTCGTTCCCTAATTTAGCGGCATAAATTGTAAAAGCGCCGGAACCGCAGCCAGCATCCAAAGTTCTTAAATTCCCCGACTGAATATTTTTTCTAAGCCACAACCAACGATCAAAAACAGCGGTGTCTCCGTGCAATACCGTCGCCGTATAACCAATTAATTTAACCAGCATGTTTTCCATTTTTATTATACCCCTTTCCTGTTTTTTTGACATATTTTATACCTTTTCCTTATTACTTTTTATATTGCAAAAATAGAATCATTTTTATTATGAATTATATTATAATTATAATTTTTACAAATAGATAAAATTTCTTCCTCAACATTTTCATTACCCTTAACAAAAGGATGTATAGATATGAAAAGGGAGGGTTTCCTTTTCAAAACTTCTTTTGAATTTTTTAACACTTCAATTTCATCTCCTTCAACGTCAATTTTAATCAAATCGGGGAAAATATCATTGGAATTACAATAACTATCAAGAGATACTTTTTTTGCCTTGATAAAAGAAAACCCGTCCTTGTAATAAAATTTTTTGTTATTCTCTCCTATGGCCATAAGTTCCGGAATTATTTTTGACTCAAGATTGTTATATTTGACAATTTTATTTTCAAACTTATTATAAGGAGGCAATACTTCAAAAGAAACTGCTTTTTTACATTTTGCGATATCGCAAGAAATGAATAGTAACCGATTTGAGAACCTACGTCAAAGAACATCTCTTTACCATTGCAAATTTTTTTGAATAAATCAGAGTCTTCTTCTTCGTATATCCATTGATTGTCTATGATTTTAGAAGTGTCAGACTTCAATACTTTCCCCATGTTCCAATTATGACAAGGTATAATAATATCTCTTATATGTATTTCTTTTGGTAAATTATTTACAGCCCATATTTTATCCCGTATTTTCCTGTAAAAAATAATGAAAGGGGTGAATAAAAACGAATTTCTTAATATTTTTTTTACCATATTATTAAACAGCTAAATATTTTCAAATTTGTCCTTATTAAGCTTCACAGAATCAATAAACTCCTCTTTTTTGCACACTAAAGTTGCAGCGTATCCACTCCGATTTAAATGCCGCAAAAATGATAGGGTATTTCTTTCTGCGAGCCAATATTCTGATTTCCATAAAACTGGGAGTATATATTTATAAATAGTTTTATTGAATACTAAATAAGTAAAAGCATTTATTGAATGAATAATAAGATTAACTACCTTTGCATGATTAAATAGATTTGGCATTTCATATGATTTTTCAATACCAAAACCGCTTGCAGCTAATAATCTTTTAATAGAAACCATGCTATAAATATGAACATGGGTTGGCTCTGTATCTATCAAAGAGAATGGAACGAACATAATAAAAATTCCTTTATCTTTTAAAACATTTCTAATGTTTAATAGCGCATCATAGTCTCTTGGTACATGTTCAATAACTGCGTTAGCAATTACAACGTCAAAATATTTATCTGGATAAGGAAGTTTTTTCTGCATATCTCCAACAACAAGATTATCAAATCTTTTATCCTCATAAACATCAAATCCAAAAACATCATATCCTTTTAATTTAAAATAAAAATAGTCTCTTCCTCCAAAAACTCCTATAATTAAAACCTTTTGTCTTGGATTAGTAAGCGACGGTACAATTTTCCCCATTTGATATTGGAATTCACTTGCCCCCCCAACACAAACAAAATTTGACCAAAACTCTTCAGGAATTAATTTTGCCTTATCTCCTAAATAATCTTTTTTTATCAGGTGATATAAATTTTTTATTCGTTTCATATTTATCGTATTAAACGTTAAATATATTGTACCATAGCCAAAGCGTGTATATTCTCCACTTCATTTTTTTGCTTTTTTGAATTTCTTTAAAATTAATATAATTAAATTCTTTGCGAAAATCTTTGTCATCTAAAAAATCCAAAGGGATTTCCTTGTCCCACTTTTCTATCGGAGCGTAAAATCCTTGCTTATCGTTGCGTTTTAAAATTTCTTCGGGGATAACATCTTTCATCGATTCTCTTAATATCCATTTGCTAACGCCGTCTTTTATTTTAAAATAATTGGGCAAAGAAACCATAAATTCAACCAAACGATAATCAAGAAAAGGTCCTCTTGCCTCAATGGAAAAAGCCATTGAATTTCTGTCTTCATAATGAAGAAACCCGGGCAAAGACCAATATTTTAAACTGTTAATCAAATAACTGTTTAAAATCGTTTTTTCTGAAAAATGTTTATAAAATTTATCAACTAAAAATAATATTTTTTTATCCTTAAAGAATTTACCATCATTTTTGAAAATAAATAAAGTTCTTAAAAAATTTTTTACGCTGTACGGCAAAGCGTGAAAAAACCCCCGCCAGCTATTTTTTTGAAATTTAAAATTTCTTATTTTGTCCGCTTCATAAGCCGGCAAAAAGGTATGAACATACCCGCCCAAAATCTCATCTCCTCCTTGTCCGGTCAAAACAACTTTAATTTTATTCTTATTAATTTTCTCCATTAAAATAAAATGGGAAACCATTGATCCGTCGGGCAACGGCATTTCTTCATGATAAATCGTTTTTTCCAATGATTTAAAAAACTCATCTTTTTTAATTTCTACCCATATCGGCTTTAGATTTTTATATTTTTCAATAACTTTAACGGCAAATTTTTTTTCATCCATCGGGTCATCTTCATAAACAGCGGAAATAGTCGTAATTTCTTTAGTAAGGCTTAAAATAGCCGCCGCCGAAGCTATAGCTGAAGAATCAAGCCCGCCGGAAAGCAATATGGAAACGGGAACGTCCGCCCTGAAACGCAAAGAAACAGCGTCAAAAAACAATTTTTTAAATTTATCAATTGCTTCTGTTCGCGTAATTTTACCGCTTGTCTTAATTTCCGCCGCATCCCAATATCTTGCTTCTTTTATTTTTAATTTTTCGCCCTTAATTTCCGCTTCAATAAAAGAACCTTGCTTAATTTGATAAATTCCATTAAAAAATGTTTCTTCATTATAGTCCATTGTTCTATTTACTAAAAAATTAACAACTACTTTGTGGTTGACGCCAAAAGAGCTACAAAACGGTTTCAACGCCTTAATTTCTGAAGAGAAAAAAATATTATTCCCTTTAATAAAATAATTTAATGGTTTTACTCCCAACCTATCTCTTCCTAAAATAATTTTTCCGGTTTTCTTTTCGTAAAAAACAAACGCAAACATTCCATTTAACAGATTAATTCCTTCCTTAATGTTATTTTTGAATTTTTTTAAAACATTAAAAAGTATTTCTGTGTCGGAAGAAGTTTTTGTTTTAAATCCAAATTTTTCCTGAAGTTCCAAATAATTGTAAATTTCGCCGTTAAAAAGCAAAATAAATTCATCGTCCTCAAGGGGCTGATTAGCGTCATTTGATAAATCAATAATTTTCAAACGATTAAAACCGACCGAAAAAAAATCATCGCTATAAAAACCGGCCGCGTCAGGACCGCGATGTTTAATGATTAAAGAACCATCTTTTACTTCTTTTTTAAATTTTGAGGCGCTTAAGCCAAAAACTCCAATAAATCCGCACATAATTAAGATAATAAATGATATATTTTAATAATTGTTTCAACTCTATTATCATACGAAAAAAGCGGTATTGACGCTTTTACATAACCGTTTTTCGCAATCTCTTTCCTTTCTTCTTCATGAGAAAGATAAAAATCCACTTTCTTTTTTAATTCTTCGTAAGATTCAAAAAATTCCGCTTCTTTCCCTTCTTCAAAAAGCATTTTTGCTTCATCTGTTCGTTCATGAAGCATAAAAGCTCCACAAGCCGGAATTTCATATGTTCTGCCCGTTTGCACATCCCGATTGTGTTTTCTTAAAAAAGCCAAAACTATCTTACTGGCATTAAAAATTTTTGACGAATCTTCGCAGTAAGCGTCTTTAAATTTAATATATCCCCTTTTAAACAAACAAGAATTTTTTGGGTGTTTATGCCAGCCATTGCCGTAAATTTTAATATCATATCCATCTCGGCACAATTTCTCCAAATAGTCAGTTCGCTTGTCATCGGCATAAGTGCCGATAAAAACAATATTAGCTCCCAATTGTTCTTTTTCTACCGCTGAAACTTCAACCGGATGATGACAATCTGAATCAACGGCATGCGGCAAAAAAACCGCTTTTTTAGCGCCAAAATCAAGAAGCTCTTTTACATTAAAAGATTTTGTAGAAAAATGGCAATCGTACAAAGAAATTGATTTATAAAAAGACCGGCTGGAATTTTTAGAATAAAAAATGTCGTCCGGATACCAAGAAAATATCTTGATATCATGGCTTCTAATTTTTAACAACGAAACGGAAGAAATATAAGTCGGCTTAAAAAATAAAATAAAATTCGGCTTGCTTTCAATCGCTTTTTTAACGACCATTGAATTAAGATTTTTTGTTCCGAAATAAACCGGCGCCTTAAAAACAAATTTATTTAAAACCCGATTTAAAAAACTTATTTTATAAATTCCTTTTGTGTTTAATGCCTCAACTTCGCAACCCAATCTTTTAAAAGCATTGCGATAAAAAATTATCCGGTCTTGCGGCGAAGCGTCGCCAATTAAAAGAATTTTGAAATTATTCATTGATGCCTTATAATAATATCTTAATTTATTCTTATGGACAACAATCCCTTAGTAAGCATTTGTATTCCCGTTTATAATGGAGAAAAAGAGCTTTTCCGAGCGCTAGAAAGCTGTATTAATCAAACTTATAAAAATATAGAAATTGTAATTTCCGACGATGGCAGTAAAGACAAAACAGAGAAAATCGCTCTTGATTACGCGAGTAAAGACAAAAGAATAAAATATTTTAAAAACGAAACCAATTTGGGAGCGGTGAAAAATTTTTTAAACGCCTTTAAGTTAGCTTCCGGAGAATTTGTTCAGCTTCTCAACCATGACGACTGGCTTTCAAAAAATTACATAAAGGAAGGCGTCAAACAATTTAATGAAAATCCGAAGGCCGCAGCCATTATTTCAAAATTAATTAGTTTAGAAGAAAAATTAAACAACAATGATATTTATTTTGAAATTTTCTACGAGAATATCTTTAAATCAAAAAATTATTCCACAAATTTTTACATAAAAAATTCATATAGAAATATTTTCGGGATGCTTTTTATGCTATCTTTTCTTAGAAAAAAAGATTTAGTGGAATCATTCTCTTTTATCACCGAAGCAATGTTAAATAATGATGACGACATTATTTCTCAAGAAACGAAGAAATATCTTCAAATTGGCTATGGCATTGATGTAATTGTACCCCTTAAAATATTATCCAAATATGATTTCATGGTTTTCACGGATAAATCGGCTTATATAAAAATAGAAAGGGCGCAAAGTTTAGGCAAAAAAGCCGGATTTGATATTAATAAAGCCGCTGGCATTGTTGGCTATGCCAATTATTTAAAATCTTGTTTTGAATATGCTTTTAAGATTTATTGGGTTAAAAATTTGCTTGAAATGAAAATATTTATCGGAGCAGAAACAATCAACAGCGTCATATTCGGATTTATAAAAAATAAATTTAAATTAAATTATTGGCAGGGCGCCAAAAAAGATTTAGCGTTATTTTTTCTCTCATATTCACTTTTTGAAAAAATCGGCGTTTGCTTGATTTTTATTCCGCTTTTAATCATCCGCGCTTTTAAAGTAATAAAAAGAAAATTGCTCCCTCAATGGGAACATCAAAGAAAACCTCCGAAAAAATTTATTTGCCAGCCTATATATTTCCTTAATGAAAATTGCGAGTTTAAGATTGATTAATTTTCTCCAAAGCGCTTAAAATTCCATCAATATCTTTTTGAAAACTATAATTTTGGATTATTTTAAAAGATTTCTCGCCGAATAATTTTATTTTTTTACTATTACCCGCCAATTCTTTAAGATATTCCGCTAATTTTTCTACGTCTCCAAGCGGGAAAATATAGCCATTTTCGCCATTTTTTATCAAGTCCAAACCGCAACCTAAAACATCAGAAATAATGATAACCAGCCCAAAACACATTGCTTCATTAACGACCAATCCCCACGTTTCTCCAACGCCTGATGGCAAAATAAAAACATCGGCCATTGTGTAATATTCCGGCAATTCGGTTTGATTTTTAAAACCAACGAAGTGAATATTTGGAATGTTATTTTTTTTAACATAATTTTCAAGTTCAGGACGCAAAGCGCCGTCGCCGACGAAAACAAGAGAAGTATTAAGTATTTTGTATTTAGTATTAAGCATTTCAAATGCTTTTAATAAATCTATTGGCCGCTTTTTTTCTATTAATTTCCCGACAAAAAGAATCACGGCGTCATTTTTGCCGATTTTTAATTTTTCCCTTAATTCATACTTTTTATTTTTTAATTTTTCGGCAGCTTCAATAAAACGCTTATTATCAACGGCATACGGCGTAAAAAATAATTTATTATCCGGAACGCCGTAAAATTGATAAAATTTCTTGTTTTCCTCGCCAATGTATAGAAACGCGCTGACTTTTAGAAATAACCAACCTAAAATTATTTTTTTAATCCTTATTTTTAATTTGGATTTTGACAATTCTTGGTTTAAAGGACTTTCTCCCCTTAAAAAAACCGGCGTTTTTGTCAAAAATGCCGTTAAAAACGCCAACCAATTAGTAAAAGAATTCCAGCCGAAAATTAAAACCGCGTCATATTTATTATTAATTATTTCTCTTATAATTCCAAAATTTATCTGGCCCCAAAAATCGCTGGACGGCTTTAACGAATAATTTTTTAAAAATTTAAAATTATACCCTTCTAAAACTGGAATGTCCCACTTTATTTTCTTGCCAAATTGCGCGTCAAAACCGGCTTCCTTAACGCCGAAATCCCAACAAAAATAAACCGTTAAATCAATTTGCGGATTTTCCGCCATCTTTTTTAAAAGCGGCGCCTGATATTGGACCGGATGCGCGGTTAATATGGCTAACTTATATTTTTTATTTTTTATAAAACTTGACAAAATATATTGAATTTGTTATTAAGATAATAGCACTTAGAAATATTGAATTAAATTATAAATAAAAAAAATAAAGAAAGGAAGGTGATGATAATGACTGTCAAAGTTGATGAAAAGCATGATTTCACGGCAAAACTGCGGCAGCCATTAGTGTTGCCGAGAGTTAAGGAATATGTGAAATGGCAAAGAGCCGTAAGGCAAGGGTTGAAAGTTGAGACGCCGAATCTAATGCCAACCTCTATTAATCTGGACTTAACAACAGCATGTAATTTTCGCTGTGGTCATTGCATAGATATTGATGTAATTAATTCTAAAAGCAAATTTGACCACGAGAAATTATTACTGTCGTTAAATAATATGATTAACAATGAATTACGTTCTGTCTCTCTAATTGGCGGAGGTGAACCGACTCTTTATCCGCGATTTGAAGAAATTGTAAGATTTCTCAAAAATCGCGACATTCAAGTCGCGATTATAAGTAATGGGTCGCGCGGTAAAATAATATACGACTCCGTAAAATGGCTTAGAGGAGAAGACAGGGATTGGGTGAGGCTATCTATTGACGCTGGCACCAATGACACATGGCAAAAAATACACAAGCCAGTATTAAAAATTACCCTTGAAGAAGTCTGTGGCTGGGTATTAAAAATGCGCAACCGCAACCCCCAACTCCCCATTGGCTTTTCCTTTGTTATTACTTGGGAAAAAGCCAAAAATGTAAAAGGGTGTGACATCGTCCCGAATATGGATGAAATTGTAATCGCAACAAAATTAGCCCGCGAATATAATTTCAGCTATATTTCCATTAAGCCGGTTTTAACAAGGTTTGATTCTAACGATGTTGAAGCAGTTGATCCAACCGCAGCGGACATTTCGGTAATTTCTCGTATTCACGAAGCAATTCGTGAGGCAAAAACATACGAAAACAAGGATTTTAAAGTGATTGAAAGCATCAATTTAAAAGTTCTTGAAGAGCCGACCGTCTGGCGCGACTTCACGCATCAGCCAAAAACCTGCCATATGGCAATATTCCGCCAAGTCTTATCGCCAATAGGGATTTTCCATTGTCCCGGATTTAGAGGAATAAAAAAGTCCTACATCGGCGATAAAGATACCTACTGCAACATAGATTATGCGCAAAAAGCAGTAACAAACATTCTTACTGAGTTTAATGCCAGTAAAGAATGTGCCGATTGCACTTGCCTATTCCACCAAACCAACTGGTGGATTGAAAAACTCGTAACTAACGACTTAGACATTGACACCATTGAAGTCGCCGAAGAGCGACACGATTATTTCTTTTAACCGTAGCGAGGCATTTATTGCTCGCTACGGTTTTTTATTGACATTTCCGTTAAAGTATGCTTTATTTAAAATAGTACAAAAAGGGTAGCGACCGACGCTTAAATTAAAATGGAGGTTATGTGAAAATAAATCATTTTATCCACGGCAATTTTATCCCCTCTAAAAAACCGATATTATTATCACCCGAAGAAATGGGGAAAATTTACGATTGTTTTGTTCTGCCATTTGTAGATGTTTTACCAGTTTCAGAAAATGGAAAAATTTTACTCGGATTGAGAAAAACCGAGCCAAAAACTTGGTGGACTGTCGGAAGGGGCATAATTCCGGGAGAAACTCTAGCCGAAACAGCAAAAAAAGTTCTGCAAGAGGAATTGGGAATTGATGTGAATCCATCAAGATTCAAATTAATATGCATTAATTCCTCCGTTTACGAAGTTCGTGAACAACCGCCAAAGGAAAATGGCAGAGCTACTCTAATAATGGTATTTTCTATTTTAATAAAACAAAAGGAAATAAGAAATCTTATTTCGCGAAGTGGAAAATATCATGCGTTGAAGTGGTTTTCTTGTTCAAAAATTAACAAAAACTTTGACCCGGTAATACGCAAAACGGTTAAAGCTCTTTAATTTCAGACCGCAATATGCCCGCTATGTCTTCGGACCTCTAGCGGGATTTTTTTATAAAAATAATTTATTAATAAAATAATCATTTTGATTATAATTTATAATTAATATATAATATTTTTAACTTAATGCTTTAAAATATGAATAAAAAAATCAAAACTCAATCAGCTATCGTTAAAATCGTCAAAAATTTAAAGAAACAAAGAAAAATAATAGTTACTTTCAGCGGCAGTTTTGATATTTTACACATCGGACACGTAAAATCGCTGGAAGAAGCGAAAAAACAAGGCGATGTTTTAATTGTGCTTTTAAATAGCGATGCTTCTATCCGAGGTTATAAAGGCCCAAAACGGCCGATAATTTCTCAAAACAATAGAGCTGGAATGTTGGCAGTGTTAAAATGTGTTGACTACATTGTGCTTTTTGATGAACTTAACGTTAAAAAAATAATACGCAAAATTAATCCGAATATACATTGCAATGGCGCTGAATGGGGTAAAAATTGCGTTGAAAGTAAAATAATAAAAGAACAAGGTGGTAAAATTTATATTTTAAAATCTCCGAGATACGAATCAACGTCAAATTTAATTAATAAAATATTAAAGGCTTATTCTAAACCAACAATTAAAGCGGTATTTATTGACGTTGACGAAATAAATAAAAAACAAAATGTTCAAAATTTAAAAAAATTAACTAAAAAAGGTTATAAAATTTTTATATTTAATAATAAAAAATTTGTTCACTTTGATAAAATAATCATGCAAGCGGTAAAAAAATTCGGCATCAGCTTGAATGATAGTTGGATAATTGGAGATAAAGAAAACGATATAATACTGGGTAAAGAAATTAATGCCAAAACAATTAAAATAGGAGATAAATTGCTAAAAGAAAAAATTCAACCAGATTATTATATTAATAATTTAAAAAAGGTGATAAATATTATAATAAATAAAACTTAATGAAACATATAAACTCAGACAAATCAATAAGATTAAATATAGCGTTTAAACCCCCTAAAAATATCATCAAAAGGACTGTTTCATTAAGCCAAAAATTTGGCAAAAATAATAAGGCGTTTTTTATTTTAGATAATATTAAATTTCATCCTCATATAACAATTTACGCGCCAAAATATCGCAAAAGCGATATAAATAAAGTATTAGAAGGTGTGGAAAAAATCGCCAAAAATACCAAAAATATTGAATTCCAATTTCAAAAAATCAGTGGTGACCAAGGATTTATCGGCGTAAAATTCAATTACTCGCCGGCTATCAAAAAACTGTATAAAAAAATTATTGCAAAACTCAATCCATTGCGAAAAAAAGACATTAAAAACAAAAATCAAGAAAGTTCTGATTATTACTATAATTTTAGTCCAGAGCAAGAAAAAAATATAAAAAAATACGGGTGCTCTGATTCAATGGCTTTATATTCTCCTCATTTAACAATAACTCGCTTTAAAAATGAACTGTCAGCAAATAAAATAATGTCAAATATTATTTGGAATATCTCTGATTTTATTATCAATAAAATAGCTGTTTATGAAATGGGAAAACACGGCACTTGTAAAAAATTGATAAAAGAGTTCAATCTATCTTCTAAATAAAATTAACAATTTCATTTTTTACTTCTTCCACTGATACGTCATTTATCCGTTCATGGCAATTAAGAGTTTTTTTGTAATAATATCCGTCGCATTCCGACACTTTCCGATTTATAAGTTCTTTTGAATTTTTCCCGTACGGCCTCCATTTGCCGTTTAATTCCGCTGGAGAAAAAATGGCGACAACTTTTATTCTCGCCAAAGCCGCCATATGCATTAAACCAGTGTTATTAGAAACCAATAATTTTAAATTATTTATAAGAAAAGATGTTTCCAATAAGGGCATTCCGCATAAATTAATAATTAAGTTGCTTCCTATTTTATTTTTTATATATTCTCCCTTATTTTTATCGCCCGAACCGCCCAAAATAACAATCTGACAATCTTTATATTGCTGCAAAATAAATTTACCGACTTCAACAAAATTATCCAATAACCACTGATTATCTTCATAACTTGCGCTGGGCATAATTCCAAAAAGAAACTTTAAATTTATTTTATTTTCATTAACAATCTTTAAAGCGGCCTCTTTAATATTTTGGGAAATCGGCAAATCATATTCAATTTTATCGCTTGCCGGGATCCCCCATCTTTTTAACAAATAAATTAATCTGTCAGTTTCGTTGTCAAATTGATAAACCGCGGATTGCGCCCTGGTCCATTTTTTAATCGTGCTGTATTCAAAACCAACCGCTTTTTTAATCCCACACAATTTAATAAAAATCAAATTTCTTAATAATATTTTCAAAGTAATCAATTCCTGCGGGAAATAAACCAATAAATCAAATTTTTCTGCTCGTATTTTTCTAATAAATTTTGCTGTTTTGCGCAAGCCGCCGATTTCATTATCATAATAAACCTGTAATTTATCAATAAACCAAGCTCCTTCCAACAATTCTTTAGCTCCTGGCCTGCCCTTTTTGCCTGGTGAAGTCAATAAAGTGATACGCGCGTCGGGATAAGCCCTGCGCACAGCGATAATCGCCGGAATAGTGCAAATTATGTCGCCGATATTGCCGATTCTATATATGTAAATTTTTTTAGGCGAATTTTGAATTTTTCTAGGCCACAAAATCAATGAAAAAACTTTAAATAAAAAATTTATCGCGTCATAACAAAACCCGATAAAATAAGCTTGTGTTTTTATCGTCAAAGATATTTTTTTGTTTTTATCAGCTAATTTTCTGCCTTGCATTGTTAATTTAAAGAGATTGTCGGAATTCTAAAATAGATTCCGCGAAAATTTTAACAATCTCGTCAATTTCTTTTTTAGTCACGTTAAACGGCGGAGCAACCATCACGGCGTCGCCATTTATTCCATCTGCAAAACCAACGCAAAAATAAAGCATTAATCCTTTATCTTGAGCAATATCTGAAATTTTTTCCGCCAAATGGATATTTCTTTCAAAGGGCGCTTTTGTTTTTTTATCTTTCACAAATTCCACGGCTGTCATCAATCCTTTTCCCCGCACGTCTCCGACAATATCAAACTTCTTCAATTTTGTTAATTTTTGCATCAAATAATCGCCCATTTTTGCCGCATTTCCGACTAAATCTTTTTTAACCATATAATCTAAAATAAGATTCCCTATGCCGGTGGTAAAAGCATTATTGGCAAAAGTAAACCCATGAGAAAAATTTCCGGAGCCGTTTTTTATCGCCTTGAAAATCTTATCCGCGCAAAAAACTCCTGCCAAGGGCGCAAATCCGCCGGAAATTCCCTTGCCAGCAGTCATAATATCCGGAATAACCCCAAAATGTTCAACGGCAAACCATTTGCCGGTTCTACCGAAACCGGACATCACTTCGTCGGCAATTAAAAGAATATTATATTTATCGCAAATTTTCCTGATAATCTGAAAATATCCTTTTGGCGGCAAAACCGCGCCAGCCGAAGCGCCGATAACCGGCTCAATAATGAAAGCGGCGATTGTTTTAGGATTATTTTTTTTTATTGTTTTTTCCAATTCATAAGCGCATTCCGCGACGCAACCATTTTTATTTTTTTTATCATGAGGACAACGATAAGAAGAAAATCCGTTAAATGAAGGAAAATTAAGCAAATACGATTCCGCTATTCTGCGAAACGCTTTTTTACCAGTCACGGAAAGCGCGCCTATAGTGGAACCGTGATAACTCGGCCAAGTATAAATAATTTTATATTTTTCTTTTTGACCGGAATCATAATAATATTGCCTCGCCAGTTTAATCGCCGTTTCCACCGCTTCCGAACCGCCGGAAACAAAATATGATTTCGTCATTCCTTTGGGCAAAACTTTGGTAAGTTTTTTAGCGTAATCTTCCATGTGCTTGGTAGTAAATTGCGCCGCGTGTAAAAAAGTCGTCTTTCCCGCTAATTCGCCTATTTTTCGCGCGAGTTCTTTTTGTCCATGTCCAATATTGCAAACCAAAGCCCCGCCGACTCCGTCTATATATCTTTTTCCCTGCTCATCATAAAGATAAATCCCCTTACCACGCGTAATAACCGGATATTGATAATCCAATCTCCGGTGGAAAACACTGCTTTTGGAAATTTGAAATTTTTTATTCATAAAATTAATAAGAATTTAAAAATGATTATTTATATTAAAACAAATTTAGAGACATTCTGCAAATAAAAAGAGTAGGTGATAAAATCATCTACTCTTCGTACTATTAGCCTTTCATTAGCCCTTATTTCTTTCCCTAAGCTGATTATACTTAAATTGATAATTAGCAAAAAAGAAAGAAATTATCATTACTATAATTATAAATATGAAATAACATATAGCCATCCCATATTGCTGTTTACCAGCGAGCCCCCCTATAAAAAAACTCATAAAACCCCCGACAAACGCCCCTATAAACTTACAATCATCAAACATATCTGCGTGTTTTGTTGCATATCCGCCCATAACCATGCCCATAATTACACCTAATAATAAACCCATAAATGTTCCTGCAAAAAAACCCGCAACCACACCGACAAGCCCACTCATAATAGATGAAGAGAGTACGACTATATAGAAAACAAATAGCCTTCTATAACTTTCGCTATCTGCCATCCACAGCCTCGTCTTTAACTGATTTTTAAAACTAATAAGAATAAT
Source organism: uncultured Candidatus Saccharibacteria bacterium (assembly GCA_964642155.1). GTDB lineage: Bacteria > Patescibacteriota > Minisyncoccia > UBA6257 > UBA9933 > JAJYWO01. Next base: position 146,272 of record CAZXNT010000003.1, read on the forward strand.
TCCGATAGTTGGAATTATTAAAGAGCAGACTGTTATTGAAAAAAATGCCACTCTTTCATTAACCGCTCCCAAATTTTTTGAATTTGAAGCGATAATAGTAGCTGCTGCTCCTCCATAGCCCCCTCCATAACTCATAGTAATTCCGAGTACTTCAAAGAAAAACAAAGAAAGCGCCGCAATCAACAATATCTTTTTCATTTCTTCTCCTTTTTTTAAAGAACAAGCATCTCGCAGTGAGATGCTTACTCTAAATTAGCATCTCCCTCCCCGCACCTTTGAACTAGAACACTCCATAGTAGACAATGGAGTGTATGGAA
>CAZXNT010000004.1:0-70422 GCA_964642155.1 uncultured Candidatus Saccharibacteria bacterium
TTGATTATAATTTTAATTTATTCGCTTTTAATTCTCAAAAACGCTGGCCGATTGCTTCAATTTCAAAATTAATGACTTCGGTGATAGCTTTGGAGAAAATCGGTAATGAAAAAGAAATCATAATAAGCGCGCCAGCTGTCGCCACTGAGGGGACAACCGGAGGATTTAAAGCAGGAGAAATTTTTAAAATAGAAGATTTGATTAAAGCGATGATGGTGGTTTCATCCAATGACGCGGCAGTCGCTTTAGCCGAAGAGTTAGGTAAAGAAAATTTCGCGGGAATGATGAATCAAAAAGCCAAAGAATTGGGAATGAACGACACTTATTACGAGGAATCAACGGGCCTTTCTTTTTTAAACCAATCTACGGCCGACGACCTGACGAAATTGTCGGCTTATATTTACAATAATCATCCGCAAATTCTTGAAATCAGCCGTCAAAAAGAAGTTGTTATAAAAGAATTGAAGTCGCAAAAATCCCGCAAGCTTTTGAATATTAACAGATTCGCGGGCAGTTCGGATTTTATCGGCGGGAAAACCGGCTATATTGACGAATCCGGAAGGAATCTCGTCGCTCTCTTTAATAAGGATAATAAAATAATATTGACGGTTGTTTTGGGAGCCGAAAACGCTTTTGATGAAACGAAAAAAATGATAAACTGCTATAAATAATGTACTTTACCCACGCTTTTTTAATAATAAAAATTTTAAGTTTGTTTGTTTTATCTTTTGTTGTGGCTTTTGCCATGGCGCCGATTCTTATACATTTTTTGTATAAATATAAGGCTTGGAAAAAGAAGCCGAGAGAAAAAACATTCGGCAACGAAGCGACTCCGATATTTACTAAGTTTCACGGACAAAAAGAAATAAGCACTCCGCGAATGGGAGGCATTCTTATTTGGGCAACGGTTTTATTGGTGACGCTCGGCGTATTCGCGCTTTCTTTGATTTTCCCGGAAACGCGGCTGGCGAAATTTAATTTTCTTTCGCGTTCGCAGACATGGCTGCCATTTTTTACTTTAATCGCGGCGTCAATTTTGGGATTGGCTGACGATATTATGGTGGTGCGAAGTAAGGGGAAATATGTCGGAGGCGGAATTCGTTTTAAAATCAGGTTGGCTTTGATTTCTTTGATTGCTTTGGTCGGCGCTTGGTGGTTTTATTTCAAACTCGGTTGGACAAGCATTTATATTCCTTTTTATGGCAATTTGGAAATAGATGGTTTGTATATTTTGCTTTTTATTATTGTTATGTTGGCGACTTTTTCCAGCGGGGTGGTTGACGGCTTGGACGGTTTGTCCGCCGGAGTGCTTTCGCCGATTTTCGCGGCTTTGGGAATCATCGCTTATACCAAAGGGCTTTATGATTTAACGGCTTTTATTATTGTTATCATAGGCGCGTTGATAGCTTACTTATGGTTTAATATTCATCCGGCGAAATTTTATATGGGCGAGACCGGCATAATGGGTTTGACGGTTGTTCTGGCGGTGATTGCTTTATTGACCAATACGGTTTTATTCTTGCCGATAATCGCTTTTGTTCTGGTAATGGAATCCGGTTCGGTGATTTTACAATTGCTTTCAAAAAAAATCAGAAAGAAAAAAATATTTTTATCCGCGCCAATTCATCATCATTTTGAAGCGCTGGGCTGGCCGGAAACCCAGATTACGATGCGCTTTTGGATTCTTTCAGCGGCGTTTTCCGGCTTAGGACTGGTACTTTTCTTTTTAAGTAAATTTTTTTAAGGGGCTTTCTTTAAATTTTTGAGCCAAAGGTGAAAAAAATTTAATTAGAAAACCTTTACCCTGTTAAATAATTTTAAATTTTCTATAATATGTTTTATTATGTATATATTTTAAAATCATTAAAAGATAATAAATCTTATACGGGTTATGCAGAAAATTTAAAATTAAGATTTGAGAAACATCAAAAAGGACATGTATCGTCAACAAAAGATAGAAGACCGCTAAAATTGATTTATTATGAAGCTTGTTTAGATAAAAAAGATGCTATACACAGAGAGAAATATTTGAAAACATATTTAGGTAAAATGTTTATTAAAAATCGTCTCAAATCTTATTTAACGGGGTGCTCAATGTTGTAGATAAATTTATTTCGCTCAACATTGGGTTTCGCTTATAAATTTATACAACATTGGCAATGACTATTTTAATTAAAAACACTCAACTTCTTGATGGTACGGGCAGGTCGGCGATAAAAGCCGATGTTTTGATAAAAAACGATAAAATTTCCGCCATCGGCAATTTCCCGAATTATAAAGCTGATGAAATTATTGACGCGATGGGCGCTTATTTAGCTCCGGGGTTTATTGATATTAATAATGAAAGCGACCATTCGTTGGAAATTTTTTCTAATGATTATCAGGAAAATATTTTAAAACAAGGAATTACTTCCGTTATCGGCGGACACGGGGGCTTTTCTTTGGCGCCGCTTCTTTACGGCTCTTTGGAAGCGATTAAACCATGGGCGGATATAAGAAAAATTAATGTTGATTGGCATACTTTAACTGAATTTTTAAAGACTTTTAAAACAAGAAAGCTTAATGTGAATTTTGGCACTTTTTTGGGGCATACAACCGTTCGCTTTGATATTATTCACGACGCGCATAAATTAATTTTTCGCGATTTGACTCCAAACGAATCGGCGGTTTTGAATTTTGTTATGGGGAAAAATTTAAAAGCAGGAGCTTTCGGCATTTCCGTCGGTTTTGACCACTCTTTGGCTTCGGAAGTGTCCTATTTTGAAATTAAAAAAATGGCGGAATTGGCCGTTAAAGTCGGCGCGCTTTTAAGTTATAATCTTAAAGACAATAAAGAAGGAATCGTTGATTCCGTTAAAAAAGCGATTTTTTTGGCAAAAGAAACCGGAGTTAAAATTTTGATAAATAATTTTAAACCGTCTCTGGAAGCTTTTAATTTAATTGAAGAAAATTCCAGCAACGCTGATATTTGTTTTTGCGCGAATCTTGATGATAATTATTCCGGCGAATCGGTTAAAATGTTGCAAAGCGACAAAGCTCTTATTTCTTCCGGCTTGCCTGCGCAGGCAGGCGGCTTTGGAAAATTTTTGGAATTAGTTGAAAAGGACAAAATTATGACAATTGAAGAAGCAGTTAAAAAAATAACTTCTTTGCCGGCGGCGAAGCTTAAATTGGATAAAAGGGGAATTGTTCGGGAAGGGTATTTTGCTGATTTGGTTCTTTTCAGAATTGAAAATTCGGAAATTTCAGATGTTATTATTAACGGTAAAAGAGCGGTGAAAGAAGGGAAATTCCAAAATATTTTAGAGGGGAAGGCGTTGGTAAACGATAAATTTATATGAGAAAAGGACATCGGCCGGATTATATTTTTATCTCTTGTATTATTATATTGTCGGTTTTTGGCTTAGTGATTCTTTCCAGCGCTTCTTCGGATACGGGAAAAATAAAATTTAACGACACTTATTATTATCTTAAGCATCAGATAATTTACGGATTAAGTTTGGGCATCGTCGGTTTTTTAATCGCTTCCAATTTTTATTATCAAAATTGGAAAAAAATCGCGGTTTACGCCTTACTTATCAATATCGTTCTTTTGCTTTTGGTTTTTACGCCATTGGGTTTTGCCCACAGGGGCGCGAGCCGTTGGTTGGATATCGGCTTTTTTTCATTTCAGCCGGCGGAGTTTTTAAAAATAACTTTTATCATTTATCTCGCCGCTTGGCTAAGTAACAGGAAATCCGGCCGCCAAAAAAGTTTTTTAAAAGGTTTTGTGCCGTTTATCGTTATTTCGGGAATTATAGGCGCGTTGGTTTTATTTCAGCCGGCGACAACGATTTTGATAATCGTTATGGTTTCGGCTTTAATCGTCTATTTCGCGAGCGGATTAAAAATGTCGCATCTTTTTTTAATCGCGCTGTTGGGAATTCTCGCGCTTGTTTTCGTGATTTATGCGACTCCTTACCGCTATGAAAGAATTAAAAATTTTTTTATTGAAGATGAAGCTAAGGACGCCACCAGCCGTTATCAAATAAATCGGGCGCAAGAGGCCATTGGGAGCGGGGGATTATTCGGCGTCGGTTTTGGCAAATCAACCACGAAATTCAAATATCTTCCCGAGCCGATAGGAGATTCAATTTTTGCCGTGGTTGCGGAAGAATTGGGGTTTACGGGTTCGTTGTTTTTAATTTCCGTTTTCATACTTTTTTTTATAAGAGGAATTTTAATAGCCAAGAAGGCGAGCGATCAATTCGGGAAATTGGCGGTGATGGGGTTGGTTTCCGCTATTGCGATTCAAACATTTATTCATATCGGAGCCGTTTCCGGATTAGTTCCTTTAACAGGGGTGCCCTTGCCCTTTATCAGTTACGGCGGTACGGCTTTGGCGGTTTTTTTGACGATGAGCGGGATTATTGTTAATATATCAAAGTACACATGAGAATTTTATTCACCGGCGGCGGAACCGGCGGACATATTTATCCGATTTTAGCGGTTGTTGAAGAACTGCAAGCCTTTGCCGCGAAAAGAAACATATATATTGATTTGCAATATCTCGGCGCTCCCGGAAATTTTCGCAAACTTTTTGTTTCCAACGGCGTTTCGGTTTCAAAAATATTATCCGCCAAATTACGGCGTTATTTTGATTTGCGTAATTTTTTGGATTTTATTCTTTTCCCCATAAGTATTATTCAGGCGTTTTGGAAAGTTTTTTGGATTATGCCGGATGTTTTATTTTCCAAAGGCGGTCCGGGTTCGTTACCGGTTGTTATTGCCTGCAAATTTTATCAAATTCCCGTGATTGTCCATGATTCTGATTCAACAATCGGTTTAGCTAATAAATTAGCATTGTCTTTCGCGAGCCGTATTGCCGTTTCTTTTATTTCAACTGCCGAGGAAATTGTCGGAATGCAAAAAAACGCAAAAAAAGCCGAATCTTTTCGCGCCAAAATAGCGTTTGTCGGCAATCCAATCAGGCCTTCTCTTTTTAAAGGTGATATTATAGACAAACAGATGGCTAAAAAAATGCTTGGTTTTGAGTCGGAAAAACCCTTGATGCTGATTTTGGGCGGTTCGCAAGGTTCATCTACTATAAACGATTTTATGTTGAATATCGCCGGAGAATTGGTGAAAGATTGGCAAATTTTTCATCAAACCGGCATTGATAATTTTAACAGCGTTAAAAGTGAACTGGCGGTTGTCTTGAAAGGATTCGGCGAAGAGGAAAAATCACGATATAAAATTATTCCTTATTTTGAAAATAATTTAAAAGACGCTTATTCGGCCGCTGATGTGGTAATTTCACGCGCTGGCAGTCTTTCAATTTTTGAAATCGCCACTTTCGGAAAGCCGTCAATTCTTATCCCTTTAAGCGAGAAAGTTGTGGGGGTTCATCAAATTAGAAACGCTTATGAATATGCGAAAACCGGAGCCGCCGTTGTTATTGAAGAAGAAAATCTTAAACCCCATATTTTTATGAGTCAATTAAGTAAAATTATCGGCGATGTTGATTTATTGAAAAAAATGTTTGAAGCCGCCCGCGGTTTTTCAAAACCCGACGCCGCTTCAAAAATCGCTGAAGAAATAATTCGTTTAAGCAATATGGTATAATTTAAAAATGAACCCCGTTAGAAGTCTTAAAAAATATTTTTTACAAAAGGAGCCAAAGACGAAAGTCGGCTTCGCCTTTAAGATATTCAATAAAGATAATCAAGTATGGACTTCTAACGGGGTGAATTCATTGATTTATCAAAAAAAACAAAAAGGACAAGCGATGCTTTTAGCGGTTCTATTGATTGGCACCAGTGTCTTAGTTATTACTTCTTTATCCGGTTATATGATGTTGCAAAGAATTAGAATGGGTTTTAATTTTGTTGATTCAACAAGGGCTATTTTTGCGGCTGACGCCGGAGTGGAATGCGAATTTTATAATTCTTTTAAGGGAGCGAGCGTGGATTGCGATGGTTTGGATTTTTCGGACCCATTAACAAAAGTTCAAACTATTATTGTGGCTGATGACAATGGCGTTCCGCAGTATATAAAATCAATCGGCACTTCTAATAAATCCAACCGCGCTTTCGTGGCGGAGTTTAAGTAATTTTTTTAATTTTTTCTTGATTTTTATAAATAACACGAGTATATTGTTATCGCGGGGTAGAAGAGTTGTGTCTCACAGTGTCTTTTAGACTCATAATTTTATTTCTATTCTTCGCCGAGATTTTCTGAAAATTTGGAGCATCTCGGCGGGGTAGAGGAACGGTACCTCGCAGTGTCTTATAGACTCATAATCCCCATTTCTGTTCTTCGCTGAAATTTTCTAAGTTGTTGGAGTATTTCAGCGGGGTAGAGGAACGGTACCTCGGGGGGCTCATAATCCCCAGGAGCGGGTTCAATTCCCGCCCCCGCAACATTTTTAAAATTTTCGTCGGCGTAGCTCAGTGGTAGAGCGAAGGACTCATAAACCTTAGGTCGCAGGTCCGATTCCTGCCGCCGACACTGAAATTAATGCGTAAACATTCCAAAAAATTTATAATTTTTTTATTAATAATCATTACGATTGCCGGTTTTTTTTATATTTATTCGGCAATAAAAATGGAAAAAACCTATGCTTTTTTTAAGCCGTTAGAAGTATTGGGAACATTTGAAAACTTGCCGGTAGTAAAAGCGGCAACGGAATATGGTAAAAAAAGCGTTGACAAAATCGGAGAAAAAATAAAAAATCAAACAAGTGTGATTAATAATTCAGTTTCCAAAGCAACGGATAATTTTAAAAATAGCGCGTTTGAATTTGCCAAAGAAAACATAAATAGCGGTCTTAACGCCATGGGCAATGTTTTGGGAGTTGATGAGAAATTGATTACTACAACCATTATCAGTACAAGTACAGTAAATACAATTAGCAATAAAGAGAATTGTAAATAATAAATAAAAATGTCTCTGACTTACAACGAATTAAAACCCGGAACTTTTATTATTTTTGAAGGACAGCCCTATGAAGTGCTGGAATTTGCGTTTTTGAGAATGCAACAGAGAAAACCGGTAAGCAAAACGAAATTGAAAAATTTGATAACCGGAAAAGTGAAAGAGCAAACCTTTCATCAAAGCGACATTTTGGAAGAAGCGGAACTTGAAAAGATGCCCTCGCGTTTTCTTTATGAAAGCAGGGGAGCTTATTGGTTTGACGAAGTCGGCAATCCAAAAAATCGTTTTTCTTTTGATAAAGAAACTTTTGGGGATTCGGTTGATTTTTTAAAGCCGAATTTGGAAACAACAGCCGTGAAATTTGAAGGGAAAATCATCAATATAGAATTGCCGATTAAAGTCGCTTATAAGGTTGTGGAAGCTCCGCCGGCGATTAAAGGAGATACGGCGCAAGGCGGAAACAAGGCCGTGATTATTGAAACCGGCGCGAAAGTAAACACTCCGTTATTTATCAATAGCGGAGACGTTGTTTTAGTGAATACTCAAACTGGCGAATATGTAGAGCGCGTTGAAAAAGGATTATAAGGCGCAACCGCTTTCCTGTGAAAGTTTTTCAAGTGTTTGTTCTCCTTCAAATTTTTTGCCCTCAGGGGCTTGCCCTGAGTTTGTCGAAGGGAAAATCCAAGTCGGGTATCCTTCCACTCCTTTATCAATGCATAATTTAGTATTTTCCGGACATTCAATATAAGGAACATATTGAAATGAATTTCCGAAAAGTTTTTTCTGATTTTGACAATGGACGCACCATTCGGCGCCGTACATCGTGATATTTTTTTCCGCCAAACATTTGGCGAAATTGTCATATTGGCTTAGCGCGTTATTTTGCGACTTGTCTTTTTTAATCTGTAAAAAAACCAACACCGCAACAGCGATTATGGCAATAATACCAATACTAATAATAATTTTTGCGCTTTTGTTTAACATATTATTTTACAAAATAATTGAAGTCAGATTTGTTTTGAAGAACATCCCGCAGCCCCGACGGGCTTGGTCTGACCCCGCAAAGCGGGGGAAGCCGTCGGGGCGAGGGCGAAGAAAATTTTATCGCTGGAATAAAATTATTCTGTTTCTGAAAGGCAAATCTGGCTGAAATAAAACTTATTCATCGCAACAATTCACTAATTTATTTACAATATCTTCCGTTGTCCAGGCCTGCCCCGTATGCGGGGATTTTTCGTTTTTCACCTCATTTTTTAATTCGGGGATACTGATAAGTTTCAGTCGCAACGCCCAAAACAGTGAGTAAATTTTATACGCTTTGTCAAAAAAATTTTTAGCCTCTTCTTTTTTGCCGTCAGAATAAAGTTTCGTGCCGACTTCAATCAGGCGCATTGCGGTTGCGAGCAGATGTTTTGCCGCGCACCAAGTTTCGCCTTCATGCTTATCAATCATTTTCGCGAGCAGTTCTTTGCGCGTTTCCCTGATTTCGTTCATAAAATCAAAATATTCTTCTTTACCTGTTTTTTTAGCGGTGAAAAAGAAATGCTCTTCCAGACTGATTAAATTCATTATGGCGATGCTTAAATCTTCTTCGGTTGACAAGTCAAACTCGCCGCTTTTTTTAAGCTCTTGGATTTTTTCTATAAGTTTTTGAAATTTTTGTTCGTCCATATATTTATTTTAACCGATTATAAAAGAAAAATCACTATGCCTAAAATTATCATTGCCAAACTGCTGATATAGCGCATTCCTTTCATATTTTCAGATTTCCATTTTTGGGTTTTTTCCAGAAGCGTTTTATTATTGGCGATTAAAAGTATGATTATCAGTGGCAAAATGAAAACCAAATTGTAATAAATCAAATATCCGAGCCCCTTCCAAAAAGTCGCTTGGTCGTGCAAGAGGCCGAGAACCAGCAGATATGGGCCGCCGGTGCAAGGAAATTCACAAAGCCCGACAAATCCGCCGAGCAGGAAAGCCGTTGGCGCCGAACCTTTTTCCATAAGTTTCGCCATTGTTCTGTGTGAACCCTGAGGGATTTTCAGTTTAATCGGAAAATTCGGGAAAATCGCGCCGAGCAATTCAATAATTCCCCATATTATAAGAAGAGACGCGCCGACTTTTCCCATAAAATTAGGGATGTTGAAAATTTGCAAAGTTTGCAGAATTCCGAGGCCGATTAAAATATAAACAATAAAGATGCCGAAAATATAAAGCAGGCCGATTTTCAAAATATTCAAACGGTCGCGGCCGAGAGTGAAAAGAAAGGCGATAGTCAGTATTAAAACGGAAAAAGCGCAGGGATTAACGCTGTCAACCAGAGCGGCGGTTGTGATAATTAGCAAAAGCATAATTCTTAATTTTAATTGAGCGAAAACTTGAAGTCAAACGGATTTTTGTTTAGTATAAAAGCGGATTGGGCTTGTAGCTTAGTGGCAGAGCATCCGGTTTGCATCCGGAAGATAGGGGTTCGATTCCCCTCAAGTCCAAAGGAAAGGCGAGAGTTCGACCTGCCCCGTAATGTCCGCCAGAAGCGGACTATTTCGGGGTTCTCGCTTGGTCCAAAAGGTAGGGTGGGTGAGCGGTTTAAACCGCTGGTCTTGTTCCCGATTTGTATAAAATTTGTTAGAATTTTATCTACAAATCGCAATCCCGCTTAAAGCGGAAGGTTGGCAGAGCGGTCTAATGCGCCGCACTTGAAATGCGGTTGAGGAGAAATCCTCTCGGAGGTTCGAATCCTCCACCTTCCGCTTTGTGCGGGAAAAAGCGTTATTGTGAGTTCTCCGCCTACGCGCCTCCTCCGCCGAAGCAACTTCGGCTGCGAAGGCCGGGCAAAGCTTCGGCGGATTGCTTTTGGTAGTAAAATCAAAGATTTTAACCAAAAGGGAAGAATCTCACCCCTACCGCCAGCGTCAGTTAGAGAAATTTAAACTTTTTTGGTATAATTAAATTGTAGTAAAAATCGCCAAGGCGTTGGGCGTTTTAATTGAGGATTTAATCAAATAAAACTATGAAAGGAATTATTTACATAATGACAACAGCCGTTTCTGGGTTGATAAAAATAGGACAAACTGGCACTGGTAATTATCAGGAACGAATGCGTAATCTTGAGGCAAATGGTTATTATAATGTTTCCGGTCTGAAGAGATTTTTTGCGATTGAGCTTGAAGATTATAATGATAAAGAAAATCTTTTAAAGGAAATTTTTAACAAACATCGGGTTGGGGATAGTGAATTATTTGCCCTTGATTATGATTTAGTGCGACAACTTTTGTTATCATTCGAAGGCAAAGTGATATATCCCAAAGATGTAGATAAAGAAAAGGAATTTGACGAGGTTTCGAAAGCGAGAGAGCAAGGAGTACGGTTTAGTTTTTATAAAAAAGGAATTAAGAACGGAGAAGAAATTGTTTTTATAGCTGATAAAGAAATCACTACGAAAGTAGTTGGCGAGCGTGAAGTGGAATATGGTGAACAAATTTGGAAACTTACACCATTAACGTACAAAATATATGAGCAAAAAGGAGGATTAAATGAGAGTGGCGCATACCAAGGGGCTGCTTATTGGCAATATAAAGGCAAACGACTAAGAGACTTGCCTGATATTAATTAAATAAAATTATGGAACAATACTTAGAATTTGCAAAAAGTTTGGCAAAAGAAGCTGAAGAAATAGCCCTAAGGTATTTTAGTTTTGAAGTTGGAAATATTTGAAAAGAAGACAATACGCCATTAACTCAAGCTGACACAGAAATAAAAGATTTGGTAATTAAGAGAATCAATGGAAAATACCCAGAACATAGTATTTATGGAGAAGAAAAAAGCGAGAGGAAAGAAAATTCAAAATATATTTGGGTTTGCGACCCAATAGATGGAACAATGGCTTTTTCTTGCGGTTTACCTATATTTGTTTTTTCTATAGCCTTAGTTGATCAATCAAATGGTCTACCTATTTTAGGATTAATAAATGATCCAGTAATGAAAAATCTGTATTGGGGTTATAAAGATGGTGGAGCATATAGAAATGGTCAAAAAATATTTGTATCAAAAGATGCTACTCTTTCAAAAAAGGAGAAGATGGACTCACAAAACTACTTTTAGATAATATTATTTTTGGAATAGAAGATGAATTGTTGTTTATATTTTTATACAGCTCACTAGAGGGAAAAAATAAAAATTTACTAAAAACAGATATGGGGGAATTTAAAAAAAGAGACTATATTTGGCCTTCTGAATCTAAATACCAGAATTATCCCAAAGAACTCAGTGATTTAGAGTATATTAGACATCAAATATACCATCCGAGAAGTAATAAAAATACTCACGGAAAAATAGTATTGGAAAATGAGAAAAAACCTGTAGGTAAAAACTATTATACAGAAAAAGAACTAGCAGATGCTATAAAAAAAATGAGTGAGATATTTGGGGCTAGTAGTTGAGCATAGTAAATACGTTATAAAAACCACTTTATCAAAAACCGAAGTTAATAAAAAATTAGGAAAATAAATTTTATGGAAGAAGAAAAAATTAAAAACATCAAAAAAACAATTATTAATACAATCGTATTTGCAGGATTAGCACACGGCGTGTTTAATGATTTAATTTATCCTGATCAATCAGACGATTTTGGTGATTTTGGCGGGAATTATGTTATGAAAAATTCGGATAGTAGTGGCACAGCAGTAGCTTTTAATATAATTCCTTCAATTATAGATATAAATTAAACTAACGAAAACGCGGCGCTAATTTAGGGGCTTATGCAAAAATCCGCTTTTGGCGGATTTTTGTTTGTTAATATGATAAAATAAATTTATGAATCCCGCTTTAATCCCGTCGGCCAACAAAAAAATCAGGCAAATAACTCATTGTACAATTCCATAGAATTGTACAATGATAAATTATCCTATAATATTATTATATGAAAAGATGGACTGTAATTTTTAGAGCTTTGGCCAATATTAACCGGCTAAAAATAATTAAAATGCTGACCGGTGGCCACAAGATGAATGTCGGCGATATTGCGGAGGATTTGAATATTTCTTTTAAAGCCACTTCTAACCACCTTGCCATACTTAAAAATCTGGATGTTTTGGATGCGCAAGGCGTTGAGGGGCATGTTTTTTATTTTATTAATCCTCAAATGCCCAAAGATTTCCAAAAAATAATTGAGATTACCCTAAAGTAATTATATAGTCATTGAACAATTCCATAGAATTGTTCAATGGATAATCAATAAAAAAATAGGCGAGTAAATTTATGTCACATAATCTGCCTTTTATATTTTTTTATGATTTTTTATGATATAATATTTTTATGAAGCGTTTATATAAAAGTCGCGAGAATAAGGTCTTTTGCGGGGTGATTGGCGGGTTGGGGGAGTATTTCGGCGTTGATGCGGTGATTTTGCGGGTCGGGTATGTTTTACTTTCCATCTTTACCGGCATCGTGCCCGGGCTTATAGCGTATTTTGTTATCTGTCTCGTGGTGCCGAAAAAATTAGAGAAATAGATTTTAGATTTATTGTCGGTTGTTTTTCTATTATTCACCTGTTTGTCCATGCTCTAATTCGCGCGAATAAGCGAATAAGGAAAATCCAGCAACGGCAAAATAAAAAGGTCGAAGAAATGGTTAAGAAATAAATTTATGGCAATAATCAAAAAGAAAATTTGGCCGGAATATTTTGAGGCCGTAGTTTCTGGCAGGAAGAAATTTGAGCTCCGCTTGAATGATTTTGAGATTAATGAAGGCGACACGCTTTTACTTGAAGAATATGATCCAATAAAGAAAGAATATACCGGCAGAAGCGTGGAAAAGAAAGTCGGTTATGTTTTTAAATTCAAACCAACTGAACTTCCTTTTTACTCAAAAGAAGATATTGAAAAAAACGGTCTTCAAATAATTTCTCTGGAGTAATAAAACATTTAAAGCGAGTTATTCTCTATGCTCTAATTCGCGCGAATAAGCGAATAGATGAAATTCTTGCTATAATTTATTTATGCGTAAATTGGAGAAAATTTTAAAAGCATTGGCTAATCGGCGGCGGTTGGCGATTTTGAAATATCTGAAAGAAAACAAAGAAGCGCCGGTAGGGGAAATTACCCACGAAATTGATTTGTCATTTAAATCAACATCAAAACATCTTGGCGTTTTGTCGGCGGTGGATATTATTGAAAAAGACCAGCGAAGTTTGCAAATGTTTTATAGATTATCCGATAATCAAGAGTCGGCGGTTAAACACATTATTTCTATGCTCTAATTCGCGCGAATAAGCGAATAGATGAAAATGACTAATTACTCAACAAAAAAATGAGAACAAAACTGCTTACTAAAACATATAAAAGGAAAGTAGCTGTATTTGATATAGACGGAACATTTTTTCGTTCAAGCCTTTTGATTGAACTTGTAGAAGTATTCGTGCAAAAAGGTATTTTTCCCAGTAAAACAAGTAAAATTTATGAACCAGCATATAAAAAATGGCGTGATAGAAAAGAATCTTACGAAAACTATATTACTTCTGTAATTAAAGCATTTGATAAAAATATAGATGGTGTTGATTGCGATAAATTCGTAGAAATTGCCGATAAAGTTGCAAGCGTTAATCAAAATCACATTTATCGTTACACGCGAGATCTCATAAAAGAGTTAAAAGATAAGGATTATTTTATTTTAGCCATATCAAATTCGCCTTGGGGAGTTTTAGAAAAGTTTTGTAAGAAAAATGGCTTTGATAAAGTTTATGGAAGATTTTATAAAGTTGATGACAACGGAAAATTAACTAATACTGTTGAGCACGAAAAACTAATTTCGGATAAATCTAAAATCTTGATGCGCGCTATAGAAAAAGAAAACCTGACATTAAAAGGATCTATCGGAGTTGGAGATACTGAATCAGACATTCCGTTTTTAAAAATAGTTGAGAAGCCAATTTGTTTTAATCCGAACAAAAAACTCTACGATTACGCTAAAAGCAAGAAATGGAAAATAGTTGTTGAAAGAAAAGATATGATTTATCATATTTAATACAGTAAATTAAAAAAGATAAAAATCTACACCTTATCTAAATCTAAAGTCATATCAATCTTAATTTGCTTCACAAATTCTGGCACATGGCTTACAAGAATCATTGCGCCGGTATATTTATCTATAGCAGAAGCAATAACAGGGATATGCCTAAAATTAATATGGTTAGTAGGTTCATCAAGAATTAATAATCCCGGTTTTTGAAGTACGAGACGAGTAAAAGCAACTAATCCTTTTAATCCTTCTGATAAATTTCCAACTTTTGTTTTTAATAATTGCTCGTTAATTAAAAATCCAGACGCAATTGAACGAAGTTTTTGCTGAGTCATATCAGAATTATCCTTTATCACTGCTATTAGTGATTCATACACGGTATCTTCAAAATTAAGTGTAGAAAAATCTTGTCTGTAATAACCAATTTCTATACCAGTAGTAATTAGCTCTCCCTTTAAATCTCCGTGCGCTAATTTTTCAAGCAAAGTGGTTTTTCCAATTCCATTCGCCCCTGTTAAAAGTAAGCGCTCACCCTTTTTTAAAATAACATTAACTTTTTTATTAACTGATTTATGATTTTTTATGATAGAAACGGATTTTAATTCCAATACTTGACCAACTATATCTTCTTGGCACGGAATAAAGAAACTGCGAATTGTTTTATCTTCTTGTCGTTCATCTACTATTTCTTCTTCTAATTCTTCAATTTTCGCGTTCATTTTTTTTGCTATATTACGCATCTTCCCTCCTTTTTGAGCAAAGAAATTTGCTTGTTCTTTTCTATGTATAATATCTTTTTCAAGCCGTACATTTTTCATTCTTTCTCTTTCTAAACGCACCTTAATTTCTTCAACAACATCAAAATAGTTTCCGACATATTGCTCTACTTTATGAGTAAATATATCCAAATAAAGAACGCCTTGCGTAAAAGCATTAAGAAAATCAGCATCATGAGAAATAACCACACAAGTTTTTTTATAATCCAAAAGAAATTGCGTTAAATGTTCAATGCCAGCTTTATCTAAATTATTAGTCGGTTCGTCTAATAGTAATAAATCAGGGTCTTGAATAAGGGCAGATGCAAGAAGAAGGCGCGCTTGTTGGCCTCCGGAAAATGACTTAACAATCCTTTCATAAGGGGCATTTAAATTTACAATCTCGCATACAGCATCAATTCGCGGGTCAATGTTGTATATTTTTTCCGTAAAACATTTCTCAAAAAATTCTCGTACAGTTAAATCCATTTGATCGCGGGGGATTACTTGCCGAGCAGTGGCGACTGTAATTTTATCATCAGTATTAATTGCTCCAGATTCAGGATGTAATATTTTTGTAATAAGTTGAAAAATAGTGCTTTTCCCGGAACCATTTTGACCCATTAAAGTTATTTTTGCTCCGCGACGAATTGAAAAATCCGCCTCTTGTAAAATAGGTTTATTATGCCCATACCCAAACGACGCCTTATTAAATCTAATTATAACTTCATTTTGCGCCATAACATTATAGGATAATCTAATTTTAGTAATTTTTCCAGTATTTATAAAGAAATTTATCTTTTGTATACTTATATTATTATGAAAAATAATATTTGGGACGTTATTGTTATTGGCGGTGGACCGGCAGGAATGATTTCAGCTGGAAGATCGGCAGAATTAGGCAGTTCTGTTTTATTACTTGAAAAAAATCCAACACTTGGAAAAAAACTCCTTATAACCGGAGGTGGAAGATGTAATCTTACGAATAATAGACCGGATATTCGTAATATGGTCACGCAATATAATGGAAGCGATCAATTTCTTATGTCCGCATTCTCACAGTTTGATGTTGTAAAAACATTAAGTTTTTTTAATTCTAGGGGAATGAAGATAAAAGAAGAAGCGGGCGGGAGAATTTTTCCAACCTCAGATAAATCACAGTCAGTGTTAGATGTACTAGTAAAATATATGAGTAAGGGTGGAGTAGAAATAAAAACAAAAGCAATAGTTTCTGATTTTTCTATTGATAAAAAAACTGGATGCGTAGTAATTCAACTTAAAACAGGAACTACTTTAATGGCGAAGTCATGTATTATCGCCACAGGAGGAACATCACATCCAGAAACAGGCTCAACGGGAGAAGGTTTTAAATGGCTTAAAAAAATAGGACATACAATTGTAAAAAATAATTTTGCTCTTGTTCCTATTGCGATTAAAGATAAATGGGTAAAAAATTTAACCGGAATAACACTAAACGATATTAAACTCACTGTATTGTTAGATGGAAAAAAACAAGATTCTAAAAAAGGAAGGGTACTGTTTACGCATTTTGGAATTAGCGGGCCAATGGTATTAAATATGAGTAAAAATATTGGTGAATTATTACCTCGTGGAGAAGTAATTATTATACTGGATTTATTCCCAAAATTTGACCTCGGCGCTCTTAAAAAAACTTTGCAAAATATTCTTATAACAGAAAGTAATAAAAAATTAAAAAATACTTTAAGCGCAATTATTCCGTCAGCTATTGTTCCAATAATACTTACAATGGCTGGAGTAGATGGTGAAACGGCAAATCACAGCATACGGCATGAAGAAAGAAAAAAACTTGTTAACTGTATGAAAGGAATCCCAATGCGCGTAGAAGGATTATTGGGCGCGCATAAAGCAATTGTGTCTTCAGGCGGCGTTAAGCTTGAAGAAGTAAATTTTAAAACAATGCAGTCGCGCGTTACACCGCAAATATATCTTGTTGGAGATGTACTTAATATCAATCGTCCATCTGGAGGATACAGTCTGCAATTATGCTGGACAACGGGGTTTGTGGCAGGAAGTAATGCTTAAAATTATGTTAAAATAAATCTTATGAGAACTTATCTTCCTAAACTACTTATATTCATTTCAGGATTCATAATAGTTGCGTCTTTGGGATATGGCGGCTACCGCTATACTCTTACTGTAAAAGAGCTTAAAGCGACTAAAAACAATCTTGCCTCAACCACGGCAGAGTTTGAGAATAAAGTTAAACAGCTTGAAACCAATCTTTCTCAAGCTAAAAACGAAAACACAATTCTTACAAATTCACTTGTCGCCGAACAAGATAAAAATAATTTATTTGAGGGGCAGATAAGTTTAATTCAAGGCGCCGTCAATATTCTTGAAAAACTTCGCAAAACAGACGAAGAACTTTTGCAAAAATACTCAAAAGTTTATTTTCTCAACGAAAACTATGTGCCATCCAATCTTGCCGAGATTGATTTAAAATATTTATACAACAAAAGTCAGCTTTTTCAAATACACGCTAATGTTCAACCGTATCTTTATAATTTGTTTGAAAACGCCTCTTCAAGCGGTATGTCTATGGAAATAATTTCGGCTTATCGATCGTTTGGCGCTCAGACGTCTCTTAAATTAAACTACAAAATGACGTACGGCTCGGGCGCCAATAAATTTTCGGCAGACCAAGGATATTCAGAGCATCAGCTTGGAACAACCATAGATATTACAACCCCGGATATTGGCGCGTCGTTTACAAAATTTGAAATAACAACCGCGTATAAATGGCTTACGGAAAACGCGTATAAATACGGCTTTATACTCTCTTATCCCAAACAAAACACGTATTATCGGTTTGAGCCGTGGCATTGGCGATTTGTTGGCGTTGCTCTGGCCACAAAACTGCGCGACAGTGATAAATATTTTTATAATTTGGACCAACGCGAAATTGATTCTTATCTTGTTTCTATTTTTGATTAATTTGTTATAATTAATAATATTCATGATAAACATTCTTTCGCCGATTAATATTTTTAAACGAGAACAAAAATTAAAACTTCTTTTTGTCGCTTCCGAAGCGGCGCCTTTTGTCAAAGTCGGCGGGTTGGGCGAAGTAATGCGTTCTTTACCCGGCGCTCTTCGGACATTAGGCCACGATGCTCGCGTTTTTCTTCCCAAGTATGCCACTATTGATACTGAAAAATATCCCTTGCGTTTAGAACTTGAAGGTTTGCAGCCGGCGCCTTCCGAGAGAGAAGACCCGTACGGTCTTTTTGTTTCCAATGTTTTGAGATACGATAATGATTCGGGCGAAACTATCGCGTATTTTCTTGAAAATTTGGAGTATTACGAAAAACGGGCGAATGTTTACGGCTACGCCGATGACGCGATAAGATGGGCGCTTCTTTCAAGAGCGGTTCTTGAATTTTTAAAACATTCATCCTGGCGACCGGACGTAATTATTGCCGCTGATTGGCAAACCGGCCTTATTCCAAATTATTTTCATACTATTTACAAAAACGACCCTAAACTTTTGCCAATGGCAATTGTTTTTTCCATTCATAATCTTTCTTTTCAAGCAATGTTTGACCATCATTTTGTTCCTGAAATGGATTATGATTCAGGGAGAGAAGCAATTCCGGATTTTAACGATTTGAGACTCTTAAAACTTAATTTTATGAGACGGGGCATTATGTACGCCGATGTCGTTAATACTGTTTCGCCCACGTATTCACAGGAGATTACTACGCCAGAATATGGCGAGGGATTGCATGAGCTTTTAAGCGAAAGACGCTCAAGGCTTTCGGGTATTTTAAACGGTATTGATACCGACATTTATAGTCCCGAAACCGATTCTAATATCCAATTTCACTATGGCGTAAAAACGTTGGATTTAAAAACGAAAAACAAGTTGGCTCTTCAGCGGGAATTTAATTTACCTGTTCGCGACGATGTTCCGCTTTTTGGCATTGCTTCAAGATTAACCGACCAAAAGGGATTTGGCTTGCTTATGGATGCGGCAAAACCGCTTTTAGAAAATTTTGACATCCAATTGATTGTTGTCGGTTCCGGCGAAGGGCATTTTATGACTTTTTTTCAAGAATTGGCGAAAAAATATCCCCAGAAAGTTGGTATTCACTTAAATTATGATGAAATTCTCGCTCATATGATTTATGCCGGAGCTGACGCGGTTATTATTCCTTCACGTTTTGAGCCGTGCGGCTTGACGCAAATGGAAGCGATGCGTTACGGAACTGTGCCGATTGTCCGCAAGACTGGCGGTTTGGCGGATAGTGTCGTGGATTATAATCCTACAAATCAAACCGGCACAGGTTTTGTTTTTGAAAAGTTTGACAACCACGCTTTTTACGGCGCAATGGTGAGAGCTATTGAGACTTATCGTTATCCTGAATTTTGGCGCGATATTCAAAAACGAGCTATGAAAGCCGATTTTTCGTGGACCAAATCAGCCAGCGAATACGTTGAATTATTTAAAAAAGCTATGGAATATCATGTATTGGGCTAACTTTTTACATTTTTACCAGCCGGCGGAACAACAACAGGATGTTTTAGAAGCAATTGTCGCCCAAAGTTATCGTCCTCTAATTGAAGGAATAAAAAAACATAAAAGAGTTAGTCTTACCTTAAACATAAACGGCACTCTTTTTGAGCTTTTAGATAAATATGGTTATAAGGATATTATTGACGGCTTGCGCGAAGCGAGCAGGGAAGGAAGAATTGAATTTACGTCTTCGGTAAAATATCACGCCCTTTTGCCTTTTTTAAAAGAAGACGAAATCGTCAGACAGATAAAAATGAATGACGAGACCAATAAGTTTTTCTTGGGAGATTTCTATAAACCTCAAGGTTTTTTTCCGCCGGAGATGGCTTATAGCGAAACCTGCCTGCCGGCAGGCAAGAACATGCCGGCCTTGATTTCTTCGCTCGGTTTCAAGTGGATTATTCTTGATGAAATAGCTTACGATGGTTTTGTCGGACATATTGATTATAAAAAAATTCATAAAATTGCCGGAAGCGATCTTTTGGTTTTTTTCCGCGAACGTCGTTTAAGCAATCTTATTATGAGCGCCGTTGTCCGATCGCGGGAAACACTACTTGAGGCGATGAAAGAAGATATTTTAAGCGGACGATATTTGGTAACGGCTATGGATGCGGAAACTTTCGGTCATCATCGGCCTGGTTTGGAAAAAATGCTTTTTGATATTTTTGACGCGCCGGAATTTGAGCTTATCAAAATTTCTGATATTTCTGACCACTACCGAGAAACAAAAGAAATTTCGCCGGTAAAATCAACTTGGGCTTCGAGCCGAAATGACATTGAAGAAAATACCCAGTTTCTTTCCTGGTCCGACCCGGAAAATATAATTCACCAATGGCAGTGGAAATTTACCGAGCTTGTTATTAAAGAAATTAACGCCATAAATAAAAACCATCCCCATTACAGCTTAGTTAGAAAGAAAACCGACATAGCGCTCTCGAGCGATCACTTTTGGTGGGCTTCGGCTAAACCCTGGTGGAGTTTAGAAATGATTGAGGGCGGAGCCTATCGTTTGCTTGATACGATAAAACACATCCCCGATGTTTCAAAAGAGATTATTGAAGAAGCTCGCGATTATTATGAAAAGATAATAACCACTGCTTTCAATTGGCAGCGGACCGGAAAAATCAGGCAAATGATGAAAGAACAAAAATCTATTTTGCGGATTCCTTTTAAAGATAGAACTGTCGGCCGAGGTGGCGCCGAAGAAGGCGTTTATTGGGCTTTTATTAATATGATGAAGCGGTTGGAAAAAGAAGCGGCAAACAAGGGGGAATATGAAAAAGCGATTTTATGGCGAGACGCCATTTACAAACTTGAAAACAAACTCGATGTTTACGATACTATAAACGCCATCGACCTTTTACGAGTGGAAATTCCTCATAAAGAAGTTGAAGAAACGATCGAAAAATATAAAGACAAGTACCGGCAAATTCGCGGTGGCCAACCGGAACAGCGGGGAACTTAATTTGGAAAAGGCAAACGTTATTGTCTCATCTCTAATTCGCGCGAATAGGCGAATAGATGAAAATGACTAACTACTCAACAAACCCCAGTAGTAGAACGCAAGGCGTTCACTACGGGGCGAGAAAATTAGGCGATAAATTAGGTTATAAACTCATTGTACAATTCCATAGAATTGTACAATGAGTTTATCCTGTCTGTTAAATTACACACCGCTTGCTATGGGGTAGGTAAACTACGAGGCAGGCAAATTTATGAGAAAGTTAAATCAGGTAAAATTTGAGAAAATCGTGGGAGAGGGAATAAAAGCAATCCCGGAGTGGTAAAAGTTATCCACAGGGATATTCGGCAATTTATGGTATAATTTAATTAATGAGTAAAAACTTAAAAATTATAATAATTTTAGCAATAATCATTATTTTATCTCTAACCGGATTTTTCGTTTGGAAGAAATTTTATCAAAAATCGCAAACCGAAAAAACAATAGAAAAAGCGGGCGAGGCCGCGGAAATTATCACCGAGAGCGCCACTCAGGGGGTTTTGCCTTTAATAAATTCCACGGCTAATCCTTATGAAAATGTTTCGGAAACCAATCCGGTTGAGAAGGCCAATCCCTTTAAAAATATAAAAACTAACCCATTTGAGTAAAAATAATATGAAAAATAAAAAACAATCTTTATTTTTATCGCTGGTGATTTTAATTTTTGGATTATCGGTGTCCGGCAGCATAATTTTTGCGCAAAATGATTTATCGGATAATAATATCCAATATCCGATAGTCGAGCTTGGCAGTTGTGAAAATAAAAATGATTGTAAAAAATATTGCGATAATTCGCAGAATTTTGACGCGTGCATCACTTTTGCCGAAAAAAATAATTTAATGCCGAAAGGAGAAATTGAAATCGCCAAAAAATTTATGGCAGGTGGCGTTAAAGGTCCGGGCGGGTGCGGGAATAAAAATGAATGCGAAACGTATTGCGACAATATTGATAAAATAAACGAATGTGTTTCTTTTGCCGAGAAAAATAATATTTTACCGCCGAAAGAATTAGAAGAAGCCAAAAAAATAAAAGCGGCCATAGAAAAGGGAATTAAACCGCCGGCGTGCGGAAGCAAAAAGTCCTGCGATGTTTATTGCAGCCAATCCGAACATATGGAGGAATGTATTAGCTTTGCCGAAGTCGCCGGATTCATTCCGCCGAAAGAATTAGATGAAGCCAAAAAAGTTTTAGCAGCCGTTAAAAAAGGCATTAAGCCGCCGGCTTGCCGTGGAAAAGAGGAATGCGATATTTATTGTTCCGAAGAAAGTCATTTTGACGAGTGTATAGTTTTTGCCGAAGCTGCCGGTTTTATGCGGCCTGAAGAAGTGGAAATGGCGCGTAAAACAAAAGGCAAGGGTCCGGGTGGATGCAGAGGCAGAGAGGAATGCGACGCTTTTTGTCAAAGTGAATCAAATATGGAAATTTGCGCCAACTTTGCTTTGGAACACGGCTTAATGAAGCCGGAAGAAGTGAAAATGATGAGAAAGACCGGCGGTAAAAGTCCGGGTAATTGTAGAGGCAAAGAAAAATGCGAAAATTTTTGTAATAATTCAGATAATCAGGAAACTTGTTTTAATTTCGCCAAAGAACATAATTTGATTCCTCAGGGAGAAATGGAAAAAATGAAGGAAGGAATGGGACAAATGAAAGAAAATTTTCGGATGGCGTCGCCGGAAATAAGCGAGTGTCTTAAATCAAACGTTGGCGAAGAAGTTTTAAATAAAATACAAAGCGGGACATTTGCGCCACCGCGCGAACTTGGCGAAAAAATGAAAAATTGTTTTGAGAATTTCGCGCCTCAACGTCTTGATATTCCTCAACAACGTCTCGAGATGCCTTCTTTTGAGGGCGAGGGACAAAATTTTGAGAAAAGATTTGAAGGAACAATAGAAGAATTAAAGAGAATGCCTCCTGCGGAAATGTTGTCACCGAATGGATTTATACCGTCTGATTATCGCCCAGAAGGCGCAATAGAGGGCAGAATGCCTCTTAATGAGTATATGAAACCGCCCGAAGGGGGAGGGTATATTCCGCAAATGTTTAAGCAGAACGAAGAAACGCGTCAATTTCAGCAATATCCATTGCAATATCAGCAAATGATGCCGCCATCTCAAGAAATACGGCAAATGATTCCGCCGCAAGAAATACAACAGATGCCGTTTCAACAAGTTCCGCAGAATATGCAGCAAACTCCGCCACTTCCTTCATCAATGAATAATCAAAAGCCGTTTGCTCAAATTCTTTATTTCTTTACCCGCTTATTAGGAAGATAATAAAACTTAAATCGGAGAAAAAATCAGGGAAAATCGCTTGCCACGAGTTCTATACCCAAACAACATTCTTACAAACTTGAAAATGTTTAAATTAAGATATTTTTTTGGTAAAATTTAAAAAAGGTCGAAATTAATACAAAATTAATATTAAAAAAATATGATCAACACTAAGCATTTACTAAAAGTATCGTCAGCGTGGGTAAGTATTGTTTATATTATTTGTTATGTTGGGGTGGCGATTTATCCGCCAGTTCGGAATTTATTTATGAAATACGCGTTGCACGCAAATGTTTCCTTTCAATCTGATTTTTTAAGTTTCGGATATTTTATTTTCGGATTGATTATTTGGAATATTGTTGCGATTGTCGGTATTTGGCTTTTTGCGGTTTTGTTTAATAGGATAAGGCAATAGAAATAAAAAAGGGTTAGCATCGCGCTAAACCCTTTTATTTTATAAGAGGTTTTGGGAAAATTTAATTTGTGATATAATAAAATCATGAATAATTTCGAAAAAAATATAATTGAAAATATAAATATAGGCGATATTGTCAGACAAGTGGCTATAGATAGAATTTGGCTCATTCGCGAATTAAATGAAAGAATGGAGGAAGAAATTAATAAAAATAAAGATGCTGACAAAGATGTTATTTTTGAGAAAATTAAAAGAGCATTTGCTGCGAATTTAAAATTCGCGGTTGAAAAAAAGATAATAGAAAGTGAGGGCGTTGACGAGAATGAAAAAGATTCTATTTTAAAATTTCGCGAAAAATATCCGCTTGAAGAAATAGAAAAGGAAATTTACGATAAAGCGGAAGAATTTTTAAAACCTTTATAAAATTTATATGGATATTAAACAAACAGTTGATAATAATTGGCCACGCGCTTTGCGCGTTACTGCCACAGTTTTCGTTCTTTTTATTTTACAGCATTATTTCCGCCGCTTCGGACAGCCGATTGAAAAAATATATTTCACCGTTCTTTTCGCTTCCATTGCTCTTACGGGTTTAACAATGATTACCACAAGTTATCTTATAGGTCCGTTGGCGCGGCTTTGGCCCGCGAAATGGGAAAGATATCGCGATATGCGGAAACAATTCGGTTTGATAGGGTTAGCGTTTGTCGTATTCCATATATTTATGGCGCTTGTTGTTTTAACGCCGGTTTATTTCCAAAAATTTTTTTTAGAAACCGGCAGATTATCAAATTTGGGGCAAATTTCCGTATTAACGGGAATTTTGGGATTTGTTATTTTTATGATTGTGGCGATAACTTCGCTTCCGTCAGTGGCGGGAAAAATGACGGAACGCGGTTGGTTTTTTATTCAGCGTTTAGGATTAATCGCGATAATATTTTCTGTTCTTCATTTTATTGTATTCAAATGGCGAGGTTGGTTTAATTGGGATAATTGGAATAATAATATTCCTCCCGGCACGTTTGTTGTGACGGTTTTTATTATATTGGTGTTTTTAATCCGCGCTGTCGCGTATATTTCAGAACGAAAGAGAAGAGAAGAGGATAGTATGGGATAATTGCTCTTTAATTATAATTATGGTAAGATATGCGTAATGAAATTGGCTGGGAAATTGAAAATTGGCTTGGATAAAAAGTTTCAAAAGGTGCTAAAAACGCCCGCGAGCTTTGATTTTTTCGTGGCAGTCCACGATTTTATTGAATATATTGAATCTCATTCTTCTCTTTTGGATAATCTTTCATCCCGCACAAAACTCAACAGGGAATTGAATATTCCCAAGAAATACGGCTATTTAAAACAAATTTATCAAGGATTGGAAGATGCCGACAGTAAATCCAATGTTGATTTGGGGCATACGAGGTATACGGTGATTTTGGAATTAAATAAAATCAAAAATAAAGATGTTTCGGAAAGCAATTCGTTTTGGAAAAAGCGCGAATTAATCAGAAGGCTTGCGGGAGAAATTTATAATAGATTAAATCCGGATTCCATATAATAAATCCTTCGACTTTACTCATGGTAAATAAAAATACCCCCGCTAAGTAGGGGTATTTTTATTTCGGCGTTTAAGCGCGCGATACGTTTTTAGCGCTCGGGCCCTTGTCGCCTTCAACGACTTCAAAGGTAACGGCATCGCCAACTTTGAGTTCTTCAAATGTCACTCCGTTTAATTCGTTAACATGAAAGAAAAGATCTTTTGCTTCGCCTTCGCGGGCGATAAATCCAAATCCTCTGTCTTCTCTGAGTGTTTTTATAGTTCCGTTCATAGTGTTTATTTTTTTATCCAGAAATTCGACTATATTTCTTATGCTTAAATAGCATTGGGTAATTATATATTAAATAATATGATTTTGTCAAATGAGATGGAATGCATCAGCCCAATTTTCTAAAAAATTCTTTCAGTTCCTCTCCTTGGATTTCCTTGTATTGGCCGGGCTTTAAATCGTCGAGTTTTATATTCATAATTCGTATTCTTTCCAAATCCAAAACATTATATCTAAACACTTCGCACATTCGCCTAATCTGCCGTTTTTTACCTTCGGTTAAGATAATCCGGAAAGATTTTTTTCCGGTTTGTTCGGCAAAACATTTTTTTGTGTAAAAATCTTCAAGTCGCATGCCCGAGCTTATGCGTTTTATAAAATTCGGCGACAGGGGGCGGTCAACTTCCACAAGATATTCTTTTTCATGTTCGTATTTCGGATTAAGCAGTTTGTCCGTGATGCGGCCGTCGTTGGTTAAAATCATCAATCCGTAAGAATCCTTATCTAGCCGTCCAAGCGGAAAAAGACGAGTTTTGAATTTCAAGGTTCCTTTTATGTCTTTTTGCCCTTTTGTTGAGGCGTGAGTTTCTATGCCGATTGGTTTGTTATACGCCAAATAAACGCGCTGTTTTTGCGAATTTTTGGCTTGGGCTCTTAATTTAACTTCGTCTTTTTCATAAACCTTGTCGCCGAGCTTAGCAATTTTGCCGTTAATTTTAATTTGTTTTTGCTTTATAAAATTGTCGGCTTGCCGGCGGCTACAATAATTTTTCAGCGCCAGATAGCGATTGATTCTTATGGGATAAATAATTTCCGTCATATATGGATTTTACCATATTTTGGATGTATAATTCATCTTTATGCCCGAATATTACAATTCTAAAAGAACAAAAGGCCTTTACGAGCCGGATTCAAGCGAGCCGTTCAAATTAAGCCGTTCCAAATTGGAAATGTTTTTGGAATGTCCGCGGTGTTTTTATTTGGACCGCCGTTTGGGCGTGGGACGGCCACCCGGATATCCTTTTAGTCTAAACAACGCGGTGGACACTTTATTAAAAAAAGAATTTGACATTCATCGGGCGAAAAATCAAAAACATCCGTTAATTGAAAAATACGGAGTGGACGCCGTTCCGGTTGCTCATAAAAATCTTGATTTATGGCGGCATAATTTCACCGGCGTACAATATCTTTATGAGCCGACCAATTTATTGATTACCGGCGCGATTGACGATTTGTGGCAGAATTCAAAAGGAGAATATATTGTTGTTGATTATAAGGCGACGAGCAAAAATGAAAAAATAGAAGCATTGGACAAGGCGTGGCAGGACGGTTATAAAAGGCAGATGGAAATTTATCAGTGGCTTTTGCGTAAAAACGGATTTAAAGTTTCCGACACCGGATATTTTGTTTATTGCAACGGCATCACGGACAAAAAAGCGTTTGACGCTAAACTTGAATTTGAAATTACGCTTATTGCTTATAAAGGTGACGACTCGTGGGTGGAGAATGTTATTTTGGAGGCGCATAAATGTTTGAACGGCGATAAAATTCCCGAAGCCGGCGATAGTTGCGACTATTGTTCTTATATTACGGCGGTGAATGGTGAGATGAAATAATATGATACAATAAATTTATGAATTGGATTGTTTATGCTTTATTATCGGCTGTTTTCGCGGCGTTGGTTGCCGTGTTCGGCAAGATTGGGTTGAAGGGATTGGATTCAACGCTTGCCACCACCATCCGTTCAATCGTAATGGCGGTTTTTCTCGTGGCAGTTTCTTTTTCACTCGGTAAATTTGCTTTTCTCGGCGCTTTTACCAGCAAGGCGGTTATTTTTATTATTCTTTCCGGAATCGCCGGCGCCCTTTCGTGGCTTTTTTATTTTTTTGCTATTAAATTAGGAACCGTTTCCGGCGTTGTGGCGATTGACAGAACGAGCGTCATATTCGCGTTTATTCTGGCAATGTTGTTTTTGGGCGAAGTTTTTACTTGGCAAAAAGCTATCGGCGCGACGCTAGTGGCAATCGGCGCGATTTTAATGGCATTATAAGATTTAGGATTTATGATTTAGGATTTAAAAATTATGACTAACTGGCATACAAAAACTCCAACCGAAATATTTGAAATTTTAAGAACCAACGAACGAGGTTTAAATAAAGAAGAAGTTGGTTCACGGCTGAAAGAATACGGATTAAATAAACTGCCGGAAGCGAAAATTGACAATCCGGCGATTATTTTCCTGCGTCAATTTCAAAGTCCGCTGATTTACATTCTTTTTGCCGCCAGTTTGGCAATTTTTTATTTGAAAGATTTTATTGATGGTTTGATTATTTTAGCAGTGCTTCTTTTCAACGCTATTGTCGGCGCTTTACAGGAAGGAAAGGCGCAAAATACGCTTTTGGCGCTTAAAAATTTTATTAAAACCGATGCTGAAGTTTTAAGGGACGGCAAGGAAATTATTGTTCCGGACAGTGAATTGGTTCCCGGAGACATTATTCTCTTGCAGGAAGGGGAAAAAATACCGGCTGACGCCAGAGTTCTGGTTTCTAATAATCTTAAAATAGACCAGGCGTCTTTAACAGGAGAATCAATTCCAGTTTATAAAACGCCGGAAGAACTTCATCGTGGAGATTTGGTCGTCATTGACCAAAAAAACATAGTTTTTAAAGGCACTTATATCGCGGCCGGGAACGGACAAGCGGTTGTTGTTGCCACTGGTTTAGATACCACCATTGGGAAAATCAGTCAGAAAATCGCGCTTATTGATACGGAAATACCGCTTAAAAAAGATATCCGCCAGCTTTCGCGGTTGATAATTATAGTGGTTGCCATTATTGGAATTATTTTGTTTTTCAGCGGAATTTTTTCCGGAAAATCTTTAATTGAAATGTTTAAAGTTGTTGTCGCGATTTCGGTTTCTATTATTCCCGAAGGCTTGCCGATTGTCATTACGCTTGTTTTAGCCACCGGCGTTTGGCGTATGGCAAAACAAAACGCCTTAGTTAAAAAACTTCAGGCAGTTGAGGCCTTGGGTCAGGTAAAAATAATCGCGGTTGATAAAACAGGAACTATTACAAAAAACGAATTAGTTGTCCAAAAAGTTTTTACAAATGGCAAAATATTTGAAGTCAGGGGAGTCGGTTACGAACCAAAAGGTGAAATTTATTTTGAAAATCAATTGATTTCTCCGCCGGATTTTGAAGATTTAATTTTCTCCGGGAAAATCGCTTCTTTTTGCGCCAACGCGCGAGTTTTTTATTCCGAAGAAAATAAAAATTACAAAGTAATTGGTGATCCGACCGAAGCCGCTCTTTTGGTTTTTAGCCAAAAAATAGGTTTCCAGAAAGAAATTATTGACGCGCAACATTCATTAATTAAAGAAATTCCTTTTGATTACAAAAATAAATATCACGCGGCAATCAGAAAAGTTGATGATAATAATTTTTTGACCGTTGTCGGAGCACCTGAATCGGTTATTCCGTTTTGCGGGCTTTCTAAAAAAGAAAATGAAGAATTGGAGTCTGTCTTGAATAAGATGCTGGAACAAGGATTACGGGTTTTGGCGTTCGCTTATAATCGCAGAGTTTCCGAAGATGTTGATTCCGAAAAAATGCCCAAACTTTCTTTTGGCGGTTTTTTTGGGATAAAAGACGGTTTGCGGCCGGAAGCCAAAGAGGCGATAAAAAGAGTCAAAGATGCCGGAATTAGAGTGATAATGATAACCGGCGACAATAAAATAACGGCGAGGGCTCTTGCCAAAGAAGCTGGAATTTATGCGGAAGGCGATGGAATTTTAACGGACAAAGATTTAGACGCGCTTTCCGAAGAAGAATTGGCGAAAAAACTTCCGGAAATTTCCGTTTTTGCCCGCGTAACTCCGGAACACAAATTAAAAATTATTGAAGCCTATAAAAAAAGAAAAGAAATAATCGCGATGACCGGAGACGGCGTCAATGACGCGCCATCGCTCGTTGCCGCCGATTTAGGAATCGGGATGGGTAAAATCGGCACAGAAGTGGCGAAAGAAGTGGCGGACATCGTGCTTTTGGACGATAATTTTGAAACAATTGTTTCCGCGATTGAAGAGGGGAGAAGTATATATAAAACGATTAAAAAAGCCATTTTATATCTTTTTTCAACAAGTTTGGGCGAGGTTTTAACTATTAGCATCGCTCTTTTTTCCGGCTATCCTTTGCCGCTTTTAGCCGGTCAAATTATTTGGTTGAATTTTGTCACCGATGGTTTTTTAACCGTAGCTTTGGCAATGGAACCGAAAGAAAAAGGATTGCTTAGAAAAAATTGGAAAAAGAAAGGGAAATATATGGTTGATATGCTGATGGCTCAAAGAATGTTTGTGATGGCGTTACCAATGAGCATCGGCGCGTTTTTTGTTTTTCAAAAATATCTTGATTTTGATTTAATAAAAGCAATGACTATGTCTTTAACCACTCTGGCGATTTTTCAATGGCTGAACGCTTGGAATTGCCGTTCGGAAGACAAATCAATTTTTAGAATGAATATTTTTTCCAATAAATGGCTGATGGGAGCCACATTTATCGTTGTTTCGCTCCAGCTTCTGGCGGTTTACAATCCGATAATGCAAAAAATTTTACACACCGTTCCCTTGGATATTTCTGATTGGTTATTCGCGCTCGGCATTGCTTCTTCCATTATTGTAATAGAAGAAATAAGAAAATTAATTTACAATAAACTAAGTTTTAATGTTTAAACAAAAATATTGACAGAATTATTAATTTGTGTATTATTAAAATAGTTTTTAAAAAATAATAAAAGGGGGGCAAAATTATGTTTGGAGAATCAGCATTAGATAGAATATATCGGGTTAATAACATTGTTTTTCGGGTTTTAGATATTGAGCCATATCCTAGAAATAAGGTCAGTAAGCAATATTTAGAAATCTTTAATTTTCCAGCGGGTGTGCTTATAGCAGTTCTTTACCGTGGGATACTTATTCCCAATATTACGTTTACAGGTGGCGTAGTGCGGCTTATGAAAGTCAAAATTATTAATGGCGATGTTTATAATAATCCCAAAGCCATTAGTGAGGTCTTGGGCGTGGAAAAGGCGATGTGTTCATACGACCTTATAAGATACTAAATTAACAAAGTAATATGGTTGTACTAGGGGCGCTTGTATTCACAGGAGCCTCTTTTATTTTTTTTAAGCGTAAAAAATGATAAGATTAAATTATGAAAAATTCATTTGAACAACCAACTTTAAAAAATTCAGAAGAACAAGACGTTTGTGAACACGGAAACCCGAAGGGTTTGTGTGAGGTTTGTGATGAGAAAAATAAAGTAGAAATCAAAAATGAAAAAATAGACTACAGTAATCAACTTCATTTAAAAAAAATATTAGAAAATCCACAAGAGCCGATTGATTTTAAAAATTGCGGAGTCCATGAATTTAGAAAAATAATTTTTGGTACAAATTCTCGTTTTAGAGAAAGAGATGGGCGGGCGTTGCTTAATAGTTTTGGGACCAAAAAAGGGATTACGGAAAACATGATTGCTTTGCTGAATTTTGCCGGAATCGAAAGAGAGTATCTTGATTATAATAATACACTTCATTTAAAGGAAATATTGGGAAAATCCAAGGAAAATATTAATTTAAATATATGCGGAGTTAAAGAATTTAGAAAAATGGTTTTTGGTACCGGTTCCCGTTTCAAAGAAATAAATGGATATGTATTGCTTGATAATTTCGGAACCAAAAAACAAGATACGGAAAACATGATTGATTTGCTTAATTTTGCCGGAATAGAACATGAAAATGAAAAAACGGGGGATAAAAAAGAAGAAGTTTTAAAACAATCTCTTGAAAATTTTGTTCAAGAAATATCAAATGCGGAAACTCAAGATAAAATGGCAAAAAAAATCCGGGAAATTATGGAACTTCTACCGGAAAATGCCTGTGATATATTGCTTAAATATCATCCGGAATACAAAGGACTTAATATTGGTTATGTAAAAAGCGTAATCGCGGATTATTTGGGCGATTTTCTTTTAATCAGGAAACTATGGGAGATTAAGGATGTTGAAATAACAAAAGAACTTTTTTCCGAAGAACAATTTGCGGAAGCATTATTTTTGAAATTTAAGGATGCTAGCTTCAATTTTTTCCAAAGAGAAAAAAAACTAATCCGGAAATAAAAGAGCATGATTTGATAATGAAATATTTTGAGAACGCAGAACTTTTACAAGCGATAATTAAAATTCCCGAACTGCAGAAAACAATAGAAAAACTTAAAGAATATTATGAAGATATTTTTAAATGGGCGAATAAGAAACCGGATAATATTGTGGATATTTTAGGAGAAGGGCGAACTTTTCCGGATATTAATCAATTGGTTAATATTAAAGAAATTGTTGATAATGGCAAAATGCTTATTGCCGATGAAATGGGATTAGGTAAAAGCGCTTCAGCTATTCTATTTAAAGAATATTTAAAATTAAAGTGCGCTGTTATTGTAGTGCCGAGCAATGTTGAAGATGTGTGGAAAAATTATTTGTCGGATAAAATAGGCGACAAAGGGGAACAAAAAGGCTATTTTAAAACAGGTTTAGCTCCAAAAGTTTTAATAATTGAGAATAAAAAGGATTTAGAAAAATTAAAAACAGAGGTTTTTGATTATATTTTGATTTCTCAGGAAAAAATATCAAGTGAGCATTATTTAGAAGCGTTGGAAGGCATTGATTTTGACATGTTAATCATAGATGAGGTGCATAAATTGAAAAACATAGAAGAGGGCATCCGTTCAGAAAATACCATAAAATTAGCTAAAAAAATTCAGGGTAAAGATAAATATTTAGCTATGCTTTCTGGCACTCCGATGCCCAATAAGGTAAAGGATTTAGCTATTATTCTTAAATTGCTTTATCCGGGGAAATATAAAAATATAAACGATAAAGAATTAATTAATCGTATAATTTACGGCGATATGGCTGGTTTGCGGCAGGAACTTTTTTCACGCATGCAGATGAAGGAAGTTGCTTCCAGTATTGAAATTCCTCCATTTTTACCCGAAGACGTGCGAGTTGAATTATCCAATAAAGAGAAAGAAGTTTATCAAATTCTTTTAGAAGAAGACGAATTGACTGCTTCGGAAAAATAATTATTCTTCGACAATTTTTACTTAATCCTCAGCTTTTGGGAGTAGAGCCTGGATTTGAGGGTTCTAAAGTTAAAAAATTAAGAGAAATTTTAGCTGAAGATTTAAAAATTAAAAATAGAATTATTATTTGGGTGAATAGCTATATCGATGGCGTAATTCGTCCAGAGATGGAAGAAAGCGGAAAAGTTATAACAGAAGACATTATTAGTAAATTAAAATTGCCCAAAGATATAGTATGGACAATTCACGGCGAAGACAAAAATAGAAAAAAATATCGTGAAGAATTACAAAAGCGATTTAATAGCGGCGGCGCCGGGAAAATGGTTCTTTTTGTCAGCGGCAATACGGTTGATGTCGGCGTGGATTTTTCTGGAGCGGAAGAAATAATTCACTATAATGAACCGTGGAGTAAATATGATAAAAAGCAACAAGATAAGCGCGCTCATAGAGTAGGATTAAAGAGGCCATTAATTGCGAAAACGCTTATTACTCGCGGAACAATTGAAGAAGGAATTAGAAGATATATTGATGCCAAAGAGAAGGCGATTGAAAAACTTTTACGTGGCTTGGAAAGGACGGAGGCGGAAAATAAAATGCTCAAAAAAGACGCCAATAGTTGGAAAAAAGATATTGAAGCGGATATAAATCTTGCGGAAGATTATAATAATGAATCGAAAAAATTAATGCTTCATTTTGGAGCGGGATGGGAAGCGGGTGAAGAATATTTTAAAAATATGCCGGAAGAAGAAAAAGAAAGTTATGCCAGTTTATATAGAAAAAACAGACGGCTTTCCTATCAAGGGAATAATGCACGTGTCAGTATTTCTTTATTGGAGAAAATGATTGCCGAACAAAGAAAAAATAATGTGCGATTAAGAATTTTAGATATTGCTTCTGGTCCGGAGATGTTGAAAAGATGCGCTAGAGAAGATTTGCGCAATCAAATTTATAGTATGGACATAAATGAAAAGCATTTTGAAGATGTTGTTGATACTAAAAGAATTTTTAGAAAAAGTTATTTAAATTTACCGGTAAGAAGCGGTTCGGCGGATTATTATAATATTGGATTTGCCTTTCATCAAACTAAACCGTTTAGGTTTTATAAAAAAAATTATGAAAAACTTCAAGTTTTATCAGAAATGAATCGGGTTTTGAAAGTTGGCGGTCGAGCGATAATTAGTGAAATTCATAATGTAGAATTTATAAATCTTAAAAAATTTGAAGAATTAATAGTAAGATTGGGCATGAAGGTAGTTAAAGAATATAGCGGTGAAGTAAATGGGGGCGAAAATTACAGAGCGCATTTTTTAATTTTGGAAAAAGTGAGAGAAATAGAAGAATATGGAAGTGATACATTTAGATTAAGCGATGAAGAAAAGAAAAATAGAATTAAAAAATTGAGCGATAAACTTGGGAAAGAATTGCTCTCGGGTTTGGAAATAGGAAAGCTTCCTAAGGGAGTAAGCCATCTTAACGATCAACGACGCATGATTAATAATTTTGAATTAAATGGCAAAAATATTCAAGTAGTTTTTATAGAAGAAGACAGGAAATTATTTGTAGAAGAAAAGAAATCTATTCAAGACGGCGAAGCGCTTAAGAAAAAATTTGGCGGAAGAATTGATGATATACCATTATTTGAAATACATAAGATTGGTTTTAAAAGAAAATTAAAGAATCCTAATTTAATGTATAGAATTATTGAAAATGGCGGAGTAATTGTGATTAGGGGTGATAAGAAAAAAAGGAATTATTCTAAAAGAAATGAATGAAATCAAGCGATGTTAAAAAAGCTTTACGAAAAGTGGCGGATAAAAAGAAAGCGATAATTCTCGCGAGGTTTTTTAAAACCGGAAAAGACGATTACGGCGAGGGCGATGTTTTTATCGGCGTTGTTGTTCCGCGACAAAGGAAAATCGCCGCAAAATTCGCCGAGCTTCCGCTTAAAGAAATTAAAAAACTTTTAAAAAGCAAAATTCACGAGGAGCGTCTCACGGGATTGATTATTCTGGTTAACCAATACAAAGCAAGCTTAAAAGCTGACAAGCTGAAAAGTTTACAAGACGAAATTTTCCGTTTTTATGTAAAAAATATTTCTAGCGTCAATAATTGGGATTTGGTTGATTTATCCTGCCGCGATATTATCGGCGAACATTTAATTTTATGGTCGCGAAAAATTCTTTATCAATTCGCAAAATCGCGGAATATGTGGAAACGCAGAATCGCGATTGTTTCCACTTGGGCGTTTATTCGTAGAAATGATTTTAAAGATACTTTGTGGCTTGCAGAAATTTTTTTTAATGATAAGCACGATTTAATCCATAAAGCGGCTGGTTGGATGCTTCGCGAGGTTGGCAAAAAAAATGAATGCATTTTACGGCAGTTTCTTGATAAAAACGCCTCAAAAATGCCGCGCGTGATGTTGCGTTACAGTATTGAACGCTTGCCGGAAGATATTCGGGGAAAATACTTGCGTATGATATAATATCCAGATGGTTAAAAACATAAGCGCGGAAGAATTGTGCGAATCTATTAAAACTAAAAAAGACGGTATTGAGATGATAGATGTTCGTCAGCCGGAAGAATACGCGGAATCGCATATTGAAAGAGCAAAATTGATTCCCTTGGGCGAATTATCGGAACGAATAAATGAAATAAATTGGAATAGGGAAGTTGTTTTTATGTGCCGAAGCGGAGTCAGAAGCGCTATGGCAGCCAATATCGCGGCCTCATTGGGCAAAGATGTTAGTAATCTTGAAGGCGGAATTTTAGCTTGGCAAAAATTATGATAATATAGTATAATTATTATGAATATGTTTGGAATCCAATTTAATCTTAAAAAATTCGGTATCGGACTGGCGATTATTATTGTCTTTAATTTATTTGTTAATTACGGCATTAATACTTTTTATAAATTGCCGAAGTACGAGGATTTTTGTAATCCTGAAAGGTTAAAGCAATCTTTAAACACAAGAGAAAGCTGTGAAGTTGTCGGCGGATTATGGACGGAGAACGTCGGTTATGAAACAAAGCGCCTTTACGCGCCGGCTTCTGAATTAACGCCTGCGGAAAAACCGATTCCAGTGGTGGAAATTCAAAATCAACAGCTGTCCGGCTGGTGCGACCAAGATTTCTCTTGTAGAAAAGATTTTGAGAAAATTGATAATATTTATCGGAGGAATGTTTTTGTGGTGTGGGTTGTTGTCGGCATAGCGGCAATTGTCGCGAGTTTCTTCATAGGCGCCGTTCAAATGCTTTCCACGAGTTTTATGTTTTCCGGACTTTTGGCTTTAATTATTGGCACGATTCAATATTGGTCCGCAATGCAGGATTATCTAAGATTTATAATTTTGGGCATTGCGCTTGGTATTTTGATTTATTTGGCGTATAAAAAGTTAAAGTAAAGGTCGGTGAAGTAATCGCTAATAATGCGAATCAATTTTAAATAATGCTAATAAACTATTCGCATTATTTGCTAAAAATTAGCATTATTCGCGAACACTATTATGAAGGAAGAAAAACCAATCGGCAAAATCACTCATTATTATGACCATATCGGCGTGGCGATTATCAAATTCAATAAAGCGGTTAAAAAAGGGGAAATGATTACTATTAGGGGCGCTCACACGGATTTTACCCAAAAGATTGATTCAATACAGTATGACCATAAAGATATAAATGAAGCGAAAAAGGGGCAGGAAGTAGGAATCAAGGTGAAAGAAAAAGTTCATGATACTGATAAAATTTACGCCGCTTAATATAATTTAAAATATGGAAAAAATTAAAAATTATTTAAATATCGCGATTATTATCGTTTTGTTTATTTTTGCTTTCTCGGCGATGTCGTATGTGGGCAGTTATTCAAAATCAATTCAACCGTCGTCTTTCAGAAGTTTTTCAGCCAACGGCGAGGGAAAAATTACGGCGATTCCGGATATTGCCCAGTTTACTTTTAGCGTGATAACGGAGGGTGACAAGGGTATTGCCGGATTGCAAAAAGAAAATATCAATAAGATAAATAAGATAATCAGTTTTATAAAATCAAATGGGGTTGAAGATAAAGATATTAAAACTCTAAATTACAATTTAGAGCCGCGATATCAACGATATGGTTGTGGTCTTTATGAACAATACCAAGCGGAAAAAAGTGGAGAACTAAATCCGTGTCCGCCGGCCGAAATTGTCGGCTATACGATTACTCAAACGGTTTCCGTAAAAATAAGGAATTTTGAAAAGATAGGGGATATTATGGCGGGAGTCGTTCAAAATGGCGCCAATTCTGTTTCGCAATTGTCTTTTGCGATAGACGACCCGTCTTCCATTCAAGATAAAGCGCGGGAGGAAGCGATTGGAAAAGCCAAGGCGCGGGCGAAATTGATTGCCAAAGCGGGCGGATTTGATGTCGGGAAATTGCTTTCAATTGATGAAAATAATTATCCTGTTCCGGTTTATGGATATGGTATTGGCGGCGGAATGGAAAAATCAGTGGCATTGTCGGCATCGCCGCAAATAGAACCCGGTTCTCAAGAAATCAC
Source organism: uncultured Candidatus Saccharibacteria bacterium (assembly GCA_964642155.1). Lineage (GTDB taxonomy): Bacteria > Patescibacteriota > Minisyncoccia > UBA6257 > UBA9933 > JAJYWO01. The sequence continues at coordinate 36,923 of CAZXNT010000004.1, forward strand.
GGTAAATGTGATTTTGCGGTATGAGATAGAATAACGCCATCAGCAAGAAAGAAATATTTTCTTCAACCCGCTCACACCCCGCTAAGCGGGGCTGCGCTTCCGTTTAGGTTTCAGAAAAATATTTTTTCTTGCTTTTTAATATGAGGTTAGTGGCGAGAAAAGATTTTTTTTGATATAATATTATTGTTTATGCAAATACTTTCAGTTAAAAATCTTAGTATTGAAATTAACAGAATTAAAATTCTTGAAGATATTAATTTTGAAATCAATAAGGGAGACGTGCTGGCGATTATCGGACCGAATGGAGCCGGTAAAACAATACTTTTAAGAGCATTGCTTGATTTGGGGGATTATAGCGGTGAAATTAAGTGGGTTCCGGAAATTAAAGTCGGTTATGTTCCGCAAAGAATGGATATTGAAACCGATATTCCGCTTACGGTAAGGGAATTTTTTTATTTGCGCGATGCGGAAATAAACGAAGTAAAAATCAAAGAAGCGCTTGCTTTTGTCCATCTTGACGAAAAAATTTTAAATTCCGGATTTGGCGAAATTTCCGTTGGTCAAAGACAGCGCGTTTTGGTTGCTTGGGCGGTTGTTGCTAAACCCGATGTTTTGCTTTTTGACGAACCAACAGCGGATGTGGATATCGTCGGCCAGAAATCAATTTACGAGATGCTTCATAAATTGCAACACGATTTGAATCTCACCGTAATTTTAGTTTCGCACGACCTTAATATTGTTTATAAATACGCCGATAAAGTCATCTGTCTTAATAAGAAAAAAATTTGCGAAGGCACGCCGAATGAAATATTAAATACCGAAAGACTGCTTGAAATTTACGGAGGGGAAAAAGCCTTTTATCATCATCAGCACTAAATCCCTCACCCTTTAAAGATTTAAAATAATAAAATTTGAAGAGCGAGAGATTTATGTAAAAAATAAAATCTATAAAATAACATAATAACTTTAATAAATTATTTGTAAATTTCTTATGAAATTTACAAATAGATCTTTAAAGGGTGAGGGATGGATATAAATTTATTACAACCTATTTTAACAGCCGCTTTTGTCGCCGCCGCCGCGAGTTTAGTCGGTTCTTTCGCGATTTTAAAAAGAATGGCTTTAGTCGGCGACGCTATGAGTCATGTCGCTTTGCCGGGGATAGCCATTGCCTTGCTTCTTAATCTTAATCCGTTTTTAGGAGCTATTGTTTTTTTAGCCGTGGCGATTGTCGGAATTTGGTTTATTCAATATCGCAGTAATTTGTCAATTGAGACGACTGTGGGCGTGTTTTTTACCGCTAGTTTGGCATTGGGAGCGTTAATCGCGCCGGAACACGAGCTTTTAGAGGCCTTATTGGGCAATATCACTGATTTAAGCTGGCAGGAATCTTTAGTCTCAATTATTTTATCCATTGTTTTAATTGCCGTTATTTTACGGTTAAGAAAAAAATTAGCGCTTAGCATGGTTTCATCGGAAATGGCTCATTCTATCGGCATAAAAAATAAGAGACTGGAATTTATTTATTTGATGATTTTTGCCTTGGTGGTTTCTTTGGGCATACGTTTTGTCGGCGCTCTTTTAATGGGTTCGCTGGTTATTATCCCGGCTGCTTCGGCGAAAAATATCGCTAAGAGTTTAAATTATTTTATGGGATTAAGCGTGATTTTCGGAGTTTTGGCGGCTGCGGCGGGAATTTATTTTTCATCAATCTATAATCTTACACCCGGTCCCATTTTTATAATTATCAGCGTCGCTATTTTTATTGTTTCTTTGGTAATAAGAGGCAGTCGTAGATAAATCCAATATAAAACCACTCTTTAAAGATGGGTTTTGCGCCATTATTAAAATACATCCCAGTAAATTTTTCAATGAAAAATGATTGAAAAATTTACTGCTTTAGCGATAAATTCTTTTATTAAAATTTAAGAAAAAAGAAAGACGCCGTACCCGAAGGTCGTGCGCCTGATGACTAGAGAGAAGAGAAAGAAACATGTTAGATTGGCTCGAAGACATAGGTCGGTGCTCGCTGACTGAAGCAACAGCCTCCAGTCATTGAGTCTTTGAAGAGCATACGCCACCTCTCTTTGCTCGGGTCGCTGTGTCGAATCAACGCGAACTCGGTTGTCTCTCCGGGATAGAGCTTGAGACTTTCGATCTCAATCTCCTGTGTAGGCTGATGCCCGCCAGTCCCGACGCGACAAACGATGGCTTCGTCGATCACTTCTCCATTTTCGAGGATTTTAACTTTTATTCCTTTACCGAAACCATTATCACGGAAATAAGAGGTTTATCTAATTGCCACCAAACTACAATCGCAGATAAAGCGGCGATCAAAATAGCAGTGTCGCTTTTTGTTATATTTTTTGTTCCATACTTTAGTGAGAATAAAAAGACGGCAATAACAAAAAGTGTTCCAACTGTTAAATTAAGCGCACCCCAACCACCGCCACCATACCAAATCCCCAAAACCGCAGTTCCTTGAGTGATTGCCCATATTAGCCAAGTATAGGCGTGCGGTTTGGTTTTTAATAAAAAAGTATCTCTCAAATACGGAAAGAAGGCGGCAACTCCGATAATCGTGGCAATTATGGTAAGAATTATTTTTGTATCCATAATTAATTTTCTATTGGATAAATATCAAAAGCAACTTCCTCGTATGGATGGATTGCTTTTACTTTTTCAATAACGTTTTTCAAAATTTCTCGTGGCACAATTACTTCAATTCTTTCTTCTTCGACAGCTTCGTGTTTTCCGGATTCACCAATAGTGGGGTTTGTTTTTTCATTTCCACGAAAACGGCCAGTGCCGCGAGAAGAAAAAGAGCAAAAGTCATAGTTTCCAATTTTGCCAGCTCCGACTTCGCCAAGAGCTTGACGCACCGCGTCAGCGTGAAAAATCGGGACAAAGATAACAATTTTTACATTTTTAGTTTCCATACTTATTTCAAAAACTTGTCCATTGAGATACCAGTTTTCTTTTCCAAGTCTTTTCCGGTGGCCTCTATTTCCTCGTCATTCATTTTTCTTTCATTGATTCCATGTTCGTAAATAATTACTTCAATAGCTCATCAACCGAAACATCAAGCGCATTGGCGATTTTTTTCAAATCGTATTTAATATAACTTTTATTATGTGCTGTAATTATACACTTTGCGCGAACCTTTTTCGAGCGGAAAGACCAATGACTTCGCACGCTCCGCGTGAGTGGTGGCTCTGACCAAAATCGTACGCGCGGAGCGCGTGGTGAAGCGAACTCTGCGCGCCTCGTCCGCTCCCTTCGGTCGCGGGAGCAAAAACCAAAAATTTTCCTTCCTTTCTTTTAGATTCTCGGCGGGGGGTGTGGGGGGAGCCGACAAAAAATGGAAAGGAAATTTTTGGTTTTGCTTCGCCACTACAGACTACGAAATGAACTAATTCTATTTTATCACTTTAGGTGATACCTTGTCGCTCATTTCTCCGTCCTTGCGGCGAGACGAGGTGCCTCCTCTAGGTGTTTGGTGGATTTATCTGCTCTTGTAAAAGCGGAGGTCAGGCTTCCACAGAAGAGTTTTATCGCCGTTCTGTTGGTGTGTTGATGCCTGACCTCAATAGACTTTCTCCTTTTCATTATTAACGTAATCATTTGAAATATGACCCCCGTATGAGATGCTCCCCTCGCTCACCAAAATAAATAACGGCTTCCTATCGCTCGGGGGCATATTTTTTACATTTTTTATATTCATTGTATTTATCATGAGCATCTGGTCTGCTACCATAGTCAATATTCCATTTTATCGATGGGTCAGATACAAAAGTAGCTGAATCAATTCCTTCAATTATAAAAATTGCTGATTTTTGCCATTCATATTCTTTACCATAACAATATAGATGGTCCTTGTCAGCCGTATAAAGATCATTAATAACCCTGAATGTTTTCGGGTCAGCATCAATTTTCGTTAATGTACAACCTTCATAACAAAGAACGGCATATACACCGCGATTATCCTTAGCATATCTATCTGATAGTGCCTCAAAATACCTTGTATCTGACCCACTAAGGGTGTCACCGAAACCACTGAAATACACTCTTCTATTATCTCTAGCAAAACTATCATTAATCACCGTGAAGGAATCGTGGTCAGCTCCGTCTAACATTTCCGCACGACTGCCGCTATATGGATCATAGTCAAAACGATAAATATTTTTTTCATCTTCAGCATAAATACTACCGAGTATTTTGAACGTATTTCTTGTTGAAACACCCAAGGGGCAAAATCTTTCATCAGAAAGACTGCCATACTCAATACCATTTACTGAGTTTTTTATTGCCCAGTATTCATTCAATTTAGTTACGCCGTCACTAGGGCGAGTAGGAACACAATCTCGGTTGAAGCTGGTGGTCGTAGCTAATTTAATACTCCTTATCACTTTATCAAGTTCATCTGCAAGTTTTCTCCCGTATTTCAAAGACATTGTTTCGAAACGAAATATAATAATTTTATCTTGTATCTTTACGTAGAATGAAAAAGTGCCGAACATCTCGGATGGTTGATGGGTTAGCGTATAAGATAAACCACTATCAGTTCTTGATTCTTTACATTTTAGTTCAAAATAAAAATCAATAATCTGAACAGCATTGTCACAATTCAAATCATCCGCTTTTATGTTTTTTATGCTTGAATCAAGATTGGAAAAGTGCTTCAAAAAGTCTGAGGAAGTGGAAGCTGAAAATATATAAACTCTGCCTGCTCCACCAAATTCAGGCAGGTCTGAAGGTATAAGGTAGAGAATAGCTCCCGAATTCGAGGGTTCAAATTTATTTTCTCTTAATCCCCAATCTGCCGGGTATACAAAAGAAAATCCTAATATTGTATTTTTATACAACTTGGGGGTGGCGTTTGCAGTCGCCACTGCTTGCGGTCCGTTCGATCTTGTTGGAGTTTGAAATCGCTCAACTTCGCCTTTCAGTTCGGCAATTTGTTTCGTCGCTTCCTCTTGGCCTTTCTTGCTTGCTTCAATTGCTTGCGTGATTGCCTCTTTTGCCTCATCGGGGACCTTAATTAAAATGGTGGCTAACACATCTTGATTTCTTGAGTTGTTGTCTGCAATCGAGTTGAGCAAAGTTTCCGCCTGTCCTTTGTCTTTAACTTCTTTTGATTTTTCTGTCGCTAACGCAATATTGCTTTCATAATTGGCGATAGCCGTTTTAACCCCGTCCGGATTCTTTTCTTCCGCAATGGCTTCTATTTCAGCTAAACGCTCATCAGCATAACCTAACGCTTTCTTGGCTTTGCTTTCAGAATCAAAAGTGAAGAAAAGACCTATATTTTCAAAAGCGGTGTCAAAGAAATAGAAAAAACTTCCTGGCTTAACGCCCGCATTTGTAGCCGCGGACACTTGCACTGGTACAACAAAAGCAAGTGAGATAAGGAGTACCGACAGTGTGGTTAGTTTTTTCATATCTCTATTTTATAAAATAGTTAATATCTTTACTGTACATTTTCGCAAAGGTCTGAAGTTCAACAACATCAACCCTCTGCTGTCCCGATTCTACATTAGAAATATGCGATTGCGGACGCTTCAATTTCTTTGCAACCTGAACCTGTGTCAATCCCGCCTCCTCCCGAGCTTTCCGTAATCGCTCGACAAAATAAGCATATTCCTTTGTTCTTATTGACCTAGTCATATATTACCATTGTCTATCTAAAGATTCAATATCCAAAGTTTAGATACTGTGGTAAACTGAATTTGGTAGCGGCGAAGCAAAACCAAAAATTTCCTTTCCATTTTTTGTCGGCTCCCCCCACACCCCCCGCCGAGAATCTAAAAGAAAGGAAGGAAAATTTTTGGTTTTTGCTCCCGCGACCGAAGGGAGCGGACGAGGCGCGCAGAGTTCGCTTCACCACGCGCTCCGCGCGTACGATTTTGGTCAGAGCCACCACTCACGCGGAGCGTGCGAAGTCATTGGTCTTTCCGCTCGAAAAAGGTTCGCGCAAAGTGTATAATTACAGCACCATAAGTAACTTGTTCGGAAATGACTGCTCCGCGCGGCGAGTACGCCGCGCTCCGCAGGGCAAAATCCGCTTTTGTTTTCGCCGTGAAATCCCATAATTCGCCCCAGCGTATGGAAACAACTCAAACCAAAACTAAATGCGTTCTCTACGCTCGCAAGAGCACCGAGGAGGACGACAAGCAAGTGATGAGCATAGACGCTCAACTTTTTGAGCTGAAAGAATATGCTCGTAGAGAACGCATTGAAATCGTAAAAGTATTTACGGAAGCGAAAAGCGCAAAGAAGCCCGGGCGAGACCAATTCGCCAAAATGATTGCGTATATTGAAAGTTCTAGTGAACCGCTTGGTATTTTGGCATGGCACCCAGACCGTCTCGCCCGTAATTCTGTTGATGGCGGAAAAATTATCTATCTCATAGACATCAACAGAATTGCTTCTTTGCGCTTTCCGCAGTTTTGGTTTGAGCCAACTCCGCAAGGGAAATTCATGTTGCAAGTGGCGTTCGGACAAAGCAAGTATTTCTCGGATAACTTAGTGGAAAATGTGAAGCGCGGTATCCGCCAAAAACTCCGCCGTGGCGAATGGCTGACGCTCGCTCCTTTGGGATATGTGAATAATTACAAAACGCGGAACATTGACCCTCACCCTACATATTCCAAAGTTATCAAGCGAGCGTTTGAGGAATACGCCACCGGAAAATATACCCTTGTCGGTTTAGCGGAGTTTTTGGCGGAGCATAGCATTGTCCAAAAGAAAGGAACGTCACTTGCCAAAGTTTCCGTCGTGAAAATGCTCACGAACAGGGCATATTTGGGATTTGTAAAATTTCATGGCGAATATCACGACGGAAACTTTGAGCCGATTCTTTCCCCGACACTGTTTGAAGCAGTGCAGAAGGTTTTGAAATCCAAGCAACGACCGCGCAAACAAAAGGAGAGGTATGATTTTCCATTTACGCAGTTTGCGCGGTGCGGCGAGTGCGGCAATATGATCACGGCGCAATATGCCACTAACCGCTTCGGCACTCGCTATACTTACTATCGTTGCACCAAGAAAAGCGGAAAGTGTAGCCAGCCGTATATTGCCGCTGACGCGCTCGCCGCTCAAGCGCAAAGACTGCTTCAATCAGTGTCGCTCCCTCTCGAAGAAATTGCGATTATGGAAAAGCAGATAAACGTATGGAAAAACGAGTCAATTTCTTTGAGAGGAGAAGTTGCCCAAAATCTGAAATCCAAGCTTTCCGAGGCGCAGGAGAAGCTAGACCGGCTTGTGTCGCTCTATCTCGACCAAGATATCGAGCGCGACCTGTATCTCACTCGCAAAGACGCTCTCCTGCGCCAAAAAGCGAAGTTGGAGGAAAGTTTGGGAGATTTTGGGCAACAAGGAAAGAATCGGCTCGAACCCTTGTGGAGTTTCGTTTTGTCCTTGAAAGAAGCGGAAAAAGTAGCGCAAACAAAAAATTACGCCGAATGGCGCAACTTTTTCCGTTCTCTCGGCTCTAACCCCGAAATCAAGGACAAAACGCTTTCAATCAATTGGGGCGAACTCTGGGATTTCACGGCGAAAACAAAAGCGGATTTTGCCCTGCGGAGCGCGGCGCACTCGCCGCGCGGAGCAGTCATTTCCGAACAAGTTACTTATGGTGCCCGGGGTGGGATTCGAACCCACAAACCTTTTGGGTCAAGGATTTTAAGTCCTCTGCGTAAACCGTTCCGCCACCCGGGCATATTTAAATTTCGAGGCCTGAGGCGGAATCGAACCGCCGTTATACCCAGCACCTCTTGAGGCCTCGGGGAGAATCGAACTCCCGTATAAGAGTTTTGCAGACTCTCGCCTTACCACTTGGCTACGAGGCCATATTTTCTTTTTAGTAATTCTTTTTGTTGATGGTTTTTAAGAAATTTTTCATATTTCATAGCTTCACTTCTTGAGTTGCGTTCATAATATTCAAGTAATTTCCATGGGCGATACGCTTTTGTTGATTTTACTTTTCCTTGATTATGTAAAATAATTCTTTTTTCAAGATTTGCCGTACTGCCAATATAGATATCATTATTTTTATCGCTTTTCAAGACATAAATATAGTAATTCATAAGAGTTTTGTCTGGCTTCGCCAGATCTCGCGTAGCGAGACAGACCCTCGCTTTACCACTTAGCAACCAGGCCGTTGCTTAATCAATTTTAAGGTTTATAAAACTTAATTGTCAAACTTACTGCCACATCAAGCGGTCGCCGGCAATAATAAAAATATCGGATTCAAATATAAGTCCGCATTCTTCATTAAGCAAAACTTCGTTGACTTCCTGTTTGTATTTTTTAAGGCTGGTTATTTTACCGAAGCCGATTTCATTATTTTCGCGCGTTATTTTCAGCTGATTGTTATTTTTAATTTTTCCCCCAATAACTTTCCCTCCAATTAATTGTTTTTTTCCTTTTTGGCTGAAAATTTTCAAAATTTCCAATTCTCCTTGAAGTGGGGGAGTTTCCAATAATTTTATTTCTTTTTGTATTATTTCAATTAATTCGTAAATTATTTCCGAAGAAATTATTTTCACATTTTGCGCTTTTGCCAAATTTTCGGCGATTTTATTCGTTTTGACGCGAAAACCGGTAATAATGGCGTTGCTTGAGAACGCGCTTTTAATGTCGCCATCCGTTATCTCTCCAATGGATTCGTTTAAAACGTTAATTTTCACGTTTTCGCTTTTGAGCGTTTTGATTATTTCGGACAAAGTTTCAAGCGAGCCGGAAACATCGGCTTTTAAAATTAAATTTAATTCCGGTAATCTATCCTTATTTGAAGCGATAAATTGGGTTGATGGTTTTTCTGATTCTGTTTGAATTTCCATCAAATCAATATTCCCACTGGTGAATTCTTCGCCTATTTGCGGCAATGTTTCAAATCCTAAAATTATTGCCGGTGAAGAAGGGGAGAGCGTGTCCGATTTTTCGCCTAAAAAATTTTCAAGATTTTTTATTTTTCCGCAAGCGCTGGCAGTGGCGATTCTGTCGTTGGTTTTCAAAATGCCGTTTTTAACGATGGCCGAGACGATTATTCCGCTTCGGCTGTCGGCTTTGGTCTCAATAATTATGCCGTTGGCGTTTTCATCGGGATTATAAGTTAAATTTTCCATTTCCGCGGCAAGTAAAATTAAATCAAGCAATTCATTGACGCCTTGGCCGGTCTTGGCTGAAATCGCTTGCCAGCTTATATTGCCGCCGTATCCTTCAAGTAAAACTCCATTCGTCATTAAATCATTTTTTGTTTTTTCAATGTCGGCGTTCGGCTTGTCTATTTTATTGATGGCGACCACAAAAGGAGTTTTTGTTTCTTTAATAATTTCAATTGATTCTTTGGTTTGCGGTTTTACGCCGTCTTCGGCCGCTATCACTAAAATCGCTAGATCCGCCACTTTTGCTCCGCGGCCGCGCATTTTTGAAAACGCTTCGTGCCCCGGAGTATCTATAAAAGTGATTTTTTTGCCATTGTGTTCAATTTCATATGCGCCGATTGATTGAGTAATGCCGCCGGCTTCTTTGGCAATAATGTTTGTTTTGCGTATAAAATCAAGCAAACTGGTTTTGCCGTGATCAACGTGCCCCATCACTACCACAATCGGCGGACGAGAAAACGAATTTTCAATTATCTTTTTTTGGTTATTATTTTTTTCCATCGCAATTCAAAGATTAACAGAAAAATCTTGTGAATACAAGGATTTTAATAATAATTCTTGATTATTAATTCATTATTCATTATTCTTAGTAAGGGAATGGAGGCGTGGCTGAGCGGTTGAAAGCAGCATCCTGCTAAGATGTTAGGGGAGCAATCCCCTCGAAGGTTCGAATCCTTCCGCCTCCGCCTTCGCCCGCCATAGCGGGCTTCGGCGGACACAGTCCGCCAGAGCTTTAGCGACGGCTGGACACAGTCCGCAAGAAGTTTGCGACGGCGGGATGATTAAGTTATGTATATAGTTTATATTTTAAAATGTATTGATGGAAAATCATATACTGGTTGTACAGAAAATTTAGAAGAAAGATTAAAACGACATAATAATGGTTATGTTCCAGCAACTGAAAATCATCGCCCTGTTAAACTTATAACACACATTGTGTTTAGTGATAAATATAAAGCGTTTGAATTTGAAAAATATTTAAAATCTGGTTCTGGACGAGCATTTTTAAATAAACATTTATATTAGAAATAAATTTTTAAAATATTATCACCATGTCGATAATTGATTTAAGAAATAAAAAACCAATAAAATATTCTGAGAAAAAGAGTGAAGGCGGAAGAGGACGGGAGAAATCCGATGAAATAATCTGGCAGATTCCGGAATATGAATACCGGCCCAAAGACGTTTCTTGGTATTGGATAAGTTTGATTGCCACAATTATTTTATTTGCTTTCGCGATTTGGCAAGAAAATTTTTTATTCGCTATTTTTGTAGTGATTGCTTTTTTTGCGTTAAATTATTTAACCAATCGTTTTCCGCCCATTTGGGAAATTAAAATGAATGGAAAGGGGATATTTATCGGATTACCTAATAGCAAGAATAAAAAATTTTATTCTATTGAAAACATTGAAATTTTTGACATTCACTCTGAAATTTACGAAGATGATAAAGAGCCGGAATATAAAAAATTAATACTCAAGTTTAAGTCAAAAATGACGCCATATTTGAAAATCAATATTTATTCAAAAGATGAATTAAGAATCAAGGAATTTCTTTTGGAATTTGCGCCGCAAGAAGAAATTTCCAAATCCTTGGTTGATTCGCTTTCTGAATTAATAGGATTTTAACCGCCCTCATCGTTCAACGGATAGGACATTAGATTGCGGATCTGAAGATTGAGGTTCGATTCCTCATGAGGGCATAAGGAAAGATAGTAAATATATGATTTTTTTTCACGTTTTAAAAGATAAATATTTAAGAGTGGTTTTTGTTTTGAATTTTTTGATTTTGTTTTTTTTGTCTTTAGTATCTTTTGTAAAATTAGCCGATATTTCTTCTCCTTTGATTATTCATTTTGACGTTTATGAAGGAATTGATTTTTTTGGCGGTAAAATGGAAATTTTCGGAATTTTATTTTCCGCTTTTGTTATGATTTTAATAAATTTTTTCTTAGCAGATTTTCTTTACCATCGTCAGCGTTTTCTTTCATATATATTCAGTTTTGGAAGTTTGTGGATAACAATCTTGATTTTAATATCAATGGGTGTTATTATTTCAATTAATTAAGAAATAATCGCGAATAATGCGAATTTTAAGTAAATAATGCAAATAAATAAAATTTAAGATTATGAAATTTTCAATTATACAAACAGGCGGTAAGCAGTATAAAATATCGTCTGGACAAAAATTAAAAGTGGAAAAACTGGAAGCCGAAGCTGGCACTAGCTTTATTTTTGACAAGGTTTTACTCGTGGCTGACGGCGAAAACGTTAAAATCGGAACGCCTTACGTGGAGGGCGCCAAAGTTAAAGCTAAGGTTTTAAATCAAGGGAGAGATAAAAAGAAAATCGTTTTTAAATATCATTCCAAAACTCGTTATCGCAAGAAGAAAGGCCATCGGCAGTCTTTTACGGAAGTAGAAACTATATAAAAAATGAAAATGAAAGGTTTTACCCTCTTAGAACTTCTTGTTGTCATAGGCATATTGGCGATATTGGCATCAGTAGTAATTATAGTTCTAAATCCCGCTGAACTGATTAACTCCTCTAAGGACGCCAAAAGATTGTCAGAACTCAATACTCTTAATAAAACCCTGGCTTTATACCGTTTTGATAACACCTTGGGTTTTGGTTCGTCTTCATATGTTTATCTCTCTATTCCCGACAGTAGTTCTAATTGTTCCAGTTATTCAGGTCTTTCTAATCCTCCTTCGGGATATACTTATATTTGTAAACCAGAATCAGAATATAGAAAAACAAACGGAACCGGCTGGATTCCCGTTGATTTCAGCAATATTTCCGCCGGAAATCCCTTATCTTCTCTTCCCGTTGACCCCGTCAACAACGAAGAATTTCATTTTACTTATATTGTCTCGGGAGAAAATAACGATAATTGGGAACTTAATGCCAAACTCAAATCAGAATCAAAAAAACCTCTTGCCTTAAATGAAAAAGACGGAGGAGATGATAATAATAGATACGAATTAGGAGCTGTTCTTTCCGTAGTAAGCGCTGGATATCAGGCCACAGTAGCGGCAGAAGCCAATCTTGTTTCCTATTGGAAGATGGACAATAACTGGTTGGATAGCAAAAGCACAAATAATGGAACTGCTTATGGGGGGGTGACTTTTGGCACAGCCAAATACGGTACCTATTCAGGAAGTTTTGACGGGACGGATGATTATGTAAATATGGGCGATCCTGACTCTCTTGATTTTACCACAAACATAACTGTAGAGGCCTGGATTAAAGAGACTGGTGTTCGTGATCCTAATGGTGTTGGGATCGTAACCAAGCACGATAGTGGTTGGAATGGATATGGCCTTAATTTTACTGATCCAAATAAAATCATATTTTTTGTAGATTGGGGTTGGGACGGGAAGGAGGCATCAGCCACATTGGTTAATGACGGACAGTGGCATCATGTGGTTGGGACTTACAACGGGACTACAATCAGAATTTTTGTGGATGGCGTTGAAGGGACGCCATACTCGTATTCAAATCCAATACCTCCTAATCCCAGTAATTTTATAATTGGCAATACTGATCTTCCAGGGCAAGATTTTTTTAACGGCCTTATCGACGAAGTCGCCATTTACAACACCGCTTTGTCGGCGGCGACAATTTCTTCTCATTACGCGGCTGGAATATAGATAAAAACATTTTTAAATTCTTCGTTCCAGCGCCGAAGATAAAGTTTGTTCATCGGCAAATTCTATTTCTCCGCCGGTCGGAATCCCGCGTCCCAAGCGGGTTATTTTTTTGGCAAAGCCGTTTAATTCTTTGGTGATAATTGAGGCGTTTAAATCGCCGTAAGTCGTGGGGTTAGTGGCGATTATAATTTCTTCGGCTTGGCCGTTTAATTCTTTATTTATAAAATTTTTAAGATTATTAAGGCGTAATTTTTCTTCGCTTTCTAAAATTCCGTTTTTAGACAATTCGCCAAGAATAAGATAACGGCCGTTGAATTTTTTCGGCCTTTCAAGAGAAATTAAGTCTGTCTCTTTTTCCACAATCATTATAATGTCTTTTTTGCGGTTGGGATTCTTGCAAATTTCGCAAAGCGCGTCGGCGTTTGAATGGATAAAAAAACAATTTGAACAAATTTTTAAATTTTTTAATTCATAAATCACTCTGGCAAGCTCTTCCACTTTATTTTTTCCGCCACTAATCAATTTAAAAGCCAGCCGCGTTGCTTGGCGCGGTCCAATACCCGGAAGGCCGGAAAAGCTTTCAATAAAATTTTTAATCTGTTGAGGAAGCATTAGTGCGTTTTATCAATCTGACTGAAGCTCACTTTTTCAGGGTCAAACTTTAATTGCACGGACCCAATCGGCCCGTTTCTGTGTTTGGCAATAATAATTTCCGCCATATTTTGTTCTTCAAGAGTCGGATTAAGCCTGTCGCGGTCTTTGCGGTAAATAAACATAACGACATCCGCATCTTGTTCCCACGAACCGGTTTCACGAAGGTCGGAAAGGCGGGGGATTTTAACTTCTCTTTGGTCAACCGCGCGATTCAGCTGGGAAACCGCCAGAATCGGCAGATTAAGTTCTCTTGCCAGCGCTTTTAATCCATGGCTGATTTCGGTGAATTGCTGAACCATATTTTCCGAATTGGTTCTCGGCATCACCAATTGAACATAATCAATTATTATAAGCCCGAGATTTTTATTTTCGGCTTGTAGCCGCCTTGACATAGCCCTTAATTGAAGGATGTTCGGCGACGGCGTATCATCAATAAAAATTTGCAATTGGGATAATTTATCCAAAGCTTCTTGAATCATTTGGAACTCTATTTCATCGGTAAGACGGCCCGTGCGCAATCTCCACAGAGGGACTCTGGCTTCGGCGGCGATAAGTCTGTCAACAACTTGTTCGCGGGACATTTCAAGGGAGAATATTGCCACGGCGCTACCGGAAGCCGCCGCGTTGCGGGCCATATCAAGGACAAGGGTCGTTTTTCCCACAGACGGTCTGGCGCCCAAAATTATCAAATCGGAATTTTGTAGCCCGGAAAGGTAATGGTCTATTTCATTGAACCCCGTTGTCACTCCGCGCAATCTTTTTTCTCCCTGATGTAATTTTTCAATTCTTTCATAAGCGTCTTTAAGTTCGTCTTTTAATAAAACGAAATTTTTAAGGTTTGATTTTTGAGCGATAGAAAATATTATTTGTTCAATTTCATCAAGTATGCTGTCGGAATCTTTTTGGCTGCCAAAAACTTTTTCGGCTATCTCGCTAGAAGTCGTGATTAAATCACGCAAAACTTTTTTATCGCGAATAATCTTAGCGTAATGGGCGATATGAGTTGCCGTCGGCACACCGCTGATAAGTTCCGATAAATAAGTTGAGCCACCGATATCATTTAATTGCTTTTTGTTTTTTAATTTATTGGTAACACTTAATATGTCTATCGGCTCGTTTTTATTAAAAAGTTCATAAATTGAATTAAAAATTTTTGAATGGGACGGCTGGTAAAAATCTTCAGACGTTATTAAATCTGCTATCTTTATGATGGCGTTTTTATCAAGCATTAAAGCTCCCAAAACGGAGCGTTCAGCTTCTATGTCCTGCGGGGGTAATTTCAGATCCATTGGGTGTGTCTTTTATGTTATATCCTAACTTTTCAATTTGTTTCCGCAAGAGGTCGGCGGGGATAAACTGTTTATTAGCTCTTAATTTCTCGCGTTGAGCCGCCAATCCCTTTATTTTTTGAGGTATTTTTACTGGTTTTATTTTGATGCCGAAAATACCCAATTTTTCGTTAATAAATCGGCTCGCGGCTTTGGCTTGAGCGGGATTAATTCGCCATATTTTATCTTGAAGCGAAGCGATTAAATTAAAAATAACCGCTAATGCTTTTGGCGTGTTAAAATCATCATCCATCGCCTCGTTAAATTTTTTATCGTATTGTTTGACGTTAATTTTCATTCCTAGTCCCTGTTTACTAGCGCCTGATGCCTTTTTTAGTTTCCATAAAAATTCTTCTATGGTTTGAATTGAGTTTTGAGCATTAACAGCAAGGTTCTTATTATAATCAACGGGCGAACGATAATGATGTGAGAGAATAATAAATCTTAAAATCTCGGGCGGATATTTTTTTAAAAAGTCCCTGATAGTGATAAAATTTCCTAAACTCTTGGACATTTTTTCTCCGTTAACCAAAAGGAAACCAGTATGGAGCCAGATTTTGACAAAAGGTTTTTTTCCGGAAGCCGCTTCTTGCTGGGCGATTTCCGATTCATGATGGGGGAATTTCAAATCAATTGCGCCGCCGTGCAAGTCATATTGATGGCCGAAATATTTTTCGCTGATTGCCGTATCCTCAATGTGCCAACCGGGCCGACCCGAACCCCAAGGCGATAACCATGACGGTTCGCTATTAATCGTTTGTTTCTTTATTTTCGGATTTTTTCGTAGATTCGGATGCGATTCGGATTGTTCGGATTGCTCTGAAAATTTCCACAAACAAAAATCGCCCTTATTTCTTTTCTCTCTCGTGTCGTCTATTCTTGAAACCGCGTCTTCGGCTTGAGAAATGGTTCTTCTTGATAATTTTCCGTAGTCATAAAATTTTGAAATGTCGTAATAAATACCATCGCTTATTTCATAAGCAAAGCCCTTTCCCATCAATTTTTTAACTTGGTTTACGACTTCTTTTATATGGCCGGTTGCTTTGGCGTATTTATTTACGCTGTCCACGTTCAAAACTTTCATATCTTTCATATATTCTTTTTCAAAATTCACGCTCAGTTTTTTCCAGGGGATTTTTTTCTCTTTCGCGCGGTTGATTATTTTATCGTCAATATCGGTAATATTTTGAAGATAAAAAATTTTATGCCCTTGGGAACGGAGATATTTTACCATAATGTCAAAAGCGATATAAGTTCTGGCGTGGCCGATGTGGGAATAATCGTAAACCGTGGGCCCGCAGACGAATAATTTTAAAGGGCCTCGGCGAGGAAATTTGAGGATTTCTTTTTTGGCGCTAAATGTGTTGAAGATTTTGAGCATTGATTTGATTATAAAAATTATTCTTCAATTTGTCCATATTTAATAAAAAGGGCCCCCATCAATGATGTTGGGGGACCCGTGAGTTGTTCAAGTGGCAAACGCAGGATGTCTGGGAAAAGGCGAGGGACAGAATTGATAGTTCTCTGCCGCGGGAAGAAATGTCGGTTTGCCCGGTATAAAACCGCTTGGGTTACCCGAATTGTTTTCACATTCCCGAAAGACGAAATGAGTCGCTCCTTTCGGTATTTTGTAGAAGCGTTTACTTCGTCTTCCACATCCTTCAAAATCAGACGAGTAAGAGGAATTATAGTGGCTGTATCGGCCACTATAAACGCCGATATGGGTTATTATTGGTAGCGGTTTGTGAGGTGGCAACGTAGTGCTGGGAATGGCGTAAATTTTATGCGGGGCGATTTCTATTTTTTGCGGCAATACTTTAATTAACTGAAAATCAGGATTATTCATCTTTACCTCCTTTCTTTTTTGAAGTTATTTATATTTAACGCATTATTAAAAGGTACTGCTTATTAAGATAATATATAAATATATTTATGTCAAGACGTTGAATCTATAATCTTGACACTCTAAAATTTTTTAATATAATTATAAAATGTCCGATAATCCAGAAGATAAAAATAAAAAAGAAGAAGTTGAGGAAGAGTCGGCTATGGTTGGTGAAACTGATTTGGGAAAATATCAAAAAGAACGCGATGAGTATCTTGATGGTTGGAAACGGGCGAAAGCGGATTTGATAAATTACAAAAAAGATGAGGCAAAACGTTTTGAAACAATTGCGAAATTTTCTCAGGAAATAATTATCAGGGATTTAATAACGGTTTTGGATAGTTTTGACCTCGCTTTGGCGGCGCTTGAAAGGGAAAATGGGGCGGAAAATGATTCGGCAAGGCTCACTATAAAAGGAGTTTACCTAATAAGGACGCAACTGGAAGATATTTTGAAGCAGAACGGATTAGAGAGAGTTATTATTTCCGTTGGCCAACCATTTGACCCGTCTTTGCAGGAAGCGATTGTAAGCGTTGATTCCGACCAACTAAGCGGGACTATTATTGAAGAAGTGGAAAGAGGATATTTATTACACGGCAAGTTGGTGAGGCCGGCAAGAGTAAAAGTCGCAAAATAAAATTTAAATTATTATTAATATATAAAATTATGAAAATATTAGGCATAGATTTAGGAACAACAAATTCAGCGATGGCGGTTATTGAAGCCGGTGAGCCGAAAATTTTAGAAAATCATGAGGGCAATCGTACTACGCCGTCAGTGGCTTCATTAAGCAAAACCAATGAACGATTAGTCGGTCTTTTGGCTAAACGCCAGTCGGTCGTTAATCCAAAGAACACGATTTCTTCAGTAAAGCGTCTTATCGGCAGAAATTTTGACGACCAAGAAGTCCAAAAAGATAAAGCATGGTTTCCTTTTGATATTCAAAAATCTTCAACTGGCGGTGTTGAAGTTAAGATGGGTGATAAATGGTATAAACCCGAAGAAATTTCCGCTATGGTACTCGCGAAATTAAAAGCCGATGCTGAAGCGAAATTGGGAGAAAAAATTGAAGAAGCGGTAATTACCGTGCCGGCTTATTTTGACGATTCTCAAAGACAAGCTACGAAAAATGCCGGAGAAATTGCTGGTCTTAAAGTTCGCAGAATTATCAATGAACCGACAGCCGCAGCTTTGGCTTACGGTTTAAATCGCCAGAAAAACGAAAAAATCGTCGTCTATGATTTCGGCGGCGGAACTTTTGATATTTCAATTTTGGAAGTCGGCGACGATGTCGTGGAAGTTAAAGGAACGGGCGGCGACACTCATCTTGGCGGAGACGATTTTGACAAGAAAATAATTGAATTTTTAGTCGGGGAATACAAAAAACAGGAAGGGATTGATATTTCCAAAGACCCATTGGCGCTTCAACGGTTGAAAGAGGCGGCCGAGCGCGCCAAACATGAACTTTCAACGGCGTTTGATACGGAAATTAATTTGCCGTATATCACTTCCGACGCATCCGGACCGAAACATTTTGTTATAAAAATGACACGCGCCAAACTTGAAGAGCTTGTCAGCGAAGATATTAAACGTTCAATTGATTTGACAAAAAAAGCCGTGGAGGAAGCGGGATTAAAAATTTCCGATATTAATGAAATTGTGCTTGTGGGCGGACAAACAAGAATGCCGGCCATTCAGGAGGCGGTTAAAAAATTATTCAATAAAGAACCGCATAAAGGAATTAATCCCGATGAAGTTGTGGCGGCCGGAGCTGCGGTGCAAGCCGGAATTTTCCAAGGCGATGTTAAAGATATTCTTCTTCTTGATGTAACGCCGCTTAGTTTAGGAATTGAAACTTTTGGCGGAGTTTTCACGCCTCTTATAGAAAAAAATACGACTATTCCAACTTCAAAATCACAAGTGTTTTCAACTGCGGCGGATAGTCAAACTTCGGTTGAGATTCATATTTTACAAGGAGAAAGGTCAATGGCAGCCGATAATAAAACATTGGGTAGATTTATATTAGATGGCATTCCGCCGTCGCCGCGCGGTATTCCGCAAATTGAAGTGATTTTTGACATTGATGCCAATGGAATTTTAAGCGTTTCCGCCAAAGATAAAGCCACTAGTAAAACTCAAACAGTCCGCATAGAAGCTTCAACACAGCTCTCAAAAGATGAAATAGAAAAGCTTAAACAAGAGGCCGTGGCGCACGCGGAAGAAGATAAAAAGAAAAAAGAATTAGTTGAAACGAAAAATATCGCCGAACAAGCCGTTTATATGGCGGAAAAATCATTAAACGAAGCCGGCGATAAAGTTTCGCAGGAAATTAAAGACGCTATTAACGCAAAAATTACTGATTTGAAATCCGTTAAAGACGGACAGGATATTGAAGCGATAAAATCAAAAACAGCGGAACTTTCAGCCGAACTTCAAAAAATAGGCGCGGCGCTCTATAATAAACAGGAGGATAATAAACAAGAGGATAAAAAAGATGATGGAGAACAACAGCAGCAAAATAGTTAGCGATTCGGTGGATGTTGACAGGTCAATACTTAAAATCGCCGTTTTGGCGGTTTTTAGCGTTGTTTCTCTTTCCGCTTTCGGATATTTTTTTAAATTGTTTTTTCAAAGCGGCGAAGAAAAACTTCTTTTAATATCAGGATTATCTGCAATTATTTTTCTGATATTTTTTACACTGCAAACTTTATTTATTAAAAGTTTAAAAATCAGTTCTTTGATGATTTTTTTGAGTTGTGTCGGATTAGCAGCCGTTTTTTACGACATTGCAAATTCCGCTATATTAATAGGAATCGCGTTGGTTTTTCTGGCATTATTTTTCAGCAACCTTAATGGCGTCAGAGAATTAAGAAATTCTCTTAAAATAAGTTTTTGGAAAATAAATAAAACTGTTTTACCTAAAGCGATTGCAGCAATATTTTTATTTATAAGCATAATTTATATTTACGGCGGTTCAAAGACAAATGGAGAATTTTTTATTTCCCAGCAAAATTTTGAGAAAATAGTTTTGTCGCCTTCAATGATTATGGTACAGAGATTTTATCCTGAAATTAATACATCGCTGACCATCAACGAATTAGCCGTTAATTTAGCCAAGAAACAGATAGGGGAAAGTTCTGAATTAAATGTTCTGCCATTAACAGTGAAAAAAACAATGGTTAATCAGGCAGCTGCTGAATTAGAAAAACAAATTGCCGGATTTTTAAGCATTTCCAAATCTGCCGGCAAAAAGTCAACGATTAGCGAGGCGATTTATGAAGCATTAAAAAATAAATTTAACACTTTTCCGGAAAATATTAAATCTTTGATTTTAATCGGTGTTGTTTTGACTATTTTCTTGACTCTTGAAGTTTTAGCCTTGCCAATTCGTTTGATAATTTCTTTTTTGGCGTTTATAGTTTATGAAATTCTTTTGGCATTCGGCTTCGCGAATATAGAATTGGAAGGAAAAAGCAAGGAAATAATAATATTAAAATAGAAAGATGTCTGATTATTACAAAATTCTCGGTATAAATAAGGGAGCGTCGGATGAAGAAATCAAGAAAGCTTTCAGGAAATTGGCGCATCAGTATCATCCGGACAAAAAAGGCGGCGATGAAAAAAAATTCAAAGAAATAGCGGCAGCTTACGCGATTTTGTCGGATAAAAATAAACGCGAACAGTATGATAAATACGGCAGGGTTTTTGATGGACAGCAATCTAACGGAGGCGCCGGGCCCTTTGGTTCCGGTTTTGGCTTTTCTGCCGGAGGCGGACCAGCCTCTGGCTTTGAATTTGACCCGTCGGCTTTCAATGATTTCACTGACCTGGGAGATATTTTCAGCGCATTTTTTGAAGGAATAGGGGTTAGACAAAAAAGACGCACTTATCATCGCGGGGCGGATATTGAAATTATTCAGGAAATAACGCTTGAAGAAGCGTTTTACGGAGTTAAAAAAGAATTAAAATACAATATTGCCGTTGGTTGCGTCAAATGCGGCGGTAAGGGATATGACCAAAAAGAAGGTTTTGAAAAATGTTCTGTTTGCGGCGGCAGTGGGGAAATAAAAGAAGCGAGAAATACTTTTTTCGGCAATTTTTCCCAGATTAAACAATGTAAAGAATGTTTTGGTAGCGGGCAAATTCCAAAAAAATCTTGTGTTGAATGCCGTGGCAAAGGCATAATTTCCGGCAATCGCGACATCAAAGTAGAAATATTGTCCGGAGTTATGGATAGCCAATTTATAAAAATAACCGGCGCCGGCGAAGCCGGAGAGCGAGGAGCCGGAACAGGAGATCTTTATGTCAGGATAAAAATCAAACCGCATTCTGTTTTTAGCAGGCGCGGGAATGATTTGTTTATCAGAAAAGAAGTAAAATTGATTGATATTTTTTTGGGAGAAAAAATTGAAATACCGATGATTTCCGGAGAAAAAATCAGCGTTGAAATTCCTGAAAATTTTGACTTGAAAAACGATTTAATCGTTCCGAAACAGGGAATGCCGATTTTCAGTTCGTCCAATCGAGGTAATTTAGTCGTTGAATTTAAAATCAAAACCCCTAAAAAACCAAACGCTAAGGCAAAAAAAATTCTGGACGATTTTAAAAAAGAAATTGACTGAATAATAAAAACGCCCCGCAAAGCGGGGTTTACCACTAAGCTATGGGAGCGGCACTTAGATTTCTTTTGTCGCATTATGCCACGCTTTAAGAGCTTCGCTGGATTTTTTTATAGCCTCATCCATTAAAGAAGCGTATTTCTTAAATATAATCCTTCCTTCTTCTGTTTTATCCGGCGCACTAATAAGAATTTTATTAATTTCTTTCGCTATTGTATCTACTTCGCTCATTGCGGCTTGCCATTCTTTATATTTTTGGCCCCCTAAATTTTCTTGAGCCGAACTTTTTTCTTTATTGGGTTGTTCACTCATAATTTTGATAATTATTATTTTATGCTCCCACAAGGAATCAGTCCCTGGGTTCTAGCTGTGCTCGTCCTGCTTCGCAAGACTGCGCTCAGAGAACCCTTCGATTCCTTGTAAAAATACAATAAAATATAAATATCAAAATAAATTTAATATTTATATTTTATATTTTGTGCTCCCACAAGGAATCGAACCTTGATCAATTGCTTAAAAGGCAACTGCTTTACCACTAAGCTATGGGAGCGTATTTTATTAGTTCTTTAATATTATAACCTCCTTTTTCAATATTGGAAGTTGAGCCAATATAATTTTTTTTATATCTATCACTTTTTATAATATAAGCATAATACTTCATAAGTCAATTAAATCCATGTAATTGACTTAAAAGTCCCGCAAAGCGGGGTTTACCACTAAGCCCCGTTTCACGGGACCCCGTTTTGCGGGGCTATAGGAGCGTGTGCCCAGGGGGAGAGTCGAACTCCCATGCCTTGCGGCACGCGATTTTGCCTGCCCCGTACCGAGCTTTGCTCTGGCGCGGGGAGTCATGCGCGCCCCGCACTAAATTTTGTTTTGTGGCCAGGGAGGGATTTGAACCCTCACGCCCTTGCGAGCAATGGATTTTGAGTCCATATTGTCTGCCAATTCCAACACCTGGCCATTTATTTAATTATTAAGAAACAAAATTAGTGCGGGGTAAATCTGCCTCCGCCAGCTGGCGGACCGCCACCCGGGCATAAATAATTAAAAATAACTGGGCATAACTTAGTTATTGATAATATCAAAATTTTATTTTATAGTAAAGATATGGAAGAAAATAATCAATCTCACTTGTCCGCCGAAGCTTTAGCGAAGGCGGGAAATCAAGATTCGTCCCATGACGAGCCGCCTTTTATGCTGCCGTTGACTGATACGGAAAAATACCATCAACTTGCTCCGCAAATTCAACCGCAGCCGCAGCCAGAACCGCAACCACAACCGCAAATAAATATAAATGATAAAAAATCGTTTGTTAACAACGCGATTTTTCATATTGAAATAGAAAAAATAAAACCCAATCCTTTCCAACCGCGCAAAACATTTGACGAAGAATCATTAAAAGAACTGGCAACGTCAATCAGGGAATTCGGCGTTATTCAGCCGATAGTCATCACAAAAATAGAACATGAAATTGAAAATGGAACGCAAGTTGAATATCAGCTTATTGCCGGAGAAAGGAGATTAATGGCGTCAAAATTAATCGGCCTTGAACGTATACCGGCGATTATTAAAAGAATTGCGCAAGGCGATGGAGCTGTGCAAATGGAAATGGCGATTGTGGAGAATCTTCAACGCTCCAGCCTTAATCCCATTGAAACAGCCAGAGCTTATGCCAAACTCCAAGACCAATTCGGATTAACTCAAAGAGAAATCGCCGCTAAACTTGGTAAAAGCCGCGAAACAATCGCCAACGCGGTCCGGCTTTTGAATTTACCGACGGAAATCCAAGACGCGCTGGCAGACGAAAAAATAAACGAAAGCCAAGGAAGATTGCTTTTAACTGTTGATGATTTGGCTCAACAAATTGCGGCCTTCCGGGACTTATTGTCCAATAATTTAAGCGTTCGGGAATTAAAGAATAAAATTAGGAGAATAACGACTCCAATTGAAGAAAAAACGGAATTATTCGCTGAAAACGCCGCTGTTGACCCGGAAATAAACGATATGCAGGAAAAATTAATGGAACTTCTCGGCGCTCCGGTAAAAATAGATCCGCCAGTCGGCGGATCCGGCAAAGGAAAAATCGTCATTCAATTCTTTTCTTCTGAAGAAATTAAAGGAATAATTAATAAGCTGACAAACCAATAAGCTTAAAAGCTGAAAAGTTTAAATAATTTTATAGCCGATTTCTTTAATCTCTTTTATCTTTTTCAATTTTAAAATCAGTTTCTCCGCTTTTTCTTTATTTATTTCGCAATGAATTTTAATTATTGACTGCCCTCTAATGTCGGTAGTGTTGATATTTTGAATATTTATATGGCTTCTGGATATTATTGATGAAATATTTTTTATTAAACCTATTTTATCTTCCGCGGTTATTTTGAATTCAACGACATCGGGTTTTTTCTGCATAAAACTCGGCGTGTTTTTTAACGCCGCTTTAATCCTTTTTTTCGCCATTGGCGTCTTGGCAAATTCAAGCCACGATTGCGATGGCTTCTTGCTTTTTTGCGTTAAAATTTCAATTAAATCTCCCGATTGTAATTGGTAATCAAGGGGCGCTATCTTGCCGTTGATTCTAACTCCAACGCATTGATTGCCTATGTCGGTATGAATTACATAAGCAAAATCAACGGGCGTGGCTCCGGCTGGCAAATCAATCACTTCACCTTTTGGGGTAATGGCAAAAATTCTGTCCTTAAGAAAATCAATTTTTAATGATTGCAAAAATTCTTCCGAGCCTGCTGTTTCTTTTTGCCATTCTTTCAGCTGGTTAATCCAAAACAGTTCTTTTTTCTCGGCGAATATCGCTTTATTTTTTTGATAGGCTTTACTTCCTTTTGACTGAGCGTAAGCCCAATAAGCGGCAATGCCGTTTTCCGCTTGTTCATGCATTTCAGATGTTCTTATTTGAAATTCTGTTGGTCTGTTATTAACGCAAAAAACCGTAGTATGAAGAGAGCGATAGCCGTTCGGTTTCGGCATAGCGATGTAATCCTTGATTTTTCCGGGCATCGGCGGCCAAAGCTGGTGAATAATGCCTAAAACCGCATAACAATCTTCAACTGTTTTTAAAATAATTCTTAAAGCCATTAAATCGTAAATTTGTTCTAAATTCATATTCGTTCGGAATAATTTTTTATACAAACTGCTGTATTTTTTGGCGCGAAAATCTATTTTAATGGGCTCAATTTTATGTTTTTCAAGCGTTTGCTCAATAATTATTTTTACTTTTTCCAGATATTTTTGGCGTTCTTCATAGCGTTCTTTAATATTTTCCAAAAGCCATTTATGTTCTTGCGGATGAAGATAGGGGAAAGCTAAATCTTCCAGCTCACCTGCTAAATTTGCCATTCCTAAACGATAGGCGATTGGCGCGTAAATTTCCGAAGTTTCCAAGGCGATTCGTTTTTGTTTTTGCGGCGGTAAAACAGAAAGCGTTTTTATATTATGCAATCTGTCCGCCAGTTTAATAAATATAACTCGTAAATCCTGACTTAAAGCCAAAATCATTTTACGGATATTTTCTGACTGTAAATTAGTTTCATTGTCATCTTGCTGGCGATATTTTATGCGTCCGAGTTTTGTAACGCCATCCACTAAAAAGGCGATATCTTCTCCAAATTGTTTTTTGATTTCTTCAAGTGAAATTTTTGTATCTTCAACAACGTCATGAAGCAAACCAGCGGCAATTGTCGTCGCATCCATTTGCCATTCGGATAATTTAAGGGCGGTTTGATAACAATGAGTGAAATAAACTTCTCCAGATCTTCTTTTTTGTCCTTGATGCGCCGCCTTGGCAAAATCAAAAGCGCGCCTAATAAGTTGCGCTTCTTCTGGCGTAAAAGATTTTTTTATTAAATCCTTGACATCCATAATGATTATAGTTTAACATATTTACAGAACTTATCAATAAATTTATATGGAGGTGTTTATGTCTAAAGTACAAGACTTTAGTGGTGAAACATGTGAAAATAACGCCGTAGATTATATTTGCACTGAATGTAAATATATTCTTAAAAACGGCGAATTAATGGCAAGAGAGATATGCCCTGAATGTAAAGCCATTAATCCCTTTATTATTTTTAATAAATGGCATCATTAACTAATACAGGGTGTAGCGTCAAGGTGACGCATTGCGCAATAACGCAAATAAGCGCCGGCTTCCGAACGGCCGCCATAACTAAAATTTTAAAGGAGGTGTTTATGACAGAAAAAGGATTATGTCATAGCAGATTAGAAGAAAAAAATTTTCCCTTTGATAATTTTCTTGACCCTATTCGGCATACGGATAAAAATTATATATCCAAAAAGCCGTATTTTCCATTAGCAATAGAAAGTAATGATTACAAATGTAAGGGGTGTGACAATATAATTGTCGCCGACCCGCGCGATTTACCTCACCATTGCTCCGAATGTGGAGCAGAATATTCATATATGTTAGTCCCAGCTTCTAATGAGAGCACAGAGGATATTATTAATATTGACGGCGATTTATATGCCGGCGAAAATTAAATTAAGTTATCCAATTATGAAAGTCCCATGCAACGGTATGGGGCTTTTTTATTTTTTAAGCGGATTATAATTCTTACAATTTTTATTAGAGCAACGTTCCGGTATGGTTTTAGTTCCTTGCATCATTAATCCCGCGCAAGCGGAACAAATATTGCCGGTTGGCCGTGATTTCATAATAAATTTACAGTTCGGATAATTGGAGCAGGAATAAAAAGGCCCAAATCTGCCGCGGCGTTCTACAACTTCGCCCGCCATAGCTTTAGCGGAGGCGGGTAAGCCCTTCTCACATTCCGGGCATTTAACGCCGGTTTTTCGGCGATTTTCTTCTTCAGCGCTGGTTTTTATAAATTTACATTTCGGATAATTAGAACAAGCCACAAATTTGCCAAATCTGCCTTCGCGCTCTATAAGTTTTCCCGCCTTCGCTAAAGCTTCGGCGGGCAAGCCTTCTTTACATCTCGGGCAAATTTCGCCTGTTTCTTTCGGCTCTTCCATTATTGAACCGTCAATTTTGCGCGCGCCGGAACATTCCGGAAATTTCGCGCAGCTTAAAAATTTTCCGTTGCGCGACAATTTTATAACCATTGAGCCCTTGCAAACAGGACATTTGTATTTTTTATCCGCTTCGCCAAGATTAGTCAGTTTTTCAGTTGTTTTATCTTTTAATTTTACTTCTTTTGAAAACGGTTTGTAAAAATCGCCGAGCATTTTTTCATATTTTCTTTTTCCTTCGGCTATTTCATCAAGTTCGTTTTCCATTTCTGCGGTGAAAGAATCGCTGATGTATTTGGCAAAATTTTTTTCAAGAAAAGAACTGACAACATCTCCTGTATCAGTGGGGTGTAAAGTTTTTCCTTCTTTTGAAACATAACCTCGTTCTTGAATTGTTCTGATAATTGTCGCATAAGTACTGGGTCTGCCAATTTCCCGTTTTTCAAGCTCTTTAATCAACCCCGCCTCAGTATATCTTGATGGCGGTTCGGTTTGTTTACCTTCGCTTTCAATGTTAATAAGTTTTAATTTTTCATCTTTATTGATTTTCGGTAATTCCACATCTTCACCTCGCGCCGCGGGGTCAGCCGCTAACCAACCGTTAAAAAGCACGATACTGCCGGTTGTTGAAAAATTCGGAATCGTTTCTAATTCCTGAATAATATTTGCCGATATTTTTGTTCTTAAAATCTTTGCGTCCGCCATTTGAGAAGCAATTGTTCTCTGCCAAATAAGCTGATAGAGTTTTTTTTGTTCATCTGCCGCGCCCGCTGATTTTTGGCTGAAATTAGTCGGCCTTATCGCTTCATGGGCCTCCTGAGCTGTTTTGCTTTTGGAAAAATAAGTCCGCGGTTCAACGTACTCTTTGCCGTATTGTTTTTCTATTGTCGCGTAAATTTGTGGCAAAGCTTCTTTGCTGACATTTACGCTGTCAGTTCTCATATAAGTGATTAGCCCTTGTTCGTATAATTTTTGCGCAATGGACATTGTGCGCGAAGGGGAATAACCCAACCGCGAGCTGGCTGTCTGTTGAAGCGTTGAAGTGATAAACGGCGGCCGTGGCGAACGTTTAATTTCAGTTTGGCTTATATTTGTTATTTTCCACAAATTTTTTTTACCTGTTTCAATGATGCGTTTGGTCTCTTTTTCGTTTTTCGGCTGTTCGTCGCAAATCAAAATAATTTTATCATTTTTTTCTGTTTCAAATTCACCGCTTATTACCCAATAATTCTCGGGAATAAAAGCGCGAATTTCACGTTCACGCTCCATTATAATGCGCAAAGCGGGGGATTGAACCCTGCCCGCCGACAATCCGTAACGGACTTTTTTCCATATCAGACCGCTTAAATCGTATCCGACTAATCTGTCTAAAACTCGCCGCGCTTCCTGCGCTCTTACCAGATTCATATCAATGTCGCGCGGATGTTTCATCGCTTCTTCTATGGCTGATTTGGTGATTTCATGAAAAACAACGCGCTGAAATTTAGGATTTAGAATTTTGGATTTAGGATTTCCGAAGCCCAAAGCTTCTGTAATGTGCCAGGCGATAGCTTCTCCTTCGCGGTCCGGATCGGTGGCTAATATAATCTCTTTGGCTTTTTGGGCAAGATTTTTTATTTCAGAAATAATCTTTTCCTTTCCGGGTAAAATTTCATAATGTGGCGTAAAACCGGCCGGAATATCAATGGCTTTTTTATTATTTTTCGGTAAATCACGAATATGCCCCACGCTGGCGCAAACGACATAATCACCTTCAAGATATTTGGAAATTGTTTTTGTTTTTGTCGGAGACTCTACAATAATTAGGTTCATAGTGTATATCCGTTTCCCGTTTCTTTTATTATTCCATCAATTATTAAAAAGGCAACGGATTGATTGGCGATATGCGGTTCAAGTTTAGTTATTTTTATAATTTCGTCAATGGTAAGCGCCTCACCGGTTTCTTGAATCGCTTTAATAATCAATAATTGATTTTTATCGGTAATATTTTTTAATTTTAAATTGTCATTTTTATTTTTGATTTTTAAATTTTGATTTAAATTGAGATCTTCAAAAATGTCTTCTATTGATGCGACCAACCGCGCCCCGTCTCTCATTAATTGATGCGAACCGCGATAATTTGGATTATCAATAGAACCGGGAACAACAAGAACTTCCCGGCCTTGTTCGGCTGCCAATCGCGCGGTAACAAGCGAACCGGAACGTTCCGGAGCTTCAATAACAATAGTGGCGATACTTAAACCACTCACAATGCGATTACGTTCAAGAAAATTGCCTTTAAACGCTTCTGTCCCCGCGGGATATTCCGAAATAATCGCGCCGCCGAGTTCTATAATTTTTTTCGCCAAATTTTCATTTTGCGCCGGATAAATCTTATCCAATCCGTTCGCTAAAACAGCAATTGTTTTTCCGCCGGCTAAAACCGCGCCTTCGTGAGCCGCCGTATCAATCCCCATAGCAAGGCCGCTTACTACAATAACTCCCAATTCCGTTAATTTCCGTGCCAATTCTTTGGCAAACCTGCGGCCCGCGGCGCCGGCTTTTCGCGTGCCAACAATGGCGATTTTGGAAATTTCATCATTCGGTAATTCTCCCATTAAATAAAACATTTTTGGCGCTCCGGAAATCTCTTTAAGCAAAGAAGGGTATTCGGCATCCGTGATTTTCACAGTGTTGATTTTAAGATTTTTTTGCATTATTATAATTATATGAAAAAACAGTTAATTTTAACAGCGGGCTTGGGAGCGCTGATAATTTTAATTTTAGGCGCGGTTCTAATTATATTAAGAGCGGATATTTTAAAAAAATCCGGCCAAATAAACGAAATTAAAAAAGAATTGGGTTTTCGTTCAACGATAATCAAATCTTTATCAACAATGCGCGGCGATATTAATTTAATCAAGCCGTATGTTTTTGGGCTTGATAATATTTTGCCGACAAAAGACCAATTAATAAATTTTTCCAAAGATTTGAATATGATGGCGGCTCAAAATAAAATCAATCTTGCATCAAATTTCTCGGGCGAGAACGTTGAATCATCCAAGGGATTAAAATGGATAGGGCTGACGGCAACCGCCGAAGGAAATTCCAACGATTTGATTAATTTTTTAAAAGCCATTGAAAGTAGCCGTTATTCGGTTAAATTGGATAATGTTGATTTTAGTGAAAAAGACGGAAAATTTAAAATGTTTTTAAACGGTAAAGTTTTTTATTTTTGAATATGGAAATTATAAAAAATAATAAAAATAAAAAAAGGGATGCGATATTTATTGCTTTTAGTTCTATTTTGTTGATTGCCATAATAAGTTTTGTTATTTATGCGATGCAATTTTTAATAAGTAAAACCAACGTGGCGTTTGAAAGCGATAATATTGAAGAAAGTAAAATTCCAAGAATTAACTTTGACGGATTGAAAAAAATCGGGATAATGAAATAAAATATGCGAGTGTGGCTCAGTGGTAGAGCACGTTCCTGATAAGAACGGGGTCGAAGGTTCGATTCCTTCCACTCGCACCAATACAAAACTGCGCGATTAGCTCAGTGGTAGAGCGTTTCATTGACATTGAAAAGGTCGGAGGTTCGATCCCTCCATCGCGCACTAAAATTTTTTGAAAATTTTATATTATTATATTTATATAATTTCTCTTGCCTTAATTTTATTTTAAATTGACATTCATTATTTATTTGCTATAATTACAAAATATGAATAATTCATTTGAAACATTAGGTGAAATAAAAGACGAGGATATAGAAGATATAGAAATTGTAGAACCTGAAAATATAGAAGAGGGCAATCCTACAAAAGAAGAAGTAGAAGAGGCATTAAAAGAACTTATGGAAAGAACGCAAGAAATAGAAAAAAGGAAGAATTAAAGATTTGGACAACTCCATTATTCCCGTCATCTACGAGGACGAAAATATTTTAGCTGTTAATAAGCCGGCCGGCTGGTTGGTGCACCCAACCAGAATTCAGAATGAAGAATTAAGAATTAAGAAAGTAAGATTTCCGGAGCCGATTATTACTGACTGGCTGATTGAGAAATATCCTGAAATTAAAAACGTCGGCGATGACCCCGCAACGCGTCCGGGCATTGTTCACAGACTGGATAAAAACACTTCGGGTGTTATTTTAATTGCTCGAAACCAAACCTCTTTTGATTATTTAAAAAAACTTTTTCAAGAACATAAAATACAGAAAAATTATCTGGCTTTAGCATACGGAGAAGTAAGGCCGAAAACCGGCGTTATTAAGACAAGTATCAGCATTAAAAATGGCTCCGTAAAAAGAACGGTTTGGCAAGGCAGAAATGAAAAAGAAGCGATAACGGAATATAGAGTTATAAAAAGTATTAAGTATAAAGTATCAAGTATTAAAGAAGAAGTTTTTTCACTAGTAGAAGTAATGCCCAAAACAGGCAGGACACATCAAATTCGTGTTCATTTGGCTTCCATCGGTCATTCAATTGTCGGCGATTCGCTTTACGGGCGCAAAGTAAATCCTTTTGGCTTAAATCGCCAATTTTTACACGCTGAATCATTGGAATTTAATTTAACAAGTGGCAGCCGGATAAAAATCGAAGCTGATTTACCGGAAGACTTAAAAAATGTTATAAAAAAACTTAATGAAGAAAAATAGCAAAAAAACGATATTTGTGGCAATGTCAGGTGGCGTTGATTCCAGCGTTGCGGCTTTGTTATTAAAACGCCAAAATTATGACGTTATCGGCATTTTTATGCGCTGTTATAATATAGACGGTTGCGCGGAAAAAGACGCCGAAGACGCGCGACGCGTAGCGGGGAAATTAAACATTCCTTTTTACGTCTGGGATTTTGAAAATGAATATAAAAAGAAAGTGGTTAATTATATGGTAAAAGGATATAAGAAGGGGATTACGCCAAATCCGGACGTAATGTGCAACCGAGAAATAAAATTCGGCTTGTTTCTGGAAAAAGCTTTAAAGATGGGGGCGGATTATGTGGCAACGGGACATTATGTAAAATTAGTAACTAGTAATCAGGAATCAGTAATTAAAAAAAGTAAAAAAAATACCCTAGTTCCTAATTACTATTTACTAGTTGCTCGCGATTTAAACAAAGACCAATCTTATTTTCTCTGGACATTGACGCAAAATCAATTAAAACATTGTTTATTTCCGATTGGTGATTATTTAAAATCCGAAGTGCGGAAAATCGCCAAAAAAACAGGTTTGCCGACTGCCGAGAAAAAAGATTCGCAAGGAATTTGTTTTTTAGGGAAAGTTAATTTGGACGATTTTTTAAAAAAATACATTCCGGAAAAAAGAGGGGATGTTTTGCTTGCCCTGAGCCGAGCCGAAGGGGATATTATTTATAAGAAAATAGGCAAGCATAAGGGCGCGCATTTTTATACTATCGGTCAGCGACACGGATTAGGCATCGGCGGCTCTGAAAAACCTTATTATGTCGCGGAAAAAAATGTGAAGAAAAATATCATAGTGGTTGCCGAAGGAGACGACAATCCGGCCTTGTGTAAAAAAGAAATTGAATTAACCGACGTTAATTTCATCAACCCCGTTAATTCTCAAATTCTTGAGAATTTGAGAATTAACATTTTAACGCGGGTGCGTTATAGGCAGCCGCTGGTTTCGGCAATATTGAAAATTGAAAATTATAAATTGAAAATTAAATTTGACACGCCTGTCAAATTCGTGGCTCCGGGCCAGTCAGCGGTGTTTTATAAAGAAGACCCTTCAATAAACTCAGGGCGAAGTCGTGGACTTCGAATGCTTGGTGGCGGTGTTATTTTGTAATTTTTATTTTTTATATTATAATTTAATAGTTAATTTACATTTATTCGCTTAATCAGCAATAATGTGTATTATATGTGAAAATACTTCGCATATAAACGAGTTGTGCAAAATCGCTCGCTTCGCTCGCGATTTTGCACAATGGGCGGCGGTTCCCGCAGTTGCGCTCTGTCGTTCGCTTCGCTCGCGACATCGCACAACAGCGACATTATCCTAAATCCTTCAAAAATTATGTTATAATTTTCTCAGGACTTCGGATATGCCGTCGCCCATTAGGCGAAATTTTCTTTCCCCTTTATTTTTTTTATTTTTTAACATGGACAACCCAAAAGTAATAGTAAAAAATTCTGAAAAATATGACGATGCGCTATTCGCCGCGGAAGATATCGAAAAAGATGAAATAATAGCTTCCTTCGAGGGGTCAATTTACGAAGCTGAAAAAGCTTCCGAGTTGCTAAATGATCCGCCACTGTACGTGCGTGACCATGCTATCATGATTAACAAAGATAAGTGGATAGACACTCGACCGGGTTTGCCAGGATGATATCGCATTCGTGTGAGCCAAATTGCGGAATTAAGAACAAAACCGTCTTGGTGGCAATGCGCAAAATCAAAAAGGGCGAAGAGCTGTCGTATGATTACGATATGACGGAAAATAGTGATTGGTCTATGGAATGTAGCTGTGGCAAACCCTCGTGCCGAAAAATCATACGTGGCTACCGATATCTTCCTGAAGAAAAACGCAAGGAATACAACGGCTACATATCTGAATGGTTAAAAAAATAAAGGGAAAAGAAAACTCAAGGGGGCACTAGCGCTTTTGACTTCTCTTTTTACTAAATTTCTTAAGGAAAGAAGTCAAACCCTCGCCTAACAAAGAATAAAAGGAAAATGCCTCGGCTCGGCATTTTTCCAAATCCCACGCCTTAGCTCTGTGATATAATAGAGTTAGTGCCATTTAACAAGTATTGAGGATAGAATAAGTTTTACGCGTTTAGGTCGGCGCGGGACTTCTTTTATTCTTAAACGTTAAACGAAATTTTGTTCAAAAATATTTTTTTAATTTTATTGAGCCCTTTTGAAATTATTTTTTGAAATCTATCAGTTTTGCCATAATTTTACTAATACAGAAATTGAACTTTAAAGTGCAACACTTGGCGATATAAAATATCGTCAGTTGTTATCTGTCATACATAGTAAACAATAAACTGCACCCCCGAAAAACTACTTTCTTTCCGCATCCTTTACAAATCCTGACGGATTGACGTAACTTCGACCTCAAAATCATGTCTTTCTGCGCAGTTGTTAGTGGGACAAGGAATATTTACTCCTCTTTTAAGTTAGTACCTCCCCGCACCTTTGAACTAGAACACTCCATAGTAGACAATGGAGTGTATGG
>CAZXNT010000005.1:0-47338 GCA_964642155.1 uncultured Candidatus Saccharibacteria bacterium
CGCCGAATGAAATCCTTAGATTATTTAAAGTGCAAAATGTCTGTGGTTAAAACATCTTTTATTTTTTAAATATTTATAATAAACTATAAATAACAATTTAATACGCCTAACCCTCATAGCCGGTCTACGAGGTATGGCACAAAAACCTTTCACAGTATTAAGCTCCTAGTCAGAGCACTGTGAAAGGTCATATACTGAAAGGTGTATGGGTGATCGCAAGATCATCGCTGGCTGGGAGCTTTATGTTTCGGTCCCGTTTATATAAAATAAATACAAATATGAAAATGAGTATGAAAAAACAATTTTATAAACTCTTTTTAGCTTCGGTATTAACCATTGCTTTGGTGATGCCTCTTTTTGTCTATGCTGCGCCAAGTGCTGGTATCAAACCGGGCAACCTTCTCTACTTTTTTGATATTACTTTCGAACACATAAGTCTCTTCTTCACCTTTAGTAATGAGAAAAAAGCTATAAAGGCTTTATCCTATGCCGATGAACGATTAGCTGAGGTTGAAGCAGTCGCGAATGAAAACAAACCCGAAGCTGTCGCAACAGCGATGGCGAATTATCAAGAAAATGTTTCGCTCGCTACCGCAGAATCAAAAGAGATAAAAGATAAAGAAAAAGCGCAAAACTTACTTTCAACAATTACTGATAATACTTCTAAACATCAGGAAGTTTTGACGGAAGTTTATAACAAAGTTCCGGACGAGGCAAAAAAGGCGATTGAAAAAGCGATTGAGGTTAGTATTAAAGAACACGAGGAGGCGTTAAAAGAAATTCAAGGATTAAAGAAAACGGTTGAGGAATTACAAAAAGATATTGAATCATTAAAACAACAAGGGCAGTCAGACCAAAGTAAAGAAATAGAAGTATTGCAAAAAGAAGTTGAAACTCTAAAATCCCAGCAATCCTCTCAATCTGCGAAACCTCAACCTTCAACCAAGTTAACAAATTCGCAAATAATTGGAAAAATAAAACCCGCCACAGTTTATATCGAGACGCAAGATGGTGCTGGTAGCGGAATGATTTTTACGACTGATGGCTATGTTCTTACTAATGCTCATGTTGTCAAAGGTTATTCCTCTGTTAATATTTCAATATCAAGCGGAGAAACTCTTTCTGGAAAGGTGGTGGGCAGAGACGAGGAGGCGGATCTAGCCGTTATAAAAATCGCTTCGGAAAAGACTTTTTCTAAGGTGAATTTTGGGGACTCCAGTAAAACCGAGCAGGGCGAGGAAGTTTTCGCATTAGGATTCCCTTTTGGAATTAAAGGAGATGTGAGTTTCAAAGAAGGAACGATCTCAAGAAGGATAGAGGGCTATTTTGAAACATCAGCAGAAATACACCCTGGCAATAGCGGAGGGCCATTAGTAAATAGATATGGTCAGGTTATTGGCGTAAATACTGCGATTTATGGAAAGTCGGTTGCTGGACTTCAACTTGGAGAAACTATTAAACTCGCGATTCCGATAAATACTGCGAAAAATCTTACCGCAGATCTTAAAGCTGGCAAGGTAGTAAAGAAAATCTACGAGATTATCCCATTGGGCGATATTTCCACTCTCCCGTTTGAAGACCAGGCACCATCAAGGAAAATTTATGAAGAATTTTTACAAATACCAGGGCTTCAATATATGACTCCCGAAGAACAATCGGCGTTACTTAATCCCAAGTTGAAGGCCTATGTTCTTGAACAAGAAGAGAAAAAACGCAGAGAGATTGAAGCACAGAACGCTCAACTTCGTCGAGAAGCTGAGGCGCAACAAGTTAAAATTAATCAGATAAATTCCGTTGATGCCGATTGTACACAACAACTAAACTCAATTGATAGCCAAATTTTAGCGATTAAAGAAAAATACGATGCTGATGTTGCGGCAATATCCGGAGTAACTCAAGCCATGTGGAATGCTCGGGTACAAGAGCTGACTTATCAAGCCAACATTAAAATTCAACAACTAGGAAATCAAAGAGAATCCATCAGAATAGATTGCCTCAACAAGCTAAATGCACTTAGATGATACTGTTTCAATGAAAAACTGGCTCAAAGAAAATTGGTTTAAGGTGAATCTATCGGCAATAGTTATTATTACTGGATTTTCTATAGGACCAGAAATTATTTTGGCTCATCCCGGCCGAACTGACTCCTCTGGGTGTCATACTTGCCGAACAAATTGCTTCTCTTGGGGTTTAAGTTATAACGAGTATCATTGCCATCGTGCTAAAACACTGCCTCAACCAAAACCGCCAATTAAAAGTAAATTCGGTGAAGGCGGAACAGGTTATACACAACCAGCACCCGAATATGAAAATCCATCGGTATCAACCCCTAAAAATACTGATGATTCGCAAACTGCTGTTAACCAATCAGTAAAACCGCAATCCAAAAAGGGATTTTGGCAATGGTTGTTTGGTTTATTTAAATAGTTTAAAATTACACCAAATCTATGAAAAAATATCTTGTTTGGATTATATTAGTAATTAGCGTGCTACTTATAGGTATATGGTGGCTGACGCCTTATAATAATTCATCACCTAATAAATTTTTGGTAGATAATGATCGCAACTGCCCTGATTTTTCCACTCAAAAAGAAGCTCAGGCATTTTTTGAATCAAATGGTGGTCCTGCTCGTGATCCTCACAAATTAGATAGAGATAAAGATGGCGTGGTGTGCGAAACTTTACCATAAAATAATTCTATGAAAGAAAAAATTAAAAAACACTTAACCAATACAATTCTATTTATTTCTCTATATTTAGTTTCGTATGCATTTATGAATGAATATTTTGTAAACTCTTATGATGATTTACCTGCCGGAATTTACGCTTTAGCTATAAGTATTTTAATTATTTATGTCTACAGAAATGAAAGATAAGAATAAAATCCTTATTTACATTTTGATTGGCATTATTGTTTTTGGTTGGTTTCAATTTAATAAAATTAATAAAAAAGTTGAGGAGCTTACAGATTTGGTTTCTGAATATGAATACGCTCTTGAAGAAGCTAATGAAAACATAGAGAAAGCTAATTTAATAATAGAAGATGCTCAAAATTATGCTTGGAGCAGTTATCAAGAGATGGGAGAAATTTTAGACAATTTAGAAATCGTAGATACGGTATCAAAACCCTGAATATTTTAAGAAATATTCGTAAAATTGAATTTGCTTTTATTTAGTTTATGGTGTAATATTTATCTATGATAAAAAATTATCTTATTTTAAGTTTGTTTTTAGTTGGTTTGTTTGGGTTAATTTTAGTAAATTCCGCCGAAGCGGCTCGTGTAAGAGGTTATTATAAGCCCAGCACGGGGACTTACGTTCAGCCTCATTATCGTTCAAGCCCTAATAGTACAAGGTGGGATAATTACTCAACACAAGGCAACTACAATTCTTATACAGGGAAAAGAGGATACACAAGTCCGTATAAAAGCTACAGGGGTTGGTAATAGATACTCTCAAGTATAAAGAACTCCCAACACGGAAATTTTTTGTTTCCAAATAATAGTGAGTTGAGGCGTGGGGTAAGTTTATGCGTTGGAGTATGCTTTTAAGTCGGGTATGTAAATATACTAATTTTGCCTCTCAAAAATAGTTCTAACATTGTCCACGATACGCATAAAACACTTCTAAGCCATATCTCTTAAAGCATTATCAATCTCTTCTCTTTCTTCACTAGAAACTTCTTCCCATTTTAACGTAATATCGGCTTCGCGCTTCAAGGTCGGTTCCTTGAGCTTAAAAGCAAATTCTAGACCTGCTTTTACCGCAGAAGTATCAATTTTTTCCTCAACCGCCTCCAATTCGCCATTACGCAAAATGGTGATTTTCCTTTGAGCATTCACAAGCTCCGCAACCTTGCCAGCTAGATGATTATTCGTAAGCCCCTGCGCGTCAAGCGCCTCCATAATGGTTTGTTGAATGTTAGGCTTTGTTAAGTTTTCGCTTCCAATTGCTCGTGCCGTAGCATCGTTCTTAATCTTATAGCTATTTTTCACTGCCAAAGAAGCATTGCCGGTATCAAGATACCCGCGAACGAATTTTCTTTGTTTCGTAGTCAGTTTGCGATTCATAGCTGATCCCCTCTAATACTTACAGTCGCCCTTTGCGGCAATCTAATTTTAAACTCAAATGGAATGCCTATTTCCCTCTCATTATGTCTTGTTGTGTTCCACCCGTGCCAATTGATAATTTCATACAATAAAATAATACTAAAATTTTTATTAAAAAGCGAGAATTACTAAGATAAAAAAATAAGGGTCGTGGTTTTAAACACGACCCTTTTCGCTCCCACACTTTGGGTTTCTTTGAAGCTGTGGCTCGCTTCTGCTCAATGGTTTTCTCAAGGTGAATGGCTCCGCTCATACTGAATGGATTTCTCAGCAACACTGGCTCGCTTTCACATAATGGGTTTCTCACATTCAATGGCTCGCTCGGCTCATTTGGTTTTCTCATGTCTAATGGCTCGCTTAGATCCTCTGGGTTTCTCTAACTTGATGGCTCGCTCTCTGTCGATGGGTTTCTCGCATGGGATGGCTCGCTCCAATGCACTGGGTTTCTCGAACATGATGGCTTATCTATCCGTCATCTCCTCGGGACTTATTATAGTTGTGTGCCCTTGGTACTCATGCGAATACGGCGCGCGCGTTGATAATCCTTCGGCCTTTCTCCATTCTAACCATAAACAAGCAAGAAATAACTTAATCATTTTCCTTAATGCCATATTATGGATATGTCCCTCGGAAATGACTTTTTCCGGCTCGTACTTTTTGCCGTTGTTTTTCGGCAATTGGCTTGCCGGCACAATCTTTATTCCTTGAGCCGTTAACTTCTCAAAATACTTATTCTTTTCTTTAAGATAGTACTCGGCGAATTTACTTACCTGTCTTGACTGAAACGTCTTACCGCCACACGACTCGCAAACCAATTCTTCGCTCTCTTTTTTTGCAGGTCGTTGAGTATCACATTTCACGCAGAACTGACGAATGCCCGATTTGATCATGGCACCGCTTAGCCTCCAACACATTGAACGAAGCTGGCTGTTGTACTCCAACTTTCCGCCGCCCTTTATGCGCTTTGGCGCTTTGCCGTTTTTCACATGGTATCCGGCAAATTTCCAAAGAGCGCTAATGGTGTTGGCTTTTTCAATATTAATAAGGCCTACAACCTTAGATATTATTGAACTGCTGCTGTTAGCAAGCCAAAAATACAAATCCGAAAAACTGCTTGTTCTTGAAAATACCAGCCATAAATTGAATTTATTAAGAATCTTTATCCGTCTTATGAAAGACATACAAGCGATTGATAATAAAAAGTATTTATCCTTGCAAACAGCGATTGATGAAATCGGCAGAATGCTTGGCGGCTGGATTAAGTCAGTCAAAGAAAGATAAAGCAAATGCCCTCTGATATTACATTTAGAGGGCATTTCAGTATTGAGGAATGACTTCGGGAGAAAACCGGACGCCGAGCCATAGTTGTCGTTGGCATTGTCGACCCTGTTCGTGTCGAACTTGACCTTGCCGTCGTTGAACTTGAAAATCGGAGCGTGCGAGAAGTCACCATCAGCGTCAGGAATTTGTTTTTGTCCATCCATATCACGAAAACTCAAGGTTTACCGTTAATTTTTTACAAAACCAACCTATATCCTTTCATTCCTGTAATTTATTTGGCAGCAACACTTTATAAAAAGCATATCCACTCCAGACAAAAACAAGCAGTATCCCCTCAATACAACACACTCTTAGAAACCGTAATCTCTAAGATTCTGGTTGTTTATCTCTTTGAAGAGAGAGTTCGACGACGGTAATCCGTAAACTACCGTTCATTAGCCTAATCTCAAATTAATTATATTAAAATGTTTATTTATGTAAAGTAAAAAAATGGACTATCCGCTTGCGGATAGTCCAAAAAAATCGCGGATTCAAGGATCTAAATACCAAAAGATCCAAGAACTCAAAATTCAAATCTCTACTGCGGGAGAAAACCGGACGCCGAGCCATAGCTGTCGTAGGCACTGCCAACCCTGCCCGTGCCGAACTCGACCTCGCCGACGCTGAACCGGAAAATCGGAGCGTGCGAGAAGACACCATCAGCGACAGGAGCGAACTCGTCACCGGCACAATCAATCCAGAGATCGTCGTAGTACTGAAGACGTTCCAGATGAGTAAGAATCATAATGCCGATAGCGAATGCTCCGAGCCCGAATTGGAAGGCGCTCATAACTTCGCGAGCTCTTCTGACCGAGCGACCCCTGTGAAGAAATCCGAACTGAGCCGATACCACAAGAATGTCGTAGCCCTTTTGATCTTCTCCAAACTTCCGGAACGCTTTTGCCGTTTTAGCCGACTGCTGGAGATACTTCGGTCCAAGCTGACCTTCGCGATGATTGTAGAAATTGCCGTTTCGGGTCTGCTTAATCAGATTGAACACTTTCTGCACAGCTTCGCCGTAAGTATTAGCAACGCTTTCCCATCTGGGAATTGCGAAGTATCCTTCGGCTTCGCTGTTTTCCGGAAGCGGCTTTTGTGTCAATTCTTCATTGGCGAAACCGATACCCGGGAAAAGCTGGCGCAGAATGTTGGTCTGCTCCGTGATACTCTTGGGTTTTTTATAACCCGAAAAATATCCGTAATTTGACTTCACTTCTTCATCGGCGTACTGGTTTGAGACGGACATTTCGCAGGTTTTTGCCACAATATTATCGATAATTGCCGACTGGAAATCGTCGCCGCTTTCGAACAACTTCTGCATGCCGTCTTTGTCGAGGTTAGCCTTTTTAAGGGCGATTACCACCGCCTTTTTAGCTGCGTCCTCAACTAATCTTTCATATTGTGTTCTTTGCCCTTCTGTAATGCTAGATGTAATCGATTTATTCATCGTTATCATCCCTCCTTTGATTAGATTCTCCCCTCTAATGAGGCGAGTATTCAAAAAACTAAATTTAACTTTCTAAATACTCGCTTCATTTAGTTGATTTTCTTAAGATCTATTTTAATATATAGCATATTTTAAAATTTTTGTAAAGAGCGTAAATACCAGATTCAAATTACTAACGCAACAATGAAAAAGCGGCTATGAGCCACTTTTTGTTTAATTACTCTTCTTTTTCTGCTTCGGCTTTGGTTTTTTGGATTCTGTCCGCCGGATGTTCCGCCGGAGAATAAACAGTGTAAAGTTTAAGTGCAACACTGCCAGTATTTTTAAAATTATGTTTTACGCCGGCGTCAACAAAAACCAAATCCCCTTCTTTTATCAACGACGCTTCGCCTTCAATCACCGCTTCTCCGTTTCCCTCAACAAAAATCAAAGCTTGGTCAATAGTTTCGTGAATTTCTTCGCCGATGTCTTCTCCGGGCAACAAGCTCATTAAAACAACCTGCGAATGTTTTCCCGTATTCACGACTTGCCGAAAATTATCGTTTTGTTTGGCAAGCTCAATTATATTTTTATGAAATGCCATTTTAGTTATTTATTATTAATTATCCCCGCGACCTTTTTTAAATTGTACCTTAATTTAAAATATTGGGGTGCCTAACGGGAATCGAACCCGTGTCGAGAGTACCACAAACTCCAGTGTTACCATTACACCATAGGCACCATGGTGCGCGGGAGAGGATTTGAACCTCCAAGCCCTTGCGGGCGCTACCACCTCAA
Organism: uncultured Candidatus Saccharibacteria bacterium; assembly: GCA_964642155.1. Taxonomy (GTDB): domain Bacteria; phylum Patescibacteriota; class Minisyncoccia; order UBA6257; family UBA9933; genus JAJYWO01. The sequence continues at coordinate 7,654 of CAZXNT010000005.1, forward strand.
GGTAGTGCGTCTGCCAGTTTCGCCACCCGCGCAATTTACGCCGCCACGCCGATTTTTCGCCGTGAAACTTTTTTGGAAACTTTTCTCAAGAAATAAAGTTTAGAACGATGAACTTTTTTAGGAGAACTTAAAATTTCAACTTTGGCGATTATCGGCGAATTAATCGGATAAACCTTTTCAACCGCAATATCGCCAAAAGAAGCGCGAACGGTAAAAGTGGCGCCGGTTTCTTTGCCGTGTTTTCTGGCGAGCACAACGCCCTTAAAATTACTGATTCTTTCTTTGTCCTTTTCTTTGATTCTTTCCGAAACTCTCACAACCGCCCCGGGTTTAATTTGTTCTAAAATTTCTTTATCCATTGTACTGCTAAATTTACTCTAAATAAATTATTTAGTCAATAATAATTATTTTCCCATTCTTCTTTCAACGCTCTCAAATCTTTCAATAACTTTTTTAAACTCCTTAACCGAAAAATCAGGCCATAAAGTTTCCGTTGAATAAAATTGGGCGTTTATAACGTCCCACATCATAAAACCCTCGGACCAATGCGACCAATTCGCTTCTCCACCGGTGCGAATCACCAAATCAACCGGCGGTAAATCTTTCGTCCAAAGATTGGATTTGATTAATTTTTCGTCAATTCTTAATTCTGAATTCTTAATTCTTAATTCGGCAATCTTTTTGATTGCCATCGCCACTTCCTCAACTCCGCTGTAAGCCAATAAAAAATTCAAATGGAAATCATTGTATTTTTTTGTTTTTTCAATCGCTTCTTTAATGACGTTTTTCGTGTTTTTCGAAAAAAATTCCTCCCATCTACCAAAAACGTTTATCCTTACTTTATTTTTATAAATCTCTTTATTCTTAACCAATTTCTTAAAATACAATTCAAATAATTTAAATAAAAAAACTGTTTCTGTTTTTGGCCGCTTAACAATATTATTCACGGAACATCCCCAAGAAGTAATATATGGAATTTTTTCTTCAAGGGCTATTTTTAATATTTTTTCCGCAGTTTTCGCTCCTTCGCGATGCCCAAAAAAAGACGGTAATCCTCTTTTCTTCGCCCATCTTCTGTTGCCGTCGGGAATAATAGCTATATGATTTAATTGATTCATTTATTTTTTTGGGCCAATGGATTATTTCTTACATTGTATCCCCCAATCTCTTTATTATTTTTGCCACATTGAAAAGCCCGATTTTCTCCGCTTTTGGGACGCCCATTTTTACCAAATCAATTTTTGAAAGCTTAGATAAAACAAAATGTTTTGTATGTTTAGATTTTTCTAATCCGGAATATTGAAGCGCGTTAGGAAACTTATCAGGATGCGCGGTTTCAAAAATCACAATTTTTTGTTTTCTATCCACAATCATTTTTGTCCGAGCTCTTTGAGCCGCTATATATCCGGTAATACCGTGCGGTTCAAGCACAGTTTTTTCTTTTTTATAAACATACTGCATCATGGCATAAATTTCTTCATCAGTTTCAATATCTTCCGCCCAAATAAATTCACGCAAAAATTCAAGCATTTTTTCACTTACTCCGTATTTTGAAAGTTGAATGCTTTTAAGCGAAGAAATATTTTTTATATCTGCTTTCATCTGATTAAAATTTATTTTCTTTTTCTCGCCCGTTTTTAAAGACGCGAAATGAAGCAATCTTTCTAAATTACTTGGGTCTAAAATATCCATAGATGGCGCGGAAGACGAAGTAAACGGCCTATGGCGAATTACTCCATCGCCCACAATATTCGCCAAAATATTATTTGTATTTATGCCGAGAATAAATTTCTCAATTGGAAGCCCGATTTCTTTCGCGTAAATACCAGCCATTAAATGCCCCGCGTTCCCCGTTGGTACGGAAAACACTACCTTTTCCCCGACTTTTATTTCTCTATTCCTTACAAGCGCTCCATAAGAAACGAAATATTGCGTCATCTGCGGGATGAGCCGCCAAATATTTATTGAATTTGCGCTAGATAAGTTTAAACTTGAAATAATATCTAACAAATCATTAACCTCCTTATTGTTTAATAAAATTTTCAATTTTATTTTTACGTCTTTTATAAAATCTTTTTTAGCTTTTTTATTAAGTTTTGAAATTCCGCGCGCCATTAGTAAAAGCTTTGCGATATCTTGGCAATTGTCAAAATTTCCCTTTATCGGAATAACTTGTTCATTTTTATATTTATGATGCGCTTCCACCATTTGCTTTTTTTGGATAGAGCTTACACCAAACGCGGGGTAAAGAACGGTTACAGTAACGTTTTTTGACTCGCCAAAAGCATCTGCAATGGCAACTCCGGTATCTCCAGAAGTCGCAACCACAATATTTATTTTCTTATTATAAACTTCGGCATACCTATTCATAAGTTTTCCTAATATTCGCGCAGCGACATCTTTGAAACTCGCTGTCGGTCCCCGATCTATGCGAAGCACAAAATTATTATCTTTCAATTTTTCTAAGGGCATCTTAAAGTCTAAAGCGTTTGAAATATCATCTTTTAAATCCTTGTCGGAAATTTCTGAAGCTGGCGTAAAAAGACGAAGGATTAAAAAAGCAAAATCAGCGGGTTTTGATTTCGCCCACCAATTTTTATTTGAAAAAACTTTGGAAGAAATTTTGGGAAAATAAATAGGCACCAAGAGTCCGCCATCTTTTGCCAAACCTTCAACGACGCTTTGCCAAAAAGGTATTTTTAATTTTGCATTCCTTGTGCTTATAAACTCAATATTTTTATAATTCATAAAATTATTTTTGGACCTAGGCGGAATCGAACCGCCGTCCCGGCAACTTGCCCCGTTAGAAATCTTAACTTTGGACTCATCGGGAATCGAACCCGAGACTCGGCAATGCGAATGCCGCGTAATACCACTTTACTATGAGCCCACTATTTCTAACGGGGTGAAAATGCCGTGTTCTGCCAAGCCGACGCTTCGGTCGGCTCTCCGACTTTTACGTCGGAGCTAAACCATAGGCCCGTATTCTGCTATAATATAATGAGATAATTAAAAAATCAAAATTGTTGTCGCAATTGATAAGGGTCGCGAAGCGACTCCCTCGGGGCCTCCCCTCGACCCCCCTTCCCCCAGCCACTCGCTTTGAGTTTTGGGTCAATATATTCAGCCCTTGTTTCTGCTTCGTTCATAAAATTATTACAACTTAATTTTGAATAATTGCTTATTGGCCTCTTGAAGAATTTTGAGCGTTGCGTGTACCGAAAGATTATCGCTCGGTAAGAGTATTAATTTATCGCCTAATTGATTAAGCAATGGACTCAAAAATTCATCGGCCCATGACGGCGACAATGTTAATACGCTAGAAAAATCTATTTCCAACTCTTCGTCTTTAAAAAACTCGCGCAATGTTGGCTGAAATGCCTTGAATGCCTCACTTCCCAATTCTCTTGATATTAATGTTTTGCCAAATTTTCCTAATTGTAATTTCATATATTTTTATTTTTAAAATGTTTAGAACTCTATTTTTGCCAAACATCCTCGCACTATACGCTGACCACGCGTAACGCGGAATATTTTATCCGAGCCTTTCATACGTACTTCGGCGTCACCGCTGGTAAAAAACAAATCAATTAGTTGATCGGTGACGACTTCGCGAACAAGCTTGAGACCATTTCCGCGTTTCTCAGGCGCCCGACCAGAGACGAACTCTGTAAATGCGACATTCACAGCCTCTACATGAGTAGCAAGTCCCGGCCGAACCTGACGCAATGTTTTCAAAATACCCAATCCTCTATCAGCAAGGACAATAATTCGTTTTTCTAAATCGTAGCCAAAAAAAATTCCCGCCGTATCCGGCCACTTCCCTAAGTTATGAGCAAATGAATTATCGCCAATTTCTCCCGCAATCAAAACAATCAAAGAATACAGTTTTCCAAAACCCGGCTTCTGCATCAAAGTATCCTGCATTTTTGTTAATCTTGCATTAAAAATTGAGCTCGTAGAGCAATAAAATGTGCCCGGGAATTCAATGCCACTCTGCATCCATTCAGAGGCGAATTTCATCAAATCACTGGCAAATATCTCCAAATCCTTTTCGCAATAATAGCGATGGGTTCCTCCGGCTTTTTTTATTGCGATTAACTTACCGCTTTCATCCCAACGACGAAGAGTATTAAGGGAAACCCCGAGATATTCAGCAGCTTGGCCGATTGTGAGCAATTTTTCTTCCATGTTTACACACTATCATACTATCTAAATCTACACAACTATCCACCAAATCTACCCAAAAATATACCAATCTACTCATTTATCATCTATATCTCTCCGTTAAATGCCTTTTTCAAAACTGATTTATTCAACTCCTCCAAATCCGCCAGTTTTTGTTTATAACAGGAGTAATAGGAACAACCTATCATTTCGCGACAAAAAAGAAAAAATAAAATCCCGCCCTAGAATATTGGCGGGATTTTAAAATTGTTGTCGCAATTGCTGAACGAAGCTCGAACGTGGCAGAATTTTTACCCCCAACCCCCTTCCTTTTTGTCCGCTTACTAGAAACCCCCAGCGATTTTTTTTGGGCGGCGGCGGGACATCAAATTGGGTGGTGGGTGGAGTTAGCTTTACAAATTAAGCATAACAAAATTATTGTATTTGGAAAAGTTGTCGCACATTAAGCCTGTGATCCTGTATATCAGAACAAAGACGTTGTAATCCTTGCCATGTAAGTTTATGACATTTTACAAATGGCTTTTGAGACCCGCATATGCAAAACTTTTCGCCACTAGGTTTTCTTAACTGCTTGCTGTATTCTTTCCAGTTTTCGTCAGCTCGCAATATCTTTGTTATTTCTCTTATATCCTGTTCCGTTATATTGTTTGGATATTCTGCATGGCACTCAAGAATACCAAGTCCGCCATGACTATATTCACCCCAAGGTGCCCATTTACCATATTTTTCAAAGTAGCTAAGTCCAAATAAATACGGAATAACTAAATTTTCTATAAAAACCACAAGATTTGATCCATGTGGGAATTTTATTTTTTCTTCCTGTTTTGCACATAAACAAGCAGTATTGTGTTGTCTTGAGTTGCAATGCAATCGCCGCGAGTCCGCAATTTTATACTTCTTAGCAATAGCTTGCGTTCTGCCTCCTGTTTCTATCAAAAATGGCAGTTGAGATGGATAAGTATCTGGGGCAATAATACAAATTTCAAAAGCGTCTTCAATCTGATGTCCTTTATATTCTGCAAAAAAGTCCAGATCGCCTTTCCAGAACCCTTGTCGTTCAAGTTTTAACTTTGGAAACTTTGCTTGTACCGCATCAATTTCTTCTTGAGAAAAGTTGTATAGAGAAGACATAACATATCTATTGCGCCCATTGTTTTGAGGGATTACTGATAATCGTCGGTTTGCTGGGCTGAAAAATATAACCGCCGTTTTTATCCCCGTTATGTTTTATAAATATTTTTTTCCATTCTTTTACAGCTTCATCGTCTTTGCCTTCGTTTTCTAGCTTAACTGCATTTTCTACAATTTTGTTTTCTTCATTGATTAAACCAAGCAACTTTGTCCGCGTGCCGTCGCTATCCAAATATTCATCAATAATATTATTTTCATTGGCGGGATCTTTCATTCCTGCTGATTGTAAATTTTGCGCGGCGTTCGTAAAAAATTTAACAAGCCCTTGAGAATACGAGCTAATTTCTTCGTCGCCCAAAATTTCAACAGCAAGTATTTCTAGATGAAACGATTTTACATAATCGCATTTTTCTCGCTTCCAAGACTTAAGCAATTTAACAATAGGGACAAGCCGCTTAACTCCACCGGAATCCGATGTTTCATTCGCTGATGTTAAATTACTACCATGAAGTTTAGGATTGGATTCAATAGCTTGCAGAGTATTCTTGTCAAAAATTTTATATCGTTCGTCTTTTTCTATTTGGATTGCCGGAACAACATCAATCTGAAAATTTTCTTTATAGATAACACCTATTGATCTCCTTTGTTTATCATCAATTTTTTCTATATCTATGTCGTCAGATTTTACTTCGTCCAATGCAGTTTTAACGATCTTTAACAATTCTGATAAATCGCTTTCGCCGTAATCTTTCTTACTGAAAACCAGAAAGAAATCAACATCAAACTTATCATCGCCATTCGGACGAATCATTGTATCGCGGCTATAAGAACCAGTCAAAAAATCGTCTTCAACCGGAAGTTTTTCTCGCAATTTATCACGCAAAATATTATGTTTCCGCGAAATTTTGTCTTTTTCATTTTTAGTTAGCTCCAACTTAGTTGCTAAGTTTTTAAAAAATTCTTCAGTAGTCATAAGTTTATTTTGGTTAATTATTATTTATAGCTTGTAGTAATTAATGTTGTGATAATGTCATTTAATAAACGACCGCGAAAATTTACAATTGTCGTATTCGGGTTGTTACTGATTTTGTTTCTTATTTCATTTGGTATTAATTGACCGTCTTGCGGTGAAAATTCAGGAAAATAAAAAATTATGCCAGCATTAGATTTTTTATTTGCTAAAATTGTGTTTATATTTTCTTCTGTGAAGGATTGGTAGTGAACTAACAATAAATCGTAATTTTTTACATCTGACAAATATTGGTCTGTGATTGGATTGATCTTACCCTTTCTAAAAATGCCTGAATCTACTAAATCCTTTTTGAGATTGTTATAAATTTCATTATTTGCGAGGATAGCAATTTTTCTAGTCCATCGGCCATAACCTAATCGCCACAATAAAGGCATGATACCCAGCATCCAAAAAATAAAGTTTAGCAAGAAGCCAAAAATTACTAGAGTTGCTGAAATACCGCCAAAAACAATGAAAAATGGGTGATTGAAAAATTGGTATATTGTTTCCATAATATTTAGGATTATTTTTAATGTGGATAAATCATATTGTTGACAGCAACTTTTATTTACCCTACAATTAAAGTGTAGTCGAAAATAAATAGAAAGTCAATAGCTATAAACCTATGCTTACAAAACGCCAAAAACAAGCCTTAGATTTTATTACTTCTTTTCAAAAAAAGAAGGGGTTTTCGCCGTCTCTTGAGGAAATAAAAAAGCACCTTGGGTTATCCTCTGTTTCTACGGCGCATCATCATGTTAAAAAACTTCAAGAAGCGGGATATTTACAAAAAGAATATAACCAACCAAGAGCAATATCTGCGATAAATGATAAAGCGACAATTGAGGTTCCTTTGGTCGGAACAATTGCCGCAGGACAACCTATCGAAGCAATTGAAATTCCAGACGAAACAATAACTGTTTCAAGAGATGAAGTCGGGAAGTATGGCAAAAATTATGCATTGCGGGTGCAAGGTAATAGTATGATCGATGAAGGAATTTTTGATGGTGATATTGTAATTATCAGGAAACAAGAATCTGCTGACAACGGACAAACTGTTGTCGCAATAATTGATGACAACGAGGCTACACTTAAAAAAATTTACAGAGAAAAAAATCGGATTAGACTGCAACCGGCAAATCCAACACTTTTTCCTATTTATAGAAAGGAAGTTGAAATTAGAGGAGTTGTTGTAAAAATAATTAGAAATTTAGAAACGCAAATTGAAAAAGAAAAAGTTAATGACGAAAAATATGTTAGAAGAATAGATTACTCATGGGATTACAAGGGAGAAAATACAAAAACATACACGCACGGGATACACACATATCCAGCAATGTTTATTCCGCAAGTCGCAAGGCGGCTTTTAGAAAATTACAGTCAAACAGGAGAAATAATTTGTGATATTTTTTGCGGATCCGGATCCGCATTAATCGAAAGTAAACTTTTGGGCAGAAATGCTTATGGTATTGACTTAAATCCATTCGCAATTTTTTTAGCAAAAGCCAAAACAACACCGATCAACCCCTCCAAGCTTACAAATGAATATTTTAAACTTCTTTCAGAAATTGAAAAAATAAAAGACCAAGAAATAAAAAAACCAATTTTCAATAATATTGATTTTTGGTTTAAAGAAAAAATCATTATTCAATTAGCAAAAATAAAAAAAGCAATTTTAAAAATAAAAGATGAGAACATACGAAATTATTTTATAGTTTCTTTTAGTGAAACTGTGCGGTTATCCTCAAATACAAAAAATGGTGAATTTAAACTTGTTAGAATAAAAAAAGAGAAATTAGAAAATTACAATCCCGATGTTTTGGGAATATTCAAAAAGAAAACCGAAACAAACATAAAGGGAATGACGGATTTTTATAAAGACACAAACAAAGAAGCTTGGACAAAAATTATCTATGGTGATTCTTCAAAACCCAACGGTATAAAAGATAATTCGGTTGATTGTATTATTACCTCGCCGCCTTATGGCGACAGTAGAACAACAGTAGCTTATGGCCAATTTTCTCGCCTTTCGGCACAATGGATAGATATTTTTGAAGATCCAAATAAAGCGTCTGGCGTAGATAATGAATTGCTTGGCGGAAAAGCAACAAAAACCCTTGAGCATACTTTGGACTCAAAATATTTAAAAGATTCCTTAAATAAAATTGCAAAAATAGACGAAAAGCGAGCTAAAGATGTTTTGAGTTTTTATATCGGCTTAAATGATTGTTTGAAACAAGCGTATAAAATATTAAAACCAAAAAAATATTTTTGCTTGGTCGTTGGTAATCGGCTCGTTAAGCAAGTACGAATACCAACTGATTTTATAATTGCAGAATTAGGCGAAAAAATTGGATTTACTTGTGAAGATGTTTTTGTTAGAAATATCCCCGGAAAAAGAATGCCTATCAAAAATTCTCCCACGAATATCGTCGGGGCATTAGAGGAAACAATGAACAAAGAGAGTATTGTTGTTTTGAGAAAAAACTAAATAATTCGAGTGAAATTATCGAAAAGATGTAAAAAATCTCTTTTATTTATTCTAAAACCCGTGCCATGGTCGTGATATTTTCCTTTATTCTTTCCACTCCTATAAACGCCTATCCTAATATCAATTTTCAATTTATCGCTTTCAACGGCCGACTTAAATTTATTGATATTGAGATTTGAGAGCAAATAAGCTTCTGTAAAATGGAACTTTTCATTTTTAGTTTTTCGCTCACCTTTTGTTTCCGCAAAGGCCAATAGAATTTTATCTGATTTTGCTTTCAAAACATCATCAAAAATAGAAATAGGCCAATATACCGCTATTCTAGATTTATTTTTTAAAACAAGTTTTTCACCCTCAAAAACAACTTTGAATGATTGTGGATTTTTTCGTGAGCCGCAAACCGTGGAATGTAAATTATATTTTCCCTCTTTATCTAAATATTTATATTTTTCAAACAAGATTTTATTTATTCCTTTTGGTTCTGGCGATTTTGTTGCAACGGTAAGCATACTGCCGGAATCTATTCTTTTAGCTTTTAATTCAACATCGCCAACATCAGGAAGGCGCAAATTATTTTCCTTGATTCCTAAAAGATCCTCAAGGGTTTTGCCAATACCTGTATCGTGTGCTCTATGAGTTTTAACAAAACCCATCGCTTTAATTTTTTTCAATTGTTCTTTTAATTTTCGTAAAGTAATGGTCATAGTTATTTCTTAATAAAATAATCTAGCGACTTTTTGTAAGTCTTCGCAAATTCTTTTAATTGAATAACATCTATTCTTCTTTGTCCTGCCTCAATTTTTGAGATAAAAGATTGCGTTTTTCCCAAAAGCTCTGCGGCTTTTTCCTGGTCTAAACCCGCCTCAATTCTGGCTTTTTTCAATTGCTCAACTAAAAATTTGTGATCTTTTGAATAAATCGTTTTACTCATACTTGTTCCCTTAATAGTTATATGTTATATTCCATAGTGTAATATGCCAAACTGGAATATACAAAATACGGGGAGTTCCTTTGCATTGCCCGCGCACGAGTGGGTTGGGGCAAGCCCCCACACCAAAAATTTTGGTGTGGGGGCAAGGGCAACATCTCTTTTGTCGACGCATTTCGCTTTGCGAAATACAGCCTCCAATTCCGCCGAAAAAAAGTGCAGTCTAAGCGAATCATTTTAGCAATTTTCACTCAAAAAAGTTTAGATTGGTCGGGCTGCCGGGATCCGCCAACTGGCGGAGAACCCGGGTCTCACACTCCCGAAGTCCCTCACCCTTTATCTTATGTTCGGGATATTGGGAATCGAACCCAAGCCTCACACTCCCGAAGCGTGTATACTACCACTATACTATATCCCGTTAATAAAAGGGTGAGGGATATACTACCACTATACTACAGCCCGATAAATTATTTCACATAATACTTTCTTTTTATTTCCTCTTCAATACCTGATTCAAATTCATCTTTTTTTCCCCGCGCCTTTTTCGCTGAATTTTCAAGCTCGCTATCTGATAATTCCCCCAACTCCTTAATTCTTAATTCTAAATTCTTAATTCTATTTTTCTCCGGCCCATCAATCACATCATCTAATAAAATGCTTAAAATTTTACCGACAATCGGCCCTGGTTTAATATTCAAAATCTTCATTACATCTTCGCCGTTAACTTTCAGCATTTTTGGAGAAATCGGGTCGCGTTTCACTTTTTCAATCATAAAAAGCAGATGTCTTAATTTATACGGCACGGCTTTGGGTACGCCGGAACCGATTCTATCCGCTTCCCGCACTTTGATTAAATCATCAACGTTTTCCGCTCCCACTCGGCTTAAAAATCTCCGCACGCCCGATTCAGTCACTTCGCCGACATTATAATAGAAAAGATGATAACGAACCAAATGAATTACCTTTTCCGCGATATCTTTGGGAAAATGCAATCTATCCACAATGCGGGCGGTTATTTTGGCACCAACGACTTCGTGATTGTAAAAAGTGCAATCCGACCCTTCTCCTGCTTTTGTATTCGGTTTGCCAACATCATGAAACAAACTCGCCAGCCGAATTTCTAAATCATAATTTTTTTTAACTGCGTAATCCAAAGCCCGCAGATTATGTTCCCAAATCGTATAAATATGGTGTTTATTTTGGCCGTTATTTATTCCCTCGCGCAATTCCGGCGCAATGTATTTCAACAAACCGGTTTCTTCAAGTAATTCAATTCCCTTTTTAGCCATTGGCGCCATAATAATCTTTAAAAACTCGTCGCGAATTCTTTCTTTGGCAATCATTTCAATAAGCCCCGATTCTTTTTTGAGCGCCGCGAAAGTTTTTTCTTCAATATCAAACCCAAGCTGAACTGAAAATCTTATAGCTCTCATTAAACGTAAAGCATCTTCGTTAAATCTTTTTTCCGGTTCCCCCACTGCGCGAATAATTTTATTTTTTATGTCTTCTTGACCGTTAAAAGGGTCTATAAGTTCAATTTTCAATTTTAAATTTTCAATTTTCAATGCCATGGCATTACAGGTAAAATCGCGGCGAGATAAGTCTTCCTCAACTGTTTTCGCGAATTTCACTTCATCCGGATGTCTTTTATCCGTATATTTGCCTTCTAATCTAAAAGTGGTGATTTCAATAATTTTTAATCGTTCGTCATCGGAATCGGTTTTAACGGCAACGGTGCCAAATTTATTTTCATAAACGTTATTCGGAAAAAGTTTTTGGATTTCTTCCGGCTTGGCGTCAGTTGTAATATCCCAATCTTTTGGTCCGCCAGCTGGCGGATTTTCCATCAGTAAATCTCTCACGCAACCGCCGACAAGATAAGCTTGATAACCGTTAGCCGCTAATTTATCAGCCACTAGAATAATTTCTTCGGGAACCTTGAATTTCATAATTTTTAATTATACACTTGAATTTAGAAATTAGAAATTAGGCAGGTTCAGAATTTTTTCTAAGTCCCCTTAGCTCAGCGGATAGAGCGCTTGGCTTCGAACCAAGAGGTCGGGGGTTCAAATCCCTCAGGGGACACAAAAAAAAATACGCATCCCTAGCTCAACTGGCAGAGCAGATCCCTCTTAAGGATAAGGTTCCGGGTTCGATTCCCGGGGGATGCACAAAAACCGTTTTATGATATAATGGTTTGATTGCGGGGTTAGTATAGTGGTAATATACCTCCTTGCCATGGAGGAGACGCGAGTTCGATTCCCGTACCCCGCTCCAGGATTTGACTTTGTAACATTTTTCATTTTATTACGTTATCTATGATAGATGGTGAAGAAAAAATAATAATCAAGAATGCCATCAGTGGCGAGGCTTCGGCTTTTGGCCTGCTTTACGATAGATACCAACCGCAAATATACCGGTTTATTTATCTTAAAGTCAGCCATCGTGAGGAAGCCGAAGACCTCTGCCACCAAGTTTTTCTGACCGCTTGGCAGAATATCGGGAATTATAAACATCGCGGATTCCCCTTTTCGTCTTGGCTTTATTCCATTTCCAAAAACAAAGTCATTGATTATTACCGAGCCAATAAAATATTCGTAAATATTGAAAATATACAAATAGAAGACAATAAAAACCGCAGTGAAAAAATATTGGATGAAAAAATAAATCTGGAAAACGTTAAGGAAGCGATTAAAAAACTCGCTGAAAAAGAACAAGACATAATTATAATGCGATTTATTGAAGGATTTTCTCCGAAAGAAACGGCTAAAATTCTTGAAAAAAGCGAAATTTCAATCAGAGTGGCTCAAAACAGAGCGATTAAGAAATTGAAAAAAATATTAGAAAATAATGAACAAAGATTTATTTAAAATTTTAAAAGAACTGAAAAACGTTGAACCGAACGATAATTACACAAAGCAATCAAAAATGCTTATTTTGTCGTCCCCGCAACTACAAACTACAAACTACAAACTACAAACTTTTTTTGAATGGTTTAATTTCAAACATTCGGCAATGCTCGCCGCTAGTATTGCGATTTTTGTTTTCATAATTTTATGGACCGTATCTTACCTTCCGGGCAATAAAAACAGCCTTGTTGCCGAAGCAAATGAAATCAACGCCTCTATCCAAGTTAAACTTGATGAAATTGGATATCATTTGGACAGCCAAAAAATAGATTTTTCAATGGCGACAAATATCCAAAATCTGCTTAAAATAACCACTGACGAACTTATCCAAACCCAGGAAGAATTAAAAAACAATCCGGAAAAACTTAAAGAATCCGTTGAAAGAATAAAGAAAGCCGAACAAGACATATCTAAAATAAACTCCCTGCTTAAAGAACAATCTATTCAACAAACTCAGGATTAATAAAAAATCCCCCGCAATGCGGGGGATTTTTTTATTTATAAAAATCTTATTTAACCGCTTCTTTCAAAGCTTTCGCAGCTCTGAATTTCGGCTTAATAGAAGCGGCAATTTGAATTTTTTCTCCGGTCTTAGGATTAACTCCCATTCTTGCCGCTCTTTTAACGGTTTTAAATGCTCCAAATCCGGCAATCGCCACCTCATCTCCCTTCACCAACGCTTTGGTGATAGTATCAAAAATGGCATCAACAACCGCGGCCGCATTTTTTTTCACTTCAATTTTGCCGGCCGCCATTACTATTTCAATAAAATCTTGTTTCTTCATAATAATGTAATACTAATATAATTCATCGACCTTTGTAGTACAATTTAATTAATATTAAGGCGTAAAAGGCGCGGGGTCAAGAGTTTTTGCGTCTTCTTATCTGGCGTATTCCGCCGCCCTTGTTTCCCTAACAACATTCACTTTTATTTCTCCGGGATATTTCAATTCCGATTCAATTTTATCGGCAATATTTTTAGCTAATTGCAAAACTCCGAAATCGTCAATTTTTTCCGGAACGACAAAAACCCTTATTTCCCTGCCGGCAGAAAGAGCATAAGCGCTTTTAACGCCTTCAAATCCGGTTGCAATTTTTTCCAATTCTTCTAAACGTTTAAGATAATTTTCAAGCGTATCCCTGCGCGCTCCCGGCCTTGAAGCCGACAATGCGTCAACAGCCGCCACAATATAAGATTCCGGACTTGAAAAAGGATATTCCTCATGGTGCGCTTCCATCGCCTTAATTATCTCTTCCTTAATACCGAATTTTTTTAAAATTCTCTGCCCCACTTCAACATGCTTTCCTCCAACTTCCTGGTCAATCGCCTTACCGATATCATGGAGCAAACCTCCCATCTTGGCGATTTCAACATTAAGCCCCAATTCTTCGGCAATCATTCCCGCCAAATGGGCGCACTCAACTGAATGGTTTAAAACATTCTGGCCATAACTGGTGCGGAAATAAAGCCTTCCCAGCAACTGAATTATTTCCTTGGGCAAATTATAAATTCCAACTTCATAAGCCGCTTCTTCGCCTTTTTCCATCATTCTTTTTGAAATTTCCTGCTTTGCTTCTTCAACTTTTTCTTCAATCTTCGCCGGCTGGATTCTACCGTCTTTCACAAGTTTTTCCAACGCCAATCTGGCAATTTCCCGCCTTGCCGGGTCAAAAGAAGAAATAATTATCGCTCCCGGAGTTTCGTCAATAATAAATTCCACGCCCGTTTCACGCTCTAAGGCGCGAATATTCCTTCCTTCGCGGCCGATAATCTTGCCCTTCATTTCTTCGTCTTCAAGATTAAAAATACTCGTTGTCACTTCGGCAACATGCGAACGGGAAAGACGCTGCATCGCGACTGTCATAATTTCAACGCTCTTGCGCTCAACTTCATCTTTTCGCTCTCTGACTAATTTTTGAATAGCGATAACCAAATCATCCTTGTATTTTTCTTTTATATTCTCCAAAAGTTTTTCTTTCGCTTCCGCTTCGCTAAGCTTAGCGATTTTTTCAAACTCCAAAGAAAGTTTTTCTCTCGTATCGGCAACCTGAATCTTGGCAGCTTTTATTTTTTCCACGTCTTCCTTAATTTGATTTTCTTGAACGCGAATATTATTCCACTGTTTTTCTAAAGATTCTTCTCTTTTTAAAAGACGCTCTTCCGCGCGATTAAATTGAAATTTTCTCTCTTTTTCTTCTTTTTTCGCCTCTTCATTAAAATCAACCGCCTTTTTTTGAGCTTCAATAATTATTTCCTTTGACTTAAATTCCGCCTCTTCAAGGCGTTTCTTTATTATCTGTTCAATTGAACCTTCCTTTTTAGCGGAAAAATATTTCCTGACGAAGTAGCCGGCTACAAAGCCAGCCAAAGTTAAAATTACCCAAAAAATTGGACTTTGAATCATGATAAAATCTACGGATTACGGATTCAATACGAATATACGAATTAATATTTTCCATATGGTCGTAATTTTCCCGCATTTCGCAGTTATAATTGCTTTTATAATTTATAATCATTTGCGACAAATCAATTATAAGGTTAAAATAAATTAAAGTAAAGCCCATGAAACAAACTGTTGCTTTAATTATATTGGACGGCTGGGGAATTGGAAAAAACGACCAATCCAACCCGCTATTTGCCGCCAATCTTCAAAATATCAATTATATCAAAGCCAATTTCCCATTGGCTTGTTTGCAAGCGTCCGGAATCGCTTCGGGAATCCCCTGGGGAGAAGAAGGAAACAGCGAAATCGGGCACCTCACCATTGGCGCCGGAAAAGTAATTTATCAAAATTATCCCATGATTACCATGTCTGTGCGGAATAAAACTTTCTTTCAAAATGAGACTATTGGGGAATTATTCAAACACGCGAAAAAAAATAATTCTGCGGTTAATTTAATCGGTCTTTTATCGGACGGCAATGTCCACGCGTCGCTTGAACACCTTGAAGCCTTGATTCAATTAGCCGAAAAAGAAAAGCCGGCCGCCGTAAATTTACATTTAATCACCGACGGCCGCGACAGTTCGCCAACCGCGTCTCTTGAATTGATTAAACGGCTTAATGAAATAATTTCTTATTTCCCGTCCGCGAATTGTCGTATAGCCAGTATTGCCGGCCGTTATTACGCCATGGACCGCGATAAACATTGGGATAGAACCCAAATATATTATAAAGCAATTACCGAAGAAAATTCGATTGTCGCGAACGGCATTGAAAATTATATCCGAGGAAACTACGAAAAAAATATAACTGACGAATATCTATTGCCGGCGGCTATTGTGCCTAATTCTTTTATAAAAAACAACGATTCCGTATTTTTCTTTAATTTCCGCGAAGACCGAATGCGGCAAATAGTTGAGCCGTTTATCAATAAAAATTTTAAAGATTTCTCCGTTAAAAATTTTTCGGATTTATATGTCGCAACAATGGTGAATTACGATGACCGCTTTAATGCTCCCGTTGCTTTTTCAAAAGAAATAGTTGCCAATCCGTTAAGTAAAATTCTGTCTGACAACGGCAAAATTCAATTCAAAATCGCGGAAACCGAAAAATACGCCCATGTCACCTATTTTTTTAACGGCGAAAACGAAACGCCTTTTAATAATGAATATCGCGTTTTAATTCCTTCGCGAGGAGACATGCGCCACGACGAGCACCCGGAAATGATGGCGGCGGAAATCACCCAGCGCCTCATCTCCGCCATTGAAGAGCAAGGCTATGATTTTATATTGGCAAATTACGCCAATGCCGATATTATCGCTCATACCGGCAATTATGATGCGACTCTTAAAGCCGTTTTAACCATTGATGAACAAATTGGAAAAGTTATGGCAACCGCTTTTGAGCATAACGCAATTTTAATAATCACGTCTGACCACGGCAATGTTGAAGTGATGTTTGACCCCAGAACCGGCGCCATAGAAACAAAACACGACGCCAGTCCAGTGCCTATTTATCTTGTTGCTAAGCAATTTAAACTTCCACAGCCGAAATCTCAAATAGAAATTTCAAAATCGGAAAAAGCAAACGCCGGCGTGCTTGCCGACATCGCTCCGACTATTCTGGAATTAATGCAAATCCAAAAGCCGAAAGAAATGACCGGCCAAAGCCTATTAAATTACTTAATTACTTAATAACTAATTCCACCACTTTATCTATTCCTGTTGGCGCGGATTTTGTAATTAAACCTGCTTTGTTTTCCGACGGCAAAAAATCCCGACCGACAATTTCATTACCACTCATCCAAATAAGTTCCAAATCCAGATGCGTTTCTTTATTCCAAAAAGTCGGCTTACTCCCCTGACTGAAAAAGAAAATCATTCCGTCGGCGTCTTTTAATTCCGTTATTCCCGAAAGCCCCCTCGCCTTTTCTAAAGCCGTCCGCGCCGTATATAAAACATAATCGCGGCCATCAATGTTTAAAATTATTTTTTCGGCGTCATTGGCTAAATCGGCTTTACCGATAAAAAATAAAATCAAACCAGCTAAAATACCCAATATAACCAATAAATATTTTTTAAAATTAGTTTTCATAAATACTACATTTTTTTTCGGCAAACCCCGAAGGAATGTTTCACATCCTACGAGGCAGGCTGATTCCTAAAATATTTAAAATATTTTTAAAAATATTTTGCGTCGCTTTAATTAATTCCAAACGCGCTGCGGCTGTTTCTTTTTCTTTACCGATTATCCGCTCTTTTTCGTAAAAATTATGAAATTGCCGAGACAATTCCAAAGAATATCGCGCTAAAATCTGCGGATTATATTTTTTACCAGCTTCTTTAATAATTTCCGGAAACCGCGCCAACATTCGCATTAAATCCAAATCTTCTTTGGTGTTTAATAATTTTAAATTTATTCTAATATTCTTGAGAATATTAGAATGAACTAATTTTGATTTCTGCAAGATACTGCCACACCTTACCGCCGCGTATTGGACATAATAAACCGGATTTTTCATTGAATGTTCTTTTGCCAAATCCAAATCAAAATCCATATGAGTATCCGGTGAATGCATTAAAAAGAAAAATCGCGCCACGTCTACACCGACTTCTTTAATTAATTCTTTAAACATTATAAACTTTCCGCTTCTTTTTGACATTTTTACTTCTTCACCGCTGCTCATTAATCGTATCGCCTGAGTAATTATCACCTCGGAATCTTTTAGCCCGATAATCTTTGCCACCGCTTGAATTCTTTTCACATAGCCGTGATGGTCTGGTCCTAAAATCATTATTTTTTTATTAAATCCGCGTTTTTTTGTTTCCAAATAATGGCCCGAATCCGCCAAAAAATAAGTAGGAAAACCGTCTCTTGTGATTAAAACCCTGTCTTTTTCATCGCTAAAATCAGTTGTTTTCAACCACAAAGCCCCGTCTTTTTCATAAGTTAATCCGGCCTTTTTAAAAATATCCAAAGCTTTTGACGTAAAACTTTTTTTGTAAATGTTTTTTTCTTCCGATGTCCAACGATTAAAATTTATCCCCGCTTTTTTAACAACCGATTTTATTTCTTTTAAAAAATCAGCGGCCGCCATTTTTCCGACTTCCATCGGATTATTTTTAAACTTTTTGACTTTTAAGCTATTCTTAAGCGCCCATTCTTTCACATAACCTCCTTTGTAAAACTTCTCCTCAAATGCTAAAAATCCGGCATTCGCCAGAATTGATTTGCCAAGCGTTAGAATCTGATTACCCGCGTCATTTACATAATATTCCCGTTCAATTTTATATCCGCGAAACTCTAAAATATTGCTTAAAGCATGCCCCATAAATCCTCCCCGACCATTAGCAAGAGTAAGCGGTCCGGTCGGGTTTGCCGAAATAAATTCTATTTGAGCCTTTGACCTTTGACCTTTGACCTTTGACCGACCGTAACTATTTTTTTGTTTTAAAATTTCTTTAAGTTCGCTTTGTAAAACTTTTTCCGTCAACCAAAAATTTATAAATCCCGGCTGTACAACTTCAATTTTTTCAAAAATTCTTAATTCATAATTCTTAATTCTTAATTCTATTTCTTTTGCTATTTCCATCGGCAATTTTTTTAATTCTTTCGCCAATTTCAAAGCCACATTAGTGGAATAATGCCCAAAATTATCATTTTCCGGCACAAAAACCTCTATTTTAAAATTGGTATTAATCAGCTTAAAATCCGTATTAATCAATGTTTTATTAATAACTTTTTTAAGATAATTTTCAATTTTTGTTTTAATCATTATATTTAGTTTAACTAATTAACGTCCAAAATCAAAGCATTGACAAATTAAAAAATATCTGCTTATATATGATTGGTCCTAAAATAACTTGATAAGGAGGAATTATGGAAAAAAATGATTCTGGTGTGAAAATTTTCCCGGGGGATTTTAGAAGTGAGATTAAAAAACTTGCTATGTTTTACCAAAGATTATTAAAAGTAGGTAAAAAATATAGCCCTAAAAATCTTTCTAAACTATTTTACAGATTTTTTTCCAACGACACGCCAATGACATTGCCCGTGAAAATATTGATATTCCGTGGATCAAAAGACTGTGGATCAAAAGACGTATCGAGAATATCAACCCTACAGAGAGAACTGATAGACTACTTACATGCGTGGGGTTACATAAAAAATGGCGGCGGAGATTATTTTTTAAAAGCAGTGACTACCGTTAAGGCTCTTAATAATGGAAAAATGTATCATGTAAAATTAAAATTCCCTATGAATCGAGCATTGAGGGTTAAAAATGCTTTAGTCCAGAGAGAACAGCAACAACAATATTTAATCTCCAAAAATTCCCACGGAACAATTTCTGTGGGAGAAGGAACAAAAATCTTGTCTTTTAAAGAAAGGTAAAATACTGAATACTGATTAATTAATTAGAGAGGGGGTGATTATCAAAAATAGATTACCAATCACTGGCGGCTCCACGAGAGTCGCCTCTTTTTATTCCTAAAATTCCAAAATTCGTTAATACTTAATGTATGCCCATTATTACTATTTATTACTATTAATAATTATGAATCAAAATTATAAATTAGTTTAGTTATAAATTATTTATAAATTATTTAATTCAATAAATATAAAATATCAATTCCCGTTATTTCAACGATCGTTGAAATAACGGGAATTGAAAATATTTTAAAAAATAATTAAAAAAATGCAATTAAAAAATGACGATATAAAAACGAGACAAAAACAGAAAATAAATCAACTAATTTATAAGAATTTATTTAAGATTAAATTTGTTTTTTAAATCTAAATCAATATCTGTTTCTTTGGCTAAAATAAACCTCACATAAGGTCTCAAATTAAAAATCTCTATTATAAAATCCACTTCGTTTTTGCACTCATAAGGATAAATAAAAACGCTTTTTTGAAGCGGATAAAAACCCAATTGTTTTAATTTAGTGGCTAAGACGTTTCTCCCCTGTTTAAAATGTTCTGGAATGTCAAAAATAACTACTCGCCATAAGCCATCCCAACGAACCGGCTTTTTTATTTCTATTTTTTCTAAACTATAACAAAGCGCCCGTTTTTTCCCTTCATCGCTTAAAATTAAAGTGATGGTACTGTCGTCGTTTTCTTTGTAATCAATCATTTTTGACTGGTAAAGTCTTTTAATTGATTCATGGAGCGTCTTTTCATTTATTGTCTTCCATTCTTTAGTTATCCCTTTTGTGATTCTAAAATAAACATCAGGACGTTGAGTTAAAGATAAAGCCAATCCTCCTTGTAATAAAAGTAGTATTTTTTGAGCCACTGGACCCAATTGTAATCTTTTTCTTTTTAAATTTTTCATTCATTTATTATTTAAGTATATTTGAGTATATCATATAAATTCCTGTTATTCCAACGATCGTTTGAATAACAGGAATTTAATGCAGTAAAATTCAATTTCTTGTAAAATATGAATATATGATTATCACCACTAATAAACGCGCGTATTTTGACTATCAAATCCTGGAAACCTATGAGGCCGGAATAGAATTAAAAGGTTTTGAAGTTAAAGCCATAAAAACCGGAAGAATAAACCTTGCGGGTTCTTATGTTGTTATCCGCGACAACCAAGCATGGCTGCTTAACACCGATATCCCCCCCTATCAACCGGCAAACACGCCATTAGACTATGATTCAAAAAGAACGCGAAGATTGCTTTTAAAAAAATCCGAGATTGAAAATCTTATCGGTCGCGTCCAAGAAAAAGGCTTGACTTTGATGCCTCTGAAAGTATATACTAAAAATCGGAAAATTAAGATTGAAATCGGATTGGCAAAGAGCAAAAAGAAAATGGATAAAAGAGAATTGATAAAGAAAAGAGATATTGAACGGGAAATCAGCAGAAAATTATAGAAATTAAGAAAAGATGGGAATGCTTCGGATTCGATGGCAGAACTTTTATAAAATTGCAAGTTGAGGATGATTTCTTACCTCATTAATCATGAAATAAACAAATTTAACTGCCAACACAAAACTGGCTCCCGCGTTCGCTTTTGCGTAATGCGGCATCGCTTGGCTGAAGTTTGATAAGTCATAAGCGGTGTTATACATCAAACTATATTTAATCTTCCGGCGGGATTAAACAAAATTAAGCCGGAAAAGGATTAAGAATGTTTCGCCTGATTTATAATTCTTGATTCATAATTTTAATCGGGACAAACTTGTAGAAATTTTATAAAAATATCGCCAGACGCGAGTTCAACTCTCGCCATTTCCACTAAATTATTATTCAATACAAAATAAACAATCAAATAAAAGCGCCTGAATTAAGAGTTGTTGATGAAACTGGAGAAAATCTTGGCGTAATGTCGCTTGAAGCGGCATTAAAATTAGCCATGGAAAAAGGATTGGATTTAATAGAAATCGCGCCAATGGTCAAGCCGCCGGTCGCCAGAATAATCAGCTTTGACAAATTCCGATACCAGAAAGAAAAAGAATTAAAAAAACAGAAAGCGACGCAAAAAACAAGTGAACTGAAACAAATCCAAATAACCGCTAAATCCGCAAAAAACGACTTGGAAACAAGAGTGAAAAGAATAAACGAATTTTTGGGAGAAGAAAATAAGGTGGAAATAATGCTGGTATTAAAAGGAAGGGAAAAATACAACAGAGAATGGGCGCGCTATAAATTAAATGAATTTTTAAAAATGATAATCGTGGAATATAAAATCACAATGGAACCGAGATTTATAGGAAAAGGAATAGTAATGCAAATAATGAAAAAATAATGAAAAAGAAAGTTTCTAAAAGATTAAAAATAACGAAGACTGGAAAAGTTTTAAGGCGAACAATGGGTCAGTGTCATTTTCGCGCCAAAAAAAGAACAACGCAAATTAAAAGAAGACAAAAGATGAAAAAGGTTGGAATCAAAATGAAAATCTTGAACAATTTATAATCCCTCACCCTTCAAAGATAATGAATAAATATTTCGAAGATGTAAGGAATAATAAAATAATAATTATAGAATAAATAAATTTAAATTAACTTCAATATAATTCAGCGCATAAAGCTTTATGCGCTGGAAAATCTTTGAAGGGTGAGGGATGACCAGAGTCAAACGCGGCAAAACCGCAACAAAAAAACGCAAAAAGATATTAAAATACACCAAAGGATTCCGCTGGGGCAGAAAATCAAAAGAAAGAGCCGCTAAAGAAGCGTTGCTTCACGCTTGGACACACGCTTTTATGGGTAGAAAGAAGAAGAAACGCGAATATCGCTCCTTGTGGCAGGTTCAAATCAATGCTGCTTGCCGCGCCGCGGGAACCACTTACAGCAAATTAATCGCCGGACTCAAAAAACAAAATATTATTTTAGACAGAAAAATCTTGGCTGACTTGGCCAAAAACGAACCGAAAGTTTTTGAGAAGATTGTGGAAAAAATAAAATAGCCATTGATTAATTAATGGCTATTTACTTAAGATATAAACATTAATGTTTATTAATGTTTGTGCAGTCCGGGACAACCTCCAGGACACGTACGGAATTTTGGAGGATGTTTTCTACTCATTTTCTCTTCGAATATCATTCTCTCAAATTCCCTTTTTTCCGCCGATGTCAGCTTAAAACTTTTTATAACTTTCTTCATAACTTTCTCAATAACTTTCACATCTAAATTTTTTTTCTTTATCATATCTGACCTCCTATTTTTAGATTTTTGAAACTACTTCATTTAGTATAATTAAAATTTTGTTTTTTTGTAAAGTCTCGTGGGCTTGTTTTAAAACCCTTTGACTGTCCTTATGTTTTGATAAAATTTTCAACGCTTCGCGATAAGTAAACCAACCAAAACCTTCATGCGGCTGTCCTCCTTTTATTTCGGAAATTTTAATGGCTTTTCTTTTCGTTTCAGCCAAATAAAAAATCACAGTTTTAAAAACCCTTTGGGGTTTATTTTCAATTTTCCGCCAAAAAGTAAATTTTTCGTAGGTTTTAAAATGTTGATTAAATTTTAAATCGTCGCGGCTTAATCCGGTTTCTTCTTTAATTTCGCGCAAAGCCGTCTGAAAACTTTTTTCTTCGGCCTCTATTTTTCCTTTGGGAAAATTCCAATATCCCCCACTATGATAAAGCAAAAGGAATTTAATCCCTTCTTTTGTTTTTCTATATATAATTATTCCCGCAGAAATTTCTTTCATAAAATAATATTAACACAAATTAAAATCTTTTTTTCCTTTAAACCCTTATATTGGCAAGGCAAAAAGATTTTTTCTGAAACCTAAACGGAAGCGCAGCTCCGCCACAGGCGGGGCGTGAGCGGGTTGAAGAAAAATCTTTTTGCCTTGCTATGTTTTTAATTCGTTATTTCCTGCCATAAATCTTGAGTGGCTTTACCGTTGGCGTTAAATGAAACAATAACCTGAATTTTCACTCTTTTAAATCCCACCCTGCCCGTTGAAACGATTTTTTTAGTACTCGCAGTATCATCGGAAATCACAACATCAGCGTCCGCATCCCCCACGACAATAGTATAATTATTAGGACAACTTCCGCCGCAGTTGCGATTGCGGACAAGGCGTTCAAAACCATCCGCCGCGCCGGTTTCGGCGGCCGCCAAAGCCTTTTTGTTTTCCAATTCGCCATAACTGGATAAATTCTCAATAAAACCGGTTGAAGAAATCCCCACTCCGACAAGCAAAATAACCATCGCTATGACTATAATGGCCGGCAAAGCGGCAACGCCACAACTTTTAGAATTTAGAATATAGGATTTAGGATTTAGGGACTTTATTAACCCTCCAATCATTTTAGAAACTTCTATTAAGACAAATATTAATTCATCATAGTCTTCTACTGATAAAAATTTTAATTCTCTTGAAACTTCAATCTGACTTTCTAATTCAGCTGCTGAACCATAAGCAATATTATAAAATTGTATTTTTTCTTTTAGATGAAATCTTTTAAAACCTTCTGCGAGGTTAGAACTAATAGAAATTACGGCTCGTCTCATTTGATTAGTAATGCCATAAAATTCTGATTGGGGGAATTTCTCTGTTTTTTTATAAATCAAAACAGCTAATTTTTTAGATTTTTGCCAAACTTCCAAATCTTTAAATGATTTTAAATTTTTATTTTCCATTTTTCCTAAATTCTATATTCTATATCCTAAATTCTTTAACTACGGGCTCCAATTTATTATAACATCGTCAATTTGCGGCGTGGCGCTACCGCCATTAGAACAATCTCCGGAGCAAAAAGTCGCTTTATATTTAAAATATCTTTTATTATTATGTTGACCATAACACCTTATTTCTTTTGATTCTTCAGCCGCCGACATTACGCCGTCCCAATAAAAAGAAGAATTATCGCAAGCCGGCTCGGGACCACTGTATATCCAAGGACCAGTTGAAGTTGCGGCAGTCGCCAATTGAAACCTTATTTTTGTCCCAACCGGAGTTGACCCTTTTAAAATTATTTTATTATAAGTCACGCCGTTTGCGGCGCTAGTGTCAAAAACCGGTGATTCAATAAAACCATAAGCCGGGTAAGTGCTGGTGCCGGCAGATGGCGGCGTAAAAGTATAAGTAATGACTATTCGCGCCTGAAGCGCCGAAATATTGGTGTTCAACGCCTCTGTTTTTAAATAAAAATTATAATTCCCCGGATTATTAATAATGTTATCAAAATATTGCGTTGTGCTGGCTGTTGCCGAACCGCTATATAATAAACGAAAATAATTCGGTCCGGAGCTGTTATCACCTAAGGTAAAAGACTGTTGACGCGAAGGCGGTAGACTTGGAAAAGAATTTTCTTGATTAACGTCAATTATCACATTTCTGGCGTTTCCCGAAGACGCTATGCCGCGAATTTCAATATAAGCGTCTTTAATGTTAATCGGATCTTTTTCGCCGACAAAAACGCTGAATTGCGTCGTAGTAGAATAACCGGTTGATAAAATAATCGGACTTTGAAAAACAAAAAGTTTAATCGTCCTGCTGTTTTGTTTTGTTTCTTCCGTGCTTAAAGACGCGGATGTTTGAAAATAATTTGCCAACGCAAAAAATGCCAAAATCAACAATATCGGAATAATGATATTCTTAAACTTTTCAAATTTCAAAATCGCCATTTAATCAAATTTATTCAGCGGACATTGAAGTAGTGCCGCGAGAAGTTGAAAGAGCATAACGCCACACTTTACCATCGGTATTATAATAAAGATTTATTGAAGATACGGTTGCGTTAGAAAATTGCGGAAGCTCTTGAAGAGAAACTATAGCTTCTCTGGAATCTTTTAAATTTTTCGGCAAACTGGCGCCAATTGCCGTTGAATCAATTTCTTTCCTTGAGACAATCTGGTCTCCCTGAATAATCACTTCATATCCTTTGCCCTTCTTACTAATGGAAGAAAACGCCAATTGCCACTGACTGGATTTGCCTTCAAGCGTAACAGCACCCAAAGATTTTACAAAAACCAGCTTAGCGTCAGAAGACCATTTCTGCGCTTCCGAATTAGCTGAATCATAACTCCCCTTTACGGTTAAAACTGCTTTAGAAACGATTACTTTCTCCCCTTCATTTTTTGGCACAAGCGGCACCTCAACACTGCCTTTTTCAACCATTCTTGCTTCTCCGCCGGTAATTTTTTTGGTATCCGGAATAGTTAATGTTTCTTCAACCACTTTCGGCTTATCCGGTGTTAAATCAATAACCTTGGAAATTTTAGAACCAAATTCCGGGAAAACAAAATACGCAACCGCCACCCCGACCACTAAAAGAATAAAAATCGATAAAATTATAATTGGTTTGTTGTTTATCATATTTATCAAATAATTCTACCACAATTCGACTTATTGCGGAATATGGAAATAGTATACTATAACAACTCAAAAATAAAATTATTTAATCGAAATAATTACTACTATAACTTGTCCGCTGTCTAAAATGGTTTTAAATTGCCACTTACCAGAGTTTAAGGTGGCAGTGTCTAAATTATAAACATACTGATTCTGTATATAATCATATCTAAATATATTATCGGCATCCGCTGCTGATGTTGAAGATGGAATTTCGTCAATACCAATAATACCATTGGTTATTTTTGCTATATAAAAATGCGCGACAGCGGTAGAAACAAAATTTCCGTTTGTGTCCTTAAGTTGAAATTTGACCGGCAATGTTCTTCCATTGTTATAAATTCCCGTCCCATCGTTTTTGATTGGTGGCAAAAAACCTCCAAAATTGTATAAAACATTAAATGTCTTTTCTAAAATCGCCTCATTTCCTTCGTTGTCTATTGCTACGACTCTTAATGTGTTAATACCTGATTTATTAAGAACCACTGTTTGATTATTTCTTATTTCCAAACCGTTAAGAGTGGCGATTATTGAGGCAATGCCGGAAACATTATCAATGGCGCTGAATTGGATTTGAAGTTGTGAATTCAAAAGATATTCGCTTTGCAATGGCGAAATGCTAATTTGAGGCGGTTCAATATCATATAATCTGCAATCATTTTTGATAATTCTATCAAAAATGCCGTCTCCCTCAAAATCTATTCCCAGTGTAACAGCGCCCATTTCGCAACGAGACATTTTATCCCAATCAATAGTGTAATCATGAATTTCTCTTGAGTTAATCGGGATATTATCGGCGTCAAAGACCGTAAAGTCGTCATTCTTGATTAAATCAACAGATAAACCATACTCTCCTGAACCAATGCCCGTCACTCGATATCTATAATTTTCTTGCGGGAAAAATATCGTGATGAATTTTTTATCCGCATCATAAATAGAATTGGGAATTTCTTGTTTAGTTTCGCCTCCTAATTCGCCAGTTGTTTCTTCTAAAGAATTAATAGCTCTTAATTCTGCTGGACTTCGCAGAAAAAGGATAATTCTTGAATTATTCGCGGCGATTAATTTATCGCCCAATATCGGATTTTGATAAGATTGTCCAAAAGGACTGTTATAAAGTTTCTGTCCGACATCCCGGAGATAAAATGCGCTGGTGGTAAGTTTTAAGTTTTCGGCTTTATTGAGACAATTATTAAAAGTTGTTGATAATAAACAGGCGTCTTTGACTTTTTGAATCCAAGTATTGGCTTCTGCTTGAGTGCTAAAAACATAACGCAGATATTCTTCCCAAATATAATTATTATCTTGACCATCCCAAATCTCATATACTGCCTGAATTTTATAGGGACTGCCTTGATTATAACGATAGACCGTAGAAATAGCTTTCATCTCTTCGGCAGTAATACTGTCAACTGCCTTAGTCCTGCCCACTAAATTATATTTATCCTGCAATACTCTGAATCCGTCTTTGATATTGGCGTAAATGCCCTGAAAAGCGTTTGAATAATATTTACTTAGATTTCCGATATATCCCGAAGTACAATCATTTTTGTGAGATTTATTATCCAACCCGCTGCCTAATCCTTTATAGCCCGATGATGTAATCTGCATTATGCCTATTCCTCCGTCTTTTGCCTGTGAGCAACGTTCATTGTCAAAATCAACTCCACCCGACTCTTGAGAGGCAACAGCCAGAGTAAGTTCTTTTGGAAAACTGGAGCCGGTTATAAATCTTTGAAAATTATTTAAACCATCAATCCCGCCGCCTCCGCCATAAAGGGAATTATCGGAATTATCTTTTGCGTAATAATTATTTACGGCGTCTAAAATAACGGGCTTTCTTTTATCTGCTGTATCTAATTGAGTTTCCGCTTTATTTTGCAATTCGCTTTGATTATTCTGGTTATAATCCAAATACACTGTTCCGTCTGTTAAATTCTTTGCCGCCATCCAGCCAATGGTGCCGTCGGTAACATCTTGAACTTGATACCAACGATAGCCATCAATGTCTATGTTGTTGCCGTTGTCATCAATAGTATTTATAACTTTTACAATCCAATTTTTAGGAATAATTTTAATAATATTTTTATCTAAGCCAATATTTTGTCGAATATTCCATGCCGCCGGAATATTTGTAATTTCAGAAAAAAAAATAGATGGTACCGAAATTATAAAGCCGCCATCACGAACAGGCCATAAGAAAGTATAATAAATAGTGTTTTTAAATAAAGCTGTCAAATAACCAAATGTGTTGTTAACCCATGCATGACTAGGATCATATGCATTACTAGTGCTAGACCAATACCACCCGCCTCGTCTATTTATGAATGGAAAATAATTAATACTATCTGCATTCACCAAACTTTCAAGTTCAATTATGTTTGGTAATCGCCAATCACTATATCCAAAATTTGAATATCTATTACTATTCATCTCTTTAATAAAATCTAAAGCCTCATACCAATTTACTTTGCGTCTCGGAAGATTAGCATCCCTTGTCCATATTAGCCCAGAAAGATTATCGATTATGGTTCCATCTTTTAAATCAGTAAAGCGTGGGGTAGGCCAATCAACGCCTTTCTGTTGGTTTCCATCATCGCCCGAGGCATAACTAATAACTTGTCCTGTTTTAGGTAATTTAATTAAACCATCTTGATAATCCCCGCGAACGGGCCAAATAAAATAAGATGAAGATTTTGAAGAATTAGGACTAATAGTGCCACGAGATAAAATCACTATCCACGCATAATCGTTATTAATACTAGTAGACGTCCAATAATAATCATCTCTTATGTTTAGAAATAAATCATTATGGGGGATTGCGGGATCATATCTGCTCCAATCTGTAATACTGCCCATCTCCTTTCTATTAGGCAACCGCCAATCAGAATGTCCAAAATTTTGATAGACGCCTTCATTCATCTTTGTTACAAAATCTAAAGCCTCATACCAGTTTAGTTTTCGTTTAGAAAGATTAGCATCTTTTGTCCATATTAATCCGGTAAGATTATCTCTAATTATATTATTACCTAAATCTGTAAACCTAGGATTTGGATATTTAATACCTTTTTGTAGGTCGCCATCATCCCCTTCAGAATAACTATTTATTTGTCCAGTTTGGGGTAAATCGATTACATTACTGCCCAAAACTAAATTAGATAAAAATAATGTAAACAATACGACCACTCTTATTAATGTTTTTATAGATTTCATATAATTTATAAATTACAGCAATTCATAATAATACGTTACTATTGCCTTAGCACCGAGTAAAGTATTCGTAGAAGCGCCGCTGGAAACATTTAAAGTATTATTAGCGCTTGTGTCGCCCGGATAATCGTAATTAATATTACTAGCATTATAAACGATGTTCCAATAAGTCGCATTACTGCCAGTATCGGCAATTGTATAAGTTTTTAAAATATCATTTAATGTCACATCAACATAAAAATTGCCGGTATTTTTTGATAATCCAAAAACTTCTATAATAATGCTTTTAAAAATTATATTAGTCGTGCCGCTTTTTTCAGAAATAAAAACATCAAAATTTTTATCAAAACTGCCCGTAGTAGATGTGGCTTGCTCAATATAAAATTCTAACGTTTTCATTAAGCGAGTTTTTGGTGACAAAGTTGTAAATTGGCAATAAGGCGAATTCGCCGGATTAGACGCTATATTTGAAACCGCATCCGTTGATCTAACTTGATAATAATAATTAGTGCTGGCAGCTAACCCGCTTAATGATGCGCTCGCGCTTGTCCCGCTTGTTACTGAAGAAGTGCTATAAGTGGTTAATGTTGAATCTATCCCATAACGAATTTCATTGATAATTGATGAATTAAAATCAGACACAGTCCAACTGATTGTCGCGCTTATATCCGTAACATTACTGTGATACGGGCAAGCAGACGGCGTAATCGTTGGCGCTTGAGTATCCACATAAAAATCAACATCATTCGGGTCAGTGTTCCCGCCAAACACAGCCCAATCAGATGCATCGCTGGTAGTCACATTTTTCGCTCTGGCGCGCCAATGATATTGCGTGCCATTGCTTAATCCACTTATTGTTATTTGTTGATTGACACAAGAAGTACCGACGCAATTAGGAGTGCTTGTTGTCAAATTCGTTAATCCATCAAAAACGGCGCCAATTGCTTTTACTTCCGCTTCTAAAACCATTGTTTTTGTGGTAGTCGCGGAAAGGTCGCCTTCAATAATAATACTTGTGCTACTCGCGCCTCCAGCAACGGCAATTGTCACTCCAGCCGTTGTTTTTTGTTCAAGATTAGTCGACGTATTCGGCGCGGCTCCAAAAATCGTCACATTAAAATTATTAGAATTATAATCGTTTGATCTTATAACAATATTTCCGGGCGATTGCGCCGTTATTGGCACAGTAGTGGTGGCAGAAGTATTTGACCAACCGCTAAATACGGTTGCGTCAACTCCGTTGTAAAAAGTTATTTTATTACTGGCATTAAAAACAGTCGGACAGATCGCGGCTCCTGCCTGACACAAATGATTGCCGATAATTATTACATTTTCTCCTTTTATTGGACTTGTAGGATTTGTAGAAACAATTCTCGGTAAAATTCTAAAAGTATTTCCTCCGTAAGCAGTATCTGTTTTGGAACCGGTTACAGCGGCTCTGGTAAGAGTAATGTCTCCGAGATAAACAGAATCAGAAATAGCAGTTGGAACAGTTATGGTTATTAAAGTATCAGACCAAGAAACAATAGTGGCTGATACAGAACCGAATCCGCCGGTAAAAACAATGGTGCCCTGATTAGCGTTGGAATCGAATCTTTTACCGTTAATATCTATATTGCTTTCCTCTCTTTGGCCGTCTGCCACCGGCGTTCCAGTAATTGAGGTGATGTCCGGATAAATATAATATGTCTGCCGAGTATCATCAGCTGTACCGCCCACTGTTACTAAAAGACCGCTGGCTCCTATGCCGCCAAAAGTGGTTGTTTGCGTTGAAGAAACGGTCGCGGAAATTGTCGTGTTATTTGCGCTATTGCAAGCGAGAGTTAAAGTTCCCACTTGAACAGAAATGGAACCGCATGCCGTTCCGAATCCTGTTCCTGTAATCGTAAATGTTTCCCCATTCCTACCGCCGTCTCCCAAAGGAGAATCAGTCGGGTTGGTGACGTTGGGTCGCACAGTGGTGGTACCAGTAAGTTGAACCGGATATGTCCCCGATTTAGTTGTCCCTCCAGACAAAGTGAAATCAGCCGAAGAATTTATTTCTAAATCAATCGTTTGCCCACCAACAGTTGAAGAAGCGATATCAAACACCACATAAACGCAGGTATAATTTGAACCGACCGTGACCGGAATACTGGTTCCTGAAAGAACCATTTTATCGGAAGCGTTAAATGTTCCGCTGATTAATGTTTCTGTTCCGTTATAAGTGCAGCTCGCGACTCCGGTTTCATAGCGTACGCCGGCATTGGCGCTTAATGTACTACTGGCTGAAGCAGTTCCGGTTTCAGAAATAGTCAACGCGGTAATCGTATCCGCTGTTCCATTGTTTTGCTGGAAAGTAAATGCCGCGCCGATATATTGATTAGTGGCGCCGGAATCCAAATTAACGGTTTGCGTTCCCGCGGAACTCGCTGTCACTTGTGGCGGAGCTTGTATTGTAATAGTGCCGACGGAATAAGCGTTCACTTGCGGATTAATGCCATCAGTGCTTGTGCCATAAACATAATATGTCCCTAATGGATAGCTGGTTGTATTCCAAGCGCAAGTTAAATTCGTTCCTTCCGCTTGATTTTGACATCCGGTAATCGCCGTGCCGTCAAGACCAGTCGCATTGGTATCGTAATAAAAATTAGCAACTACAATATTGTCGGAATCATTTAATGTGTATGTAATATTATATGAATCGCCTTGATTGACATTAATGTTGCCGGCTGGCGGCTGCGAAATAGAAATAGTGGGCGAAGCATTGCAAGAAACAGTGGTAAAAGACATTTCAGTTGAATACACTGACCATTCTTGCGAAGTCACCCCGCCGCTATCTTTATAACGCGCATGCCAATAATATGTCGTGCCGCAATTTAATTCAGTAGTTAGGGTGGTGTTTGTAAATGTCCCGTTTGTGCTATTAACATCAATAGTTGTTGACGCCGTGGAAAGAGTATCTTCCCAAACTTTATTGCCCGCGGCATAATCTCCGGAAAGTTTAGTAATCTGCCACATTGAATCAGAATGTGAATCTCCGTCAGTGCCATCGCTAAAAGCCGAAGCAAGAAGCGTCGGATTTTTACTTATTCCAGAACCTGAAGGAGAAGTGTTGGTCGGCGTAGTTGGTGCGAATTTAATGTTATATGTTAAATTGTTTGAAACGTAATTTATGGCGCCAACTGTATCTCGCGATGTAATATTTAAGTTACCGTCAGTAGCAGTTGCCGGAATTACAATAGAAGGAATAGAAGTATTTGTCCAAGCAGAAGCGCCGGAAGTAACATCGCCGCCGGTAAAACTTACCTTATTATTGACATCAAATACTGTGGGGCAAGAGGCCGCGCCGGATTGGCACAAATGGTCGCCCGCGATTGCAACAGTATCTCCCCTGCCGCCTTTTAAGTTAATAGGGGTGGTTGAAATAATTCTCGGTAAAATCCTGAAAGTATTTCCGCCGTAAGCCAAATCATCCTTGGAAGCTGTCGCGGCGGCGCGGGTTAATTTAATGTCGCCCAAATAAACATCATCGGCAATAGCCGTTGGCACCGTCACGGTTACTAAAGTATCGCTCCACAAAACAATAGTGGCGGCCACTGTGCCGAAGTTGCCGACAAAATTAACCGTGCCTTGATTGCCGACTACGTCAAACCGCGTGCCATTCAAGTCTACATTACTCGCTTCTCTTTGGCCGTCTGCCACCGGCGTGCCGGAAATTGAAGTGATATTGGGATAAATATAATAAGTGAGGTCAGTTGCGGTTAATTGAGCGGCGGCAACTACTTCTAACGCGCTGGCTCCGCCAAAAGTGGTGATGGAAGAAGTGGCGACAAAAGTGATAGTAGTGTTATTCCAGGTGGAAATGTCTATCCCTTGCACTGTGTAGGCGCCGCCGACGATAAAGCGCACGCATCCTTTGGAACCGACAGTGGCGGTTACGCAATCCTGTTGATCAGCATCTAAAGAAGGCTCACCAAAACCTTTACCGCTGATAGTTGCGGAATTACCTGTGCGACCGCCGTCGGGACTGACTGCATAAGTTACTGAATCAGCGAACGGTAAAACTGTCTGCGTTCCTGCGAGCGTTCCCGAACCGGATTCCGTGCCGTCAGAAACTACATCTCCGAAAGCGGCAATTTGCCAATTCACGGTCGCTCCACCGATGGGGTAAGTGGTGCCGTTGGCAAGGTCATAGCGGACATAGATATACGCGGTGGCTCCCGCGGAAATTGCCAGCGTGCCGCTGATGGTAGCGGTCTGGTCCGCGGCAAGCGTTGCGGCGGTGCCAAAAAGTGTTTCCGCTCCGACGTCAGACCAATTGCCGTCAGTATCATAATAAAGATTAACATCACTTAATTCCGTATTAGCTGTTGCTGTTCCGCTCTCGGTAACTTTAATTGATGTCACATTCACCGCTCCGCTAGATGCAATAAGAGTGAATGCAGCGCATGTTGCAGTACTCGTACAAGACACATCATGAGCATATTGATCAACATCTCCGGAATTAAGATTAGTAATTTTAGAACCAACAGTTTGGCTAATGGTTAAAATGGTAGGCGGCGGAATTTCTCGAACCGCTAAATGAACCGCTGCCCGGTCATCAGCTGTAGCATCTATAAAACCAACATTACGGGCACCCTGTCCGGCTGTCGTCTCCTTTGCAGTCGTAACTGTATACACACCAAAATCTATATTATTAAGAATGGTACTAGCTGCTCCGGCAGAAAGAATATTGGCTCCGCCTGAGTAAGCGGCGGCATATCTTTGACTGTTCGTTCCGGGTAAACCATCATCAATTAATTGTTCGACAAATGTCCCATTCTCCTGAAGAAGAATAATGCCTGGAATATAGATTTCCGTATTAGCGCCCGCTATTTGCGTGGCTGCAGAAGCATACATTATTGTTGCGTCATTTATCCTGTTAACAACAATTGACTGCGCGCCGGCTGGAATACCTGCTCCGAGAAAAAAAGTGTCAATACGCCCCGGTTCAATCGCGGTATCAACCGCTGCGCCGCCCAAAATTTCCGTCATCGCCACTCCGCCATAAGTAACATTCACAACCTTTTTCGTGGCAGAAATAGTATAAACAAAAACAAGAACACCGCGCGGTGTACTTACTGGTGTGTGTACCCAAGTAAAAGATGCTGTGCTGACGCTTCCTGTTGTTCCGGTATGGCTTTCGCTGGCGGCGTCGTTTGCTACTGCCGCTTGCGCAGTTTTAATTTCAAAATTTTGCGCCAATTTATCCGCGCCGAAATAATCCAAAACCGCCGGTCCCAAATTGGAAAACCCAAAAACCGCGATGAAAAATAAAATCACGCTGAATTTAAAAATTTTCTTTCCGGATTTAAAAACTTTTCTCATTTCAATTATTATCTTTTATTATATCACATTTCAACGTTAAAATTCATATTTAAATATATCCCGATGTCCGACGTCGGACATTACAATGGCGAGAGACGGAAACATGTTAAATCGCCTACACAATTAGTATTAGTATCTATATTTGTTTTAGAACAATAATTCGTCTGGCTGGAAGTCGCGCCATAGGGACCGCAACCAGAAGAACTCCATGTTGTCTGCGGCGTTGATTCGTTTAAATATCTGGTAAAATATTTTACGAAAGTAAAATCCGGGGCGCCTGTTTTGGAAATTTTCACCGTAACTTTCTGCGTTGCCGGGTCATCATTGGCAAGAACATAAGTTGATTGAATATTGCCCGAAGCGGCATCGCGGGAAACATTATCAATTGTAAAAGACCGCGCATATTCACTGCCGTCCAAAATAATATTTTCCGTGCCACTCGCGATTTGCCAGATGTTCTCGGAAATAATGATTTTATAAAGATTAGCCACGCCTTTGGAACTTGAAGCGGTACCCGTGCCGTCCGGCGGAAGATAAAGCCGATTCCAACCCTGAGTAGAGCTTGTATTGCCTTGCGTTATCGCCCGCAACACCTCAAAAACTTCTTCCCCTAGCCGGCTGGCGGATTGCCTGTCTTCCGAAGTGCCGGCGGAATAGAAACTGACGCCGATTAACTGCGCTCCGATTGCCGCTAAAATCGCTGTAATAGCGATAGCGATTATAAGTTCCGTTAAAATCTGTCCTTTTATTGTCATTGTATTAGTCCATTTAGTTTAATTGCCACATTTCTCACAATATCCCCTGCTTCATTTTTTACGGTTATTGTTATAGTTGACGAACTGCTCGCCAAATTGCCGGAACGCTTGCTGAAAATAACATCTAAGGTTGAACTGGCGGCTGGATTTGTAAAAATAACTCCCGTCGTTAAAAAATCTCTTTCAGTTGTGGTGGCGCTGGCATAATTTTCTCCCCAAAAAACATCATAATAAGAATCGCCTGTTTGCGGATAAACAAATCTTACGCCCCATTGTGTTCCCTGTTCTCCGAATATTGAATTCGCCCGCGCGTGCCGCAAAACAACGGCAATATTATTAGCCGCTTCGTCAACCTTAATGTTCGTCTGAAAACCATAATACAAACCAAACCCGGCAGTGGCCAAAATCGCCAAAATGCCCATTGTCAAAATTATTTCAAGAAGAGTGAATGCTCTCATTTTATCTGAACGAACTCACTAATTGATAAATCGGCAACAGTATTGAAAGCGCGATGGCGGCAACAACGGCGCCCATAATAATCAAAAGAATCGGCTCCAGAAGCGAAACAAGGTTTTTCAGAACCCTGTCCACTTCTTCGTTATAATAATTGGCGATTAAAAGCAAAGAACGTTCCAAAGTGCCGGTGCGTTCGCCGACCGCGATAACGCTCGTCACTAATTGCGGAAAAAGTTCGCTTCTTTTTTTAAAAACATTATGAAGAGGCGCGCCCTTCCTAAGTTCCGCTTCAATATCAAGCAATGCTTGTTCGTATTTACTATTGCCGATTGTTTTAGCGGTAATATTCAAAGCCTCCACCGCTGAAACGCCGCTGTTTAAAAGATTGCGCAAAGTTATCGCGAATCTGGATAAGGCAAGTTTTTTGATAAGATCTTTGCTTATCGGCAACCGCTCCATAATTGAAATGAAAAATTGGCGGCCTTGTTTATTTTGAAAAAACATAATTGCCAAAACAATCAGCGTTAAAAAAACTATTATTGTTAATATCGGGCTGGCTGATAAAATTTTACTAAGGCCTATTAAAATACGAGTGATTAACGGCAAAACGACTTTCGCCTGCGTCAACGCTTTTATCAATCTCGGCATCACAAAAGTCAAAAGAAGTACGACAATCAAAGAACTCGCGCCTAAAAGAATAAGCGGATAAATCATCGCCGACTGGACTCTTTTTTTAAGGTCGTAATCGCGCTGAAGCTGCATTCCAAGATTTTCCAAAGTATCTTCAAGATTGCCTGACACCTCGCCGGCTTTTACGAGCCCGATAAAAACCGACGAAAAATGTTTTTCATAATTCTGGAAAGTGACGGAAAGCGGCTGACCCCGCTCCAAATTTATTATTGCGTCTTTGATTATTTTTTTCATTATCGGCTTCTGCACGTCATCTTCAAGAATTTCCAAAGCCTCGCGCAAATTAATTCCGGATTTCAAAATCGCCGATAAATGTCTTGTTAAAAACATCCTATCAAGCGCCGAAACTCTATTGCCAAAAGTAAAATTAAAAATTGACGCTTTGCGCTTTTCAAAACTCCCCTTTTCTTCAATGGAAAGCGGGGTTAAATTATCGCGCTGAAGATATTCAATCGCAACTTGACGATTCGTCGCCTGAAGTTCTCCTTGCGTTTCTCGTCCTTCTTTAGTTAAAGCTTTGTAAATAAAAAGCATGATAAAAATTTTTAAATTTTAAGCAGTTTCCACAAATCTAATCCAATCAACCACTTATTTATTATTATAACAAATATCGCCAATGGGAGCCAGCAATAATACAAAGAAAGACGGGGAGATGAAAAATG
This sequence comes from uncultured Candidatus Saccharibacteria bacterium, assembly GCA_964642155.1. Classification (GTDB taxonomy): domain Bacteria; phylum Patescibacteriota; class Minisyncoccia; order UBA6257; family UBA9933; genus JAJYWO01. The sequence continues at coordinate 44,702 of CAZXNT010000005.1, forward strand.
AGAAATGAAAAATAAAAAAATATGAATTAAAAAATATATTAAAATTAAGCCGATAAAATAAAAAAACGCGCCGGGCCAGCCGGTCAAAAAAATCGCCAAAGCGCCGAACCATAATTCTTCCTGCTCAAAAAATCTTTCTTCGTATTTTTTATTTAATTTTTTCGCAACGTATAAAAAAACCAGCGCGGCGATTAAAGAAATTAAATAAGGCGCGAAAAATCGCGCGCCGACGTATTTAATAAAATAATCAATGGTTTGATAAGGCGGTAAAAGAAATTTTGACGGCTCAACCGATTGCCAAGCAATATATTGTTGATAAGAATAATAAATAAGTAAAGAAAAAACCACGGCTATCGCAAATATAAAAATCACTTTTATCGCTTTAATGCCAAAGGGGCGCCTCTTTAACAAAGACGCCCCAAAAGCTATAATCAAAATTACTAAAGCAATAATGACCATAAAAATTAAATCAAATTAAGATCTGGGTCGGTTCCAATTTCGTAAACGCTGGCATTATTTCCTCCATCTTTCGTATTTGTTTCAACATCAGCCGCGCCGCCTGCTTTGTATTTTTCGCTTTCCATATTAGCATTTAATTCAAATGTAAGCGTAGTGCTAGCATTATTATATTGATAATAATACGCTGCGCTATTTACCGGATCAAGCGGTATTCTTGAAAGTGGTGAACCACCGGGGATATCGGAAAAATTGATGTTTACCCAACCCGTATTATTAATTGTTGTTGATGCATTCACGGTACAAGTATTACTGATAGGTCCATAACCTGTTCCTGTTCCTGCGGTACAATTACCTCCAGTAGGAGCTGGTGTCATTGTCGTGCTGCTCGCGCTGGCAACCCACAAACCAATGGCGCTGTTAATTGTTCTTAAATCAGATAATCTCTGGCTATCTCTTGCTTGCCTTAATAATTCAGCCGGATTTAAAACCAAAGCCACGACTGTCGCCAAAATAGCCAAAATACCGATAACGATAAGTAATTCTAATAATGTAAAACCCTTTTTCATAATTTCAAACTTTAAAACTTTTTAATCTCGACCTTGATTTTCTTTTATTATATCATATTTTATTTTTTATTGCCTGTGGAAAAGTGTTCTTTAATTTTATTAACTAAATCTTCAATTGATATTTTCGCCTTAATAAAATATTCAATCACGCCGAATTCTTTACCTCTTTCAATATCTTCTTCCTGACCAAGATTAGAAATAATCATCACCGGCGTTTTTTTGGATTGAAGCTGGGGGTCCATCCGCATTTCTTCCAATACTTCAAAACCGGTCTTTTTCGGCAAAATAATATCAAGTAAAATCAAATCAACATTATTTTTTTTAAACATTTCCAAAGCTATTTCTCCGTCCGCCGCCCAAATAATTTCAAATCCCTTTTTTTGAAGTTTGGTTTTAAGCAAAGAAGACAAAAACGGGTCATCTTCAATTAAAAGAATTTTTTTCATTGCGTCTGCCATAAAATAATTATACCAAATAAAACAAAAAATGCGCAATAGCGCATTTTTTATTTCGCCTTCGTTAAAACTTCGGCGGACACAGTCAGAACTTTTTTAGTTATCCCAAGGCCGAAACTTTAGGCTCCTCGGCTAACGCCTTGTAAAATCGACAACTTTTTTCTAGTTTAATTGTTCCACGCGCAGCTTCCGCTACGCGTGCCTTGTTACGACTTAGTCCATGTCACCGAATTTAGACTGATTCCGCCGAAGCGAAATTTTGCCTACTCCCGGCTTCCTTGACTTGACGGGCGGTGAGTACAGGACTCGAGAACGTATTCACCGCGCCATGGCTGATGCGCGATTACTAGCGATTCCAACTTCATGAGGGCGAGTTGCAGCCCTCAATCCGAACTGGGGATGGTTTTGATGGGATTGGCTCCACCTTACGGTTTGGCAACCCATTGTACCATCCATTGTAGCATGAGTGTGGCCCAGGGTATCAAAGGGCCATGCGGATTTGACGTCATCCTCGCCTTCCTCCGCGTTAAACACGGCAGTCTCTCGTGACACATATAACACGAGATAAGGGTTGCGCTCGTTACCCCACTGAAGGGAACAATTCACATCACGAGCTGACGGCAACCATGCAGCACCTGCCCCAACGTCTCTTGTGAAGACTGACCAAGTTTCCTCGGCCGTTCGTTGGGGTTTCAAACCCTGGTAAGGTTCCTCGCGTACCGTCGAATTAAACCTCATGCTCCACCGCTTGTGCGAGTCCCCGTCTATTCCTTTGAGTTTTAAACTTGCGTTCGTACTTCCCAGGCGGTCCGCTTAACGCGTTAGCTTCGCCGCCGAGAGGGTCGATACTCCCGACAGCTAGCGGACATTGTTTAGGGCGTGGACTACAAGGGTATCTAATCCTTTTTGCTACCCACGCTTTAGTGAATGAGAGTCAGGAACGTCCCAGCAAAATGCCTTCGCCTTTGGTGTTCCAGCCGATATCAACGGATTTCACCCCTACACCGGCTGTTCCATTTGCCTCTGGCGCCCTCTAGTCTAGTAGTATTCAACGCAGCCTCAAGGTTAAGCCCTGAGATTTAACGCCAAACTTACCAAACCTCCTACTCACGCTTTACGCCCAATAAATCCGGATAACGCTCGAGGTCTCTGTATTA
>CAZXNT010000006.1:0-23446 GCA_964642155.1 uncultured Candidatus Saccharibacteria bacterium
ATTTTCATATACCCCTAGCTTATCCAAAAAGTGCAATATGTGTGTGTAGATTACCTTTTACCATTGACTTTTTTATTTAAATGTGTATAATTAAAAAAATTGTAATTTAACAAATATTCGCCCTTGGCGGATCAAAAGAAAGGAAATGGAGGTTATATGAAAAAAGCAATAATATTTTTTTTCCTTATGGTGGCAATAGCTACTGCCGAAGAAAAAGTAGTAATCATTGGTGGATGGAATTCTACTGATGAGCAAATGGCATTTTTAAAAGGGGAAATGCCTGATTCTGAGGTTGTTATTCTTCAGAAGTTCGTGCCCTTAGAAGACGCAGCCATCGCTTTTTTAGAACAACTAAAAGAAAAAGGTTTGAGCAACAACGAACTAACCGTTATCGCTTATTCTTGGGGAGGGCTAATTATCAGGAGAATCTCGGAAGATTATCCTGAAATTAAAATTAAAAAAATAATTTTAGTTGGCACGCCAAACGGAGGGTATTCCATAGCGCCGCGTTGGTTTTGGCGAATGTTCTATGGAAAAATGCCTGATAGAAAGAGAAAGAGTAAGTATCCGCTTTTTGTTATAGCGGGGGATAAGGGAAGGGAAAGATGGTTTTTAAAAGGTTCTAATGATGGAGCCGTAGAATTATCTTCGGTGTTGGCCGTAGAAGCAAAAGAGGTGAGAATTTTCCCTCTTAGTCACGTGCAGTTGGTTAGAGACAAATCTGTCGTAGAACAGATTCAATTATGGAAGGAGGAAAAATATGAAAAAGAGGATATTAATAATCAATGGCTCGCCGCACGGAGCCAAAGGTAACACAGAAATTTTAGTCAGCGCTTTTGTCGCGGGCGCCGAAACAGCAGGAGCGTCTGTGGCGCGGCTATATACTAAGAATCTTAGGATATCGCCGTGTTGCGGGACATTCTATTGTTGGGAAAAAAATCCCGGCGTATGTTGCCGCAAAGGGGATGATATGCAAAAAGTTCTTAATGCAATGAACGAAGCCGATGTATTAGTGTTGGCTTCGCCTGTCTATGTTGACGGTATGACTGGACCACTAAAAAATTTGTTAGATAGGTGCTTGGTGCGGTCGACCCCGTATCAAGTAAATATTGCTGGCCATAGCCGTCATAATGCTAACACGTTTACTAATGTGAAAAGCATTAAGCAGTTGTTGCTGATCAGCAATTGCGGGTTTCACGAACTTGACAATTTCGATGCGATGTTAGCTCATGTTAAAGCAATCGCAAAGAATTATAAATGCGAGTTCGTCGGAGCCTTACTAAGGCCACACGGACCGGCATTATCTATATTGTTAGATAAAATGCCGAAAAAAATGCCCATTCGTTCAAGGGCATTAGAAGTTCTCGCGGCGGCGAGAAGAGCCGGCAGAGAGCTGGTGGAGGCGGGAAGAATATCTGAGGAGACAGCAAAAGGCGTGAGTAAGGAATTACTCACCATTGGGCAATATAAAGCCATGGTGAACACGCATTTTGCGATTGAAAGAGGAAAAATAAAATTAAAGTCCTTTTTCAATCCTCCGGAGAAATCATCTTCTCCGGTTCCGATTTCTGCGTAAAGAGTATTTATTAAAGGCAGGGCCTCAAAACCCTGCCATTTTTATTTTTACGCTTTTGCCGCCACTAAAGCGATTATTTTTCGCGCGCCGTTTTGTTTGAGGATTTTGACGGCTTCGTTTATAGTGGCGCCGGAAGTGAAAACGTCGTCAATAAGCAGAATGTTTTTATTTTTTATTTTTTCCGCGTCAGCGGAATTTTTTATTTGAAAACAATTGGAAATATTTTTTATTCTTTCTTCGCTTTTGCATTGCGCTTGCGGTTTGGTGTTTTTGTTTCTTTTTAAAATATCCGCTAATTCCAAATTAAAATTATCAGCAACATATTTTGCCAGCAATTTTGACTGGTTAAATCCGCGTTGTCTTTCTTTTGCGCGATGAAGAGGGATGGGAATTATTATAAAGTTTGGAAGTTTATAATTTTGAAAGTTTATAAGTTTTAAGTAATTTAAAATAATTTCTCCTAAAATTGGCGTTAGGTTTTCAAAACTTTTATATTTAAAATAATGAATTAAATTTTTAATAACCGGGTCGTCGTAATTTCCCGCCGCTCCAAGCAAATACTTAGTATGGCTGCATATTTTTTTATTGCCAGCGAGTCGGAGGCGACAAACCGGACAAAACAAAGAAGTATTTAATTGAATTGAATTATGGCAATCGGCGCAGATATAATTATTTTTGGTATTTTGAGATTGCTGCAAATATTGCCGGCAGTTGAGGCAAAGTGACGGGAATAAAATATCTAAAATAATGTCCTTCACTTTGATTAAAAATTTAATCATTGTTATAATTATATCATGTTTGATTTTATAAAATCATATCTTGGCATAGGACCGATTCTTGGAGTTGATATCGGAACCGCTTCAATAAAAATAGTTGAAGTTAGAAAAACCTCAACTTTGCCGAAGCTTATTAATTACGGAATTTTAAGAAGTAATACTCATTTGGACCGTCCCAACAGCGCCATTCAAAGCAGCGCTCTTAAAATTATTGAAAAAGAAACAGCTGACCTTCTGAAAATTCTTATAAAAGAGGCGGGGTTTAAAGCCCGTGAAGCAATCGCTTCCATTCCCGTTTTTTCGGCTTTTATTACTTTATTGGAAATGCCACAGATGCCGGAAGCTGATGTCGCTAAAGCGATGGCATTTCAAATAAAACAACATATTCCGTTGCCAGTTTCGGAAGTCGCCATTGATTGGCTTAAGGTCGGTGATAAAGAAACGGAAGGAGGAATAAAGCAGCAGATTCTTCTAATTTCTATTCCCAAAGAAATTATAAAAAGATACCAGAATATTTTTAAAATGGCCGGTTTAAAATTGAAAGCGCTGGAAATTGAAAGTTTAAGTTTGGCGCGGGCTTTGGTTGGCAGCAGTTCAGACCCTACTTTAATAGTTGATATCGGCGCCTGTTCAACTAATATCGCGGCGATTGACCAGGGATTTTTGAAATTAAACGTATTCAGCGATATTGGTGGATCGTCTTTAACGACCGCGATAGCCAACGGTTTAGGCATTAACGTAAAACGCGCTGAAAATCTTAAAAAGCAAAAGGGGTTAAAAGCGGGGATGGCGGAATACGAGTTATCCACATTGCCCTTGCCTTATCTTGATGCTATAATTGGAGAAAGCATAAGGGCAAAAAATAAGTTTGAAAGAGAACAGGAAAAAAAGATTGAAAAGATTTTTTTGGCGGGAGGCGGAGCCAATCTGTTGGGCATTGATGAATATTTTACAAAACAAACGGGCGTACCTGTTTTAATCGGCAATTCGCTGTCAGCGTTAAGTTGCCCTCCGGAAATTGGGATATTGGCAAAACAGCTTGGTCCTGAATTAGCGGTTGCCGTGGGACTAGCAATTAAAGTTTAAAAGTTTTAAAGTTTAAAATAAATGCCATCATTTGGGGAACAATTAAGAAGTAAAGAATATTTATCCGCGCAAACTCCGTGGCGCGTTCTTATTTTAACATTCACTGTTTTTATTTTTACCGTTTTAATATATTTCGGAATGGTGTTTGGATATGGGCCGTATCTTAAATCAAAAACAAGAAGCCTTGACCAAAAAATATCGGTTTTAAACCAATCAGTGGATGAGGCTCAGCAGAAACAAATAATCACTTTTTTCTCGCAAATGACGAATATACAAACTTTGCTTTCCAAACATAAAACTTTTTCCCAAATTTTTTATTTTATTGAAAGAAGCACTTATCCGCAAATAAATTATTCTGATTTTAAATTCAGTACCGCCGAAATGGAAATAAAAATAGAAGGAACAGCTCCCAATTATAATGATTTAATAAAAGAATTGGCGCTTTATAAGCAATCGCCGGAAGTAAAAACAACGCATCTTGAAAATTCAAGCGCGCAAGAACAGTCAAAGGAAGTGAGATTCAGCGTTAAATTGATTTTAGACCCGCAATTTCTCAAACAACAAATAAGCAGAACTAGCGAGCCGACAATTAACGAAGCAACATCAACACCACAACAATGAAACCGTCAACTAAAAGAATGTTAAGCATATTGGTGGCGATTGTTTTATTAATCGCTTCGGTTTTTGTTTATACTTCTTTGATTAAACCGGAATATAAAGAAATATCGGCGATGAGAGACAGGACTGCCACCTTAAGCCAGACTTATAATAATTATGAGTCTTTTAACAAGAAATTCCAGGAGATATTTACGCAATATCAAAATCTCGGCGATTTAGAAAACCAATTATCAATGATTCTTCCTTCAAAAGTTGACGTGGCTTATGCCACAAACCAAATATCGGGCATAGCTCAAAAAAATAAATCAAATCTTCTGTCGCTCACCACAAGACAGTTGGCGATAAAACCCGGCATTGGCACGGTAAAGGGGATAGGCACGCTAAGAATGGAAGCAAAATTATCCGGCAGTTATGAAGATTTTAAAATGTTTTTAAGAGATATGGAGAGCAATATAATGATTTCAGATTTGGTGAGTTTGAGGATTGAGAGGCAAAGAGGCGAAGGCGGAGGAATTTTATACACATTAATGATAGATACCTATTATCAAGCGGAATAAAACTATGGCTATTTTAATAGAAGAAGAAAAAAAGAGAATAAATTGGTTTGCTTTATTAAGCGTTATTGTTATTGCCGGTATTTTATTTGCAACGGTTTATTATTTATTTTTTATCAATCCGGCGTCAATTGAAATTATCATTCCTCACCGTTTGAAAGTTCTTGAACAGGTGGAACAAATAAAATTTAACCCCGCTGAAATTCTTGACAATCCGACTTTGAAAAATTTATCTCCTAAGGTGGCGCCGATAATTCCGGAACCGACTTTTAATTCTAATCCGTTTAAATAATCCCTCACCCTTCAAGCATCTATGTTTTTCCATGTTTATTTATTAAGGTCAAAAAAAGATAATAGCTTCTATATTGGTTTTGCTGAAAATCTTAAAGAAAGAATGGAAAAACATAATCAAGGCATGGTACAATCTACAAAGAATATAAGACCCATGGAATTAATATATTTTGAATCATATAAATCAAAAGATGACGCGTTAATAAGAGAAAAAAGATTAAAGCAATTTGCCAAAGGCTTCTCTTCTTTAAGGAGCCGCCTCTACAATTCTTTAATGCTTGAAGGGTGAGGGATGGAAAATAAAATTTTACTTCAGGAGCTGGTTAAACAAAATTTAATCAGCGAAAATGTTTCCAAAAAGCTTTTACAGGAAGCGGCGCTTATAAGAAGAAGCGCGGAAGATTTGATTTATGAACGTCGTCTTGTTGATGAAGAAAAATTGGCGGATGTTAAAAGTCGCCTTTTAGGTGTGCCATACAAAAAAATCAAAGCCGAGGAGATAAGCGACGAAACTTTAAAATTGGTTTCCGAAGATGCGGTGAGGAATTATAAAATAGTTCCCATTGATAAAACCGGAGAAATGCTGGTAGTCGGCATGCTGAATCCCGATGATTCCAACGCTCAAGACGCTTTGAAATTTATCGCTAAGCAATCGCGCATTAATTTGGGTGTTTATTTAATTGCTCCTTCTGTTTGGGAATCGGTTTTGAGGCGTTATTCTCCATATAGAAGCGAAATTGACGCCGCCATAAAATCTTTAAAAATTGAGGGCAAAGGATACAGCCAAGCGGTTCGTTTGGAAGAAACGGCCGGCGCCGGTTCCGAAGACGCGCCGATTATTAAAATAGTGGCGACAACTTTAAAGGAGGCAGTTTGGCAAAAAGCTTCCGACATTCATATTGAGCCTCAGAGAAACAGGTTAAGGATAAGATTTAGAGTTAACGGCGAGCTTCAAGAAGTTTCATCAATGCCGTTAGAACTTCATCAGCCGATAGTTTCGCGCGTTAAAGTCCTTTCCAGTTTAAAAATTGACGAAAATAGAATTCCTCAGGACGGCCGTTTTCGCGCCGTTATTTTCGGAAGGGATATTGATTTCAGAGTTGCCACTTTTCCGACTCCGGTCGGCGAAAAAACGGCAATTCGCGTTCTTGACCCAACAACCGGTTTAAAAGGATTAAAAGAATTGGGATTAATCGGAAAGAATTTTGAGCTGGTTAAAAAGGCGATTGACAAGCCGTATGGGATGATTTTAATAACCGGTCCGACCGGTTCCGGAAAAACAACCACTCTTTACGCCGTAATGCAGGCGTTGAATAAAGACGATATTAATATCGTAAGTTTGGAAGACCCGGTTGAATATTTTATGGACGGATTAAACCAGTCGCAGGTGAAACCGGAAATCGGATACGACTTCGCTTCCGGACTCCGTCAGATTCTTCGTCAGGACCCTGATGTAATTATGGTCGGTGAAATTCGCGATAATGAAACCGCGGCTTTGGCAATACATTCCGCTTTAACCGGCCACATCGTGCTTTCAACGCTTCACACCAATAATGCCGTTGGCGTTGTGCCGCGCCTTATTGATATGAAAGTGGAATCCTTTCTTTTGCCGTCTTCATTGAATTTAATGGTGGGACAGCGTTTAATTCCTCGGCTTTGTCAGCAATGCAAAAAAGTGGAAGATGTTTCTTCGGAGGTGGCGGATATTATCAGGCGCGAATTGGCAAAAATGCCCCATGAAATGGTTGTGAATGTCAAAGCGCCGTTTAAAAGTTATCGTTCGCCCGGATGTCCTGCTTGCAAGAATAAGGGGATAAGTGGCCGCGTGGCTCTTTTTGAAGTTATGGAAATGACTCCAGAATTAAGGAATATTATTTCAGAAGATCCGGATGAGCCGAAAATTCTGGAAGAATCAAAACGCCAGCAAATGATAACTTTACGCCAAGACGGAATTATGAAAGCTATGGATGGTTTAGTTTCGATGGAAGAAGTGTTGAGAGAAACAACGGAAATGTGATATAATATTAATTATGGCAGACTATAAACAAAAGCTCAATGAACTTTTATTGGTTACCGCTCAGCAAGCGGCGTCGGATTTGCATTTAGCGGTTGGCAGAAAACCGACTTTAAGAATTGACGGTAAACTGCTTCCGCTTGAAAAAGAATCAATTTTAACTCCGGAAATTGTTCAGGAGTTGGTTTTTGCCCTTCTTACTCCCGAACAAAAAGAAAATTTTTTAAAGAAAAAAGAAATTGATTTCGCTTATTCTTATGAAGATAAAGCAAGATTTAGGGTGAATGTTTTTAACCAAAGGGGATTCGCGGCGGCCGCGCTTCGTCTTATTCCGGCGCAAATAAAAACATTAGAAGAATTAGGTTTGCCGTCGGTTCTTCATGATTTTTCAAGATTGTCTCAAGGATTTGTTTTAATTGTTGGCCCGGCTGGACACGGAAAATCAACTACATTGGCGGCGCTTATTGATGAAATAAATCGCAGTCGCACTGAGCATATTATTACCATTGAAGACCCGATAGAATATATTTTTGCGCAGGATAAAAGTATTATTTCTCAGAGAGAAGTAGGAACCGACGCTCTTGATTTTAACAGCGCTTTGCGGTCGGTTTTGCGTCAGGACCCGGATGTGATTATGGTGGGTGAGATGCGAGATGCGGAATCAATCGCTACGGCTTTAACCTCCGCTGAAACCGGCCACTTAGTTTTTTCTACATTACATACCAATTCCGCGGCACAAACCATTGACAGGATTATTGACAGCTTTCCGGCGGAACAACAGGCGCAGATTTCTTCGCAGTTGGCATCAGTTTTAGTGGGAATAGTTTCCGAACGCTTGGTGCCGGGAGTTGAAAGCGGCAGAGTGCCGGCTTGCGAAATTATGATTACTAATCCCGCGATCCGCAATCTTATTAGAGAAAGAAAGGCTTATCAAATAGATTTGGTTATTGAAACAAGTTCACAGGAGGGAATGTCGACTCTTAATCACGCGTTGGCCAATTTGGTTAAAAATGGAGAAGTTCCATTGGAACAAGCCGAGTTGTATTCATTAAATCCAAGCGAGTTAAAGATATTAGTGGAGAGGATATAATTCAAAATAAAATTCTAATTTTCAATTATCAATTTCCAATAAATTTACAATGAATCAATTTACAATGTTTAAATTAAATGCTTGAAAATTGTAAAATTGTCTCCCTGCGGGAGATGTCCCGAAGGGGCAAAAATTCAATGAAAATTAAAAATTGTAAATTGAAAATTAATGTATGAAATACAAATACACAGCCAGAACTAAAGATGGAGAATTACAGGTTGGTTTTGTGGAAGCGCCGACAAAAGAAATAGCGACAAATACTTTATCTAGCCACAATCTTTTTGTTTTAAGCATAGAAGGCGGAGATGAAAAAAACATATCCGATAGAATTTTCGGATTTTTTAAGCGGGTAAAAATTAACGATATAATGATTTTTACAAGGCAATTCGCTACTCTTTTAGAATCAGAAGTTCCTCTTGGCGACGCCTTGCGAAATCTTCACAAGCAAACAAAAAATCCTTCTCTTAAAGAAGCTATTTTTGCAATTTCTTCCGATGTTAATGCCGGTTTATCTCTTTCTCAGGCCATAGAAAGACAGGGGAATGTTTTTGGCGAATTTTATTTTAATACTATCCGTTCAGCTGAAGTTACCGGTCGTCTTGAAGAATCAATGACTTTTTTGGCGGACTATCTTGAAAAAGAAACAGGTTGGCGTTCAAAAATCCGCAACGCCATGATTTATCCGATTTTTATTTTAACTTTATTAGTAACGGTTGCTCTAATGCTTTTAGTGGTGGTATTCCCTAAACTAGCTCCGGTTTTTGAAGAAATGGGAACGGATATTCCGATTTTCACAAAGATATTTTTGGGCGCCGGCAATTTTATGCTTGAATGGTGGTGGATTATTTTATTGATTTTAGGCATGGGCGTTATTTTATTATTAGAATATATTCAGACCAATGAAGGGCAGGTTGTAATGGATGAATTAAAAATAAGAATGCCGATATTCGGAAATTTATTCAAAAAAATATATGTGGCTCGCTTTTCGGAATCAACTAGAGTTCTTATTAAGGGAGGAGTTCCCATTGCGCAAGCGATTGAAATCAGCAGTCATAATATTGGCAATATCGCTTATCGCGATATTCTTCATGAAATTTCCGAAAACGTGAGAGCGGGAGAAATGCTTTCCTCTCTTTTATCTAAGCATGATTATTATTTCCCCGATTTAGTCGGACAAATGGTGGCGATAGGGGAATCAACCGGTCGGCTTGATGAAATCTTTTCTAAAATTTCCACTCTTTATACGCGAGAAATAGATAATGTATTAGATAATTTATCAGAGCTTGTTCAACCGATTTTAATCAGCGTTATAGGAATTTTTGTCGGTTTGTTGTTTGCGGCGGTTTTAGTTCCGATATATAATATAGCGCAAGGGTTTAAGTTGTAAAAGTCGAATTATTAAAAGTTCAAAAGTTTAAAATTATGAAAAAGGGATTTACTTTAATTGAAATGCTTATCGTTATCGCTATTATATCTATTTTGGCGTCGGTTTTTTTAGTCGGTTTAAGAGGATTCAGGGCTGGAGCTTATGATTCTCGTAGGATGGCTGATATGCAAAAAGTTCAGAGTTATCTTGAAATTTATTATACAAGAAACCGTCAGTATCCTAATGTTTCAACTTGGAGCGCCTTACAAAGTGAAGTGGTTAATTCTGAAGTGGGTATTTCCGCCATTCCTAATGACCCTGTGCCCGGGCAAACTTATTATTATGGAGTTGACAGCAGTGATTTCCAAAGTTATGTTTTGGGCGCGAAATTTTCCACTCCCGACCATTCTTCTCTTAGAGAGCAAACCGAACTTGATGGAACTGTTTTGGGTGTGAATTGCGATGACCCCGTATTTTGCGTTAAATTTTAAAACGTTGGTTTAATCTATTATGGTTCTTAATTACATAACCTTATTTTTATTTGGTTCGGCAATCGGCAGTTTTCTTAATGTTGTTTCCTTGCGTTATAAGCCCGGAAAAAAACTTTTTAATGAAAATGTCATTGCCGGGCGTTCTCATTGTCCCCATTGCCGGAAGATATTAGGATGGTATGAACTTATTCCGATTATCAGCTTTGTAATCCAAAAAGGGAAGTGCCGCCATTGCAGTAAGAAATTATTGTGGCAATATCCGCTAATTGAAATTCTAAGCGGATTGATTTTAATTTTTATACCTTTATTTCTCGGTGCGCCGTTATTTTCCCCAAAATCAATTATTTGGATTTTGATTTTTCTAATTTTTATCTTAATTGCGATTATAGATTTCAGGCAGTATATAATTCCCGACCAGTTAAATATTTCTTTGGCGGTTTTAGGGCTGTTTTTGATAAATATTAAAGAGCGTATCGGAGATTTCGGAATGTTTAACGGTTCGTTTTTGGAACATTACGCGGCGCTTTTCGGATTAAGGGAAAATATTTGGCTCAATCATTTTTTTGCCGCTTTATTGGGAATGTTTTTTTTCGGTTTAATAATTTTTTTAAGCCGTGGACGCGCAATGGGCTGGGGAGATTTTAAACTAATCGGACCTTTGGGATTTATTTTCGGTTGGCCGGATATTTTAATGATTATATTCTTGTCTTTCATAGTGGGTAGCATTTGCGTTTTGCCCTTATTGATTAAAAAAGAAAAAACAATGAAAGACGCGGTTCCTTTTGGGCCTTTTTTAATAATAGCGACCACTCTGACATTTTTTTTCGGATATCAAATTATTAATGGCTATTTTAGCTTATTTGGAGCATAATTCTTAATATGGATAATAAGGGCTTTTCTTTAACGGAATTATTGGTAGTTTTTGCCATAATCAGCATTTTATCCGGCGGAATGGTTTTATATAATCGCGTCGCGGAACGCCAAATTATTCTTTTTAAGGAGCAAATTAAGGTTTTTAGCGCCATCCAAAAAGCAAAATCTTTGGCTTTGGGGACTTTTTCGGCGGAACAGGTGCCTTGCGGATACGGCGTTCATTTTTCTGAATCAAATTTTATGATAATATTCAGAGAAATTTCTCCCAGTGGCAGCGAGAGTTGTTTAAATACGGATTCCGTTTATACTTCTTCCGATGAAATTTTTGAAGAAATCAAACTGGATAAGGTTGTAAAATTCAGCGCGCTGGAATTAAATGATATTGTTTTTATTCCTCCGGACCCGACGGTAATTATTGATAATGATGTTTTTAAGGATGAGGCGCTGATAAAAATTAAAACATCCGATAATAAGGGGGAGAAAATAATCAAGGTCACTAATGCCGGTCAAATTACCGCCCAATGAAACAAAAAGGATATCTTTTAATTGAATCAGTGGTTGCTATTACGCTTTTAATCGTGGGATTCTTGGGAATGCTGGCTTTATTATCCAATTCCATAGCGTTAAATAGGGTTGTTAACGACCAATTTATCGGCAATTATCTGGCAATGGAGGGGGTAGAAATAGTCAAAAATTTTATTGACGGCAATATTATTCAGGGGAAACCATGGAATGAAAATATTAATAACGGCGATTTTGAAGTTGATTACGCGAGCTCGCAATTAGAACCCAATCAAGGACGGCGTATTTTATTTGATTCAACGAATAACCGATATAATTATCAAACCGGCATTCAAACGGCTTTCACAAGAAGCATTTATGTTGAATTTATTGATGCTAATGAAGTAAGGGTCAATTCTGTCGTTAAATGGAGCGGCCGAGGAGGCGGTAAATTTGAAATAAATCTTGAAAACCATTTTTTTAATTGGAAGTCATAAAAAATAGAATTATGAATTACGAATTAAAAATAAAGAATAATAAGGGTTTTACGCTGGTTGAACTCGTTATGGCAATGAGTATTTTTGTAATTTTGATATCTATCGCGGCCGGCGGTTTTATTAATATATTAAGGAATCAAAGGTTGGTTATCGCTTTGATGGTCGTGAACGACAATATGAGCTTAAGTATGGAGCAAATGGCGCGAGAAATAAGAACCGGTTATAATTTCAGCAAGGTGTCTGATTCGGAATTACAATTTGTCAATTCACATAACCAAGTGATTTTATACAGATTAAATAATGGTGCCATTGAGAGAGTGACGGAAAGCGCGACTTTGGAAAAAAATCCCCAGAAAATTACCGCTGATAACGTGAAAATAGCGAGTTTTAACGTTGAAATTTGCGGAAACAATATTAGTCCCGATTTATTACTTGATTCTTGCGGAGGCGGGGGAGGCGTTAACCCGCCGAGAATCACCATTAGTTTCTCAATAACCAGCGCCGAGCCGGATATTGCAAAATTAAAAATTTTTACCAATATTCAAACCACGATTAGTTCCAGGGTGTTGATATAAATTTTTATGACGACTAATATTTCTAAAAATATTAGAGTAAGGTTTGCTCCGAGCCCAACCGGACCTCTTCATATAGGCAGCGTAAGAACCGCTTTATTTAACTGGCTTTTTGCCAAAAATCAAGGAGGAAAATTTATTCTGCGGATTGAGGATACCGATATTGAACGTTCAAAAAAAGAATATGAAAATGATATTATTAAGGGTTTAAAATGGCTTGGATTGGATTGGGACGAGGGTCCCCATCGGCAATCCGAACGATTGGAAATTTATGAAAAATATCTTAAGAAATTAATTAATGAAGATAAAGCGTATTATTGTTTTTGTTCCAAAGAAGAATTGGAAGCCGACCGCCAGGCGATGCTTAGTCAGGGGATAGCTCCAAGGTATAGCGGTAAATGTCGCCATATTCCCAAAGAAGAAAGTGGGGTAAAAGTTAAAAAAGGGGACAACGCAGTGATTCGCTTCAGAGTGCCTCCAAGGGAAATTGAATTTACTGATTTAATTCGCGGAAAAGTTAAATTTAATGCCGAATTAATCGGCGATATTGTTATCGCAAAAAATTTGAAAGAACCGCTTTATAATTTTAGCGTTGTTGTTGATGATTATGAAATGAAAATCAGCCATGTGATTCGCGGTGAAGACCATTTGGCGAATACGCCTAAACAGATTGCCATTCAAGAAGCGCTTGGCTTTGAAAGCGTAAAATACGTTCATTTACCGCTTATTTTAACGTCTGAACGCCGTAAAATGTCAAAACGTTATCTTGATGTGGCCTTGGAAGATTATCGGCAAAACGGTTATTTGGCGGAAGCAATCGTCAATTTTACGGCGCTATTGGGCTGGCATCCCTCAGATGAAAGAGAAATTTTTTCATTGGAAGAATTAACTAAAGAATTTAATATAAAGCGCGTTCAAAAATCGGGAGCGGTTTTTAATATTGATAAACTGGATTGGTTAAATTCTCAATATATTAAAAAAATGGATGCGTCGGAATTGGCTTTAGATATCAAAAGTTTTATTCCTTTGCCGTGGCAGACAGATGAAACATTACTTATTAAAGCGATTGGAGTGGAGAAGGAAAGAATAAAAACATTAGCTGAATTTAAGAATTTAGCTGGTTTCTTTTTTGAATTGCCTAATTATGACGCGAAATTTTTAATATGGCGTGAAACGTCTTCGGAAAAAACCGCTGAAAATTTAAAAATGCTGGCAAATAGACTTGATAAAATCGATGAAATAAGCTTTAATAAAGTAAGCTTAGAGCAAATAATTATGCCATTTACCGAAAATTACGGCGTTGGCGATTTGCTTTGGCCGTTAAGAGCGGCTCTAAGCGGCAAACAAGCGTCGCCCGGACCATTTGAAATTTTGGAAGTTTTAGGAAAAAAAGAGTCGCTGAAACGCATCGAAATCGCAATAAATAAATTAAAAAATGGATAAATCAATTTTAGACACATTTTTAAATAATCCTTTGGCCGAAAAATTAAAAGAATTGTTTAATTTAGTGTTAGTATTGGCCGATAAAATTTCTTTTTTGTTAAAGGACATTGTTTTATGGATTTGGGATATGTTTGGTAGAGTATTCGGCGTTGTTTTGCAATTTACGATTGATTTAGTCAACTTGGTTTTAGGGTATTTTTAAATACTACTACATTTTACGTCAGTTAGTAAATTAACTGTCGCAAAATGTATATTGTGCGACAAATAGGAAAATGAAAAAGCGTAATCACCTACACCATGCCTATCGGCAGGCGGGCAAAAAAACAGTTCATTTTATAGGAATAGGAGGTATCGGAGTAAGCGCGTTAGCGCGTTATTTTTTGTCTAAAAATTATAAAGTGAGCGGTTCGGACGCTTCTCGCTCCGAGATTACGGACCAATTAAAAAATGAAGGGATCAAGATTTTTATCGGCCACAAACCATCCAATATTTCTAAAAACATTAATTTAATAATTTGTAGTGTTGCCGTTAAAAAAGACAATCCGGAAATTAAAAAGGCTGGACAATTTAATATTCTCTTAATGTCTTATGCTGAGGCGCTTGGCGAATTATCGCGGCAATATAAGACAATAGCCGTGAGCGGCGCCCATGGCAAAAGTACTACTACAGCCATGCTTTCACTTATTTTGATAAAAGCCGGTTTTGACCCGACCGTAATTATTGGAACGAAATTAAAAGAATTTGCTCCGCCAGCTGGCGGAAAAAATTTCCGTAGTGGAAAAAGTGAATTATTAATTATTGAAGCTGATGAATATCATAAATCGTTTTTAAATTACTCCCCTTTTGCGGCAATTATTAATAATATAGACCGCGAACATTTGGATTATTATAAAAATCTAACGGAAATTAAAAATGCTTTTTTGAAATTTATCGGTAATATTCAGAATGGCGGAATTTTAATTTTAAATAAAGATGATAAAAATTTATACAGTTTGCGGGATAAAATTAAAAAAATCGGTCTAAAAAATAATCTTAAAGTTTATTGGTATAATATTACATTGAATCAGCGATCGCAGGCGCAATGTAATAAATTAAGAAAGATTTTAAAGATTCCTGGTGAACATAATGTTTCCAATGCTTTGGGAGCTTATACTTTGGCAAAAGCGTTAAATATAAATGATGAAAAAATTTTTAATGCTTTAAGCGGATACCATGGAGCCTGGCGGAGAATGGAATTCCGCGGTGAATTAAAAATTAAGAATAATGAATTAATAATAAAACAAAAAGGCATAATTCATAATTCAAAATTCATGATTCCAGTCTATGACGATTACGCCCATCACCCTACGGAAATCAAAGCTACGCTTACCGGAATACGCTCAAAATGGCCCAAATCGGTCATTATATGCGTTTTTCAGCCACATCAAGAGAAAAGGCTTAAATCGCTTTTTAAGGAGTTTACAGGAGCTTTTGACAACGCGAACACCTTAATTCTCTTGGATATTTTTAAAGTTAAAGGCCGCGATGAAACGCTTCCCGATATAAATTCTCAAAAATTAGCCGAAGCAATTAAAAAAAGAAAATCTTCTATTAATGTTTTATATCTCAAAAATCCCAAAAACCTTAAAAAAGAAATACAAAATATCCTACAAACTACAAACTACAAATTACAAACTATTATAATAATGATGGGCGCTGGCGATATTTACAAAATGACCAATAAGCTGATAAACTAAACAATGTATTATTCTAATCTTGAACAATTTAAAAAATTATCCGGCTATGATATAGACGGTACTTGGTATCCTCGTGTCACTAAAATCGTTGAAATTAAGGCTAAGCCAGCGCTTTATAAATTTTACGCGGAATTGAATAATTTTGCCGAGGGAGAATCTATAAAAGAAAAATCAGCGAGCGAAGGTATTTTAATCCATGAAGCGGCGGAGAAAATTTTTATCGGCGAATCCCCTATTATTGACCCGTCAATCGCTCCCTCAATTGAAGCGCTTCAGAAATTTATTGAAATGAAAAACATTCAGGTTGATCCGGAGTATGTGGAAAAGCAAGTGGTTCATTATGGAGACCGTTATGCCGGCACATTGGACGCCTTGGCTTTAATTGACGGCAAATTAGGCGTTTTGGACATTAAAACATCGCAAGCAATTTACCGCGATTATAATCTTCAAACATCGGCTTATATGGCGGCTGTGCAAAGTAATTTTAATAATCTTCAAACGAGATGGATTTTAAGGATTGACCAAAATAAAATTTGTTTGAAATGCGGCGCGATTTTTCGTTCTAAGGGTGGCCGAGATAAAATTAGACCGCCAAAAGTGAAAATTAGCGTAAATTATGAAAAATGCGAACATAAGTGGTCAGAACTTCGCGGCGAAGTAGAACTTAAAGAATTCCCCTATTGGCAGGAAGATTATAAGGCATTTTTGGGAGCAAAAAAACTTTGGGAATGGGAAAATGATTATTGGCTGAAACAGGCGGGTTATCTTTAAAATTTTTTAATTTATTATCTCTAAAATCTTTTCTCGTCATATAAATAGCAAACACAAAATCATTTCTTCAACCCGCTCACGCCCTCCGCTTTGCGGAGGTCTGCGCTTCCGTTAAGGTTTCAAAAATAATTTTGTATTTGCTATTTCGCGCAAAAAAATACGATTCTTTCCTCTGAGCCGATATACTTAGTTTTGAAAAGATTTTTTGTTTTTATTTTTATAAAAAAATTTAAAAGATTAATTTTATAAATATGAATATTGAAAAATAAAAAAAGCCGGTTCAAGATTTTATTCTTGAACCGGGCCTCTATAATCTTCTTACAGCGTGGTCAATAAATTTGCAAGGGGTATAGGAATTGTTTTTTAAACTCCAACTGGAAAAACTTTCTCCTTGCTCCATTTTCACGGAAGTGCCACATATGGGACATGTTTCTGCCCGCTTTACATTAGACAGAAATTTTAATTATGAGCACAAGTACACTCTCCTTTATACTCTGGGAATGTATTGCATCCACCGTGACCCAATACATTTCTTACATATTCAACCATATCCTCACTTACTACTAACGTTACAATTACGGACATCTTATTCACCTCCTTTCTTATTAAGGTTTTTATCCTTGAACGGGCTATGTATTGTTTTATTTTTTTCTAAATACTTCTGCTACTAAGTTTGGCCTGTAGTTTTTTAGAAGATATAAAACTTTTTCCATATCTTCTTTGTTTTCAGACATTTTATCTTTTATATAGTAGAATATCTTTTCAACTTCATAATCATAAACGTTATCTATATTCCTAATTGCTGCATAAAGATCTTTTGCAGATAATTCTCTGTAGCTCATATCTCCCTCCTTTAATATCCATTATACTTGAAGACAAAACCATTCGTCTTTAAGTGTTCGATTATTTCTTTAAACCCCTCATTATCATATTCTATCGAGCCTATATAGATATATTTAGTGTTTCTTTTTTGAAAATCTATTGCTACTTGGCATTCTAATTTATGAAGAAGCAAATCTTCAGCTAACTCATCTACTAAAATTGGATATTCTGCGTGAATAAAAATATCATAGTCTCCCCCATTTTCTAAATGGTGGCCCAATATTATACCCTTAGTTTCCATTTTAATTTACCCTCCAATTTCCCCTTTTAAATTTTTAAAAAACATCTCAAAGAGATGCTAAAAACATAGCATAGTTTTTATTTTCTGTCAACTATAATATGCTGTTTTAGCGACGATCGTTTCTATAACGACATTTATTATAAGATAATGAATATTGGTTGAAGCAGGCTGGGTATCTCTAAGTTAGGAATTATAAATTAAGAATTATGGAATAAATTAACCATTCTTTAGATTACGAAATACCCTCTGTCATTGCAAGCGGAGTGAAGCAATCTTATTTTACAGCTTTGTTTTATAAAAAAAGAAGCCCGCAAGGTTTTTATCCTTGACGGGCTTGACTATGGCATAAAAAATGGAGCCAAAACGTTTACTCTTTCACTTTGGCCGTCATGCCTGAGCCGGAAATGCTGGATATAATGTCTGCTCCACCAGCAATCTCAATTTCTCAATTCTTTTGGATTTCTAATATGAAGCAAATCAAACTTTTTATTATATAGTCCAACATAAACACCAGTTCTGCCATATGATTCCGGAGTGGTGAGCATAAGTTGCTCACCATCATCCAATATAATAATAATGAGATTTTTTTCGCGCGTCTTTATTTTCATAGCTTTCCTCCTTGCTCTATTCTACATCATGGACATCATCCTGCAGAAATTCTCCGCATTTGGCGCAAGTCTGAGGTTCGCTCCTAAAAGCATCAACCTTATCATGCGGTACTGGAAATATCACATCCTTTCCCCTTCTTTCGCAACTTATGTTTGCACAACTTCCGATATATTTCATTCAACTCACCCCCTTATTTTTAATTTAAAGAACAAACACCTCACTACGAGATGCTTATTCTTAGTTTATAAGCATCTCATTATTGAGATATTAAAAACATAGCATACTTTTTATTTTCTGTCAACTAAAATGCTGTTATTTCAACGATCGTTGAAATAACGGGAATTTGTTGTAATATAATGGTTGCAATTTCGCAAACAGAATCAGCTACACTTTTCAATAATAATCGGGGCGCGGGTGAATTCGCGATTTGCCAGATAGCCGAGTCCGAAACTTAAAGTGGCGACGATAATAATTAAAAACGTTAAAAGGATATTTTTTTGATTTTCCTTAATCCACTCCTTTATTTCTAATAATTTTTCACTTAATTCATAATTCATAATTCTTAATTCATATATTGAGATAGTTATTCCACTTGTCATAAAGTTCTTTCGTGGCTTTCAAATCTCCTGCGTTATATCGCGCGATATCCAGAAACTTTTTTTCTTTAAATAATCTACCAACATCATCTCCGGTAACGCCATCTTCTTTTGGACTTTTTATATCAAAAAGTTTACTCCAAAGATGTAAGCTCCCCTTTTTACGCATATTGCCCTGGAATGTCAGTTGGTCAATTAAATCAATATGAGTGCAGGTTTTTTGCTGATATATAAATCGGCTTTCAGAAAGATTTCTGGTCGGTCTTATGCCGTGATAAGCGGAACGAATCATCAAAAACGGCCCATCAAATGTGCGGCTGCTAAAGCCGATAAATTCGTCATACATCCGCGCGCCGCTCCAGAATTGCTCCAACATTTCTTTTTCCGTCGCCTGCTTAAAGGTAATGTTGTTTTCTTTAAATTCTTCTATCTTTTGACCCGGCGCGCTAAAATAAACAACTCCTTGGTTTTTTGTGTAATCTAAAACGCCGATAGCCACAATTTCGCCCGTTAAAGGAGAAAATCCCAGGCCGTTTTTAAGTTCTTCCAAGGCCACCTTGTATTCTTCTCCGCCGTTTGATTCTTTTTTAATCCAGCGCGTCAAAGAGTCTTGTGTTGTCTCGTCCAAAACATTAAAATCAACACCAATGGTTTCAATATCAAAAATAAGCTTACTGGTTATTGACATAAGGATAATTATAAATTAAAATTTAAAAATATAAAATAGCTTTAAATTTTAGACAAAAATGGCACATACTAAATCCGGAGGCTCTACTAAGCTTGGAAGAGAATCCGCATCAAAAAGATTAGGAATAAAAAGGCAGGAAGGGCAGGCTGTAAAAGCCGGCGAAGTTTTAATCCGCCAAAGAGGCACAAAATATTTGCCCGGATTGAACGTGCTTAGGGCCGGAGACGACACTTTATACGCCTTGAAACCAGGCGTTGTTAAATTTTCTCAAAAAAAGAAAACTAAGTTTGATGGCAATCATCGTTACGTTACGATGATAGCGGTTCAATAATAACCTTAACAGTTGTTTTTACTCCTTTTCCAAGATTGATTTCTATTTGATGCTCACCGGTTGTTTTAATCGGTTTTTCCAATTTTATCTCCATATTATTTTTTAAATATTCGCGCAAGCCCGCGTTTATATCCGCGTAAATCCTTTCCTCAATATCATCTTTTGCGACAGAACCAAAAACTTCTCCTTTTTTCCCGACATTAAGAGAAAAAACAAATTCGCGTTGAGCCAAATTTTTTGCCAAAGATTCCAATTTGGCTTTTAATTCTTTCTCGTGTTTTTCCAATACTGATTTTTTTACTTCCAGTTCTTTTATCGCCGCATTGGTTGCAATTTTGGCTAAACCGCGCGGAATTAAAAAATTGCGGGCATAACCGTCTTTTATTTCTTTAACGTCAAATTTTTTGCCAATACCTTTTATATCTTGGAGAATAATTACTTTCATAATTGAGATTTTAAAATTTCCATCGCTTTTTCCAGTTGCGGGTCGCGGCCGGCTTTAACGTCTTCTTCCGTTATATTTATTTCGTAATCCGGCGTTATGCCGTTTTTTTCAATCAAACCGCCATTCGGCATTAGCCAATGGGCAACGGTTATTTTAATTGAAGAGCCGTCGCGCAATCGTTCAAGCTCCTGGACAGTCCCCTTGCCGAAACTTTTTTTACCGACTAATTTTATTCCTCTATTGTCGCGTAAGGCGCCGGCTAATATTTCCGAAGCTGATGCCGAACCTTCATTTATCAAAACCACTGTTGGCAAATCTTTAAAGAAACCGCTGTTATTTGCCTTAAATTCTTCTTTTTTATCCGAACCGAATTCTTCCGTTACAACAAGTTCCCCCGGTTTCAAAAACCATCCCGCTAAATTAACAGATGCTTCCAGATAGCCACCCGGATTGTTTCTTAAATCTAAAATAACCCCTTTTGGATTTTGCATCGCGGCTTTTATCGCCGATTGATAAAAAAGAAACGGCGCGTTTTCATAAAAATTATAAAGATGAAAATAAGCGATATTTTTTTCTTCGGCTTCGCTCAGAGCAAGCATTTTAAAGTCAATCGTTGGAATTTTAATTATGTCGCGGATAATTGAAAATTTTTTTGGCTCGTCCCATCCGTTTCTTTGTATTGTTAAAACAATAGCGGTTCCTCGCGGTCCTCTTATTATTTTAACCGCTTCGTCAACCGCCATTTCAATAGACACCTTATCGTCAATTTTTATGATTTTGTCGCCTGGCTTAAGGCCAGCTTGTTCCGCTGGAGTATCTTTTAGCGGCGCAATAACAACTAATTGGTCATTGCGAATGCCTATTTCCATTCCCACGCCGGAAAATTCTCCACTGATTTCTTCATTGAATTTTTTAGCGTCGGACGGCGGCATAAAAACCGTATTCGGGTCTTTAAGAGAATCAAAAAGTCCGGAAATCGCGCCGTAAACCAAAGTTTGATTGTCAATTTTTCCGGTATCAATGTATTTTTCTTTTAATATTTTCCAGGATTGCCAGAAAGTGTTGAAGTCAACCGCGTTGGGCTTGCCCTCATCCATATTGACGACTCCTCTAATAAGAATAGTTTCAGGATTTTTAACACCCTTATTGTATCCGATATAAAAAGCTTCGGCGGCAATTACAGCCACTATTATTGTTGCAATTCCAATGCGCACCCATTGATTTTTAATGATTATTTTTAAGATTTTGGTTATTTTGGACATTTGAATATTTTACATGAAAAATTTGAAAATACAAGATAAATCCCGTAATTAATAAATAATAAATTATGGCGCCGAGCATTCCTATTTCGGCGATGGGAAACGAGATTTTGGAAAATATTTCAATAATGCCTAATTCATAAGCTAAAAATAAATTTACAAACCAGCTGAAAATTATCGCCAACGGCAATGCGACAAAACCAATCGCTCCGAGCGCAAATCCCAAAATCATCGTTAATGGAATCGCTTCTAATATTAAAATATTTGCCGGTAGAGACAATAGTGAAAAATTTCCGAAGTTTATCAAAATCAGAGGCAAAACCGCCAGTTGCGCCGAAGTGGTGGTCAAGAAATTTTCTCGCCATCCCAAAAATCCCTCCCCTTCTTTCATTTTAAAAACTTTTCTGATTGTCGGCGAAAGATAAACTATTCCGATTAACGCCGCGAATGATAATTGAAATCCCAAATCAAAACGTAAAACTTGAGGATTGTATAAAACCATTATAAAAGCCGCGACAGCAATAACATTGCGCATGCTGTGAATTCTGCCTATTTGTTTTGCCAGTAAAATTATTCCTCCCATAATAGCGGCTCTTATTACCGACGCTTCGGCTCCGGTCATTAAAACAAAAAATATGATTATTAAAAGAGTGAGCCAAAAAACTGATTTTCGCCGGCTGAAAAATCCGAAAAATGACGACATGGCAATGACTATAATCGTGATGTTTTGTCCGGAAAGCGCCACTAAATGAGTGGTTCCGCTGGCGCTCATTTTATCTTTCAGTTCTTTGGAAAATTCCGCGCGTTCGCCCAGCGTGATTCCTGATAAAAACGTTGCTTTTCCCGGCGGTAAAGTTTTTTGGAAATTAGCGATAATATTTCCCCTTAATTTAAAAAGACGGGATTTTAAATATGATGCTTGATTTTCGGCGAGAAATTTAGTTTTTGGGAAATTTATTGTTCCAAAAATATTGTCTTTTGCGAGATAATCGGCGTAATTTTTCGGTTCCGGTTTTTTAATCGCACCTTCAAATTGGATTAAATCGCCGTAATTATAAGACGGATAAGGTTGACCAACAACAAGAATTTTCCCAGAATAAGGAGCTTGAAGTTTAATAATTAATTTTTGCGCGTTTCCTCTTTGCGGATAATCAACTACTATTCCGCTGAAAGTTGTTTTTTTGCCAAATGGAATATTGGCATTTTGTATTTGTTTTATGCTGTATAAATTGTAATAAAAAGCGCCGATAATTATAAATAAAGACAAAATGGCAAACCATAACAGTTTATTGTTAAAAATTAAAAATATTATTGCGGTTAAAAAAGCGGATAAAACAATAATTGAGAAATTTAAATTAAAACTGGCGGCAAAAACGCCAATGAGAAAAAAGGTGATTGCGTAAAAAGCGATTTCGTGAAGGCGCATATTTAACTTCTTAAAAATTAATAAGACGGCGGTATTTCTTTTATTCCTGATTTTAAATTTATAAATCTTGCCAAAGCGTAAAAAAGCGAAGAAAGTCGGTTTAGATAAGCAATAATTTCATCGTCAATGGTTTGTGTTTCTAATAAAGCCACTACTCGCCTTTCCGTTCTTCTGGCAATAGCCCGCGCGTAATCCAAATAAGCGGATAATTCAGTCCCGCCGGGCAAAAAGAAACTTTTAATTGGCGGCAATTCTTTTTCTATATTATCAATTATTTTTTCCAAATCACTTATTTTTTCTTGAGTGATTTCTTTGTCCGCTCCGGCTATCGCCGCTTGGATAATAAAAAGATTTTGCTGGACCTGTTCTATAATTTCGTCAACTTTTTGGCCATTGATTTTAAATTCAAAATCAGCCTCTTTTATTTTGCAGATTCCCAGCAAGGAATTTATCTCATCCAAGTTTCCCAAAGCTTCAGTTAGGGTGGAATTTTTGGAAAATCTTTGCTTACAGCCAAATGCGCCAGTATCTCCTTTGTCCCCTTTGCGAGTGTATAACATAGATTTATTATAATTAAATAAATGGAAAGAGCAAAAATTAGAAGTTTGATCCATGGACATTAATTTTAGATTATGCTTTAATTATATATAGCAAATTACGGTCTCCGCACCAGTCAACTAGAACACTTTGTTAGTTTATTATTCTCCAATAATA
>CAZXNT010000007.1:0-21275 GCA_964642155.1 uncultured Candidatus Saccharibacteria bacterium
AGGGGGAAATAGCAAAAACAAAATTATTTCTGAAACCTTAACGGAAGCGCAGCCCCACCCCTTTCGCGAAAGGGGTGGGGCGTGAGCGGGTTGAAGAAATGATTTTGTTTTTGCTATTCATGTAGCGGGAAAAGATTTTACGCTTGATGTAAATGACAATTGGTATTCTTATAAATAAATTATACGGGGGCTTGAATTATTTTTACAGGTGTGTATTATAATTATCACTTATTATGGATAAGGAAAAAGACAATAAAAAATACGAAATTGGATTTTTGGCCAAAGAAGAAGGATTTAAAAACAAGCTTGTTAAGTTGGTCGGAGATTTTGGCGGCGAGGTTATTGATAATGGCGGCTTGTCAAGAATAAAATTAGCTTATCCGATTAAAAAAGAAACATCGGCTTTTTTTGGCTATTTTTATTTTTCAATTCAACCGGAGGCAATTAAAAAAATAAGCGATAATTTAAAGTTGAATTCTGAAATTTTACGGCATATAATTATTTCAACGCCGGTTATTCAGCAAGCTATTCAGTCCGTTTTAAAAAGACCCAGGCGCGTTTTTTCATCTGAAATTCCGGTGGTGACAGCGCCAATGGCGCCCAGAAAGCCGAAACCCCAGCCAGTTTTAAGCAATGAAGCGCTGGAGAAAAAATTAGAGGAAATATTAAAATGAATTTAAACAAAGTTTTCATAATCGGAAATTTGACCAGAGATCCGGAGTTGCGAGCTCTCCCTTCCGGCACGCCGGTTGTAAATTTTGGTATTGCCACTAATAGGGTTTGGAAAGACCAGCAAGGGCAAAAGCAGGAACAAGTTGAATTTCATAATATTGTTGCTTTTGGAAGGCAGGCCGAACTTATCAATCAGTATTTAAACAAGGGCAGTATGGTTCTTATTGAAGGACGTTTGCAAACTCGCAATTGGGAAAAAGACGGGGTAAAACATTATCGGACAGAAATTGTCGCCGAAAGTGTCCAGTTCGGGCCAAAATCAAGCGGAGGGGGATTTAAACAAAATTCCAATATTGTGCCGATGAAAGATGGGGTTAAAGAAGAATTGCCGGAAATCAATATTGACGATGGAGATATAAAGGCGGAAGATCTTCCATTTTAAAATTATGCAGTGTTTCTTTTGTTCACAAAACTTAAAATCAATCAATTATAAAGAAACCGAACTTTTAAAGCGGTTTATTTCCAATCAGGGCAAAATTATTGACCCGAAGTGGACAGGTGTTTGCGCAAAACACCAGAGAATGGTGGCGGTAGCCATTAAAAGAGCGAGAGTTATGGGATTATTGTCTTTTGTAAGTAAATAAATCAAAAATGGATTTAAATTTTTTTAACCTTATTCATGGCATAGCTGGGAAATGGCAATTTTTTGATTGGTTCGGAATTTTCTTGGCAAATTATCTCGGATATTTTCTTGTTTTAGCGGCCTTGATTTTAATTTTAAAACAAACAGGTTGGCAAAGAAAAATTTATTTTCTTTCTCTTATTTCTCTTCCATTAATTTTATCAAGAGGAATAATTGCCGAAGTAATTAAATTTTTTGTTGCCCGACCGCGTCCGTTTTCCGTTTTAAACATTCAGCCGCTTATTGACGCCAACGGCGTTAACGCTTCAATGCCGTCCGGCCACGCGGCTTTTTATTTTGCTTTGGCAACGGCGGTTTTTTTTCTCAATAAAAAAATGGGTTTATATTTCGGAGCCGCGGCGATTTTAATGGGAATTGCGAGAATATTTGCCGGTGTTCATTGGCCGACTGACATTTTAGCGGGCGCTGCCATCGGAATTGCCGGCGCTTTCCTAATTAAATATACTATTTCTGCTCATAACGTTGTAGTCACAAAATAGCCATAAAATCGTTTTAATATGCAGAACGATGAATTTAACAACGAAACGATTATAAATTCGGTAATCAAGGCGAAACAAGGCGATAAGAAAGCTTTTGATTTTATTTACTCCGAATTTTTTAATCCAATATTCCGTTTCATTTATTTTCGTGTCGGTTCCAAAGCGGAAGCGGAAGATTTAACGCAAACGGTTTTTCTTAAAATTTGGTCGGCTTTGCCTGGTTTTGAAGTTAAAGAAAAAGGGCAATTTCTGTCGTGGTGTTTTACGGTCGCTAGGAACTCGGTTATTGATTTTTATAAAAAGAAAAAAGAAATTTTATTGGATAATATTGAATCGCATCAAATTTCCGCTCAAAGCGTAGAAGAAGGTTTGGTTCAGTCCGTTGACGATAAAATTCTTGGAGAACAAGTACGGAAGGCAATTATTTTACTAAGCAGTGACCAGCAGGAAGTAATTGTTTTAAAATATATAAATGGTCTAACGAATAAAGAAATTGCTTCATTATTGGATAAGAATGAAGACAATATAAGGCAAATTCAATTCAGGGCGATAAAAGAGTTAAGGAGAATAATGAATTATGAATAATGATGAAAAATTTGAAAATTTATTAAGCAAGATTTTAAGTGAAGAAAAAAATAAAGCAATGCTGGATGAAAAATTGCTGGTGAATTTTTTGTCTGTAATTGACCCCTCACCCTTGTATTGCAAGGGTGAGGGGGAAGTCACAACTTCCGGCAAAAATCGTTTTATATTACAAAGAGATGATAATAAAGGTCGCGTCTCTGCTAATAACGACCAAATATATAATTTTATGACTATAAATTGGAAATTAGTTTTCGGCGTGATTATTTTAGCGGTTGTCGTGTCGGTGAGCTATTATCAATTCGTATTGAAGGAAACTCCTTCCGAAATTGCCAAGGCTCCGACAGAAGTGGATATTGTTCCGGCAACGGGCAATATTGACGATGCTGTTCTTGCTTTATTAAATGACGCGGATGCCGAAATGGCCATCCTTGCCAATATAGAGAATGACGCCAATTTAATTATCGCTGATAGTCAGGTAATTGATAATTTTGGTCAATCTTACAATGAAGAATTTTAAAAATATTTCGGTTTTCGTGCTTGGAATTGCAATGATTGTCGGTCTAATAATCCCTTCGTTTGGTTCGGCGCAAATAAGGCCGCAAATTAAAGAAAGGATTAAACAAACCGCGACTTCAACAAAAGGTGATTTATCCGCTAAGGCGGAAGCGACATTTTGTAGCCGTCTTTTGGAAACAACCGGAAAGATTGACCAGAAAGTCAAAGAGCGCGAATCAAAACTTGAAACAAAAAGAACTGAAAGATTAAATGTTTTGACAAACCGCAAAAATGAGCGCGATGTTAAATTAGACGAGAATCGCGTCAAGCGTGATGCCAATTTTTCCGAGCATTTTGCGAAATTGGAAACGCGAGCGCAAAATGACGCGCAGAAACAGGCGGTAGCAACATTTAAAGCGGTTATGGAAAAAGCCTTAAATGACCGTCGGACAGCTGTTGATGCGGCAATCAAAACTTTTCGCGACGGCGTTCAAAGCGCGGTAGATTCCAGAAAAGCGGCCGTTGATACGGCAATCGCGTCTTTTAAATCCGCCGAACAAGTGGCTATTGAAAAAGCGAAAGCTGATTGCGCCGCGGGGATTGTTCCGGAAACTATCAAACAAACGCTTAAGGCAAGTTTGAAAACGGCGAGAGAAAATCTTGTAAAAGCCAGACAGGGAATAGATAAAAAACAGGATGCAATGAAACCGCTTATTGAAGTCAAAAAGCAGGCGATGGAAAAAGCGCAAGCTGATTTTAAAGCAGCCGTGAGAAAAGCGAAAAACGAATTAAAAGCGGCGCTTGGCGAAACAGCGACTTCAACAGTTGAAACAGCGACTTCAACTGAATAAAATTTGAAGAAATTTGAGACAAAAACTCTGTTGGTATATTGCTTCCAACGGAGTTTTTTGTTATATTTTAAATTATGATGACTTTGGGACAGATTTATAATTTGGCAATTGAAATGGGGATTGTGGCTGATTTGCGCGGCAAGAAGAGTGTTGAAAAACATTTAAAAAGGATAAAAGAAAAATATAATGAATTAAGCAAGGAAGAAAAGAAAGATTTTGACGAAGAGAAATTAAGAAATCCATATTCTGACACGCGCATTATTTTTGGCGACGAGAATAAGAAAATAAAAAGAATAATGGCGGGCATTGACGTTGATGCCGGGGAATTAATGATTGCCAAATATTTATCTCAACAATCCGGTAAAGAAATAGATTTATATCTTTCCCATCATCCGACCGGAAAAGCGCTAGCGGCGTTGGATGAAGTGATGCATTTACAAGCCGAAGTTTTGGCGAATTACGGAGTGCCGATAAATGTCGCTGAAAGTTTATTGAAAACGCGCATTAGCGAAGTGGCGCGCGGCGTTTCGCCGACTAATCATAATAAAGCCATGATGGCCGCCAAAAATCTCGGCATTGCTTTGATGTGCGTTCATACGCCGGCTGACAATTTAGTCGCTTCTTATTTGGATAAAATAATCAAGAAAGAAAATCCGGAATTTGTGGCGGATTTGGTTAAATTGTTGAAAAAAATTTCGGAATACGCGGTAGCCCAAAAAGAAAACGCGGGAGTAAAAATTTTTAGCGGAAACAAAGAAAATCATTGCGGTAAAATTGCTTTAACGGAAATTACCGGCGAAACCGAAGGCAGTTCAAAAATTTATGAAAAATTGGCAATAGCCGGAATAGGCACCGTGGTGGGAATGCATATGTCCGAAGAACATAAAAAAGAAGCGGAAGTGGCGCATATTAATGTCGTAATTGCCGGACATATTTCATCTGATTCGCTTGGAATGAATTTATTTCTTGATGAGATTGAAAAAAGAGGGGTGGAAATTATTCCGGCGAGCGGATTAATAAGAATAAAAAGGTCGAAGAAATAAATTTTTAATTTTCAATGTTCAATTTCTAATAAATTTACAATGAATCAATTTACAATATTTGAAAATTGTAAAATTGAAAATTCAATGAAAATTGTAAATTGGTAATTGAAAATTAATTTACATTTATGTCTTACTTAAATTTAACTAATATAATTATTATTGTATCCATCATAGTCGTTCTATGGCTTGTTTTTACTTATAACGGTCTTGTTCGCAGGCGGTATCGCGTCAAAGAAGCATGGGCTGATATTGACGTTCAATTAAAGCGAAGGTATGACTTAATTCCAAACTTAATTGAAACCGTAAAGGGATACGCGGCTCATGAAAAAGAAGCGTTTGAAAGCGTTTCTAAAGCAAGGGCGCAGGCGATGGGGGCTCAATCGGTTCATGAAAAAGAAGTTGCCGATAATATGGTAACATCGGCTTTAAAATCAATTCTTGCGATTGCCGAAGCTTATCCGCAATTAAGAGCTGTGGAAAGTTTTGTAAATTTGCAAAATGAGCTTGCTGACACGGAAAATAAAATTCAAGCCGCCAGAAGATTCTATAACGGTAATGTGATGGAATTAAACACAAAAATTGAGACATTTCCGACTAATTTAATCGCCGGAACAGTCGGTTTTAAAAAAGAAGAGTTTTTTCAACTTCAACAAGAAGAAGCCAGGGAGCCGGTAAAGATTAGTTTTTAATTTATGTTTCAATTCGAAACAAAAACCTGCCAAAATTGCAAAAACGACTTTATTATAGAGCCGGAAGATTTTGAGTTTTACAAAAAAATCAAAGTTCCGGCACCGACTTTTTGTCCGAAGTGTAGGTTGCAGAGAAGATTATTATGGAGAAACGAGAGAACTTTATATAGGCGCAAATGCGATGCTCCTGGCCACAACGAAATGATAATTTCTTTTCTTTCTGTAGATAAGCCATATAAAGTCTATGACCAAAAATATTGGTGGTCCGATGAATGGGATACAAGTGAATATGGGAGAGAATATAATTTTTCAAAACCGTTTTTTGAGCAGTTAAAATCTTTATTGGACGATGTTCCGAAAGCAAGCTTATCTACCGAATATACCTCGATGGTAAATAGTGAATATTCAAATTGGGCTGGCTGGTTGAAAAATTGTTACTTAGTGACTGATGCGGATTATGTGGAAGATTCTGCTTATGGTTCGGGCGTGTTTGAAGTTAAAGATAGCTATGATTGTGATAACATAGCCGAATCACAGCTTTGTTATTCAAGCTACGGACTGACAAAATGCTATAAAACAATTTTTTCGTTGAATTGTTCAAGCTGTGTTAATGTTGCTTTTTCAAAAAATTGTCACGGGTGTAATGATTGTTTTGGCTGCGCGAATTTAAAAAATAAGTCATACCATATTTTTAACAAACCGTATTCAAAGGAAGAATACCTTGAAAAGATAAATAATTTATTTAATGGAGATGTAGACCAACTTAATTTAGCTCAAGCAAAAGCAGAAAAGCTTTGGATGAGTTACCCGGAAAAATATTTTAAAGGGAATACAAACGTAAATTCTTTAGGCGACCATATCTACCAAACAAAAAATACGAAATATGGATTTTTAGTTTCTTTTGTGGAAGACAGTAAATTTGTGGCACTTCTTCACTCAAAAAGCACAAAAGATTGTTATGATTATGCTGATTGGGGACTTAATGCGCAATTATTATATGAATGCATTGCTTGCGGTGATGCAAATAGCGTTAAATTCAGCAATCTTGTTTGGGGGAGTTCTAAGAATGTTGAATATAGTTATTTTTCTAGAAATTTATCTGATTGTTTTGGATGTGTTGGTTTAAAGAAGAAGCAATACTGTATTTTAAATAAGCAATACACCAAGGAAGAATATGAAGAATTAATTCTAAAGATTAAAAAACACATGGATGAAATGGTTTATGTGAGCAA
This sequence comes from uncultured Candidatus Saccharibacteria bacterium, assembly GCA_964642155.1. Classification (GTDB taxonomy): domain Bacteria; phylum Patescibacteriota; class Minisyncoccia; order UBA6257; family UBA9933; genus JAJYWO01. Next base: position 6,750 of record CAZXNT010000007.1, read on the forward strand.
GGGAAAGCAGGTTTATAAATATGGGGAATTTTTACCACCTGATTTAAGCCTCTTTGCGTATAATGAAACCACTACTCAAGAATACTTCCCCTTAACCAAAGAACAAGCCATAGAACAAGGATATAGCTGGAAAGATCCAGAAGAAAGGAATATACCAATAACTATAAAATCAGATCAACTTCCTGATCATATAAAGGATGTTAAAGATGATATATTAAACCAAGTTATTCAATGCGCGAACAACTCCGACGCCCAAAGGGGTCGGAGCCCCGACCAAGATGCGTCGGGGTGCACAACTGCCTTCAAAATAATCCCCCAAGAACTGGAATTCTACCGTAAAATGAATCTTCCTCTTCCCAGATTATGCCCCAATTGCAGACATTATCAGAGAATTAAACAGAGAAATCCTTTAAAATTATGGAAAAGGAAATGCCAGTGCAATGGACAAACGGGCAATAATCCAAATAACCCCAATATCTACCAAAACACCATTGCCCATACTCACGGAACAGAACCCTGTCCTAATGAGTTTGAAACCACTTATTCACCAGACAGAAAAGAGATAGTTTATTGCGAGAAGTGTTATAATAGTGAGGTAGCGTAAGGTTAAAATGACATGTTTCAATCTCAACTTTTTACAAAGACTAAACGGGAAGCGCCGAAAGACGAAGAAGCGATAAACGCGCAGCTTTTAATTCGCGCGGGTTTTATTGATAAGACGATGGCGGGGGTTTATTCTTTTTTGCCGTTGGGCTGCCGGGTTTTCAAAAAAATAGAAGATATTATTCGTAGGGAAATGGAATCAATTGGCGGGCAGGAGATTTTGATGCCCTCGCTTCAGCCAAAAACAAATTGGGAACAAACCGGCCGATGGGAAACTTACAATTCGCTTTTTAAATTCACTAGTTTTTATTCAAAAATAGATTACGTGCTCGGACCAACGCACGAAGAAATAATTTCTCCTTTAATGGGCAAATTTATCTTTTCTTATAAAGATTTGCCAAAATACATTTTTCAAATTCAGAATAAATTTCGCGATGAAAAACGGGCAAAATCCGGACTTTTGCGCGGAAGGGAATTTTTTATGAAAGATTTATATTCTTTTCACAGAGATGAAAATGATTTGGATGAATATTACGAAAAAGCCAAGAAATCTTATGAAAGAATTTTTAAAGCGGTTGGGTTGGATAAATTAACTTATTTGACTTTTGCTTCGGGCGGCAGTTTTTCAAAATATTCCCATGAATTTCAAACTTTAACGCCGGCCGGCGAAGACATAATTTTTATTTGCGATAAATGCAAAATTGCCGTTAATAAAGAAATTATTGGAGAACAAAATAGCTGTCCCCAGTGTGGTAATAAAAATTTAAAAGAAGAAAAAGCGATTGAAGTCGGCAACATTTTTAAATTAAAAACAAAATATTCAACGCCTTTTAATTTAAAATATAAAGATGAAAAAGGAGAACTTCGCGATATTGTGATGGGCTGTTACGGCATTGGTCTCAACCGCTTAATGGGAACGATTGTTGAAATTTATCATGATAACAAAGGCATTATTTGGCCGGAATCAGTAGCGCCGTTTAAAGCGCATTTAATAGAAATTGGAAATGAGAAATTAGAAATTAGGAAAAAAGCGGAGAAATTATACAATATTTTACAAAAAGCAGGGGTTGAGGTATTATACGACGACAGAAAAGAAGCGACGATTGGAGAAAAATTCGCTGACGCGGATTTAATGGGAATTCCATATCGACTCGTGATAAGCGAAAAGACCGGCGATAAGATTGAGATTAAAAAAAGAAACGAGGAAAAAACAAAATTAGTGAGTGAAGAAGAATTAAATGAATTTTTTTAATTATTTTATAAAAGATATAGGTATTGATTTGGGCACGGCCAATACTTTGGTTTATGTTAAGGGCGAGGGAATTATTATTGACGAGCCTTCAATCGTCGCGGTTAACAATAAAACCAGCCAAGTTTTGGCAATCGGCGAAGAAGCAAAAAAAATGCTTGGCCGCGCGCCTTCACATATTTCCGTGATTAAACCTTTGGTGGGAGGCGTTATTTCTGATTTTGAAATGGCGCAGGAAATGCTCCGCCATTATTTTAAAAAAATCGGCAATAATCGTTTTTTCAGTTATTACAGGGTTGTTATCGGTATACCGCCGAATCTGACTGAGGTGGAAAGAAAGTCGATTGAAGACGCCGTGATTTTAGCCGGTGCCAGCAAAGTTTTTTTAATTGAAGAACCGGTGGCCGCGGCGATTGGAGCGCGGTTGCCCATAAACGAGCCGGTTTCAACAATGATTATTGATATCGGCGGAGGCACGACAGATATAGCCATTATTTCAATGGCTGGAGCGGTGACGGCAAAAAGTTTGAAAATAGCCGGCGATAAGTTGAATGACGACATTATTAATTTTATAAGGGAAGAATTTAAATTATTAATTGGCGAACCGACAGCCGAAGATTTAAAAATATCAATCGGCTCAGCCGTTCCCGTTGATGAAAAATTAGAAATGGCGATTAGGGGACGCGATGTTTCAAGTGGTTTACCGAAGGAAGTAATCGTTAAAAATCATCACATCATGTCCGCCATTCATCACTCATTGGCTTTGATTATTGAGGCGGTAAAAGAAGCGATTGAAAAAACTCCGCCGGAACTCGTCGGCGATATTTTAAAAAGAGGAATTTATATTTGCGGCGGCGGAAGTTTGCTTAAGGGTATGGACAGTTTAATTGAAGAAGAAATCGGCGTTAAGACTATGACTATTGATGACCCCCTGACTTGCGTGGCGCGGGGAGCCGGCATTGCGGCGGAAAATCAGGAAGCGCATATTCATCTTTTCAATTTTCCATTAAAGCCGTTTGATATTTCGCTTTAAAATGAAAAAGGATTTTTTTTTAGAAGAAGCGGTACTTGATGATTTGGCAAAAGGATTAGACCTCGTGGAGATGCCGCTTTCGGGAAAAATTTTTAAGATTATAGGTTTTACGGTCGTTGTTATCGCGGCCATTGTTTTTTTACGCGTTTCTTTTTTGGGAATTTGGAAAGGCAATTTTTATAAAGAACGGGCTTTGGCAAATGCCGGCCAAATAATTTCCTTAGCGGCTGAAAGGGGAATAATTTTTGACCGTTTTGACAAACCATTAGTGAAAAACAATCCGACATATAAAATTGATTTAAAGTTTGTTGAATTGATGAAGCCCGGGATTCGCGAAAAAGTTTTTAAAGAATTACATAAAATTTTGGGAATTGAAATTGTGGATATGGAAAAATTGGCCCAATCGGTTGATTTAGAGAAACGGGATTTTATGACTTTACCGGTTAATATTGTGAAAGAACAAGCCGAGCAGATTAAAAATCTCAATTTAAGGCCGGTTATCGTTAAAGAAGAATTTAAAAGAGAATATTTTGAATCTCGGATTTTTTCCCACATATTGGGATATGTCGGAGCGGTTGGCGATGACGATATTAAAAATAATCCATCGTTTGATTTAAACGATGTTGTCGGGAAAAGCGGTTTGGAGGGATATTATGACAAGGAATTGCGTGGCATTGAAGGCCAGATAATTTATTATCGCAATGCCAATGGTGAAATAATTGACAGCAAATTTTTAATGGCGCCGTCTCAGGGGTTGGACATTAAAACCGCCGTTGATAAGGATTTTCAGATTTATTTTTATAATCGTTTGAAAGAAAAAATAAATAGTATTGGCGCCGATGCCGGAGTCGGCGTTGCTTTGAATCCAAAAACCGGCGAAGTATTGGCGCTTGTGAGTATTCCCGGTTTTGACGCTAATAAAATTACTAAAAATGACCTCAATAATCCCCAAATGCCTTTTTTAAACCGGGCGATTTCCGGAGTTTACGCCCCGGGTTCAACAATTAAACCGCTTGTGGCGTTGGTGGCCTTGGAAGAAGGCGTTGTTAATCCGAAAACGGAAATTTACTCGCGGGGTTATATAGAAATTCCCAATCCTTATTTTCCCGATAAACCCAGTCGTTTTGTTGATTGGAAACCGCACGGCTGGGTTAATTTGTATTCCGCCATTGCCAGGTCTTCAAACGTTTATTTTTACGCGCTTGGCGGGGGATTGCCGAAAAGCGAATCTGGAATTTTACGCGGCGATATTGATAAAGATTTATGGAATGGGCTCGGCATTTCAAAATTAAGGGAATATTGGAAAAAATTCGGATTTGAAGAAAAAACGGGAATTGATTTATTAGCGGAGACGAATGGTTTTTTGCCGGATATTGAGAAAAAGGAAAAAAACACGGGTGAACCCTGGCGGCTGGGGGACACTTATAACATAAGCATCGGCCAAGGCGATTTGTTGATTACGCCGATAGGTCTTTTAAATTATATCGCCGCCATTGCTAATAATGGCGAATTCTATAAGCCGTTTGTCGCTCAAAAAATATTCAGCGCTAATAAAAATTCAGAAGAAAAAATTATTAAAGAAACAAAGCCAGAAGTTTTAAGAAATTATCCGGAATTGGCGGATTATATCCAAGAAATAAAAAAAGGAATGGTTGATACGGTTTCAAAAGATTACGGCACAGCGCATCTTTTAAGCGATTTACCGTTCAAAATCGCCGCTAAAACCGGTTCGGCGCAGATTCAGGGCAACACGAAAATTAACGCCTCGTTTGTCGGGTACGCTCCGGCGGATAATCCGGAAATAGCAATTTTAGTTTTAGTGGAAAACGCCCGCGAAGGAAGTTTAAACGCCGTTCCGGTGGCAAAAGACGTTTTGGAATGGTATTATTGGAATAGATTAGCCACTAGGGATTAAAATTTTCAATTTTTAATTTTCATTGAATTTTTGCCCCTTCGGGACATCTCCCGCAGGGAGACAATTTTACAATTTTCAAGCATTTAATTTAAACATTGTAAATTGATTCATTGTAAATTTATTGGAAATTGATAATTGAAAATTGGAAATTATTATTGATTATGAACTCAGAATTAAGACAAGATATTGTTTCCGGCGATTGGATTGTTATCGCTCCCAGTAGGGCGAAAAGGCCGGACCAATTTATCAAATTACATAAAATGAAGCGCATTAAGGCGCCTGTTAAGGATTGTCCTTTTGAAAATTTGCAAAAAAGCGGTCATCATCCGCCGATATTGAAATTTCCCTCCTTTCGGCGGGCAAAGCAAAGTTCCAAAGATTGGGAAGCGGTAGTGGTTGAAAATAAATATCCGGCGTTTACTCATATTAACGTTTGCGCCAGTCCGGAAAAAAAGGGCCCCTATTCGGTAATGGAAGGTATAGGGCATCACAATTTGGTCATTACGCGCGACCATTATAAAAATTTTCCGAAACTTTCTAAACAAAATGCGGATTTGGTTTTTAAAGCATTTGTTGATTATTATAAAATTTTGGCTAATGATTATTGTTTGTCATATGTTTCAATTTTTCATAATTGGGGGCAGAAAGCCGGAGCTTCCATCTATCATCCGCATTATCAAATTATCGCTTTGCCGATTGTTCCGCCGGACGTTGAGCATTCCCTTGAAGGTTCAAATAATTATTACAAGAAAAATAAAAAATGTGTGCATTGTGTAATGCTTGAATGGGAATTGAAAGAAAAAAAGAGAATTGTTTATGAAAATAAATCGGCGGTCGTTTTGGCGCCGTTTGTCATGCGTGAGCCTTTTGAATTGAGAGTTTTTCCGAAAAAACATTTGCCCTATTTTGAAGAAACGCCTCCGGCGGTTATGCGCGATATTGTTTCGGCCTTGCAAAAAGCTTTGCAAAAAATGGAGAAGCGGCTTCACGACCCGGATTATAATTTTTTTATTCACACTTCTCCTTTGCGGGATAAAAACAAATACAAACATTATCATTGGCACATTGAGATTTTGCCGAAGTTCAACACTTCGGCCGGATTTGAACAGGGCACTGGCATAGAAATTACAACAGTTGACCCGGACGAAGCCGCGAGATTTCTTAAATGATTTCCATAATTTTAGAAACAATTTCAAATTTCGCGCTAGTAACGATTAAATGGGGAGGGTATTCAGGAGTGTTTTTTTTAATGGCTTTAGAATCCGCGAATATTCCTATTCCTTCGGAAGTTATTATGCCGTTTTCCGGATTTTTGGCGGCAAGCGGGGTTTTTAATTTTTGGATAGTTGTTTTTATAGGCGCTTTTGGAAATTTATTCGGATCATTATTTTCTTATTGGCTCGGATATTTGATTCGCCGCAATGTTTTGCATTGGAACCATCACAGAATTAACTCAGAAGTTGAACGAGCTCAAAAATGGCTTGATAAATGGGGCGATTGGGCGATTTTTATCAGCCGTATTTTGCCGGTGGTCAGGACTTTTATTTCTTTTCCACTTGGAATTTTAAAAACAAAATCGCTTTGGAGGTTTTCGTGGCTCACTTTCAGCGGTTCATTTATTTGGTCGGGATTTTTAACTTATCTTGGTTTTACGCTTAGCAAAAACTGGGAAATTTTGCATATTTATTTTAGGAAGTTTGATTATGCGATTGTCGCAATAATTTTAATCAGCGGTATTTGGTTTATATGGAGCCATTTGAGTAAAAATTCAAAATCCTGAATAAATAATTTCCAATTTTCAATTATCAATTTCCAATAAATTTACAATGAATCAATTTACAATGTTTAAATTAAATGTTTGAAAATTGTAAAATTGAAAATTCAATGAAAATTAGAAATTGAAAATTTTATTATGAAGATTTTAATTGCCGTTATTTTAATAATAATCTTATTGTTTTTATTGGTTCAGGTTTATTTTATTTTTAAAGAACGCAACCAATTGCGGAAGGAATTCCGCAGTTTGACGGAAAAATCGGAAAATCTCGCGACGGAAAACGAGAAAATTAAATCGGAAATTGAATATTATTCCAATCCGGAAAATCTGGAAAAAGAATTGCGCGCCAAATTCAACTACAAAAAAATATGGGAGAAAATGATGATTATCGCGCCATAGTTGTTAAAATTAAAAAGATTGATATAATTAAATAAAAGTCGAAATTCAAAGAATTAAATTAATATGATAAATCAAATCAATAGGAGTAATAAAATTTTATTGGCGGTTATTATTGTTTTAGCGGCGGCGTTGGTGGCCATAATTTATTGGCAAAAAGTTGGTTTTAACAAAAATTATTGGGCGGTATATTTGGATACAGGCGACCTTTATTTCGGCAAATTGAATTATTTTCCAAAATTATCTTTGTCGGACGCTTATCTTTTGCAAAGAAACGAACAGAACCAGCAAAATCCGTTCAGCGTTTCCAAATTCAGCAATGCTTTTTGGGGGCCGGAAGATAAAATTTATATCAATGAAGACAATATTGTCTGGAAAACTAAATTAAAAGATGACAGCCAAATTGTCAATTTTATTAAAAATCCCCAGCAAGCGGTATCTTCTCAAAATTCCGCCAGCCAGCCACCGATTCAAATGATTCCGGTTCAATCAACTTCTACGACAAATGGACAATAATAAAGCAACAGCGGCTTTGCCGGCTATGCTTTTTATAGGCGGCATTATTGTTGAAATCGGCATTGCCGGAGCTTTTATTTCTTATTATTTGAGCCAAAGCGGCTTCGGTGTGAAAATGTCCGCCGAAGCTTTAGCGGCCGCCGAAGCCGGAGTCCAAGACGCCCTCATAAAAATTATCCGGAATAAAGATTTTACGTCTTCGGGTTATGATTTAACGGTCGGTAACCGCAGCACCAATATCGTGGTTTGCAAGGATAGTTGTGTTGGAACCGGTAAACATAAAATCACTTCAATCGGCTCGGCTGTCGCCAAACGCCGCAAACTTGAAGCAGTCGCGAACGTTAATAGCACAACCGGCGAAGTGAAAATAGAATCAATTTTAGAAGCAACATTATAAAATGACAACCTTGGACAAAATAGTTTCATTGTGCAAAAGGCGGGGTTTTGTTTATCCCGGTTCGGAAATTTATGGCGGGTTAAGAGGTACTTGGGACTATGGTCCGCTTGGCACAGAGCTTAAATTTAACATTAAACAAGAATGGTGGAAGGCAATGGTTAAAAATAGGGAAGATGTTGTTGGAATTAGCACTTCTATAATAATGAATCCGAAAGTTTGGGAGGCATCGGGCCATATTACGGGTTTTAACGACCCTTTAATAGAATGTAAAACTTGTCATCAAAGATTTAGGGCTGACCAAGAAGATATTGTCGCAGAGCACGAAAAATTTCATAAAGAAAAAAATGAAAAAATAGATTGGACCGAAGAGAAAAAATTTAACTTATTGGTTGAAGCGAAATTAGGCGTGGTTGAAGGAGAAAAAAATACGGCATATTTGCGAGGAGAAATAACTCAAGGGGTTCACGTTAATTTTAAAAATGTTTTAAACAGTTCGCGCCTTAAAATTCCTTTTGGCATAGCTCAAATTGGCAAGGCGTTTCGGAATGAAATCACGCCGGGTAATTTTACTTACAGGTCAATTGAATTTGAACAGATGGAACTTCAGTATTATATTAAGCCGGACGAAAAAGAATCAATAAAATTCTATGAATTTTGGAAAAATTTTCGCATGGGTTGGTATAAATCATTAGGCATTAATTCCGATAATTTAAGATTTAGAGAACATCAAAAAAACGAATTAGCTCATTATGCTAAGGTGGCTTGGGATATTGAATACAATACGCCGTTTGGTTGGAAAGAATGCGAGGGTATACATCATCGGGGTGATTGGGACCTCTCTCAACACCAAAAATTTTCCGGACAAGATATGTCTTATTTTGACGAAGAAACTAAAAAAAAATACATTCCTTGGGTTATTGAAACGTCCGGCGGAGTTGATAGGACGATGTTATTCTTTTTAATAGATGCGTATTGCGAGGAAAAAGACCCCGCAAAAAACGGGACAAGCAGGATAGTTTTAAAATTAAATCCAAAACTCGCTCCTTATAAAGTCGCGGTTTTTCCGCTGTTAAAAAATAAGCCGGAGTTGGTTGAAAAAGCCAGAGAGATTTACCAGATGTTAAAAACCAATGATTTGGCGGTTGCGTGGGACGACAGGGGAAATATCGGGAAAAGATATTACAGTCAGGACGAAATCGGCACGCCGTATTGCGTTACAATTGATTTTCAAACATTAGAAGACGATTCCGTAACCGTTCGCGATAGGGACACAATGAAACAAGAGAGAATAAAAATTAAAGAATTATCTGGTTACATTTCAACTGCTATCGCAGTTGAAATGTAATTATTTATTGAAGAATGCAAAATTTTAATCCTTCAATTAATTCAGGATTAACCCTGAGCAAAGCCGAATGGGTTAAAAAAATAACTTTGGAAAACGGCTTGCGGGTTATTTTGGCGCCGAAGCAGGACAGTTTGGCGACCACTTTTTTGATTTTGGTTGAAGCCGGTTCAAAATATGAAACCAAGGAAATCAATGGCATTAGCCATTTTCTTGAGCATATGTGTTTTAAGGGCACTAAAAAACGTCCAAAAGTGATTGATATTAGTTCTGAACTGGATAGTATTGGCGCGAGTTATAACGCTTTTACCGGCCAGGAATATACCGGTTATTATGCCAAGGCGCGGCCGGAAAATTTCACTCAAATTTTAGACGTTGTTTCCGATATTTATCTTAATCAGGTTTTTAATGTTCAAGAAATTGACAAGGAACGTGGCGTGATTATTGAAGAAATAAATATGTACAAAGATTTGCCCATGCGTCACGTTCAGGAATTGTTTACGGGTTTGCTTTACGGCGATCAGCCAGCTGGCTGGGATGTTCTTGGGAAAAAGGAAGTAATTAAAAAATTGGCTCAGGAAGATTTTTTAAAATATCGTAAAGAGCATTATTTGGCGCAATCAACCATCGCGGTGGTTGCCGGAAAGTTTGATGAAAAAAAAGTTATTGCTGAAATTGAGAACGCTTTTTCCGGAATGAAATCAGGAGAAAAAACTCAAAAAATAAAAACAAGCGAATATCAAGAAAATCCGCAAGTTTTGCTGAAACATAAAAAAACCGACCAAACCCATTTGGTTTTAGGAGTGAGGGCTTTTGATATTTTTGATAAGCGAAAATACGCTTTAGAAGTTTTGGCGGATATTTTGGGCGGCGGGATGAGTTCGCGGCTTTTCCAAAAAATCAGGGAAGAGATGGGCGCGGCTTATTACGTACACGCCGAAGCGGATTTATTGAGCGATCACGGATTTTTGGCAACATCGGCCGGAATTGACAACTCTAAAATTGAAAAGGTGATTGAGGCAATCCTTGAAGAATTCAGAAAATTAAACCAAAAGTTGGTTGGGGTTAAGGAGCTTCAACGCGCCAAAGATCATCTTGCCGGCCATTTGATGTTGGGATTGGAGACTTCCGATGCTTTGGCGGGATTTTTCGGCGGACAGGAAGTTGTCGCGAAAAAAATTATTACCCCTTCGGAATTAACGGAAAAAATTCAGGCGGTTAAAGCCGAAGAAATTATGGCAGTTGCCAAGGATATTTTTCAAAACAATAAATTAAATCTGGCGCTCATCGGCCCTTTTGAAGATAAAAAAAGATTTGAGAAAATATTGTCCTTCGATTAAATTCAGGATAATGCTGAGCTTGCCGAAGCATTAAAAATATAATATAATCAAAATAATGATAAAATCATTAGAAATATCCTGGTTGTCTCTTTGGCGTATTTTATTTATGCTGATTTTCGCGGTCGCGCTTTATTATTTGCGCGAAGTTTTGTTGATTCTTTTTTTGGCTTTGATTATTTCATCGGCATTGGACGCGCCCATCACTTATTTGGAAAAGAAAAAAATTCCCAGAATTATCGGAACATTACTTATATTTCTTGCCGTTGTCGGAGTTTTAGCCGCGCTTTTATATGTGGTCGTTCCGATTGCGCTTGTTGAATTTAAGGGCCTTTTTACGAGTTTTGAAAATTCTTCTTTGTCTAATTTGCGTTCCTCGCTCGGCATTTCAAAACAGACAATAAAAAGCATTGAAGCGAACTTAAGCGGTTTCACAGACGCGTTATTTTCCGGGAGCGCTTCGTTTTTTAATTTAATATCAAGCATTTTCGGTGGTATTATTTTTCTAGTATCGGTTTTTATCCTTTCATTTTATTTATCCGTAAATCGCGACGGAGTCGAAAAATTTTTAAGGGCTGTTTTGCCTTTGACGTGGGAAGAATATGTAATTGATGTTTATCTTCGCGTCAGACGAAAAATGGGTCTTTGGCTGCAGGGGCAGTTGGTGTTAAGCTTGGCGGTCGGCGCCACGACTTTCATCGGATTGCTGATTTTGGGCGTTGATTACAGTTTGTTTTTGGGCATTATGGCGGGAATTTTGGAAATGGTGCCGATTGTCGGTCCTGTGTTTACCGGTGTTATTGCGTTTTTGGTCGCGGTGTCAACTTCCTGGACCTTGGGAGTTTCCGTGATTGTGCTTTTCGTGATAATTCAGCAAATGGAAAGCCATCTTTTGATTCCGATTGTGATGCGCAAGACAATCGGCCTCCATCCGGTTGTGGTGGTAATTTCTTTATTAGCCGGTTCCCAGCTCGCGGGATTTGTCGGCTTAATTTTAGCGGTGCCTTCGGCTGTTATAATTGAGGAGCTTATAGAAGATTGGGCGGCGCGGAAACATCAAAGTAAATCTCTCACATAATAAATGCCAAAATTTTTTGACATTCATTCTCATCTTAATTTTTCCGATTTTGACAAAGATAGGGATGAAGTTATCGGGCGCGCGTTGGATGCCGAAATTTGGATGATGAATGTCGGTTCGGATTTTAAAAATTCAAAGTTTGCCGTTGAAATTGCCGAAAAATATAAAGAGGGAGTTTACGCGTCGGTCGGGCTCCATCCCAACGATAATAAAAAAGAAATTTTTGATTTTGATAAGTATCATCAGTTAGCGGAAAATCAAAAGGTGGTTGCGATTGGAGAAACAGGCATAGATTTATTTCGTTGTCCGAAAGAAGATTTATTCAGACAAGCGGATATTTTTAAAAAACACATTGAATTGGCGTTGGAGCTGGATAAGCCCTTGATGATACATTGCCGCGACGCTCACGATGAAACTATAAAAATTCTGGAAGAATATAAAAATAATAAATTAAAAGGCAATTTGCATTTTTTTACCGGAACACTGGAACAGGCAAAAAAATATTTTGAGCTGGGACTTACAGTTTCTTTTACCGGCGTTATTACATTCGCGAGACAATATGACGAAATAATAAAATACATTCCATTAGACAAGATTTTATTGGAAACAGACGCGCCTTATGTGGCGCCATTGCCATATAGAGGCAAACGCAACGAGCCGGTTTATATCATTGAAACCGCCAAAAAAATGGCGGAAATAAAAGAAGTTTCATTTGAGAAAGTGGCGGAACAGACAACAAGAAATACTATAAAGGTTTTTAATATTTGTTGAATTTTATAAATTTGCTATAATATATTTATAATTTACAATTTTCAATAAAATTCCAATGAGTCAATTTTCAAACAATTACGATTTAGAAGAACGAACCGCTAAATTTGGGGAAAATATTATTGATTTTTGAAAATTTATTAAGCAAGATTTAATTACTAAGCCGATTATTTCCCAACTTATTCGTTCAGCAACAAGTATAGGAGCAAATTATATGGAAGCAAACGCCGCAAGCTCAAAGAAAGATTTTAGAAATAAAATTTTTATTTGCAAAAAAGAATCTCAAGAGACTAAACATTGGTTAAGAATGTTAATAAAATGTTTATCTGAAAATGAAATAGAGATTAAAAAATTATGGCAAGAAGCTCAGGAGTTAACAATGATTTTTTAGAAGATTACTTCTTCTTTGGATAAAAATAAATAATTGTAAAATTGAAAATTCAATGAAAATTGAAAATTATAAATTGAAAATTAATAATAGAGGATTCACATTAGTTGAATTATTGATTTATACCGGTATTTTTGCCGTTGTTTCGGGTTTGATGATTGGCATTTTGACCACCACTTTAAGAGTCAATCAAAGGGAATCCGCTTCCGCCGAAGCCACCAGTCAATTAAATTTCATATTGCAGACGATTCAGCGATTAACCAGAGAATCAAGCGCCATTATTGTAAATTCTTCTTCAACTAATTTTGACACTGATGACACGGTCGGCTCTCAACAAACCCGCCTTGTTTTAAGAATGAAGGATTCTGTTGGCAATAATTCAACCGACAGAGACCCGATAGTTATTTACGCTGAAAATAACGTCATTAAACTGTCTGAAGGCAGGGGCGCGTACCAAAGAATATCCGATTTAACCAACAGCAGGGTTTTGGCGGATAATCTTAAATTCACGAAATACACCCAATATCCGGGGCATGACACGGTTGCTGTTGATATTCAACTTACTTACAATTCCCAAAATCCGGATTCAAGAGTTTCCAGAACTTTGCGGACCGCCATTGCCAGAGTTTCAGCCGCGACTTTTGATTCTAATCTTTTGCCGGGAGCGGATAATACTTATGAAATCGGTTATCTCGCAGGTAATCAACGTTGGAAAAATATTTCTGTTTCAAATCTTATTTCCACTTCAAATCTTTTAAATCTTGGACAATTAACTAATGACCCTTCTTCTGATGTTCAAAACGGTTCTATTTATTATAATACCGCTTCCAGCACTTTTCGGGGGCGTAAATCCGGCGCTTGGACGAATTTAGGAGAAGGTTTATGGACTGCTTCATCAACAGCGATTTATTACAATACCGGCAACGTCGGCATCGGGACGACGACGCCGGGGGATAAACTGCATGTTGCAGGTGGTGGTATTATTTTAGATAATAATAAATTTCTTAGAGGAAAAGGAACCGACGGAAACGCATATGCAATTATAGGTTATGGCACCGATGATTACGCATATATTTATGGTTCCCAAACAGGTGGAGTAAAGTTTTATGATGCTTGGAATGTACAAACAAGAATGACTGTATTGACTTCTGGCAACGTCGGCATCGGGACGACGGGACCAAATTCAAAATTAGAAGTTGCCGGCACTATTCATAGCACGACAGGAGGAATTAAATTTCCTGACGGCACGACGCAGACAACATCCGGCACTTCGGCGAATAAAGTTACTCAGGTTATGAATAATGTCCCAGGCCCACTGCCGTTAGTGAGTAGCAATTTTACAACCTCTGGTGGAACATTGGTAGTTTTCGCATCAGGTTCGGGATGGATAAGTGGAGGTGTAATTGAATCTTCCGTTTCGATTACAGGAGTTGTAAGTGGGGGGGGGATAAAAGTAACAGCAAGTGTTTCAAATGCTCATCTTGCGCTTATCCCTAGAGCGATAGTGTTTGGTGGTATACCGGCCGGAACGTATAGCATAACATTTTCGGCGGCAACAGGATCGTTCGATGCGTCTGATTTTTTTAATGCTACTGTATTGGAGATAAAATAAGGAGTAGGGAGCATGCGCGCCGCTGGAAGTCTATTGAAGTTGAACTTCCATAGTTGTAAAACCCAATTTTTAGTTTGTCAAAAAGATTAAGTCCTTAATTGAGTTGATTTTTTTCTCC
>CAZXNT010000008.1:0-19767 GCA_964642155.1 uncultured Candidatus Saccharibacteria bacterium
ACGCCGAATGAAATCCTTAGATTATTTAAAGTGCAAAATGTCTGTGGTTAAAACACCACATAGTCCGACCACATGCTATTTTAATCTATCAATTAAAAGCGAAGCGGCTTCGCCTTGTTTCTATTAAATTACCATGGACATATCGCTGGACTATGTGGGGGATCAAGCGACATTCAAAGTCTTGCTTTTTATAAAAATTAATAATAATATAATTTAAATATGAAAAAAGACTTACACCCCCAATATCATCAAAAAGCAAAAGTTGAATGCGCTTGTGGCGCCCATTTTACCGTCGGTTCCACGAAGCCGGAAATCAAAGTTGAAATTTGCGGCAACTGTCACCCTTTTTATACTGGCAAAGAAAAACTTATTGACACAATGGGAAGAATTGAAAGATTTAAAGCGAGAACTGCGAAAGCTCAAACAACTTCCAAAACTTCAAAAAAGCCGAAAAAAATTGCCGAAAAAAAATCTCACAATCTATAATTAATGAAAAACATTTTAATAATTGACGATAATAAAGACCTTGTGGAAATATATTCCACCCGATTAAAAGCCGAAAATTTCAATATCTCTACCGCTTCTAATGCGGAAGAAGGACTGGAACAGATTAAAAAATCAAAACCCGATTTAATTCTCATGGATATAATAATGCCGGGGCTCAATGGAACGGAATTGTTTTTAAAGCTCAAAGAAAATCCTGAGACCAAAGATATTAAAGTGGTTTTTATGACCGCTTACGCCAGCACCGTCACTCCATGGGGCGAAATAACCACTGAAAGTTACGTTAAAAAAATCGGCGCTCAAGGATATTTAAGAAAAGAAATGCCCCTCGAGTCTTTTGTTAAAGCTATTAAACAAATTATTGCCCTTTAGCCGTTGAAAGTAAAACTATAAATTTAGAACCCTTATTATTCCCTTCGGATTCCACCCAAATTTTACCTTTGTGATCTTCTACAATCCTTCTGCTTATATAAAGCCCCAAGCCGGAACCCAAAATTCGCTCATCTTCTATCCCTCGAGAAAATTTCTGGAAGAGCTTGTCTATAATCTCTTTTGACATTCCTCTTCCGGAATCGCTTACTGTAATTAACGCAAACTTTTGTTGTTGGTCGTCAGTTATTAATTGTAAATTAACTCTCACCCATCCCTTTTCGGTGTATTTAATCGCGTTATCTATTAAATTTCTGAAAACCTGGCTTAACTTAAAACTATCCCCTTTTATTTTTATCCCCTTTTGCTCCGATTCAAAAATCAAGGCTAAGTTTTTCTGTTTAGCAATAAACTGAAAATCGTCAACTATTTCTTTTAAAAATTTATCCGCTTCAAACTCGCAAAAATCATAATGAATTCTGCCATCTTCCAGATGCCCGAGATCGAGAAAATTGTTTAATAGATCAATCAGTTTGCCACTGACAATTTTAATTTTCAGAAAAAAATCCATTAATTCCTTTTCATTTTTTACAGCCCCGCTTTCCGCCAAAGAAGTATAGCCTTTGATTACTATTAAAGGATTTTTAATTTGATGCGCGACAACCGATAACAATTCCGATTTATACACGCTTAATTTTTCAATTTGCTCTCTTTGTGCTACTTCCTTTATAACGCTTCTTATCAGCAAAATGCCGGCGATGGTCATAAAAATTAACGATCCTCCAGTAAGTAAATGCCCGCGAAATGATTCTTCTATAATAAAATTAATCAAAGTCGCTACCCAAATAATAAAAACCAATAATTGAGTGGCTATGATTTTTATGTTTAAAAAATGATATTTAAAAATAGCCATCGTTGTTAAACCAACCCAAATAAATGAAGCATATGCAGTAATATCATAATAAGGAGATTCTCCGATAATAAAGGGAATAATCGCGGTAGTAATAATTCCCGTTATAAAAAAAATTGCTACGCCTAAAATAAAATACTGCAATTGCAGCTTTTTAAAACCGCTGCTTTTAAAATATTCTTTTAAAAGATTGATTAAAATTAACGCAATGCAAACCGAGATATATAATCTTCCCAAAAAATCAAATCTGCCCGCCAAACTTGAAATATTCGGGTATTTAAGATACACGAATTTGACAATAAGGTCGGTGGTTAGGGCAAAATAACTTATTATTGCGGCTCCTAAATACAATAAAAACGCTTTTATTTTGAGATATTTGAGGTTCTGAATAAAATAATAAGTAAAAATTATAAAAGGCGGCAATACAAAAACACCCAGCCAAGTTGTTCTATACCAATAAACCGACGCCATAGAATTAGCGTCCCAAAAAAAATAAGTTCCTCCACAAAAAAAAGAGTAAAGAGCCGTGAAGAAAGCGGAGAGACCAAGCCAAATTTTAGCTTTGTCTTTTTCAGCCCTTTGCCAAATAATTAAAGACAAAATTAAAAGACATAAAGCGACGACAAATAAAGAAATTCCCCTTATTTTTAAAATATCCATTATATCAAATTTTACATTCTTTATTAAAAAATAAAAGAGGCTTGCTTTCTAAACAATAAAAAGCAAGCCCTAGGTTAATTTTTTAATAATTATCTTTCTATTGCCTGAATTCCAGGCCGCGCAACACGGAATGCCTCCACCATAAGCCTGGGTAAACCGGGGAAAAGCAATTGCTTCCACGCCAACAATATGAAAACAATCGCAATTCAACGATTTTATTTTATTCACGACATCTGAAGATGGACTGGGATATGCCTCATTGAGAATAACATCTCCCGCCCGCAACATGTGTAAATAAAATCCGATTGTGTTATGCCTTGCCACATTAATTATCATTTTTCTTATTTCTCTTTCCGGCCATTTGTCATTACTCCCGGTTAAATCAACGACATAAATATCGGATTTCTGAACTGATTTTAATTTATCAACCACCATCTTTCCAATAAATCCTCTGCCTCCTAGAACCACGATTGGAATTTTTTCATCCAGTTCGATTTTTTTCTTTACCAACTCAACCGCCTCAGCAACAATTGAAGCGGTTATATCCGCCTCCGGAGTCTTATCAACTAATTTTCTCTTTGCCAATAATCCCGGCAAAATTCCGGCAAACGTTTTCTCATCCGCGCGAACTAATCGGCGAATTTTTTCCATATACTGAACCACTTCTTCCAATTTTTCTCTATTATCCTTTCTCAAAAATTTTTTTTCTTCCACCACAAAGATAGAGAACATTATTACAATTTTTCTATTTTGCCGCAGAAAACTCGTTAGCCGGATTTTCCAGCTCCCTATCCTAAATTTATATGCGTATTCTCTTGCATATTCGTAATTAGCCGGATAAGACAGAAAAACCGACTTTATCCATCTTCTTGCATTAAATTTCCCGATTAACCAAAAAAACCAATCATGGTTAATTAAAAAATTTAATATTTCAAACAATAATAAAAATCTTGGAAAATTATTTCCTATCATTTATTTTCCTCCTTTTTAAATTAGAAATGAACAGAATAATTTATTTTTTATTTTAACTGTGTTATTATATGATATAAATTAAAATATGTCATCTAATAATTTTTGACCATGAACCCCGTTAGAAGTCTTTAGCATAAAAAATTTATTAAATTTTTTATGCTATGCAATAACGGGGAATAATCTAAAATAAAAGTTTGTTGAAATTAGATGCGTGCACTATATAAAACAAACTTCTAACGGGGTGAATAAAATAATTTTAGAAATAAGAGCGGGAGCGGGCGGAGACGAAGCCACTATTTTTGCCTGCAATCTTGTTAAGATGTATCAAAAATACGCCGCTCAAAAAGGGTGGAATTTTTTTGAGATTGATTCCAACCAAACATCGCTTGACGGATATAAAACTTTTATCGCCAGAATTGAAGGTAATCCTTCAGCAAGCTCAGGACAAAATATCTACGATATTTTGAAACAGGAATCCGGAGTACATCGCATCCAAAGAATTCCCAAAACGGAAAAATCAGGCCGAGTCCATACTTCAACCGCTACTGTTGCCATTCTGCCGGAAATAGAAGCCAAGAAAGTCGATATAAATCAAAACGATTTGGAAGTAACGTTTTCGCGCGCCGGCGGGCCGGGAGGACAGAATGTCAATAAAGTTGAAACCGCTGTTCGGGTTTTACACAAGCCGACCGGCATTGTTGTTTCTTCCCGAACTGAACGCTCACAACACTCCAACCGCGAATCGGCAATGTCAATTTTGCGTTCAAAACTTTACGAAATTCAAAAGCAAGCCGAAGCCCAAAAACTGGGGATTAACCGCAAAGAACAAATCGGCACAGCCGACCGCTCGGAAAAAATAAGGACTTATAATTTCCCGGATGACAGAATTACCGACCATCGCATCGGCAAAAAATTTCATAATATTGAAAAAATTTTAGGTGGCGATTTAGACCCGATTATCAAAGCTTTTCAAAAATAAAATAAGAAAATAAGAAAATAAATTCTTCGATTTTTATTTCTTTAATTTTATATTTATTAAACTTATAATATCTATTTTATTATTTTGAATTTCTATATAGCCACCTATTATTTTATCCTTGATAATTTTAAAATTTCCATCTGCCTTTTCCATCAATCGAAAGCATAATCTTATCAAACCATTCTGCAAAATCTTCTAAAGCGATAAATAAATCGTCCATTGTTATTCGTTCTGATTTTTTTGATTTTTGTTCTCTTTTTGAACGAATAGAATTTCTATTTTTTGAAATTTCTTGATAGCTTTCATATAAAGAATTTTTTAATCCTTTTTTAACCGCGCTCACAGTATTGGGAGACAACCAAAGCAACTCGCTTATCTCTTTATAATTTTTTCCTTTTCTTATCAGAGCTATAACAACTAATTTTTTAATAAGATTTTCTTTTTCTCTTTTTGTTAATAAGATATTTAAAAATTTTAATGTTTGATTCTCCGAACTAATTTTTGAAAGTATTTTTATAAATTCTTCCCAAAGATGATTTTCCCATTCCTTGCGAGATGAAAATTGATTTAAAGATTTCATAAATTTATTTTAATTTTAAAATTCTAATTTATTTTATTATATTTTTTATACTTCCCGCTATCTCTACGGATAGTGAGATATTTATAATATATAGAATATAATAAAATTGCAAGATTTATTCCCGCTATCCGTAGGGATATGATATATTTTATAATAATATTTATTTAGAAGCTTGAATAACCCATTGTCCACGATTATCTAAATCTAAATGTAAATCTCTAAATTTTGAAAACAATTTTTGAACCTCTTCTTTTTTATAAAAACTATGAGGCAATCCTTTTTCTGGGCCTGATAATGGAATAAATGTACCTTTGGTAATTTCTTTATGATCTTTAAAAGTATTCCACTTCTTGCCGCTCTTAAAATCTGGCATAGTTATAAAAATTTTCCCATTATTTACAATTGATTCATATATTTTATTAATCAAATTTTTAATTTGATCTTTTGTGCCATGATGAATTGTTCCAATGGAAACAATCAAATCATATTTATTATGATGTATTTTAGATACAAACATATCAGCATAAAGAATAATAGATTTATCGCTTAATAATTTTTTTGCCATTTCAACTGCAATTTCACTAGAATCTATTCCATCAGTTTTAAATCCTCTCGCTTGTAAAAATTTCAAATATTTCCCGGTCCCGCATCCAACATCAAGAGCATATTTAAATTCAAAATCTGATTGATTTAAAAATTTATTAAATAGAGGATGAATATCTCCTGAAAGAGTTTTTGACCAAACCCTACTATCTTTTTGATAATTTTTATAAATATTATTCCAGATTGTCATAAAAATAAAATATTGTATTATAATCAAATTTCAAAATTCATCTTCCGCTATCCGTACGGATAGCGGAAGAATTTAAAAAAATTTTAAAATTATAAAAACATAAAAATAAATTTAGATAATAAAAATATTTTTAAAATTTAAGATTATTATTTATCCCGATATCGCTTCTATGTCGTCTTCAAATTTGACGGCGCGGTCAGCAACGCGATAACCGTATCTGCCAACACTCATATAACTCTTATAATTTTTTCCGGAATAATATTTAGCCGCGGCGCAATTCTCCTGTGAAAAAGAACTGTTATAAATCTGCTTACAGGAAACAAGGCCGTCTTTAAGATAAAGCGCGGTGGCGGTAAAAGCATCCAAATTATTGAATGGAGATGTCGGATTCCCGCCGGTAATTTCTCCAACTCTGTTTTTATACAATTCCCAAGTTGTCGGCATAAATTGAGCCGGTCCCATGGCGCCTCCATAAGCGCCGTCCGACGCAATCGGACAGGAAATCGGAGTCGTATCGGGGTTCATATTTAATTCTTCCATTAATTTTAAAAATGCCGGCTTTTGCGAATTACTCATTACTGTTTTACTGGCATTATTGCGTGGCGTATTGTAATAACATTTTCCCAAATTTGCGCCGATTACTCCTTTTATCGCTGATTCCTGTGTAAGCACTGCGAGAATAAAAGCGGCGCGCACGCCAGTCGCCTTTTCAGCCACTTGAGCAATTTTTACGGCTTCGCCGAACGGTAATTCCCCTCCGCCCAGCATTCTAAATATTCTATTTCTTATTTCCGCCGCATTTTTCTTTGATTCAACGAGAAGTTTTTGATATTCTGATTCTTTCCCTTTTGTGACTTTCAATAAACTATTTTTTTCCGTTTGAGTTTTTTGAACGCTGGATTTCTGGGAATCCATATATCTTTTCAATTCTTCGGCATCAAGCCTTTCCAATGCCAGCGATTCCTTAGCATCAACTAAATCCTGGCGCAAATCAACAATCCTCCTTAAAACCATTTTTAAATTATCCTGAACTTCCATCAAGCCGTTTAAATTATTGAAAAAATCCGATAAATTGTCATTGGCTAAAAATATTTCAATCGTTCCCCTTTTTTCATTTTCATAAATATTTTGTAAAACATCCGCCAGCGCCTTCTGATTAAAATCAATATCTGTTTCCGTGGAATTTATTTTCTTTTGCGTAAGTTTTATTTCATCGTCAAGTTTTTTGATGCTGGCATTAGTCGCTTTTATTTTTACGTTAAGCTGGCTGATTTTCGCGTTTATTTTATTTATTTCTGACTGCAGATTGCCACCCTGTTTTTTTAACGTGGAAATGGTTGATTCGTATTCGTCAATCTCTTTTTCGTACTTTTCCAGCTCCACCTCAAGAGCTTTTCTTTTTTCTTCCAATGGATTTTGGGCAAAAGTCAAATTAACGGCCAATGCCGCCAATACAATAAAAAGAAAAAACAGTGAAAATTTAAAAGATTTTTTCATTAACAACATAATTTAATTATAAGATTTACTGATATTATTTACAAATCTCGCAGCAAGATAAAAAGATTTTTATTCAACCCGCTCACACCGAGCACTCAACGCTTTGAGTGCTCGGTTGCGCTTCTGTTTAGGTTTCAGAAAAAATCTTTTTATCTTGCCAATATAAGGAAAAATCTTTTTTAGAGCCAACATGTCGGAGCAATAGTTATAAATTAAGGAATAAAAATCAAAGAAATCGGGGGAAAGCGGTGTTTGAATCCCGACCGAGCCCCGCCAGCTGGCGGGGCGAGGGAGGTTGAGTTCGCTTTTCTCCCGAATCATTTCTTTTGATTTTTATGGATATAATTTATCTATTGCGGAGATCGTTGGCGAGAAAAAGGATTTTTCCTGATTAGCGGAAAAAAAAATTTATAGTGTGAGAGAAATTTATGCCGCTTCTTTTTCTTTTTCTCGCGCTTCTTTCTTTTCTTCGGTTTCAACTTTCACGTCTTCAATGTTTACAACTGGCGCAACTTCCTCTTCCGCTTTGGGCGCGACAATCGTCGCTACCACCGTTTCTAAGTTAATCATAACTTTGACTTTTTTATCAACATTAAGGTCTTTGACTAAAATACTGTTGCCGATAACCGCCAATTTTCCCAAATCAACTTCAATGTGGTGGGGCAAATCAGCCGGTAACGCTTCAATTTCCAATTCGTGAATCGCTTTGATCAAAACTCCACCTTCTTTTACGGCTGGAGATTCTCCATTGAACAATAACGGAATGTCCACGCGAATTTTTTCGTCCATTTTTATGCCGTAAAAATCAATATTGGAAACCGCGCCCGTCAACGAATTTTTTTGGACATCGTGAATCAAAGCATTAATTTTTTTGCCATCCACGTTTAATTTTATAATCGCGCTCTCACCGGCTTCTTTAAAAATTTTATTAAATTCTTTCGCTAAAACGCTCAAGTGTAAATTTTCCGCTTCGCGTCCGTAAAATTCAGCCGGAATAAAACCCTGCTTCCTTAAAGCTTTTAATTTTTTTCCTAATATTTCTCTTTTTTGCACTGTTAATTCCATAAAATTTAGTATTCCATCCCGTGACCATGCGAAATTTCTTTTTCTTTCTTTTCCGGCAAATTGGTTATTGCCGCGCCAATCATAAGATAATTGCTGGCAACCGAAATCGCGTTGATAAAAGCGGTTTTAACCACTTTAAGCGGGTCAATGATTCCGGCTTCTTTCAAATTTTCTATTTTATTACTGGAAGCGTTGAACCCCAGCCAAATATCATCTTTTTGTTTTTTATTTTCCAATTCTTTAATAATCGCTCCCGTTGATTCGCCGCTATTGCCGATAATCGCCGTAATGGGGGCTTGAAGAGTTTTATTTAAAATCGTTTCAGCCGCCAAAATAACCGGGGATTCTTCTTTTTTCATATTCATTCTTTTAACGTAAACATTAAACAAAGCAATGCCACCACCCGGAACAATTCCCTCTTCCATTGCCGCCCGAGTCGCCGCCACCGCGTCTTCAACGCGCTGTTTTAATTCTTTCTGAGCCGATTCCGTCGGAGCGCCGACTTTAATAATCGCCACGCCGCCGGAAAGTTTGCCTAATCTTTCCTGTAATTTTTCCTTGTCAAATTCAGAATCTACCTTTTTAATTTGATTTTTAATCTGGCTAACCCTATTATCAATTTCTTTTTTATCGCCTTTTCCACCGACTATAGTGCAATTATCTTTATTTGCCACCACGCGATGGCTGTGCCCCAAATCGGAAAGCTCAACGTTTTCCATTTTCTTGCCTAAATCTTCGGAAATAAATTGAGCACCGGTTACAACCGCGATATCTTCCAACATTTCTTTACGCCTGTCGCCGAATCCCGGCGCTTTAACCGCCAGAACATTAAACACGCCGCGAAGCTTGTTAACCACCAAAGTCGCGAGGGCCTCGCCTTCAACGTCTTCGGCAACAATCATTAATTCTTTCTTTCCGGCTTTAACCAATTTTTCCAAAAGAGGAAGTAATTCGTTAATAGCGCCGATTTTTTTATCGGTCACCAAAATATACGGGTCTTCCAAAACCGCTTCCATTCGTTCGGCATTCGTCATCATATATTGAGAAATATAGCCGCGGTCAAATTGCAGGCCCTCAACAATTTCATAAGAACTGCCGATGGTGTTTGAATCCTCAACCGTGACAACGCCTTCTTTACTAATTTTATCCATAACCGTTGAAATCAAACCGCCGATTTCTTCATCTTTCGCCGAAAGCGTGGCGACTTCCTTAAGCTTCCGCGGCTCATCAATCAATTCTTTTTGTTTTTCCAATTCTTTAACAACAACCTCACTCGCTTTTTTCAATTCTTCTGCCAATTGAATGACATTAAATCCTTTTTCACGGATTAAACGTTCGCCTTCGTCAATTATCGCTTGAGCTAACACCACCGAGGTGGTTGTTCCGTCGCCGACATTGTCATTGGTTTTTTCCGCCGCCTGTTTAATGAAATCGGCGCCGAGATTTTCGTATTTTTCCTCAAATTCAAGTTCTTTGGCGACTGTTACGCCGTCAAAAGTCACCTGTGGAGCGCCATAGCCTTTTTCTATAATAACCGCCCGGCCGCGCGGACCAAGAGTCATTTTTACCGCTTCCGCCAATTTGTCTATTCCTTTTTTAAGCGCCATTCGCGCTTCCTCGTTAAATAAAAGTTGTTTAGCCATAATTATATAAATTAAAAGTTTATAAAGTTATAAAGTTTATAAAGTAAAACATTATAAACTTTAAGAACCTTAAACTTTATGAACTGTGATTTTATTCAATAATTGCAAGTATATCATCTTCATCTCCGACCAGATATTTTTTGCCCTCTATTTCAACTTCGTCAGGACCGTATTTTTTAAATAAAACGATGTCGCCTATTTTCACGGACATCGGAATCCGCTCGCCGTTTTCTTTAATTTTTCCGGAACCGACAAAAACAATTTTGCCCTTTACGGGTTTTTCTTTTTCTATGGTTTCCGGAAGAACAATGCCGGACTCCGTCTTTTTTTCTTCTTCAATCGGCTCAATAAAAATATGATTTGATAAAGGTTTAATGTTCATAATTTAGTTTAATCATTATAAGAACGCACACTGTTTTGTCAACTCCATATAACAACTTAGTTTTTACAATATTTGCCTATCCACAAAAATATTTTTTTGAAACCTAAACGGAAGCGCAACCCAGCACATAATAAGTTATGTGCTGGGTGTGAGCGGGTTGAAAAAATATATTTTTGCGGATAGGCAAACGTCATTCTACTTCCACTTTTACTTTCGCGATATTATTCGGAACTCGCTTAACCCAAAATGGCCATAAAGAAACAGTCGCACGCTCTACTCCGTTCAAAGAAAAAACGAAAACTTTTAATTCTGTTTCCTTTTTATCCAAGATTAAATTTTTAAATTGTTTAATATTAATCGGCTGCCAAAATGTCCCGCTGTAATTGATTGAAAAATTAATTTTTCCCGATTGGATGTCCGGCCGAACGGCTCCATATTCCAGCAAATATTCTTTCGCCTTAAAACTTTCTCCCAATTCTTTTTGAGCTAATCCGCCCATTAATTCCAGTAAATCCAGCTCTTTAAATCCCGCCACCGTTAATTCCCCTTCCGCAAAAACAGAGAAATTTCCGTCCTGATTGACTTCTTGATTAACGTCTTCCTTGATAACGTTAAATTGCCGCGCTCCTTTAATTATTTTGAAATCAGCCGGTATTTGGGAAGAAATAAGGGTTGTTAAACTTTCTTCCAACGCAAATTCTGTTTTTTCTTTGGCTGTTTTTATTTCATCATCCGTGGGATAAGCCAATTCTCCGATAAACCCGCCCATCATTTGACCTTCTGACCTTGCGTAGAATCCGTCATATTTCGGCGTTCCCTTGAGTCCGGGAATCGTAAATTTTGCCGGACCGATATTATATTCCGCGCCGATTTTATCAGCCACCACTTTCGCTTTTACTCCGGAAGCGGTTATTTTTCCGTTTTCAACTTTCGCTCCGGGAATTGTGATTTTTTCCTGAATTTTGAAAATTTTTCCGTCCGGAGACTCAAAACGAGTATTAGCAACCAATAATTGCGATTGAGAACTATAAGCGTTATAAATTGTAATTTCCCCTTCGGCTTTTTTCTCAACATTTTTTTTGCCGGTTGCCGGATAAAGAAGGCTCACATTCTTTTTTTCCGAAAAGAAATTTGCCGGAATTTGTTTGTTCGCCAAATCTATGTCGCCGGAATTTTTTGAAGCGGAAACGCTATTGTTAAAATTCCATGGCGTTTTCTTGGCTGTTATTTTTATTTCCGCTTTCGGCAAAATTTCCAAAGCGGCATAAGCTCCACCCGCAACTATTATCAAAATAAAAGCGGTGATAATATATTTACCGAATCTTATCCCTGTTTTCGCCGGACTAATTTCATCTTTAAGAAAATCTTCATCTGCTTCCGATTTTTCAACTGGTTTCGCGACTATTTCCGGAATTTCTTTTTCCTCTTCTTCAATAATCGCGACTTTTTTCTTCTTATAGAACCATTTTGAGAGAAATTCTTTTCCCGCTTCTTCTTGCGGCATTTGAGCTTCTGACGTCGACGCTTCCGGAACTTTTTTGATTTCTATATTCTCTTCAATCACCGGTTTAATTTCTTTAATCGGTTCGGCCCGATGCGAACTCGGCGCGATGTCAAAAACTTTAATTTTCTTTTCTTTATTGTTAAGCATTTTTATATATTACTACAAAATACAAAATAAATACAAATTTATTTTAATCTCAAATTCCTGTTATTTCAACGATCGTTGAAATAACAGGAATTGTCGAAATTGAAAAATTTGTTTGAAAAATATTAAAAATCCTTTATAAAAAAATACAAAATTTGTAATTTCGTATTTTCGTATTAAGTTCGTATTTCGCAGTTATATAATCGCTCTAATTCTCCTGACTCCGGCGCTCACTGCTTCTTCTTTTAAAATCTTAAATTTTCCGATTTCAGAAGTCCAATTCACGTGCGGACCGCCGCAAAATTCCGCGCTAACAACTTTTTCTTCCGGTCCGATAAAATAAACCTTAACAACATCAGGGTATTTTGCCTTGAAAAAACTCAACGCTCCGATTTTTTCAGCTTCCATTTTCGGCATTTCCTTGAAATAAACCGGCAAATTTTCCTGAATTTTTTGATTAACCAAATTTTCAACTTTTCCAATTTCTTCGCTTTTCATTTTGCGACTGAAAGAAAAATCAAAACGCATCCGCTCGGGATTTATATCCGAACCAGTTTGCTTAATATCTTTTCCTGAAACCTCCCGCAAAGCCCATTGTAATAAATGGGTGGCTGTGTGAAAACAAATGACTTTTTTCATTTCTTTATCGTTTCCGGCTTTTAATTCGCCCGTGTCCAGAATCAAACCGTGTCCGCCGAATTTTTTCTCCGCCCCAGCTCGGGAAATCTCCTGATGCTTTTTAAATTCTTTGTCAAAATCCTCGCGAGTTAAATTTTTCGCTTTATTAATATCTATTTCTTTAATAACTTCAAAAGGAAGACCGTAACTTTCATATAACCTGAATGCTGATTTCGCATTAAAAGCATCTCGGGTTAATTTCGCTAATTCTTTTAGTCCCATTTTCATTGTGCTATGAAATTTTTTTGTTTCCTCTGCTAAAACCGGATAAATCTTATTGAAATTTAACCCCGACTTTGAATAAAATATCCCATATTCATCAATTATTTTTTTTACTAATTCAATTAAAAATGTTTCTGCTCCATTTTCAGCTAATTTCACATCTTTACTTGCAATAACAAGATACTCATGAACCAACACGCGACGCAACAATCGCCGCAAAACATAACCAGCTTCCTTATTTGACGGTCGTACACCGTCTGAAATTAAAAAACATACACCACGCATATGATCAGCAAATATTCGTTTTGTACGCTCTGGCATCGTTATTGGCAATATCTTTATAAGTGAATTAAATAAGTCTGTTTCAAAAATCGTCGACACATTTTGCGACACCATCGCGAGACGTTCTAAACCCATACCCGTGTCAACACCGGATGTTTCCAATTTTTTTAAATTATTATTAGAATCTCGGTGAAACTCATTAAAAACGATGTTCCAAATTTCAACCGGTTTGCCGCCAGCGTTTATATAAATTTCCGTAGTCGGACCGCATGGACCTTCACTTCCTGTTGGACCCCAAAAATTATCCATTCCTTCGCGTTTTATTTTTTCTTTCGGCAAAATAGATTTCCAAATATCGTACGACTCTTTATCAAAAGGCACTCCTTTTCGCCAGTCGCCTTGCGAAACTTTTTCCGGGTCAAACACGGTCACATATTCCACCGGCAAATTCATTATTTTAGTTATAAATTCATGTCCATACTTAATAGATTCTTTTTTAAAATATCCGCCGAAGGAAAAATTGCCAAGCATTTCAAAAAAAGTAAGGTGGCTTTCATCGCCTACCTCATCAATATCGGAAGTGCGAAAACATTTCTGGATGGAAGCGGTATTTTTTGTTCCAAAATCAACCACTGCATTCAATTCGCCAGTATAATATCTTTTAAATTGCTGCATTCCAGCAGTTGTTAAAAGCACCGACGGGTCATCGGGAATTAAAGACGAAGAAGGGACAATTTTATGTCCCTTCTTTTCAAAAAAATCAAAGAATTTTTTACGGATTTTTTTGGACGTCATTTAGTACTTTGGCATTAAGGGTATTACTTGTTCAAAATTAGATTCTATTTTTATTCCTGTTTCCGTTCCGGTCCCCGTTGTCCCCAATTGACAAGCACCTCTGGCTAAAACAGGCACACCGGCAACTTTAGCGTGACATTCATTGGAATACGTTTTTCCATTGGCGCCGCAAACAGGATTATATTCCTGAGTGCAAACAATTTGATTTTCAATAATCGGCTTTATAACGGACGGAATTGACGGAATCAATGACTTTATTTGATCAATTGGCGTCGGCCTCAATGGTCCCGTTGTCGCGGTTCCGGATTCAATCGGCACCAGCGTCGGCTTAATATTTATAATATTTGACTCAACCGAAGGAACCTGCCCTGAGGAGTTCGACTGAGGCTCACTCGAAGTCCCTGCCGAAGGGATTAAAAATCTTTTCACTTCCGCGCCAGCTGAATTTACCATCCCGAAAGCTTCACCGATTTTACCTTCTTGCAAAATCCTTTCCGCTTCGGATAAGCGCGATTTTATTTTTTCCAATAATTTTTGTCTGCTTAATCGCAAATTTTCATCATCTATATTTACGATAATGCCTTCCGCTCTAATAATCAACTCTTTAACATAATTCATAAATTTTTCCACTTCTTCTTTGCGAATTTCCTGTTTTTCAACATTACGTTCCAATATTTTTTCTCCAACTTCTCTTACTTTTTCTTTAATGCCGATATCTATAATACTCTCTTTAAATTGTTCAATTATTTGAATTTTTCGCGCCGGGTCGCCGGGCAAATTTTCAATAGTTTCCGAATTTAAAATTTCCATTCTTTTAATTTCGGACAATTTTTTGATTTCTCCTTCAAATTTTTCAAAAAAATCTCCTTTTAAATTTTCAATTTCTAATCGGTTGCTTTCCGACATTTTTTCTCCAATTCTCTCCAAAACTTCCGCAGCTCTCAATTCTTTGAACATCCCATCTGATTGATTTCCAATCACTCGCTTGAATCTTTCTCCAAAAACTTTTACGTCTTCAAATTTTTCCGGAATTTTAGCGACTGTTTCGCTTATTTTATCCTGCGCCGATTCAATGCGTTCTTTTAATTCATTATTATTTTCAAATTTCTTTTTTAATTCGTCAAAAAGCTGTTGGTGCTTGATTGAATTGTCAGTGAGTTTTTCAACCAATTTATCAACATTCGGATTTTGGCTTGTTTCTTTTAAATTTTCCAAACGACTTTTTAAACGTTCTATATTGATTTGATAATTCGCGGTCGCCTTGGAAATGGCGTCAATGCGTTCCGGAGCCACTTCTTCAAGTTTTTTAATTTCCGCCGCCTGTTGGTTAGCGATATTCATCTCCAATTCAACCTTCTTAATTGGATTAACGGTAAAAATTCTTTGCACTCCCCGCGTTATATTTTTGAAAAAATAAAACGGGCTGGTTGGCAAAATACCCGGATTTTCCATTTCTTGGGCGTAAACATTCGACGTTATTGTTGCTATTGATAAAACTAACGCGATAAATAATATTTTTTTCATAATTTTATATTTTTTAGACCTTTGCCATAATTATATAAATTTCTAAGCGAAAGCGCAAGAGATTTATCCATAATTATGAGCACCCCGCCAAGGCGGGGTTAAGGTTTTGTAGTCCCGCCTTCGGCGGGAACAAAGCCCTTAATATTCTTCAAGCGTGTTGGCTTTATGGTGTTTTTTTATCTTTTCCAGCGTTTTTGACTCAATCTGACGGATTCTTTCTCTTGTCACGCCGAATTTCTTGCCAACCTCTTCGAGTGTATGACTCACACCGTCATCTAAACCGAAACGCAATTTTAAAATTTCCTGCTCGCGCGGAGACAAATCAACAAAAATATCATTAAGTTTTTCGCGTAATAAAACTCTTGAAACAATTTGGGTTGAAGTCGGGCTTTTTTCATCTTTGACAAGTTCGGATAAAGTTGAATCATCATCGTCCTCCCCGATTGGCGCTTCCAAAGAAAGAACTTCCTGCGAGATTTTTTGAAGATGCCTGATTTTTTCAACCGATGTTTCCATCTCAATGGCAATTTCCTCGGCAAGGGGTTCGCGGTTCAATTCCTGCGCCAGCTTTCTTTTAATCTGAGTGTATTTTGAAATCGTTTCAATCATATGCACCGGAATCCTGATGGTTCGCGATTGGTCGGCGAGCGCCCGAGTAATCGCCTGCCTTATCCACCAAGTGGCGTAAGTGGAAAATTTAAATCCTCGGCGATAATCAAATTTTTCAACCGCTTTGGAAAGTCCGATATTCCCTTCTTGCATTAAATCAAGAATGCTTAAATTCGGACTGCGATAAACATAACGTTTGGCGATTGAAGCGACCAACCGCAAGTTCGCCTGAATTAATTGCTGTCTCGCCTCCTCGTCTCCTTTTTCCAAACGCTTTGCCAATTCTTTTTCTTTATTTCCGGTAAGAAGAGGAGTTTTGCCGATTTCTTTAAGGTACATCTGAACCGCGTCCGGCAAACGAACTTCTGATTCTATTTCCGTCGCTTTTTCAAGTTCTTTACGGCTTATTTCCTCTTTTTCCGATATATCAATCAAATGGCCGGATTCAAGGATTTTAATATTGGCGTTTTCAAGCCGACCATAAATTTCTTCCAAAAAATTGATGTCTTTTTCAATGCGGGGAAAAGAATAAAGAATTTCCGAATCTATCACAAACCCGCGCGCCTTGCCGCGCCTGATTAAATCATCAAGTTCCGATTCGTTGAATTTAAATTTCTTTTTCGCCTTTGCCGGTTTTTTAATGGCCTTTTTCTTGGCTTTGACTTTTGCTCTTACTGATTTTTTCTTTTTAATAACGCGTTTTTTAACGGCCTTTTTTTTAACCGCTTTTTTAAAAATTTTTTTCTTATTTTTTTTCTTTTTAATCATTTTGCTTAACTTTTTAGCTTATCAACTTTTCAACTTTTAATTATGCATCAGCTTTGATATCTCGTCAAATTCATGCAGAAGCGCCTCTATTTTTTGTTCATCTTTTTCATTTTCGGCTTCTTTTAAGGAATTAATCAATATTTGTCTTTTATCCCTTAAATATTCCAACTGCAACTGGCGAATTAATTCTTGAAATTCACGGTTTATTTTTTCTTCATCAATAATCTGGAATTCAAAAGAAGTCTTGAGGGAAATAGCGTTTAATAAATTAATATGATGTTCTTCTTTTAATTCAATTTTTTCAATAAAACTTCTGGCAATTGCGGAATAAGTTTCCGGAAAATAATCAATGTGGCTTTTAATATGCGGATGTAAATCTTCTTTTATGGTTAAAATCCCGATGATTTTCTGCGCGATAAGGTCTATTCTGGCGGTTACTTGCAATAAATCTTTCTGTTCTTGTCGCGCCATTGATTTAAAAATTGGATTTTGAAAATTGGAGATTATTTTCAATTGTTCCATTTCTTCCGCTAGCGCTTCTTCTTTAATTCTTGTTCTTAAAGAAAGTTCTCTGAGCCAATGCTGTTTTTCAATCGGACTCGCCAGAATTTTAATTTTTCCCAAAATGATTCGCAGATTATTTTTAAAATCACCTGTTTGGAAATTGGAAATTGGGAATTGGAAATTTTTTAGATATCTATCAAAATAAAACTCCATCGCCGGCTTGGCTTTTTCCGCCAATTTGTTTAAAATTCCCGGCTTATTTTTTACAACGTCGGCCGGGTCTTTATAATCTTCAAGAATAAGCAATTTGACGCTAAAATCGCGGCTCTGCGCCAAATCAATGCTTCGTTCCGCTGCTTTTAATCCCGCCTCGTCATTGTCAAAACAAAAAATTATTTGGTCCGTCAGGCGTTTCAAAGTTATCAAGTGGTCAAACGTGAGCGCGATTCCGGAAGTCGCGACAACATTTTTCATCCCATCCTGCCAAGCCATTAAAAAATCCATTTGTCCCTCAACTAAAACAACTACCTTTTTTTCTTTAATAAAATTTTTGCTTTTGTGGAATCCGTAAAGAACTTTTGATTTGTTGAAAATGGGCGTTTCCGGACTGTTGATATATTTGCCGAAATCGCCGGTATCGTATTGCGGCAAAATCCTTCCGGTAAAACCGATTGTTTTCCCGAAATGATTGTAAATTGGGAACATTATCCTGCCGCGAAATCTGTCAATATATCCGCCGCGCTCGCTTTTGAAATTCAAGCCGGCTCTTTCAATATCGCGCACGTCATAACCCGCTTTAATCAGATAAACCGTCAGATGGTCAAAACCCTGGGGCGCGAATCCGATTTCAAATTCTTCAATTGTCTCTTTTTTCAATTCGCGCGTTGCCAGATAATCAACCGCTTCTTTGGAAATTTCCAATTGATTTTGAAAAAACTTTTTAGCCGAATCGTTAATGTCGTATAAAATTCCGAATTGCTTTTGGTCAGCCGGAGAAAATTTCCTCAATTCAACGCCCGCTTTTTCCGCCAGAAATTTCAAGGCCTCGTAAAATTCCAGATTGTCGTGCTTCATCACAAATTTAAAAATATCGCCCCCTTCGGCGCAAGCCCCAAAACAATGCCAATTCTGCCGTTCGGGCGACACCATAAAAGAAGGAGTTTTTTCTTTATGAAAAGGACAACAAGCTTTGAAATTCTTGCCGGACGGCTGAAGCGAAACATAAGACCTGATAAATTCAACAATATCCAAACGGTCTTTAATTTCTTGAACAGGAGAAGTTATTGCCATTGACTACATTCTAACCGATTTAAGGAGAAAAGCAAAAAATCTTATATCTTTAATTTGCGCTTAAGTTCGTCAAAAGTTAAAAAATTATTCCGATTTTTATTCTTAATTTCCGGAAAAACTTCTTCGACTTTTGGAATTTTAGATTTAATTCCCGTCAACTTATCAGTATAATATCCTTTTCTGTAAATAAACCGACATTTTTTAATATCAGCGTTTATCATTTTTTGCTCCGTCTTATTATATTCTTCTCGCTTAACATAACAGTGGCCATATATGCCATATTTTTTATCAAAATGAATTTCAGCTAAACGCCCGTTTACAATAGCAAAACACCAACCATCATTAAATTTTTGTTTTATTTTTGCTTTTATTAAATTTATAATCAATGATTATTTGGGATGTTTTTTAATTTTAAGTAAAAAATAAACGTCATTTTTAATTTTGAAATAAAATCTTACGCTTGCATTTACTCTTGCTTGCCAGACATCGTTGGATTCATCATATTTTTTGGCGCGAAGCGATGGATGACGAATGTCGCGCAAAAGAAATTCCGCCTGTTTATAAAATTTTTCCTGAATATGCTGAGGAAATTTCCGCAAATTTTCTTTAAACCGCGGATGATATTGAATAATCATTTTTCCAAGGATTGCCTCATTTCTTTTACTGAAGAAAATGGACCTATAAGATTTTCGTTTTCATAATCTTTCAAGCATTCTGTTAATTCTTGGTCCAGCTTTTCATAAAACCGTTCGTGTTTTTTAGGGACACGAAAAGACGCGGAGCGTTTTACTTCAATCTCCCGTTTCCCCGCTTGTCCCGCCTGTTTTGCCAAAAGCTTCTCATATTCCCGTCGTGGAATAAGCACCAACTCTTTTTCTTTTATTAAGTTTTTCGGAATAGTTATTGTATTCATAAATATAAATATATCACAATCTTTGAAGGAAAGTAAAGCTTCCTACTATATTCACTTATTCCAATTAACAAGCATTACTAAACTCTTGCTATCCTATAGGATAGCAAGGATTATTAACACTTTTTGCAATCGGCCAGCGTTTTTGAGAATTAAAAGCGAATAAATTAAAATTATAATCAA
>CAZXNT010000009.1:0-15155 GCA_964642155.1 uncultured Candidatus Saccharibacteria bacterium
ATTTTCATATACCCCTAGCTTATCCAAAAAGTGCAATATGTGTGTGTAGATTACCCGTCACTATTGACAAAAAATAAAAACTATGATATGTTTCTAGCATCTCAATAATGAGATGCTTTTTATTTATAAACCAATAAAGAACAAGTATCTCATGATGAGGTGTTTGTTCTTTAAAAATTTTTCAAAGAAAGGAAGGTGATTTTATGAGAAATGAAACAATTACGTTGCTACTATTGATAGTAGTAAGACTAAAACCACATCCAAAACTTTTTACAGCCTCGCTTACCGGCAGACAGGAAAATTTTGAATGCGAAATGAAATATTAATGCCAAGGAAAATCTTTTTATAGCCGGCATGTTGAAGTGATAACTACAAATTACCGAGCGAGGAGGAAAAAAGCGAGAAAATTAAGCTGTTTGAATCCCGACCCCTCCGCTCGCGAGCGGAGGGGGAGGTTGAGTTCTTAATTTTCTGTCGTTTTTAACGACGAGACGAGGATAATTTGTTTATCGCGGAGACCGTCGGCGAGAAAAGATTTTCTTTGGCATATTAGCAATAAAAGTTTTGGAAATAAAAATTATAATTTAATATGGTTTTCTCTTTTCATTATTTCCATGTCTTGCGCTTTAAGTTGCGCTAAAATTTTCATTTCCGGGTCAAGGGCGATTGTTTTGCTTAAATATTGTCCGGCCGTAAAATGGGGGAGTAAAACATAATCCGCGCCGTTATCGTATAAAATTTCCGCGTCTCTTTCCGTTCTGCCGCGTGTAATCACTTTTATTTCATTTCTATTGCCAAAGCTGTTTAATTCTTTTAAAAGGAAAAGATTGTCTTCAATATCCGGACTGGTTGAGATAACAAGCCGGGCGGTATTGAAATTGGCGGCTTCAAATATGTCCGGGTCGGAAATATCGCCGAAAATATAATTGTATCCCATTCTTTTCAGCTGACCGATGACGTCGGGGTCAAATTCAATGATTAAGAGGTCTTCTTTTGGAATATTGAAAGCGATATTTTGGCCGGTGCGATGGCAGCCGATTAAAATTATCGGTTTATGAAATTCTTTTATTAAAAATCCATCTTCTTTTGTTTTACGTTTTTCAAAAAATTTTAATAAAGGTGATAAGCGTTTGAAAATTTGTTCCGCGTAAATCATCATATAAGTTGAAAGAGTAATGGTGATGATGCCGACAGCCGTGATTAAGGAAACAGCACTGTTGGTGAGGTGGCCGACTTTTAATCCCATTGCCGCCAAAATTAAGCTGAATTCAGAAATTTGGGCGACCGTCACTCCACACATAAAACTTGTTCTTCGGCGGTAGCCCATCAGTCCCATTATGGCGAGCACTATTAGCGGATTGCCAATTAAAACAAAAAGCGAGAAAATAATAATCGGCCAAGTAAGATTGGTAAAATCGGAAAGAAGGAGAGACGCCCCCAAAATAACAAAGAATATTAAAATAAAGAAATCTCTAAGAGAACGAACACGGCTCACGATTTGAAAATGCGCCGAAGAATTGGCAAGCGCCAGTCCGGCCAAGAAACCGCCGATTTCAATTGAAAAGCCAAGCTTGCTTACTCCGGCGGCCACGACAAAAAGCCATGCTAAACTTGTCAGGAATAAAAGTTCCTGCGAGTGGGCGATTTTGTTAAAAATCGGAGGGAAAATTTTTCTGCCGATATAAGACATCGCGCCGAATAAAACAATGCCCTTAACTATGGTAAGCATAATATTGCTGATTTCCATTTGTCCGTTGGTTTGGAAGCCGGCCAATAAAATTAAAATTAAAATCGCCACAAAATCCTGCACTAAAAGAAAGCCGACGCTGATTTTTCCGTATAAACTGTTTAAATCCTTTTTTTCGGAAAGAAGTTTAACAACAATGATGGTGCTGGAAAAAGTGAGGGCGATTGAAATATAAGCGCTGGTGAGATAACCGTAATCAAAAAGCAAATTGGCGATTAAAAATCCGCCGATAAACGTAAAAATGATTTGCGCCAGACCGAGAATCAGCGAAGTTTTTCCGACCAAACGCAGAGAAGTGTAATTGATTTCCATTCCGACTAAAAAAAGCAGAAACATTATTCCCAAATCGGAAAAAAGGCGGAATGTTTCTTTGTCGGTTAAACTGAAAAAACCGAAATAGCCGATTATCGCTCCGGCTGCCAAATAAGCCAACACAACCGGCTGTTTGGTGAGTTTCGTGGCAATACCCAAAGCCGCCGCGATTAAAATAACTATTGCCAATTCAAAAATTCCCGCTGACATTATATATATTATAGCATAATAATAAAATATATGATATAATAAATTATAAGATTCCATAGCGTTATTTACAATATATCCTCGGACAAATTATTTTTCAGAAACAGAATAATTTTATTCCAGCGATAAAATTTTCTTCGCCCTCGGCGCGCTGGCCCAGCACATAAAATGAATTTTATGTGCTGGGACCAAGCTCAGCGCGCCTGCGGGATGTTCCGAAAAACAATTTGTCCGAGAATATAAAGTATAAAATCAAATATAAACAGCAAATACAAAATTATTTCTGAAACCTTAACGGAAGCGCAACCCAGCACATAACTTGTTATGTGCTGGGTGTGAGCGGGTTAAAGAAATGATTTTGTGTTTGCTGTTTATATAGCGAGAAAAAGATTTTCCGCTTGATGTAAATAACGCTGTTAATTCTTATAAATTAAAACACTATGATTAATCAATCTGGATTTTATAAACTTGGTATTGCCCCGAATATTCTGGTTATTCTTGATAAATTGAAATTGACAACGCCTACGCCCATTCAAGAGCAATCAATTTCGCAAGCTATTGATGGGAAAGACCTTATCGGAATCGCTCAAACTGGCACTGGTAAAACGTTGGCGTTTGGGATTCCTATGATACAGGCGGCTCTTCGCGGCAAACAAGGGCTGGTTGTTCTTCCCACTCGGGAATTGGCATTTCAGGTGGCAGAAGCTTTTCAAAAAATCGGAGGGCATTTTCACTTGCGAATGGCGACTCTTGTCGGCGGCGAACCTATTCGCCGTCAGATGTTCGCGCTTCAAAAAAAACCGAAAATAATTATCGGCACGCCTGGAAGAATTATTGACCATTTGGAACAAAAAAATATTTCTTTTAATTTGGTTTCCATGCTTGTTCTTGACGAGGCGGATAGGATGCTTGATATGGGTTTTGCGCCGCAACTTAAACGCATTCTTCAAGCTGTTCCCCGTGAACGTCAAACAATGCTTTTTTCCGCGACAATGCCGCAGGATATTTTAGCAATCGCTAAGTTATACATGAAACTTCCTACGCGCGTTGAAATAGCTCCGTCCGGCACTATGGCCGCGAAAGTAACGCACGAACTTTTTTTTCTTAAACACATTGATAAGCCGCGGCTTCTTGAAAAAATATTGGGCGAATACAAGGGCGCGGTGCTTGTTTTTTCAAGAACAAAACACGGCGCGAGAAAAATTGCATCAGCCGTTCGCGCTATGGGATATGTTTCCGCCGAAATTCATTCAGACCGTTCGTTGGGCCAGCGGAGAGAAGCGCTTGAAGGTTTTAGAAACGGCAGATATCGCGTTCTTGTTGCAACCGATATTGCCGCTCGCGGCATTGACGTAAAAGGAATTGAATTGGTTTTGAATTACGACCTTCCTCAAACTCCGGAGGATTACGTTCATCGCATTGGCCGCACGGGCCGCATGGGAGGAGTCGGGCATGCTATCTCCTTCGCGACTTTTGAACAAAAAAGAGATGTGTGGGGAATTGAACGATTAATTCGCTCCACTTTGCCGCTTTCAAAACTTCCAGAACTTCCTCCAGCGCGAGTTTCAACGCAAAGAACTTTCTCTGAGCCGTATTCGCCGCGTCGGTCTTTTTCGAAAAGCCATTATCCGCCTTCGGCTGGACGAAGTGAGCCTTCGGCGAGACGAAGTCCGCGCCGTTCCAATTTCAAAAGAAGTTTTAAGAGGAGATAATCTTTTCGGATTTGATGTTGTTTAAAATTTTCTCTATTTTTTTAATGCTTTCCGAATCAAGTATGAAAACCGCGATTGCGTTTGGCTGTATTTTTTTTAACTCTTTTAATTTTTTAGCGAGAGATTTTTCATCTACGATGTCGCTTTTTGTCAGAAAAAGATACTCGGACTTTGCAAGGAGTTCTTTGTTATAAGTGCCGAGTTCTTTGCGGATTATTTTGTAATCTTTTACTGGGTCTGTTGATTCTGAAGATATAAAATGAAAAAGAATTTTTGTGCGTTCAATGTGGCGGAGGAATTTTATTCCCAATCCGCGGCCGCTTGAAGAACCCTCAATAATTCCCGGGATGTCAGCGAGAATTAATTCATAATAAACGCCCAGATTCGGTTCAAGCGTTGTGAAGGGATAATTCGCCACTTTGCTTTGCGCGTTTGTCAGGGTATTCAGCATGCTTGATTTTCCGGCGTTCGGAAGCCCCACAAATCCAATATCGGCGATGAGTTTAAGTTCCAGCCGTAATTCAAAATTTTCTCCGGGAATTCCCGATTGAAATTTGGTCGGTGAAGTGTTTTTTGCCGAACGAAAATGAAAATTGCCTTTGCCGCCGAGCCCGCCTTTGGCGATAAAAATCTTCTCATTAATTTTTTCAACAGAAGTGTCAATTCCGGTTGTGAGGTTGTGAATTACGGTTCCTACCGGCAGTTTTAAGATTAAATCTTTTCCGTCTTGTCCGTCGCGAAATTGGCTACGGCCGTCAAGACCGTTTTCCGCTTTAAATTCTTTTCTGGCGCGGAATTGGTTTAAAGCGCTTATATCCGTCACGCCGATTGCGAATACACTGCCGCCGTTTCCTCCGCTTCCGCCAGCCGGCCCCAAGCTCATCATATTTTTATTAAAAGCCACGGCTCCTTTGCCGCCATTACCCGACGAAACCCTAATTTTTACATCATCAATAAGCATATTAAACCAAGCCGTGTTCGTTAAAGCACTTCCCGTATTCTTTGTCGGAGATTTTTATGTGATTAAGAATCCAATCTTTGATAAAAGAAATTATTTCTTCGCTGATTTTTTCCTCTCCCTTTTGATGCCTTTCATTCAGGTCTTTTATTTTATCTTCGTAAAATTTATGCTGTTTTTTATGTTCCTGAGTTTTTTCGTAGCCGAATTCTTCAAAATATTTCTCTTCGGTTTTGAAATGAAAATCAACGTAAGAAAATAAATCTTGCAGTGCGGAATCAACGGGCGCCAAATTTTCCTTGCTGATTCCTCTTGTGGCGTCGTAGAAATTATTAATCAGCAAAAAAAGTTTCTGATGTTGGCCGTCAATCATTTTAACGCCGACGCTGTATGAAATATCCCATTCTATAAAAGCCATGTTTTTATTATACGAAATTTCCCCAATAATGCCATTTATATCTATCTGCAAACGCATTCGCATTTTCCATTGACGCATTCATAGCCGCACATTCTGCATTTACAAATGCCGTTCATGCAAACACAAGAAGCGCTTCTGCCACTCGCTCTTGAAGAAATTTTATTAACCTTCTTAATTACCTCGTTCTTTTTTACCCCGTTAGAAGCAGATCGCGATCCGCGATCGCGGCTTCTAATGGGGTTTATTTTTTTAGCCATATTTTTATTATAAGAATAAATATACAAACCCGACCTTTAAATAATTATATAAAATAGGGAATTAAAATAATAGGGGATTATAAATTTTTAATATCCTTAATTAATTCGGGGAATTTTGATTGATTAAAATGTCCTCTTTTTTTAAATTCTCTTATAATGGCGTTTGGCAAAACTTTTTTGTATTTTTCAAAATTAATATACGGAACTATTAAATCATCTTTACTTTGATAAAGAAAAATTTTTCCGCTTTGTTTTTTAAACTTATCTAAATTTTTAGGCAGAACAAAGTCGCTCAAAGATTCTTCCATGTTTTTATCGTCATAGGGCGCCGCAATTAATAATGTCGCTAAAATCTTTTTTGGGAATTTATTTTTTGACAGATATTTGGTTAAAAATATCGCTCCAAGAGAATGGCCGATTAAAATAACATTATTTTTTAAAAGAGGAGCCATTTTTTTAAATAAAATTTCCCATTCGGCATATTTGGCATTCATTGGATTGGGCATATTGGGAAGTAAAACGTCAAATTTATCATTTAATTCTTTTTGCAAAAAACTTTTCCATGTTGCTTTTCTATATTTATCTAAATTAATTTTTAAATTTTTCAAAAATAATAAATAATCCTTATATGTATTAAAGGTTGACCCTCCGTGAATGACAATAATTTGTTTTTTCATTGACATTTAAATTTTTATTGTTTATTATAGTAAAAATGATGAATTTTGTAAAAGTAAAAATGAATATGTGGTGGAGCTCGCAACCTTATCAAAGGAGCGAGCTTTGTAGCATTTGAAAAATTTATTTAAAAGTGCTTAAACCCCGCTCCTGTGAGCGGCGTTTTATTTTATAAAGCGATTAGATCTTTTACAACGAGGTGAAAAATGAAGAAAATTGCGTTTGATTGGAAAAGAATCGGTAAAAGTTTATTACAGGAAACAAAAAAGGGTAGTGAAGAAATTAACGATGTCTTGAGAAAACTTGAGTTTTTAACAAGCGAGTGCGGAGAAATAACCGGTAATCGAAAAATGCTTAATCGTATAGGTAAAGTCTTATTGACCGAAAATCCCATTATTGTGCTGACGCCTTGTTGTCAGACATTAAATAGTGGTTCTAAATTACTCGTAGAAAGACACATAGTTTTTCTACAAAAAGTGTTTAAGATTATTCCATCTATCTCTCCTTTGTTTCTTGTCGCGGACCATGAATCAGAAGATGTGGAGCTTTGTTCAGCTGTTGGTAAAACTCAAGAAGAATTTTGTTTAATGACAAAAAAAAGTATGGCGGACATTAATTCTCTTATTGAGTTTTTTGGATGGAAAGCTGCTTTAATGTCAGAAACAATACCAAATTTGATTCAGCGAGAAAATGAAATCGCGCAATGGATAGCTAACGAAAATCAGTTTAAGGTTCGGCTAATTACGGAAACAGCCGCAAGGGGAAATTTGTATCACAATATTTATCGGGCAAAACCAATGACAGTCAAAGAGCAGATGCAAAGAACAATAAAAACGGCTGCTCAGTATGTAGTAATGGGGGAATTTGCCGATCAAAACAACTTTCTTATTTGCAATCACACGACATCTAATTTAGCGTGGTATTTGCAAACAGAAGCGGCGATTCTTCATAATCCCATCTCTTCTTATTAAAGCATGTGGGATATGTCAAAGACATATCCCGCAATTTTATTAATTTTGCCATTTTCTTTTTTTGATCTTTAAAATCGTCTACTGCTTTAAAAGTAATTTATTAAGATCAAATTTGCATTGTTCTGCATTTTCAAAAATAATACTCTTAATACCGATTGTTTCTGCAATCTTCACATTTTCTTCAAGATCATCTATAAACACCGCTTCTTCCGGTTGAATCCCTAACTTTTCAAGTGTGTGTTCATAGATACGAGGATCAGGTTTTTTAATTTTTACGTTATATGAGCTGATTACTAAATCAAAAAGATAATAGATGTTTAATATTTCCTGTAAAAACTTCTCTAGTCCACTAGTAAAGTTAGAAAGAAGTGCTATTTGGTATTTCTTTTTCAGCTCTTCAATATACGCAATCATTTCTGGTCGCACTAGTATAGCAATATTGGCTTCGTTAAATACTTCATTAAGCTCTTTAACTGTCATATCAATCGATGGTTTAGTTCTATTATAGAAATCGGCAATGGTATGAAAATCACCTACACTTCCGCCATCAATATATTGTTTAAATAATTTACTAAGTGTGTCTCTTTGAAGATTGCGATGATCTTCATGTTTGCGGTAAACTGCGGCCATACTTTCTTTCCATTCTACAATCGGACCTCCAAAATCAAAAATAATTACTTTGATCATAATTTTTATTCATAAAATAAATACGCGAAATCCAATTCTTTAAATAATTATATAAAATAGAGATTTAAAATAATAGGGGAGTTATGTAAAGAAATTAAACTCTGCTTAAAAACTTAATTTTTATATGTAAATCCAACTCAATTTTTTTAATAAGCCCCTTTCCTTCTTTAGTGAGAACGAGGCTATAAAAACTGTTAATTCCATATTTCTTTTTAAAATATTCTATTTGTTTTTTCATGAGAGATGAGCCAATTCCTTTTCTTTGATATTTTGGCAATACAATAACTGCTGTAAGGTAAAGAGCTTCAAAAAACGGTTGAGATAAAGAAATATCAAATAATGTTTTTTCATTTATTTTCTTCGCAAGAAAAAGTTTCATATTCTTTTTTGAAGTCGGCAGCACAACAGACCAGGAAATTATTTCGTTGCTATCTTTAAGGCAAATAAAATTATTTTTCTCTATTGAGATTAATTTTAACGCTGTTTTAAGAGTTGGTTTTACTTGTGTTTTATCTTCGTCTATTCCAAACAAACCAGCTGCTATTTTATTGGTTTTTTTAATATCAGGTATGTTTGGGAAAGTTATTTTTTTCATGCTGTGTGTCCCAGTCTAGAACTAACTAGGGCGAGATCGTTAAAGGCTTCTTTGGGGTCGATTTTGGAAGTATTCTAACCCGTCTCGGTCTTGGGTTTTTGCGCTGATAATTTATCCAGTAGAACAAGAAAATTTTGGGGCCGATTATCAAAGGTCTTAATAAAGAAGCCATAAGAGTTTTTTATATGAGGTTTGGCTTTTACAAAAAATTGCTCAAACGATTTTTTAATTTGCTTTTCGTTCATCTCCTCTTTCAGCATGTTATGAATTATAAAATTCCTCTCCTTATTAATATCCCTTAGAGCGGACTCAATCTTTTTTCCTTCCGCCCCATAAATTGAGCAGAATTTATTTATCAATTCGAAGATGTGACCAATTTTTTGAATTTTATTAATTTCATCCCGAGAATAAACAGGAAAGAAGTCGTCCCTTTTCTCCTCAATAACCTTATTAATATTGATTATCATCATTTCGGACATGATTATATGTTTTAGATTAATCTCAAATTCATAAAAGAAATATAGAAACGCCTCCTGAAATCTGTTCTTGTCCCTAGAATCTTTATAAAGATTATGAAGAGCTGTGACGTTGTTATTCATCAGCATCTCCGTGCTGTGATATGCCTTCAATTCTTTGGGAATATCTTTTACTCTTTCGCGAAGTCTCTTTTGATACACTTCCCCGATAGCTCTCATGAATTGCCGCGCAACCCATCGCTCTATCCTCCCTATAGTTTTGTCTTTTAGCCACTCGAACATAGATATTTGTTTTTTTGGAATGGAAGTCCTTAACCTTCTTCGGTCTGCCTCGATACTGCGCTGACTCAATTTTGATTAATTAAACTTAACTTCTTTTCACGTCGCCAACCTTTAATTTCCAATTCTCTTTTTAAAGCCTCGCTTTTTGTTTGAAACTTTTCAGTATATATAATTTCTTTTACTGTATGGGATCGGGTATAAGCGCCTCCTTTTTTTCTTTTATGTTGATTAAATCTCCTTTCTAAATCATTGGTGATGCCGGTATAAATACTTTTATCTTTGCATTGTATAAGATAAACAAAATACATAATTTATATGTTGTCCCT
The DNA here is from genome assembly GCA_964642155.1 of uncultured Candidatus Saccharibacteria bacterium. GTDB lineage: Bacteria > Patescibacteriota > Minisyncoccia > UBA6257 > UBA9933 > JAJYWO01. The sequence goes on from CAZXNT010000009.1 coordinate 9,624, forward strand.
CACATTTGTTCGGGACAGTTGATTTTGCGAGCCTCTCGTAAACTCGGGACGGCAAAATCTAACTGCTGCGGGACTTGGATTCGAACCAAGATAGATGCCTTCAAAGGGCACAGTCCTGCCGTTAGACGATCCCGCAATTTTATTATTCTAACAAAAAACCGCTTTTTATCAAGGCGGTTTTTTGCTTTATTTTTATCTCGGCAATGTTGTCGGTTGTTGTTGATTCCAACCCTGCATCATCCACGGGCCCATTTGGCCGTAGCTATTTTGGCCATAGCCGTAATTTCCGTAATAATTTCCCGGATACATCATATTGCGATAATAATTTTCACCCATCATTGAAGAGCCGTAATATCCCGTTTCAAAATATCTTTCAGAAAAAAATGTTGAATATTTTCCGAGTTTAAATCCGAAACAGAAAACGATTATCAAAATAATGGCGCCTAAAATCCATCTAAGAACGCGATTTTTCCAACCGCCCTTGCAGCAATTCCATAAATCATAATTCAATCCTTCGTAATGATCTTTATTTTCCATTTTATTTATTTTAATTTAAATGACCTTTAAGTTTTCTATTATTGCCACTTCCAGCGGCGCGATTGCGAACGGACTGTATCGCATTTCAGTATAAGCGCGGATAAGGGATTTAATCAAGTTTATTATTTTTTGTTCGTTGGCGGGCGCGTTGAGCATTTGGCTGTGATTTTTGAGCAGTTTCAATTCCGCGTCAGTCAATTCTTTTTTAAATTCCATTTCAAGAGCGGGAGAAAATTTTAAAGCCAGAACGCGCCGCAAATAATGAATTAAATCTTTATTAAATTGGACAAGATTATAACCGGCCTCATTGATTTGATTTAAATAACCCATCGCTTTTTCAAGATTATTATTAATAAGAAATTCCGTCATTTCGGCGGTGCGGGAAAACCCGACTCGCCCCAGAATTTTTTCAACGCTTTCCAGTATTATTTTTTCTTCCAAGGAAGCGATTTGGTCAATAAGCGATTCGGCGTCCCTGAAACTTCCTTCAGCTGAAGCGGCTATCAGTTCAAGGGCATCGTCATCAGCTTTTATTTTTTCCATTTTGCAGATGGATTTTAATTTTTCAACTATTTTCATAAGCGGCAAACGCCTGAAATGAAATCGTTGGGTGCGGGAAACGATTGTTGCCGGCATTTTTTCCGTTTCGGTTGTCGCCAGAATAAAAATCGCGTGAGCCGGCGGCTCTTCAAGAGTTTTTAACAGCGCGTTGAATGCTTCTTTTGTGAGCTGATGGCATTCGTCAATAATATAAACTTTATATTGGTAAGAAGTGGGGGAGAATTTTATTCCTTCTTTCAAATTTCTAATTTCATCAATGCCGCGGTTGGAAGCCGCGTCTATTTCAATCACATCAAGCGCCCGACCCTCGTCTATTTCAACGCAAGGACGGCATTTATTGCAGGGTTCTCCGAGAGTTTTGAATTTTTTATCATCGCGTCTTTTTTCGCAATTGGCTATTTTGGCGATTAAGCGGGCGGTAGTGGTTTTTCCGGAACCGCGCGGGCCGTAAAAAAGATAAGCGTGCGCCAATTTATCGTTAATGGCGGCGTTTTTCAAAACTTCAACAATGGTTTCCTGCCCAAGCAAGTCCTCTAATTTTTTTGGCCGATATTTGCGATAAATGGCGAGCATGCCCAGTAGAGGAATTTCAAATAAACAATAGTTTATCTTAATTTCCTTATTATATTTATTTTAATTAATAATTATTCTTTGGCCCAATATATTCTTTTATGATTTTTCTTAAAGAAAAATCATGGTTTGAAATTCTCATACTGGGCATGCAATTATCTTACAACAATTGCGGGCAAAATCAAAATCTGGTAATCTGTATGGATATTATGCGTTATCTTATTGGATTTTTAACGATTGCGGTGATTTTGGCGGGCGGTTTTTTATTTTTATTTAAAAGCAACACTTCTGAAATAAACGCGAATGATTTGCCAACGGTTCCCGAAGCGCGCGTTTTATCGGTTGCCACAAGTTCTTTTGTAATCATTAAAAAATCCAACGAAGACATTGAAAATCAAAAGCCGCTTGCCAATTTGCCCTCAGAAATCAAGGCGGTTTATATGACAAGCTGGTCCGCCAGTAGCGAGAAAAAATAGACTATTTTATAAAATTGATTAAAGAAACGGAATTGAACGCGGTTGTGATAGACATTAAAGATTTTTCGGGATACATAACGTATGACATTAAAAATTCAGACGTGGAAAAATACGGAGCCAAGCAAATTAGAACTCCGAAAATAAATTCTTTGATTAAAAAATTCCACGATGAAAATATTTACGTGATTGCCCGCATTACTATTTTTCAAGACCCGATTTTGGCGAAAGCGCGTCCGGATTTGGCGATTCATAGCAAAAAAGACGAAGGATTATGGCTTGACCATAAAGGATTAGCATGGATGGATCCAGCCAGTAAGGAAGTTTGGGATTACAATGTTGCCATCGGGAAAGATGCGTTAGGCAGGGGATTTGACGAATTGAATTTTGATTACATTCGTTTCGCTTCAGACGGATTTATAGGCGATATGGGATTTCCTGTTTGGGATGAAATAATTCCGAAACAGGAAGTCATTAAAAATTTTTTCAAATATTTGCGCGAACAATTTTCGGGAGCGAAAATTTCAGCCGATATTTTCGGACAAGCAACTATTGATAATAATGATTTGGGAATCGGTCAGATAATAGAAGATGCTTATGCGTATTTTGATTATGTGTGCCCAATGGTTTATCCTTCGCATTACGCGAAAATGTTTTTGGGATATAAAAATCCCGCTAATTATCCTTACGAAGTGGTAAGATATTCCATGGAGTCGGCAATCAATAGATTAAAGATTTATGATTTAAGATTTAGGAATAACGGTTTAACTAATTTTTCAAGTTCAAGCGATAGTAACCTTAAATCTGAATTCTTAAATCCTAAATCCAAATTACGTCCTTGGCTTCAGGATTTTGATTTAGGAGCGGATTATGATGCCGAAAAAGTGAAAAAACAAATTCAAGCGGTTTATGATTCGTTTTGCAGTCCCGCCAGTGGGCGGGACGCTCAAATTTGTAGCCCCTCATCAAATAATTTCGGGGACAAATTTGGCGGTTGGATGCTTTGGAATCCGAGCAATGTTTATACGAAAGAAGCGTTGGAAGTTGGTAATTAGTAATTAGTAAATAGTAAATAGGACTTATGTATGAATTAAAATTAGAACAATTTTCCGGACCGATTGAAAAACTTTTTGAATTGATTGAAGCGAAGAAAATGGAAATTACGGAACTTAATTTAGCCGAAGTGACGGCTGATTTCCTTGATTATCTTAAAAAAATGGAATCCGTTGAGCCGAGAATATTGGCGGATTTTGTGGCGATTGCCGCGGCTTTGCTTTTAATCAAATCAAAAGCGCTTCTGCCGGATTTGAAATTAAGCAATGAAGACGAGCAAAATATAAAAGATTTGGAAGGCCGCCTCAGGCGTTATGCGGAATTCAAACCGGCAATCGCGTTTTTGAAAAAGATTTTTGAACAAAAACAATTTTCCGTTTCCCGGCCGTTGTTCTATAATTTCCAGCCGGTTTTTTATCCGGCGCCGAACGCGAAAATTGAATCTTTGGAAAACATTATTGCCGCGATTTTTAACGAATTGAATAAAATAACAATGGAATCGCAGACCATAGAATCGTCGTTGATTAAACTGGAAGAAAAAATAGAGGAAATAGCTAAAAAAATTGAAGAAGGCATTGGCAATTTCAGCGAAATTATCAAAGCAAAATCCCGCGCCGAAATTATCGTGCTTTTTCTGGCGTTGTTGCATTTATTAAGGGAACAGCTTATAAAAGTTGAGCAAAAAAGCGGATTTGATGATATAATTATAAATATGAATAATGAAGTATGAATAATGAATTATGAATTACGAAAATAAAAATTTAATTGCGGCTGTTGAGGCTATTTTATTTTCTTACGGCGAGCCGATGGAGATTAAAAAAATCGCCAAAATGTTGGATAAAAAAGAGGAAGAAATAAAATTAGCCCTTAACGAATTTGAAGAAAAATTAAAAGATGAAAATAGGGGGTTAAAACTGGTTTTTAACGGCGAGCAGGTTCAGCTGGCGACCAAGCCGGAATTTTCCGGATTTTTAGAAGAATTTATAAAAGAAGAATTCAAGGAAAATTTGACACCCGCGACTTTGGAAACATTATCTTTAATAGCTTATTTGGGCCCAATTACCCGCGCGAAAATAGATTATTTCCGCGGTGTCAATTCAAGTTTTACGATTCGCAATTTGATGATGCGCGGTTTGATTGAGCGCGTTGAAGGCAGTTATCAATACCGAACAAGTTTTGATTTAATAAAGCATTTGGGATTTTCCAAAATAGAAGAATTGCCGGAATACGAAAAATTCAATAAAATGAATTACGAATCAACGTCTTGATTTCTAAATTATATGTTATAATAAAAATATGCCCAATATAATAATTTCAAAAAAACCTTTCTTTTACGCGTCTTTATTTTTTGCTGTCCTTCTTTTAATTACAGTTGTTATTAAACTGGTTTTTGCTTGGAATCCTCCCACCACCATTGCTCCCAACCCAGCTGGTCAAACCTTATATTCTGATTCCAGCAACAATATCGGCATCGGTACTCTATATCCCGGAGCCAAACTTGAAGTTTACAGCACTTCATCAGATTCAATTCTTAAACTTTCCCGCCAATCAGCCACTTCCACCTTATTCAAACTTGGCACCGATTCTGCCTTAATCATCAATAACAACAGTTTAGATGTTCTTACTATAAAAAATGGTAACGTCGGTATTGGGACGACGGCGCCTGCATATAAGTTAGAAATTGTAGAATCTTCTCTTGGCACTAAGAATCAGATTTTTCTTGCGCAAAATAACGGCGCTGGAGGTATCCACGGCTGGAAGATGGGATCAAGCGGCACTTCTGGAGATTTTGATATTACTAGATATGTAAGCAGTGTTGTGACTACTAAAACCCTAACAATTTTAGAAAACGGCAACGTCGGCATTGGGACGACGGGACCGGCAGATAAATTGAGCGTAAATGGAACAATCAGATCTCTTTCCGGAGGGTTTATTTTTCCTGACGGAACGACGCAAGCTACGGCGACAAGTGGTGCAATTCCTTCGGGCGCAGTTATGTTTTTCAATCTTGCTTCTTGTCCTACTAGTTGGACCGCGCTTACTACCGCTCAAGGACGATATTTGGTTGGGTTGCCTTCTGGCGGCACACTGGCTGGCACTATCGGAACCGCTTTATCTAATTTAGAAAACAGGGCAGTTGGTCTACATAGCCACACATATACAGTAAGACCAAATTCTAATGTTAATATTGGTAGTGGCTCAACAAATATTTATATTGATGTTCCATCTAGTTCTCAAACCAACGATGCAGGTTCTGTTGCTGGCACTAACGCTCCATATATTCAATTTTTAGTTTGTCAAAAAGATTAAGTCCTTAATTGAGTTGATTTTTTTCTCC
>CAZXNT010000010.1:0-13491 GCA_964642155.1 uncultured Candidatus Saccharibacteria bacterium
TTTTCATATACCCCTAGCTTATCCAAAAAGTGCAATATGTGTGTGTAGATTACCAAGAGGCATTGAAAAAGCGCTTAAAATGTGGTAAAATATAGGTAAATTACAATGAAAATGAAGATGAAAAATGTTAATAGTTACCAAGAAAAATTAGCAGAAAAACTTGTAATAGCGTATCTCGAAGAACGTGCCGAGCAAATAGAAACAATAAGAGAATCGCTAAAGAGAACCGACACCCTTGACCCCGAACAAACAAAACGCATTGAAGAACGCATAAAGGTGCACGAAAGCGAGACCCTTTGTGCGGTTGATCGTATTCGGAAGAAAGAGATTAACCAATTTTTAAGCGAGAAAGTTGTAAAGGTGATGAGCGTTAATAAACACTTGTTAAATCTACTATCGCCATATGGTCCGGAAGATGAAACGAAAGAGTATATTTTATGTGTCAAAAAAAGATTAACCAAAGAAATCAGCGAGAATGAGGATCGGCTACTAAACGAAATTTGGAGAGTTCGTGAAATTGATTTAAGAAATGCCCCTAGGGACAAGGAGGGTAGGCTCGCCGTTTTCGTTATGTGTGGAGGCGCAGGAAAAATATATTGGCAATTACCGGTTGCTGAACACCTTGAGACTGTGCAAAGAAACAGAGGAGAATACGCAATTGTCCTTGATTCGGAAAATAAACTTGAGTTAAAGAAGGTCGGGAGATTTTTAGAGCGGGAGTCAAAGCAGATGGCTTTTCAATACGGTCTAGATTGGAATGATTTATTTGCGGCAGGAATTGATAAAATAATCGAATTAGAAAAAGAAGGAATTTATGAAGAGAAAAGAGGCGCCAGTAAGACAACATTTTACATAAGGGTAGTAAAAAATGAGCTCATCAACAAAATCAATTCCGAGAAGAGCTTAAAAGAAAGAGATAACAGATATGTAGCCCAAGAGGTTTCTGTCGGTGAGGGGCACAACAGAGAGTTTTCGTTGAGCAGGAAATTAGATGATCGCATGGAAATACGAAGAGTGATGGATGGTCTCAGTGGAAGAGAAAAAGAGATCCTCGGGCTAAATACTGAAGGATTCTCCGGTAAAGAAATTGCTTTGAAGCTTGGAATTACAGAAAGTCTGGTAAATATAACCTTATATCGCATAAGGCAAAAAGCGAAAAACATTCTGAAGCCACTGTAAGAAAATCTCTAACGACTCTGTATGTATATATAGAAACTCCCTAATAAGGGTTTTTTTGTTTTCTCAAGGGCCGGCTTTGAAAGGTCGCAATTAAATTAACTAAATAAAAATTATGCAAAAACAACCACAAAAAGAAGAGTTATCTTATATCCCGCTTGATGATACGGAGCGGTTTTTCTATTCCCACGATATAGGGCTTATTGGCTACTTACTTTGCCAAAATTTTGAACTGGTCGGTTTAGACAAAGCCGTGAGGAATAAAGTGCTTTTTATTCTGAAGCGGGGTGATGGGATAGATACCGAAGTTAAAAAATACTGGGACTTCAAATCCTCGGTGGATGCCCAGACCTACTTTAATCAGATAAAAAGATTAAAAAATCAGATTTATAGCTCGGATTGATATGAATAAAAAACCTTACTCAAATTTAATAAAGGTAAGTTATACGCAGATTGAAGCGGACCCGAAAGAAATTGAAATGCGATTGAACAAGGCTTTTGATGTTTTGTTTGAGGAAGTGATGAGAATTAGGGGCGAGCCAATAGAATTAAAGTTAGAACAGGAAGTATTAATAAAATAATTTAAAAATTAAAATGAATATGAATATGCAATTACAAACTATTACAATTAAAGAATTTGACGGCGAGATATTACATCCATCGCTTGATATAAAAAATGACATTTTAGTTATCGGTTTTCGTTACCGAGCTAAACAGGATGAAGAACAGGAATTGTTTTTAATCGTAAAAAAAGGCAATATCGCCTGCTATACAGAAAGATTCTTTGAGCAAGAAGGAAAAAGGTATTTTTTTGAAAAAGGGAAAAGAAAACTGATAAGGATTGAGGAGCGGTGGAGTATAGCAGAGCTAAACCAATTTTTGAATGATTATAATAACTTAAAAACTGATAGTGTTCCGAAGCCCAGAGAAGTTTTTGAAGAAATTAAACGGCTTGCTAAAAAGTATATAGAGCTGGAGCAAGAAATTGATTATTCCATTTTAGCGGCGTGGGCCATTGGAACTTATTTTTTCCCTATATTCTCCGCTTATCCTTTTCTTAATATAAAAGCGCCGAAAAGATCAGGAAAAAGCCAATGCCTCAATCTCTTAAATCAACTCTGCTTTAATGCCGTTAAGGCAAGACCGACTTTAGCGGCTTTAGGCGATACTGTTGATTTATTAAAAGGAACTTATCTAATTGACCAAGCTGATTCTTTAGAACGAAAGGGTGGAGAGGAGTTGCTTGATATTCTCACTGATTCATATAAAAAGAGGGGCGGAAAACGAATAGTCATAAATTTTGATAAAGCAAAATCAAGGGAAGTTTTAGAATACGAAACCTACAGCCCTAAGGTTTTTGCTTCAATCAGAGAATTACCAGAGGACTTAAGAGATAGGTGTTTCATTGTTCCGCTTGTCAGAAGTCAAAAGAACTTCCCTGATCCAGATGACGAAAACGAAAATTGGCGAGAAATTAGAGGGATACTTTATAAGTTTTTGATAACGAATTACGATTCCGTAACCGTTAATTATTTTGTTCGGAAAATAGAATACAAAAAACAACCCGATATCGCCGGAAGAGAATTAGAGCTTTGGCTTGTTATAGAAATTATGCTTATGTCTTTGGGAGCTCAGGATGAGATTGAATTAGCAAAAAAGCGCTTTCTTTCTCAGTATGGATTTTCCGAGTATGAACCCTCTGAAATTGAGGAAGAAGTAGTTAGTGCTATTTTGGGTCAATTTCAAGAGAATACGGAGGTTATTTTAAGTCCTAAAGAAATCAGCGAGTTTATAAGTCCGGAAGTATTTTTAGAAAGAGATACGCCTAAACAAAGAGCGGCAAAAGTCGGTTGGGCGATTAAGAAATTTAATTTGGCTTCAGAAAAAAAACAGAGAACCAAAAAGGGCAACTGCTACTTATTTGAAAAAACGAAAGTGGAGAATTTATATAGAACCTACTTCAAAACAGCAGATGAACCTACACCTCTTACACCAAGCGAAGAAAATGGCTTGAATAGTGGAAATCTGGCGGTGTAAGATTTTGATGTAAGATTTTAGAATGTAAGATTGGCATACATTATTAAAACTATACACCAAGACCTACACCCTCAAAAAACACTGATTTTAAAAGGCAAAAACGATAACGGTGTAAGAGGTGTAAAACTTTGTTAGTTTTTAAGCTATGTTTATTAGTATTGACAGTTATGGACAATTAGGAATATGATATATGTATGGAGTTTTTAACAAGAGAAGAAGTTGCAAAATATCTTCGGGTCCATCCGCGAACGATTGAGCGGTGGCTTCGGAGTGGCAGTTTGAAAGGTCATAAATTAGGAGGCAGCAAGACATCTCTGTGGCGTATATCAAAAGAAGAAATTAAAAGATTTTTGGATAAGCATAAAAATTAGAATTATGAAAATGAGCGAAGATATTAAAAAAAACATAAATTTGATTGCGGTATATGCAAGAGTGTCAACTGCTCGACAAGAGGAAGAGGGAACTATTGAAACACAACTTTTAGCTGTTCGAGAATTTGCGAAAAAGAATAACTATAACATCGTAAAGGAATACATTGATGATGGTTGGAGTGGTGATATGTTGGCGCGGCCACAATTAGACCAGCTTCGTCAAGACGCAAAGAATAAAATATGGGAAGGGGTTTTGATGTATGATCCAGACCGATTGGCACGCAGGTATTCTTATCAGGCATTAATAATGGATGAGCTGATAGAGGCAAGGGTAGATGTGCTCTTTGTGACAACGCCTTCGCCGAAAAACGGAGAGGAGAAAATTCTGCACGGTGTTAAGGGATTATTTGCTGAATATGAACGGGCGAAAATTTCGGAACGTTTCCGACTTGGTAAAATGCGGAAAGTGAAAGAAGGGCATATTCTCGTAAGCGAAGCGCCTTATGGCTATGTGTATATACTCAAAAAAGATAAAGTGCACGGCTATTATGAGATTAATAAAGAAGAGACAAGAATTGTAAAAATGATATTTGGTTGGATTGCTAACGATGGTTTTACTCTTCGGGGTGTGGTAAGAAAACTGCAAGAGTTGAAAATAAAACCAAGAAAAAGTAAAAGGGGAGTGTGGAGCACGAGCACCTTAACTCATCTTTTGAGAAATAAAACTTATATTGGGGAAGCTCATTATGGCAAATCGTATGCGGTGGTGCCAGAGAATCCTATTAATAAAGAAAAATATCGAAAAATGAGAAAGACGAGCAGAAAAATAAGACCGGAAGAAGAATGGATTAAAATACCTACTCCAGCGATTATAGATGTTGATTTATTTATGCGAGCACAGAGCCAGCTCAAAGTTAATTTTGAATTATCTAATAGAAATAAGAAAAATCAATATCTCCTTGCTAATAGGATGTGGTGTATTTGTGGAGATAGGAGAACGGGCGAGGGGCCTCAACATGGAAAGTATTTGTATTATCGTTGCACAAATAGGGTTCATAGTTTTCCATTACCGCCAAAGTGCGCAGAGAGGGGAATAAATGCCAGAATTGTCGATACATTAGTTTGGCAGAAACTTGCGATGATTATGAGCTCTTCAGAATTATTATCTCAACAGATCAAGCGCTTATTAGGGAATAAGCGTAGTAAAATGGATATTTCGGCAATAGATATTGAAGTCGTAAAAAAGAGTATTTTAAAATTAAAGAATGAGGAAGAACGCTATACTAAGGCTTATGGCACTGGCCTAATTTCTATGGAAAAATTAAAAGAGTATATTGCTCCCTTGAGAGATAAAATTTTTTCACTCGAAGCTCAAATAGTTCAAGCACAAAAAGAAACAGGGCGGATAAATGAGTTCACATTACCGAAAGAAAATGATATAAAGATATTTGCTCAAAAGGCGGTAAAAGTTCTTCAGAATTTGAATTTTGAGGCAAAACGGGGGATAATATTAAACGTCGTAGATAAGGTCATAGGAATTAAAACGGAGCTGCGGGTAATGGGTTATTTACCTGTGGACATGAATAATTATGGGTTACAAACTATCAATGGGTATAGTGGGGCTTCCGAATGTCGGTAAGTCAACGCTTTTCAAAATTTTAACCAAGCAAGAAGTGAATATCGCCAATTATCCTTTCGCGACCATTGACCCGAATGTGGGCGTGGTTGCCGTGCCTGATGAACGTCTGCAAAAATTGGCGGAAATGAGCAAATCAAAAAAAATCGTTCCGGCGGTTGTGGAATTTTACGACATTGCCGGCTTGGTTAAAGGCGCTAATAAAGGCGAAGGTTTAGGTAATCAATTTTTATCGCACATCAGGGATGTGGACGCGATTGTTGAAGTTATCCGTATTTTTGAAAATAGCGAGATTATTCACGTTGAAGAAAAAATTGACCCGCTGAGAGATTTGGAAATTATCAATATGGAATTGATTTTGAAAGATTTGGAAACAATTGAAAAACGAATGGCGAAATTAGAGGGAGAAGCGAAAACAGGAGACCAGAATAAAATCAAAGAATTTGAATTTATTAAAGAATTGAAAAAAATTTTAAGCGACGGGAAATTGGCTATAAATTTTCCGCGATTATCCGTGTTAGGTCCGCAAGAATCTGCGTTTTTGAAGGAAATGAATCTTCTTACCGCCAAAAAACAAATTTATTTGTTAAACGGAAAAGAAAGCGATGCGAGCGAAGAATTGATCCGCCAGCTGGCGGATAAAATTAAAGAAATCGGGGCTGATTATTTGATTATGGATTTAGCGGCGGAAAATAACGTTAATGAGTTAATCAGAAAAGCCTATGATATTTTAGGGCTTATCAGTTTTTTTACCACTGGTGAAGACGAAACTCGAGCATGGACAATTAGAAAGGGGAGTAGGGCGCCGCAGGCAGCCGGTGAAATTCACAGCGATTTTGAAAAAAAATTCATTCGCGCGGAAGTGATAAATTGGCAAAAATTATTGGAAGCCAACGGCTGGTCGCAGGCAAAACAAAAAGGTTGGCTTCGGCTGGAGGGCAAAGATTATATCGCGCAAGAAGGCGACGTAATGGTAATAAGACATGGATAAAATTTTATTTTAAAATAACTGTATAACTATTTTGAGGAATTTGGTTGATTTTATCCGGCAGAACATAAAATATATTTTTTTCTTTTTGTTTTTCCGGCGTAAAAGTGTCGGTGATAAACATTATTGTTTGCGTTGGCATCGGAATGCCGCGAACATCAGCGCCACGCGCTTCCACAATCACATATTTAGGCGTTTCTTTTGGCAATGAATTCAATTCGCGGCCGATTTGAACATAATCGGCGGCAAAAGCGCCTTGGACATTGGGATTTTTACCCCAACCGATAAAATAAGATTGGTAACCTTGGATAATTAAAATTATTATAAAAATCGCAACACCCCAGCGCAATAAATTTATTTTGTTGTTATTGATAACAGTAAGAATTTTCTCATATATATAAATTCCGCCGAATCCCGCTAAAACAAAAATCGGCGGAATCATTATAATTGCGCGGAGAACGTGCGGCAATCCTTCGTTGGAAATTACGACCGGCAGAGCGGCGATAACCAGCCAAGAGAAAATAAATATTGGCGCGAAAAAATCTTTGGAAAATAGGCGGCGGATTGATATCATTGTTCCAATTAAAAATAATATTCCCACCGGCCAAAATAATACCGGTTTTCCCGCATAATTGTGGCGCCAATTAAAATCGCCGGAAAAATTAAACATTCCAACGGTTTTTAAAATATTCATTGTTAAATCTTTTATTGGAGTAGGCGAACTAAAAATTGAAATTTGTGTTGTTCGTCCCATAAAATCCTGCGGATTTTGGATAAAATAAATTCCCAATGGCGCAAAAATAATAATAGCCATTAAGATATAACCGCTAGCCGCCAGTAAAATTTTTTTGCGGATTTGCCATTCTTTACTTGCCCCGTATAATTGCGAAGCAATTTGTGCGGGGTTTTGAAACCAATATAAAGCAATAATTATTAAAATTAATAACGGTGTGGCGCGGTAGGCGATATAAGAATGGAAACCAAGACCGTAAGCCAATCCTCCTAAGATTGGCAATTTCCAATTTCCAATTTCCAATTTCCAATTATTTAGTGATTTTAACAAAAAATAAATTCCCCAAACCAAAAATGCGGGCGCCATAATCGCGCGAAAACCGATACGGGAAAAATTGATATGCCAGAACGAAGTTGCCATAAGAAAAGCGGAAAGAAGCGCGATTTTTTCATTGATTTGTAATTTTGCATTTTTGTATTTATTTTGTATTTTGTAGTTATTAAAGAGTTCTTTAGTGAGCAGATATAATCCCAAAACCGTTAGAATCCCGAAAATGGCGCTTACTATTCTAAGTGCCCAAGGGAAATTCCCGAATAAAGCGATTGACAACGCTTGGATGTTTATAAACAATCCTTCGCGACCATTGTTTTCCGGATAAAAAACTTTCCAATTTCCAGTAGAAATAGCTTCCAAAGCGTTGTTGCCGTTCATCGCTTCATCAGGATAAAGTCCGGGCGGTAAATCAGTTATATTGTATAAGCGTAAAAAAGCGGCTATAATAATGATAATAGAAAGTAGAAAGTAGTGAGTAGTAAGTAATGATTTTAATTTATTCATAAATTTATAATACCATGTCTGACATTATCAATCAAAATTTTCCAGCCGAAGGCTGGTCCGCCTCTGGAGGAGAGCATAAAGCGTTGGAAGCGGATATTGAAAGATTGGGCAAAGAAATAGCTGAAAAAAGAAGTTTACTTGAACATAAGAGTTTATCGGACAGAGAGTTAGTAAAACAGGCGCTTCATCCTATTGTTAAACAAACGGCTGTTGAGCCACAAACAGTGGCGAGCCAGCCGTCTCCGGCGCAATCAAATGTTTTGCCGAATTATCTTCAAAATTCTTCAATGGACGTGAAAGTGGAAGTTGAAAAACTGATTGATTTGGCGTTGCATCAAGGAATTGGAAAAGCCGCCAAAATTGCTTCCAAATCAAACGCATTCGTTTTGGACGCTTTTCATGACGCGCTCACCGATAAAATGTATGAAGAATTGAAAAAAAGAAAATTGATATAAATAAAAGTTTAAAAGTTTAAAATAATGCTTATTTATTTAATTTTAGCGATTTTGTTTATTTTTATTGTCATAGGCGCAGCTTTCTTTTTTATTTCAAAAATTTCCAACAAGAGACGTTTAAAAGACGCTCTTAGCTTAAAGCTTTTACTTGTTCGTCTGCCTAAAAAAATAAAAACCGAAGACCAGCAAAAAGATTTTAAGGACGAAATAAACGCTTCTGCCCAGCTTTTTGGAATTTTAGCCAGCCTTAAATCTCCTTTTGTTTTAGAATCGGCGGTTCATCACATCGGCGAAGAAATTCATTTTTACGCGGCAGTTCCGAAAGATTCCGTTGATTTTGTGAGCAGGCAGATAGAGGGCTTATGGAAAGACGCTTCCATTGAGCCGGCTGATGATTATAATATTTTCAATCCGGCTGGCGTAAATCAGGGAGTTTATGTTAAACAAAAACTTTCCTATGTTTTGCCCATTAGAACTTATGCGGAAGCGAATATTGACACCTTCGCTTCGATTTTAAGCGGTCTTTCAAAAATCAATGAAGTCGGCGAAGGCGCTGGCATCCAAATTTTAGTCAGACCGGCGGGGAAGTCGGTAAAAAAAACAGTCATTAAAATGATTGGATATCTGAAGCAGGGAAAAAAATTTGATGAAGTTCTCGGCGGATTGGCAATGGGTTTAAAGGATGTTAAAAAAGCGATTAGTCCGGACGCCGATAAAAAAGAAGAAAAAATAATTGATGACGAAGCGATAAAATCCCTGGAATTGAAAATTTCCAAACCTCTTTTAGAAGTTAATTTAAGGATTTTGGTTTCCGCGCCGAGCCAATATCAGGCGGACGCTATTTTGGAAAGTATCAGCGGTGGATATTCGCAATTTCACGCTCCGCGTCGTCAAGAACTGAAAATTATCAAGCCGCGCGATTCTCAAAAAATAGCTTATCAATTTTCTTTCCGCGAGTTTGACGAAAATCAAGCGATGATTTTAAACGCCGAAGAATTGGCGAGTATGTTTCATTTTCCGTCTTCCACAACCGACATTCCAAGATTGAAATGGATTAAATCAAAAGAAGCGCAGCCGCCGGCGGAAATTTCCAAATCCGGGACTTTAATCGGCGAAAGCGCTTTTCGCGGAGAGAAGAAAAAAGTTCACATTACTGAAGACGACCGCCGCCGCCATGTTTATATTATCGGGCAAACCGGCACTGGAAAATCAACTTTAATGACTAATATGGTTATTGAAGACATTAAAGCCGGCAAGGGAGTTTCGGTAATTGACCCGCATGGTTCGTTAATTGAAACGATTTTATCTCAAATTCCCAAAGATAGAATTGAAGATGTGATTTTATTTGACCCGGGGGATATTCAGCGACCGTTGGGAATGAATATGCTTGATTATGATTTTAGCAGGCCGGAACAAAAAACATTTATCGTTGACGAAATGCAAAGTATTTTATTTAAGCTTTTTCCGGAAAGCGGAGAAGCGATGGGTCCGGTTTTCCAGCAATATATGAGAAACACGCTTTTACTATTAATGGAAGATTCGGCTAACGAGCCGGTGACTTTGATTGAAACGGCGCGCGTTCTGACTGACACCGATTTCAGGAATAGAAAATTGGCGCGTATTAAAAATCCGGTGGTGCTTGATTTTTGGGAAAAGGAAGTGACGAATGTGAAGGGCGAGGGTTCTTTGGCAAATATGGCGCCTTATATTACTTCTAAATTCAATAATTTTACGGCCAATGATTATGTGCGGCCGATTATCGGACAGACAAAATCCGCTTTTAATTTCAGGCAGGTGATGGATGAGAGAAAAATTTTATTGGTTAATCTTTCAAAAGGTAAAATCGGAGACCTTAACGCTAATTTGCTTGGAATGATTGTGGTTGGTAAAATTTTAATGGCCGCTTTGTCGCGCGTTGACATCACGGATGAAAAAAAGCGGCGCGATTTTAATCTTTATATTGATGAGTTCCAGAATTTCACGACGGATTCAATTTCCACAATTTTATCCGAAGCGAGAAAATATCGCCTTAATCTTACCATTGCCCATCAATTTATTGCCCAGTTGACGGAAAAAATACGCGACGCGGTTTTCGGCAACGTCGGCAGTATTATTGCTTTTAGGGTGGGAGCGCAGGACGCAGAATTTTTAGTAAAACAATTTGAACCGGTATTCAACGAAAATGATTTAATCAACATAGATAATTTTAACGCTTTGGTGAAAATTCTTATTAACGGTCAGACTTCAAAACCATTCAATATAAAAACCATGGCTCCGGAAAACGGAAATGAAGAATTGGCCGGAGAAATCAAACAACTTTCCCGTTTTAAATATGGCCGCGACAGGCAAGAAGTGGAGGAAGAGGTATTGAAAAGATTAAGAAGTTAAGTAAGCTTAAAAGCTGATAAGCTTTATGCCACCTTAGCTCAGTTGGCAGAGCAGTGCTTTCGTAAAGCAAAGGTCCGCGGTTCGATTCCGCGAGGTGGCTCATTATGAAAGATTTAAAATTAAAACTTAACGAACTTCAGGAACAAGCCCGGCGTCTGGCCGGGCGGCTTTGACATTGAAACCAAAAGAAATCGCGTCAAAGAAATTGAATATGAATTCAGCGACCCTGATTTTTGGAAAAACCGCGGAACAGCCGATTCAAAAATAAAAGAAATTGGCGAACTTAATAATTTAATAAAAAGGTTTGAGGAAATTGAAAATGGAATTTCGCGCTTGGAAATTCAGGTTGATAATGATTTATTTTATGAAGTTCAAAGAAAATTTCGCCAGTTGGAAATAGAATTGTTGTTTTCCGGAAGATACGACAAGCAGTCGGCGATTATTTCTATTTTTTCCGGAGCCGGCGGTGAAGATGCCATGGATTGGGCAAATATGCTTTCCATAATGTATAAAAAATTCGCGGAACAGCGCGGCTGGAAAGTAAAAACGCTTAATGATGAACCGGGTGGGGCGATAGAAATAAAAGGCGATTACGCTTACGGTTATCTCAAAAAAGAAGCGGGTGTCCATCGTTTAGTGAGAATCTCGCCGTTTTCTCCCGAACAAAAAAGGCACACTTCGTTCGCTTTAGTGGAAGTTTTACCGGATTTGCCGGAAGTTGATTATGCTGATTTTAAAATTCCGGAAGAGGATATTAGAATTGAACTTTCTCGCGCCGGCGGGCCGGGCGGACAAAACGTCAATAAAGTTGAAACAGCGGTGCGTTTGGTCCATTTACCCACAGGTGTTTCGGTTGCTTCGCGCGTTGAACGTTCGCAATCTCAGAATCGCGAACGGGCGATAAAATTACTCAAAGCGAAATTAATCAAACTAATGGAAGAAAATAAACTTAAAGAATTATCCGAGTTGCGCGTTAATATTAAGCCGGAATGGGGAAGCCAAATTCGCTCTTATGTTTTAAATCCTTATAAGCTTGTTAAAGATCACAGAACCGATATTGAAACGACTCAAGTGGAAAAAGTTTTGGATGGAGATTTGGATTTATTTATTGAAGGTGATATAATTAAATAAAGATGATTAATTTTCAATCCGTTTCAAAAATTTATCGCGTAAACAGCCACACGTCAACCGCCTTGGAAGATATAAGTTTTGATATTGCCCCGGGCGAGTTTGTTTCACTGGTGGGCAGGTCGGGAGCCGGTAAGTCAACCGTTATTAGATTGTTGATTGGCGAAGAAAAACCGACTAAGGGGAAGGTGATTGTGAGCTCACATGACGTTAATAAATTAAAATCAAGTGAACTTCCGCATCTGCGAAGACATATTGGCGTTATTTTTCAGGACTTTCGGCTTTTAACCAATAAAACCGCTTATGAAAACGTGGCATTTGCTCTGGAAGCGGCTGGCAGACCCCAAATAGAAATTGAAGAATTTGTGCCGCAGGCTTTGGGAATGGTAGGATTAACTGATAAAATGCATAATTTTCCAAGTGAGCTTTCTGGTGGCGAAAAACAAAGAGTGGCGATTGCCAGAGCGATGATTAACCACCCCGATGTTTTAATTGCCGACGAACCGACAGGAAATCTTGACCCGTTTAACACTTCGGAAATCATCAAATTGCTTTTAAGAATAAATGAATTGGGCACGGTTGTTATTTTAGCCACGCATAATAAAGAAATCATTGATGAATTAAAAAAACGGGTGATAAGTTTAGAAAAAGGAAAAATTGTCAAAGATGAGGAAAAAGGAAAATATATATTATAAAATATGTTCACTGCTTTATCGCGCATAATTAAATACGGAATTCTCGGTTTTCGCCGGAGCGGTTGGCTTTCCGCCGCCACTATCGCCATCATGGCTTTGACCTTAATGGTTTTTGAAGGATTGATTTTTTTCAATATTTCCACAAAAACCGCGATTGAATCTTTTCAGGATAAGATAGACATCAGTGTTTATTTTAAAACCGAGGCGCCGGAAGACGAAATTTTAAAAATTAAAAATTCGCTTGAGAGTTTGGTTGAGGTTAAAAAAATAGAATATATCTCCAGAGACAAGGCACTTGAAATTTTTAGCGCCAAACACGAAAAAGACCAGACGATTTCCGAGGCGCTTGGCGAATTAAAAGACAATCCATTATTAGCTTCATTGAATATTAAAGCTTACGATTCCAGCGATTATGCCGCTATTAATAATTATCTAAGCGCCGATTCGTTTAAAAAGTCGGTGAGCAAGATTTCTTACGCGCAAAATTCTTTGGTGATTGATCGCCTGACAAAAATGGTTTCCACTGTTAAAAAAGCCGGAATTTTTTTGACGGTTTTATTCGCGGCGGTGGCAGTGCTGATTACTTTTAATACCATTCGGTTGGCGATTTATTCTTATCGCGATGAAATCGGCATAATGCGGTTGGTGGGTGCTTCTAATACTTTTATCCGCGGACCTTACGCGGTGGAAGGCGTGATTTACGGATTAGTTGCCGGTATTTTAAGTTTTATAGCGCTCTCGCCGATTATTTATTACGCTTCTCCTTATTTAAATATCTTGATTCCCGAAATGAATCTTTGGGCTTACTTACTTTCTAATTCTTTTAAGCTTTTGAGTTATCAAATTCTTTTCGGCGTTGTTTTGGGAGTTATCTCTTCAACTATCGCAATAAGAAAATACCTCCGTATTTAAATTTTTAATTATCAATTTTAAATTTTAATTAAATTTTTAATGATTTAATTTTCAAACTTATTTTTTCAAGATAGCTCGTCTGTTTTAACCACAGACATTTTGCACTTTAAATAATCTAAGGATTTCATTCGGCGT